>CALJNB010000001.1 GCA_937981985.1 uncultured bacterium
GTTTGAGGTTCATAAATAACGCATCAATCTCCACCTTTTCTTCTTCGGTAGTATTGGGCTCCTCAAGAAGCTCAAACTCTCCCACAAAGAATGGCGTTTCTTGGATGATGCTCTTTACGCGAATCCTAGATTGTCCTTGAATAATCACGCTATAATTGTCGCTTGCGATCTTAACGACCTTAAGAATCCGCGCTAAACACCCTTCTTGATAAAGATCGGGTTCACCGGGTTTGTCGGTTTCGGGATCACGTTGGGTCAGTATCGCTATTGGACGCTCAGTCTGGACTGCGTCTTCTATCAATTTAACGCTCTTTGGGCGACCAACTGCTAATGGGACCACAACTTGTGGAAACAAAACAGTGTTCCTTAGAGGCAAAATAGAGAGACGTTCGAGAGAATTATTTTCTTCGGGTGTATCTGTCATATAATTTCCAGGTGTTTGTTCCTCGTATCGTACCTTGAATTCCAGAATAGGAAAAGATCCAACACAACATTCGTTTCTTAAATTGTTACTTTAAGAAATGTTGAGTTCTTAAATCGAGATCTACGCAGCGAACTCTCAAATACGAAATGGAAAAAATAACCCGATTCTAAGGCAGTTTAGCGACGAGTGCATCCGGGGCGATCGCATCAATGAGCGAAATATTAGATTCTAAAAAAAAGACGTCGTGGATGAAGTGCACTCCCGTCGGAACATCACGGCCTTCGATTATTTCCAGAATCATAGCGCCTAATGATAGACCACCACACTTGTCCACATCGCTCATCGTCAAAGACGCCACCTTATCATCTCGGCTCGCAACTAAAGCCGGGGTAGTGTTAACTGGAGGCGAAAATAGATTCGCAAAAAACCGAAAAAACGGATGGGTCCGATCCGCATCCGCAACATAAAACCCCACATCGATCTTTCTCGCCTTGCCCAATGAGGCCGGCGAGATCGAAAGTGTGGCGTCATCTGCTTGGAGAAAAGCTCTAAGAAGATTTCCAAGTCCAGTGTATGCGCCACCTCCAAGAACAATGGTTCCACTAGGCTTGTCGATATCTAGGCCTTTTAATTTCTTAATATTTTTTTCGATGGATTGGGTTTCAATGAAAACGATGTTCTCTTTTAGGCAAAAACTTGCAAGCGAGCTGCAATCAAAGCTCGAGGCATTTATCACGATAGGGAACGGAAAAAGCTCCTCACCTAATTCTGGATTGGGATTGATCGCTAGGGTATCTACTTCGATATCAAAACGCCGAATTTCTTCAGCCAAACGTTCCGCTAAATCGTCTGCCCCACCAAGGATCAAGGTTTTCATTGTCTAACCGTATTCAGGAAATGGGACTATCCCTTACAACTGCGATTTGTAGAAATAAAGCCAACACTACTTCCCTTTGGTATTCAAGGGCGCATTCGTTTTTGCACCGTACCATTGATTCACGAGTTCTAAAGTCGTCTTCCTCCAGAAAGCATAACTTAGATCTTCAGTCCCGCCAGCCCCCCATCCATGCCAAAGAAATAGTCCCGCGAAGGACTCTGATTCTCCAGTCCCCCAAGCGTCGACCAACGACCGAATAGCAGCCATTTGGGCGTTTTGGTTTGGCGCCGTCTTTGCCGTATAATCCCATGGCTTCGTCGCGGCCGAATCAATCGAGGGATAACCAACCTCGGTTAGGATAAAAGGTTTTTTCTGTTTTTCGGCGTATGCGATAATGTCGCGTTTATGTTTAATCCAACGCTCGGTAACGACGTGAATCGGATCATCGTTCTTCTTGGCAACTTCAAAATAAGAACTGATTCCGATAAAATCGAGTTTATCCCAAAATTTTGGATAGACGTAATGATCCCAGTTCGCCGAGTACGTGAGTTTGCCTTTATAAAGGGTTCGAATTTCTGAAATCAATCCCTCCCAAAAGACTTCATCTTTTTCCATAGAGGATAACTCACTGCCAACTGAAAGTGCGAAGGCGCCTGTCCTTTGCGACATTTTAGCGTAATGACGAATATAATCTCGGTAGGATTCTTTCCAGCGCTTCATATCAGTCGGCGCTAACTTTCCTCGCCATTCACCATCATTACGTAAACGGATGTGAAGAATGGGGAACATGAGAACTTTAAGGCCGAGTTGATTCGCAAAAGCGATAACTTCCTCAACATCTTTATCACTAGGGGCAGTATCTTCATTGGGCGCAATTCGATTATGCGAGATCGTTCTTTGGTCCCAAGAAACTACGATGCTCACCGAGTTTGCGCCGGTTTTGGCAACCCACTCCAGGTTGTCTTTCCAGCTAATGCTGGGCAGCTGAGGATAGAGCGGAAGCGCTATCCCCTGTAATTTTGATTCATCCAAAGACTTCAACGGCTGCGCTAATATACGCGCGGACTCCAAGCTATCGTTGGCCGCACGAAATGCGTCTTTTTCGCGTTGTTCAAGGGAAACCCCCGCCCAACTCGGTTCTGTTTTCTCTACTTTGGTTTGAGGTTTAGGTTCCCCGGGAGAAGAAGGTTTCTTTAAACATGAGGACAACAAAATGAAACAAATAAGAGCGAGAATTCTCAAATCATGCTCCAAACTTTTTGAGACGTCCGGCCTCGGCAAGCACAAGCGGAAGTAGATCTTTAGAGGGTCTAACGCCATACGCCCCGTTATTACATTCAAGTTCGGAGTAATTTTTAGCGTTCCCCGAAAGAACGCTTTTAGACCAAAGCGCGGTAGGAATGGGGTGCCAAGAATGCTCTTTTAGCAAACAGGGTGTGCAATGATCACCGGTTACAACAACGACATCAAATCCAAGCTTGCGCGCTCTTTCAAACAACGGATCACACTCCTCGAGAACGCCCATTTTCTTCTCAAATTCTCCGGTATGTCCATAACTATCGGTTTCTTTGATATGAAGATAAAAGAAATCGTATTCGTCGAAGTACTTTTCAAGTACATCAACCTCTTCTTCATGAGATAAGGTTTCGACCGGAAGGACATCCATTCCTACCATCCGAGCGATCCCGCGATACATAGGATAAGTCGCTATTGCGGCACATCGAATGCCATATAACGACTCCAGAGACTCAATGTTAGGTGGGTTACCTATGCCTCGAAGTAGAACCGTATTCGCAGCCGTTTCATCCTTAAGAATCTTCGTCGCCTGATCGCGAATCTGGTTGATAAGATTGGCCGCCCGCTGTCCGCCACCGTCGATTGGCGTTACTTCAACTGGCGCTAACCCTGTTTTTTGTGGATCCCCATCGGTAAGGGGTCCGACCAAATCATCACCTCGAAGCAAAATTGCAAAGCGGTGTTGTTCGCCCGGGATCAGGAAAATCTCAACGCCGTCGGTAACCAATTCACGGCTCAATTTTTCAACGAGAAGCCGACTGGTTTCTGTGGGGGGTTTTCCGGCGC
>CALJNB010000002.1 GCA_937981985.1 uncultured bacterium
GGTGATCCAAGCATTAACTTGATCAAGTTCGGTTTGATTTTTCTGGCCGCCGAAGGGCATAAAACCGTTCTCATCACTAGTCCTTGTCATTCGAATTGAGTAGTTACTGGCTCCCGGGTTCATCGCTGTTATGAAACGTTGCCCATCCGTGGAAAGTGTATCGGTCATCAGTGCATCAAACACTTCCTTATCAGTTGGATCTATTTGAACTACTTTCAAGCCATTATTTGCAGTTGAACCATGACAACTTGGCTGGCCGCAACTATTACGGAAGGAAGCTGCGACCAACTTAAATTCAGCGCTAGCAGGTCCCGTTACGGCAGGAGTATCTGGTTGATTTGAATTCCCTGTGTCGGTGCCTCCATTGTCGGAGTTGGGATCAAAACCTTGAAGGGGATCGGGTGTACATGAGAAAATAAACACGCATGAAGATAGCACGATAAATTTAATGAGATTCAATCAAGACTCCGGTAAAACACGTTTGAATGTACATTCTATAATTACATGAATTTGGATCAAATTAAACATCGAATTAGTCAACGAATTCGAGCTGTTCTTTCAGGAGTTCTGTCCACGCAAACTCAGGACCGATGATCCGGAACATATTATGGGTACCAAGGACCAGCCTGTCCACGATCGCGAGTTCTGGGTTGGGTTGAAAAGCAAATATATGCCGCCGCATTTTCGGAACCAGCTCCCTAGTATTGCTATGAATGGTTGAGGTCTTATAGTCGTAGATTTTATTCGCGGTGAGTTCGGGGATAACCGCCTCGATGAGATCTTCATAAAATGATATCGGAAGTGGATCGGAACCCTCTTTTCGTACTCCAAAAGAGAACAATATCTCGTCCATTTTTTCTGGACGCATCGCTAGCCCTTCGACAAATATGTCGCGATAGAGCGGAATGTACCTTTCGGAAACCCTTTTTACGCAGCCAAAATCATAGAGGACGATGGTGCCGTCCTTACGAAACGCGAAGTTACCTGGATGCGGGTCGCCGTGAACCAGATGGTCTCTGAAAAGTTGTCGACCAAATAATTTGAAAATATTTTCTCCGATCAGATTGCAGGTCTCTTGATCGACATGTTCTCGGACTTCATCGAGCGCAATCCCGTCCTCAAAGCTTAAAGTCAAAATACGTCCAGAACTGCGTTCAGCAATGATGTTCGGAATGACGACGAAAGGATCATTTTTGTGTTGTTCTTGGAAGGCTCTTAGATTCTGAGCTTCGTTTGTATAGTCGAGCTCTTCATGGAGCATGCGTTTTAATTCTTCAAACATTTCATCGATAATTTTTTTATCGTATGCGAAACCCGTGAGTTTAAAAATTCTTCTCATGTGGCGCAGATCACTATCGCAACTTTCGTCAACACCCGGGTATTGCACCTTAACGACAAGTTCCTGTCCATCCAAAGTAGCGCGATGAACTTGCCCAATTGATGCCGCTTTAAAAGGTTTTTCATCGAAGGTGTCGAAGAGGGATTCGATAGACGACCCAAGTTCTGCCTCTATTTGAGACTTCACTACGACAAAATCCATGGGTGGAGATTCGTTTTGTAGGATCTTCAGCTTTTCGATCATTTCAGGAGGTAGGAAGTCGCCGGCCAATGTCGCCATTTGGCCCACCTTCATCGCAGCTCCTTTTAATTCGCCCAGTGTATCGGCTATGATTTCACCATTTAGAACGTGTGTAGCGAACGCGCTGGCCGCGGTATCTTTCTTATTTTTGAAGACAGAACCTGCTTTCGTCGTTGCGTAATTTCCCGCGACTTTCGCCGTCATTTTTGCGATTCGAAAAAATCTTTTGCTTTTCGTTGGGGGTTTTTCAGCCAAAGTTAACTCCTTTGCAGGAAAATTTACCATAAATAGCGCAACGATTACATTCTAATATGGTTGGATGAACGATTGAAAATCGGGTACCAGAATCGAATAGAATCGAATGAGGAAAATATGAGTAATCTAAACGATCTTTTTGAAAAAAATAAACAATGGGCGAAGGAAATCGTCGATGGAGACGCAAAGTTCTTTGAGCGTCTTAAAGAACAACAGACGCCGAATTATCTTTGGATAGGCTGTTCTGATAGTCGCGTTCCTCCCAATACAATCCTAGCATTGCCACCTGGAGAAATTTTTGTTCATCGTAATATTGCAAATTTGGTCGTCCATTCGGATCTAAATTGTTTA
Source organism: uncultured bacterium (assembly GCA_937981985.1). GTDB lineage: Bacteria > Myxococcota_A > Bradymonadia > Bradymonadales > Bradymonadaceae > CALJNB01. Next base: position 2,186 of record CALJNB010000002.1, read on the forward strand.
TCTGTGATGCAGTACGCCGTCGAAGTTTTGAAGGTCGAACACATTATCGTCTGCGGACACTATGGTTGCGGCGGGGTAAAAGCGGCGTTGGGTTCGCAGAACTACGGACTGATAGATAACTGGCTTCGTCATATCAAGGACGTCAAACGTTTTAACGATAAACATTTAGAGGGCTTAGAGGGAGAAGAAAGGGTTAACCGTCTATGTGAACTCAATGTCATTGAACAGGTAAAAAATGTTCGGGATACAACAATCGTCAAAGACGCGAAGCAACAAGGGGCTACGCTTTCTGTCCATGGTTTGATCTATGATCTTGGGACTGGACACCTCAAAGAGCTCGACACAAATGCCTAGCTTATTTTTTTCCCGGCACTGGCGGTGGCGTCGAAGGTTCGTTGCCAAGTTCGCTGAACAGATCCGATAGATTCTTTTCGACCAAACCCGAACTTTCTTCCAGTTCGAGCCCCGCTAATTCGGGGATTTCTCCGGATTCGAATGAGGCGAATTCATTCGTAGAAGGCTTTATTTTAAGTTGCTCTTCTTCGACTTGGTTATCCGATTGAAGCTTTGGGCTCGAACCTTCTGCCGAGATAACTTCGGCCGGTGTCTTATCTTTCAGTAAAGAATTCACGGCATGGACTGGCAATATTAGTTCATCGGCTTGATAAACAGGTTCAGGAGTACTTGCCTCTTGCGGACTGTTCACTGGTTTCGATGTTGATTCGGCAGCCATTGATAATCCATCAAAAACGGGTTCTTCAAAAACCGGTTCTGGGTCGTGTTTGGAGGGGAAATGATTGAAAGAAGAATCATCAGGTTGTGCGATCATGGCTGGTGCGGGGCGTCCCTCTAAGGCTTGAGACAATCTTTTCATGGGTTGATGACGAGAGGTCCGTCGTTCCTCGATTTCGTCAATTTCTGAAACCAAGCGAAGCGCCGTCTTTCCGCTCAGTGTACCTAAGCTGAGTTGATGTAATCCGTGGTAGAGATCGTCAAGGGGGCCCGAATTTGCAATTGCATTGAAATCAAAGAAGTTCTCTACCATCGGTAAGAGAAGAATATCATCGAGCTGTTTTGAAGGGATAAGCTTTGCTTCTCCACTTTCGTCTAGTACCGAGTTTACGGCTCCGATTTCGACTAAAGAATCAACGACCTGACGGATGATCGGAGCTGAATAACCGGTTTGTTCTAAAAGTTGCCGTTCTGTCATGGGGCCGTCACCTTTTTTAAAGGTCATAGCGATCGGAGCGAAGAGTTCCAATCCGATGAATGGATTGTAGTTTCGGTCTTGTTTACGCAGTGGGTCTCGTTTTTCGGCTGCCTGAACCGTCATCAGGGTTCGTAGGTTTTGGGTGCAATACGACAATTCTACGCCAAGTAGAACGATGAGCCATGTCGTATAGAGCCAGATCATAAACATTGGAAGTAGTCCCAATGTTCCATAGAGCTTATTGTAGGGTTCGAAGATTCCTTCTGTGACGTAGAAATTAAAAACATATTTCGCGACTTCAAATGCTACGGTCGTGAAGAGACCGCCTACCAATGCTGAATACCAACGGACCGTCGGGCGAGGTAAAAAGTAGTTTAAGAGGAAGAAGAAAATGAATGCGATCGTAGGTGGAAGAGTGATATCAATGAAGGAGGGATCGACACCTATTTGTTCTAATCGCAACTGTATTCTCGCTGTGAGAATAAAAGAAACACCTACGAAAATGGGCCCAAGGAGGATAAGACTCGGGAAGGCGATAAGAAAGTTTCGGAATGACCATTTTCTCGCCGACATCCAGATTGTATTGAACGCCCTTTCGATTCTGTGGAAGAGGAAGATACCTATTCCCAAAAAGGCAACAGCGCTTATGCCAACCGTGCCAGCTGCGCTTGTTGTAGCAAATTCCGTCAAATAACCACCAATAGCGCTTGCAGCGGACGGAAGGACTTGTTGTAGGAAGGGAGTCAATACCGCGTCGTTTCCTTCAAAAAGCCCCACCATCGCGAGGACGGAAACAACGATAGAGAGTAAAGGAACGACCGCAAGTGCTGATGCGAAGGCTAGACTAGCGGTGAGATCGGTTACGTTGTCTTTGAAGAGATTTCGTACGGAATGGTACACGACAAAAACCGGAAACCAGATTCCAATTTCGGTCTTGGAAAGATTTTCCCACTTGCCACTTTTAAACACTTTAAGGGCATCCATAACGACTCCGATCAAATTAATGTCGCCTGAGTTTTACGTGGCGCCCAGGAAATCAGCAATACTGATTTTATTTGTCTTTCTTGGATAGTTTTTTGTTTTTACGCCGTTTCGGGTTACACTATTAGCTATGAAAGGGAGCGTTCAATCGACATGGAAAGGGGGAATCGTATTTGGCCTATTCGTCTTCATCTTAACCTTTGGAGCGAGTTCGCTTGCTGAACGTTTTGGTTTGGCTGAAACGAAGAAGGTAAACGCATTTCCGAGTACCCATGTTGAAAAGATTCAGGATGAACTGAAGATGCCCGGATTGGTGTCCATAGCAGAGAGACTCCGGAAGAAGGGGACCGAAAATGCGAGAGCGCGCGCGATAGCGAGACATGAAGATAATGCGCTCAGAGGGATTTTAGCCTCTTTTGAGGCGAAGAAATACGGAAATGCAGAGGTACTCGCCCGAGGATTGCTTGACGAGTTGAAAGACCGGATGGTTGGAGCGGCACGAAAAGAAAAAAAGAAACTCGAAGAAACACGAACAAAAACGAAAATTCTTTTGGGGAACGTTTTTCGGGCTCAAAAAAAATATCAGGCCGAAGACGCAATTCTATCCAAAGTTAAAAGTTCTCCTATCCAGGATATCATCGTATTTATGCGCGCCGAATCTCTGGAACAGAGCGCAAGGCATTCCGAGGCAGTGAAATATTATGACCAAGTGATGGCAATGGACACGGGGTTATTTCACAAGGCTAAAGTCAAACGAGCTCGAGCGCTTTTTCGAGCAGGTAGATGGTCTGAAGCCGAGCCGGCTCTTCGTTTTGTTAACGAAAACTACATTCAGTATCCGCGGCGTCCTGCGTCTCTTCTAGAGCACGCTGAAACCTTAGAACACTTAAAAAAAGTTGAAGATGCTGCTGATGCTTACCAACGGGTCTTTTTTGATTACCCTTTTCGAAAAGAGGGGCTCAAAGCGAGGGAACATTTGGCTCGTCTGGAGAAGGATGCCGTTCTACCCTCCGAGATTATTCCCGCCCGTGACCGTTTTCTTAGATACCGTCAGCTTCGCGTAAACAAACATTGGGAAACGGCCATGACTTTGTTTAAGGAATTAAAAAACGACCATCTCAGCGAATCTGGCCACAGCGCTTTTGAACATTCAATCGAGTTTCAAATGGCACTCGTTGATTTTCGTCGTCGAGAATTTGATGACTCTTTAACACGGTTGAAGAAGTTATCACTGTACTACGAGGCGGGTCACAAAGCCGGATTGAGTCGATATCTTCTCTATCGATACATGGCATCGATTTATGGTCTTCGCGGCGACCACAGCAGCGCGGGTGTTTTGATCGATAAGATGACAAAAGGGATGAGTCCTGCATCACGTCACAAAGCGAAAGCTGAGTTTTGGGAAAAGCATGGAAAGTATGAAAAGGCGTTTAAGGCGTACTCAAAAATTTGGACTGCATCCGATAAAAAGACATGGGACTACGCATGGTTATTGTACAAAACTGGACGTTTGAGGGCCGCTTATCGCTTGTTTAGAAAGCGCGCAGAGAATGCTAGCGGACGAAACCGAGCGATGCATCTATATTGGGCAGCGCGGACTTTAGAGCGAGCTAATTTGAATGAGGAGGCTTACGCTACTTTTGCGTCAATTTCTCGGGCATATTCTTCCACTTATTACGGAATTCAGGCGAAGAACCGGCTTACCGATCTTGAACAGCGAACCAGCGTTCATGGTTCCATTGAGGCTAAAACAGAAGGTATTGTTAATGCCGGAGAAAAAGCCCTTGATGCCTTTGACGATGCAATCAAGGTTAACGAATGGGAAACTCCTCTTGAACAAGATAGCGATCGTAACATTCCGAGACGCGCTTTGTGGGGCGATGGTCAGGCTGAAGAATACACGTCGGTAAGCAAGTGTACCCCCGATTCAACAGATACCTACTGCGATGCAGTTTGGGGCGATAAGACCGAAGGTGTATTGTTTTCGCCGTTGGACCAAAAACAATCGGTCGTGAAAGAAACTTTAGTTGCTCCCGAAAAAATATCGGAACTAGAAGAAGATAGTAAGTTAGAATACGATTTCCCATCAATTGCTGATGCGAAGCTTCCGCCTGTCTCTGTACGCTTCCCTAAAAAGATTCCCAAAGACGCTAGGGTAAAATATCCCACTTCGGCGAGGATGTATTGGGCAGGCCGAACCAAAGAAAAATTTGAAAATTTCGATGAGGGTAAGGTCCCAGGACCTTTTCCGAAAAATAAAAATGCTTACGACAATGAATTAGATTACGTCGGGGGTCTCTCTAGGGCATCCAAAGAAATTGGAGAAATTTTCCCCGAACTAAAGCGCGCTGAATGGTTGCTACAAACCGGACTTAAGGACGACGCGAGAGAATCGATACGATTTGTAGCAGAAGAATTCTACGAGCTTCGAAGTTTTGCGCGCCCGCGGCGACGTCCCCATCAAATCGATCGTCTCAGATGGGCTTATCGTATAGATAATAGACGCACGAAGGTGAGACAATTTTGGGGAATACTTGACGATTCGCTTAAGTATCCGGTTCCTAAAAAGAAAGGGGCGGCTCGTGATAAGGCTCTCAGACGTCAGCAGGAGATCTATGATCGCCGAGAGGAACTACAAACCCTAATTATCGACGCCCTCAAAGAAACAGGCGATTATTATTTCGTCAGAAAACTCACGCTTCGAGCAGGAGGTTGGCGAAGTGAGTCTCCCCATGGTCCGGCGAGAGCAAAATGGACGCAAATATACCCACGAGCCTTTCCAGAACTCGTGCTCCCACACGCTCAAAAGAATGGGATGAACCCTTATTTAATGTGGGCTCTCATGATGGTTGAGAGTTCCTTCAACCCGGATTCACTTAGTACCGCCAGTGCGATGGGACTTTTTCAAGTGATTCCTAGGACTGGGTTAAAAACAGCGATTATGTTCGACGATGAAGAATTTGGTTCTCACGATCTCTTGAATCCAGACGTCGCTGTCGAACACGGTGCGTTCTATTTATCGAGCCTCATTAAGAAATTTCATGGACAAGAACTATTAGCCATCCCCGGTTATAATGGCGGACCTCATCGAATAGGGGACTGGTTGGAAATGCGTGGGAACATGCCTTTGGACGAATTTATCGAAGAGATCCCATTCGATGAGGCGCGCGGTTATGCCAAGAAGGTATTTCGCTTTATGGTTTTATATCTGAGAATCTACGAAGGAATCGACACCATGTACGTCGGGCAAAATATGCGCAAAAGTTATAAGGCGATGCCAAACTTCTAAACGACGATCTCTCTTTCCATCATAAATTTTTATTTTTTAGAAATAAAAATTCATTTTGAGTCGTTAGTAAATTACCCTGAGGTTACTGGTTCGGCAACTGTTGATGACGGACCAGATGTATTTTGGATTGGAGCGACAGCGATCTTAGGTACAGGTTCTTCGGAACGGTTTTATTTTTTTGTCGAACAAGGAGGTGATCAGTGAATAGTGAAAGTATCAACCCGGCTGGTAGTATGATGTCCCAGGCAAAGGTATTACGCTTCTGAACTTATTCTCCTCTTGAGAAATTTGGAGACAAAAGCGTCGGCGAATATGCTTTGTGCATGGGACCCGAATCATCAAGACTGAATATGAAACGGTACGTCGGACCGTTTTTATCTCAAGAACATATACAGTCAAAAACCCGCTTTTTAGCGGGTTTTCCGTTTCTTGTCCGATTTTTCTATTTCATCCCTTTTCTTGAATTGAAAAAGGCATCAATGCAAGTGTTCTTTCGTGAAGCGCTAATTCTAAATGATCGAGTTGGTTTTCAACTTTAGACAGTGCTCGAAGACTCGAAAGTGTGGATTTGGAAATCATCGTACGGAAGTTTACTTTCTCGGTCGAAAAAAATTCAAGTTTTAGATTTGAGCCGCCTTTCCCTATAAGCTTACGAATCTCATCGATCGCGCCATCCAGACCGTCTAGACGATCCACTAGATCTCGCTCAATAGCTTGACCTCCCATATAAACTCGCCCTCTTCCGTATCGGTGGAGCCGTCGCTTGGATATTTTGCGAGCCATTCCGACGCGCTCTAAGAATCGACGGTAGAAGGAGCGCGCCTCCTGCTTGAAGTTTTCTAAATCTTGGTCACCTAGCGGCGCATACATACTCATGAATGCCGAACTTTCATCGTTTGTTATCGTGTCCACCCCCAGCCCTATCTTTTCAGCCAATCCGCTACCGGAAAATTTTCCGGTGATGACGCCGATAGAGCCGGTGATCGTCTCCTCTCGGCAGACAATTCGATCAGTTCCGACTGCCAGATAGTATCCTCCTGATGCCGCGACATCAGAACATAAGGCTACAACGGGTTTCTCGCTTCGTAGTTTTTTGATTTCATTCCACATAATATCACTAGCTAGTGCGGACCCGCCAGGCGAATTGATATGTAGGATAACACCTGCGATTTTCGGATTCTTTTTGATTTGGCGAAGTAATGGAATTACTTCTGCCGAGTTAATTGTTTTCCCTCGAGAAGGCATTCCAGGTCCAACAATCACACCTTGTAGATCAACTAAGGCAATTTTTTTTGCTCCGCGGAAAGGAAACAAATCAAGTTTGAGCCGTCCACTATAGTTGGCCAGCGGAGTTAAGTGTAATTTCGATTTTTTATCGGTCTCTTCTCCTTTGTTTTGTGTCATCATTGTTCCTTCCGCGATCCAACGCGCAATATCGGATTCAAAAGCTTCGCCATCTATCAAACTTCGTGACCGAGCGCGGCGTGGATCGAAAGGGCCACCTTGAAGAGCGGCCTTGGCCTCAACCTTTCGTTCGGATGATAAGATCTGCAGCGTTTTATCTTCCATACTATTAAGTAAGGATTGCATCATCGTTCTTTGAGAAGGGCTCATATCGTTTCTTACATAACGATTGGCTGCCGCTTTGAACTCACCGATATGGATGAACTGCGCGGTGATTCCTGCACGTTCGAAAATGCCGCGGAGAAAAGTCGATTCAATTCTCCCACCGAAGGGATAAATTCTACCCGACGGAGCGATCACAACTTGGTCGCATAGTGACGCGACCATAAGTGTTTTTGAAGTGAAAGTGTCTGCCCTCGCGATAAGCGTTTTTCCTTTCTCTTTGAGGGCCCGGATCTCTTTGGAAAGTTCGGCTGCAAAAAAGGAAGATAGTGCCATTGTTTCGAATTCCAATACGACGCCTTTTACGTCTGGATCTTCGGCGATACGCTTGAAATCTTCTCGGAGGTCTAAGAGGCTTGTACCGCTGTTAAACCAGCGCATCCTTTTTGTGAGTCCGAAGGGAATTTCATTTGGAATTCGGATTTGAACGTATTGCTCGGACCGGTTAAACAAGGATACGATCTGCGTAAATACAAAAGCCAAAATGAACTTTATGATACGTAGAAAATTAACAACAAGTGCGTATGGGATTCGAAGCATGAAAACTCAGTTATTTGGGAAAAATTTCAAACCGACATTAAAGAACCTAGTGCTTAGCGGAGGGCTGTCAATACTTGTAGTTCTATCATCGTACTTTCTCGTTTCTTGTGTTGAAACGGCTGAATGCGACGAGACGGTCGCATGTGTTGACGGAAAGGTTTGCTACGATCTGAAATGTCGTGTGGCGTGTACCAGGTCTGTTGAGTGTCAAGGTACTCAAACCTGCGAACCCTGTTTAGAGAATTTCGGCGCTGGAATAACTGATCATTGTTTCACTGATGGTCGACTCGCTTGTATTGTTAAGGACACTTTTGATGAATAACCTTTTTACTGGATTGATGGTCGCTAGTGGAGGGGCTTTGGGAGCACTTTTACGTTGGGGAATGGGGTCGGTCGTAGGTAGCGTCTTCGGCGGGCCGCACTGGGGAACGTTGGGTGCAAATCTTATGGGATGTTTCCTAATTGGTTTTGCACATTCGGCAGTTACCATTTTGAATTGGGGGAGTGCCGATGCTAGGTTGTTTTTATTCACGGGATTAATTGGCGCTTTCACAACCTATTCAACGTTCAACCATCACATCGTCGAACTTTGGAGTCAAAATAAGGGGCTGGCCGTAGCCTACATTCTGATAACGCTTCTCGTCGGGTTGTTGTGTTATCTCGCAGCGCAATACTTAGGGGCGAGACTTTTTTCCTAGAGTTTGGGCATCATAAAAAAACGCAGAATATTTGGGAAAAAGTCGATTTTTTTTTTCGAAAAATTTAGCATTTGGGGTATGATAAGCGCACCAATTTCAAAATTTTCCAGAGAGTCTCACGGAGGCCAATAATGTTGTACAAAAAATCGGTAAGTTTATCATGTTTTCTTTTAGCTATTTCGCTGGCAACTCCTTCGCTTTTTGCGCAGGGTTCTCAACATACAGAAACATGGACTTTTGGGGATAAATGTCGCATGACCTTCGAAAACGGAGTCGTAACTTCTTCTGAAGATCCAATCATTAACGTCAGCGAAGGTTCAGCGTCGTTTTCCGATCCTGGCACCGGCGAGCTTATCGCCTATTCGGATGGCACAAGCTTATGGCAGAAAAATGGTGACGTGGTCGTAGCCGATTTACTTGGCGGACCGTCGGTACTCCATGGCGTGGTCATTGTCCCAAGACCGTTGAGTGCGAACCGAATTTATACAATCTCTCATACTTTTGAGGAGTCTAAGTCGATAAGTACACGTGAATTTGATGTGAGTGATCCCGATAATATTGCGGTAGTAGGGTTGAACAATCCGATCGATCTCGATGGTGGCGCCGATACGGCACGCGAGGGAATGATTGTAGTTCCCCACGCTAATGGTCGTGACTTTTGGGTGATTATTTCCGGAGACAAAGCGCTTTTCGTTGTACCCGTTACTTCAGCAGGATTGGGTACTCCAGTTAAATATAACACTGATATCGATGGTGGCAGCTTCGGCCTCTTTGCTATGTCGAATTCGGGAACAACCTTAGTAATGTCAGAATCAGACGCGATGGAGAATCTGGGCGGAATTTTCTCCTTAACTTTTGATCCGGCCGATGGGACATTCGCATCCGCTGTTGCGGGTACGGCAGATCAAACTCTGATCGCCAATAATTTGGATCTTGCGAAATATGGCGGAACCTTCTCTCCGGATGATACGAAGTTGTATTATTCTACTCTGGGAGTAAATAACGCTGTTCCAGAAGTTCCATCGAGTCTGTGGCAATTTGATTTTGATACCCAAACGAATACGTTAATTGATAAGAAACCGGTTGGTTACTATCATTCTGAGGCGAAACTAGCCCAAAATGGAAAAGTTTATATTAGTAGCGGATTCTCCGATGACTCTATTCTCTCAGTCATCGATAATCCAAATGACGTCGCTGCAGATATCACCCTTGCAACAGTGACGCTCGATCCGGGTTGTGATCCCGTGCTTGGACTTCCGCAAACCATTAGCCCCGTTGCGACTGTGAGTCTGGGAATCGAAATAAATCAACCCGATAGTATCATCGACGGTAGTGTGACGACCCCAAGTGGAACGGCAAATATGCCGGATGGGACCGAACTTACGATCACTATTTCTGGTGGTGAAGGTGAGCAGACCTGCAAGGCGACTGTCGAAAACGGAAGATGGGCTTGTCCAGCTGACTCCATTACCGGTTTGGTCGCGGGCGTTGATTATACTATCGTCGCAAGTGACGGAGAGAATTCAACGACCGGTACTTTTAAAGTCGGTGATTGTAAGGCCGGCCAAGCATGTGATGTTAACGAATGTGAGTTGATGACAGATAAATGTGATTCGGATGCTACATGCACAGATACCTTAAACGGTTATTCTTGCGAATGTAATGCGCCGAAAGTCGGAGATGGATTTACGTGTTCTACCCCGGGAACTCTACTTCCAGATGCCGGTCCAGGCGCTGATATGGGAACGGGCACACCCACGCCAGAACCTCAGCAAGGCCAAGATATACTCACCGGTGGATCGACGTGTTCCTCCATTTCTGCCTCTAGTGCGCCGTTATGGTTTCTAGCTTTAGCATTTTTCGGCTTTAGAACGCGAAAGAAAAGCGTTTAAGAACTCGCACGCACCCTTATTGTTTGTTCTTCAACGAATTTCCTTGTCTCTGCAAGCGAAAGAAAATCAATAATTAGGTAAGCTCCATCCCAAACGAATCTATCATTTTCCACATCGCCGAACGATTCGACTTTGAAAATCGTCCAACAGACGGCGACTATATATGCGCTTCTTTAGCTAATGAAGGTTTTATTCATTGTTGTGAAAAAGACCAGCTGGCCGGTGTGGTGAATCGTTACTATCAGGACGTTGATGATCTGATTTTGTTGCGCATCGATGTTGAAATCCTCACCGCGAAATTAGTCCATGAGAACACTGTCGGCGGGACCGAACTATTTCCGCATCTTTACGGGCCGATAAACGCCGATGCAATTATCGACGCTGTCCCGTTCGGCTTTGAATCCTCCCAAAGATTAGAAGTACTGGAATAAACTTCGAAGTATTTCATTCGAGAACCAGAACTGCTATTGATCATAGATGGCTATTCTTTGTGCACTTCTATTTTCATTTGGCTTTTTAATCTACGCGCTTCAAACCCGCTCAGGTTCAAGTTCGCCGAATTTCGGCTCATGGATAGTCTGGGCATCAATTTCGGCGGCTAACGCGCTCATTTGTTTTCTGGTTATGGCCGAGTGGGAAGGGCTTGTCATTCCTTTTCTCGATACCTTTTGTGTTTTGCTTTTCCTCGGTGCTCTATGGAGATGTAAGAAAGGCTCTTGTTCTTTGACCGCGTACGATAAAAAGCTTTTATCCATGACTGTCGCGGGTCTTCTCATCGCGTTCTATGATCCTAAATTGTCTACATTCTTTCTACAAATACCGCTTGTTCTCGCCGTTTGGCCCACTTTAAAGGGGGCTTTGGAAGGTGAGGAAAATTACCTTGTTTGGGGTATTTGGTCTGCCGCTCTGACTATCAATTTGGCGACCACAAGTGGAAACTTTGAGAACTGGATTTATCCTATAACCATGTTCTTGCTTCATTTCGGCGTTTTTTCGGCGACCGTCTTTGGAGTACTTCGACAAAAATCTTTTGCGCGTTTATCCGCGATTACCGAATCCTAGAACGAAATATTAGTAAAATTAGTTAGCGCGACTCAAAAAACGGATTGCGCAAAGGCCGGCTAAAGTCTATTCATAGCAACGAAAAGAACCTGTTTTAGGAATATTATGTCACTCGTTTCAAAACTCGCCGATGTAGATCGCGCCCTCGTTATTCAAGATACCGTTCAACTTATTGACAATGAGGTATCCGGAAAATCGGGCATTACAGGAATGGCTCTAAAAGGCGGATACAAGGTCGTCAAGAAGCTCAAAAACGGTAGAATGATCAGTTTCGCAGTAGACAAACTTCTTAATGATTTTACCGAAGCTTTAGAGGACCTGTATAGCGGATTCTTAGAATCGGATGCTTCGGGTTTTGATGTTTTTTTGATGAATCATGAAGATACCGCTGCAGATGCTCTGTTGGGAATTACCGACGAAAAGGCCGAAAGTGCGGATAGCAAGGTAATCAAAAAAACATACTCCAAGCTCAGAAAAACAGCCAAGGGTCATGTTGTTAGTGCACTCCCAGGTGTTGGCCAACTGATCGAAAAACACTGTCCCAGAGATTGATTCTCGAAGAACTGGCTTTCGTTCTTCGTGCGGTAAAGTACGGCGAACGAGATCTAATAGTCGATCTATTCGTAGAAGGGCATGGAAAGATCTCAGCGATTGCGAAATCTGCGAAGACCAGTAAAAAAAGATTTCCGGGTGGTCTCGAACCTTTTTCGAAGATGAAAATTAAGGTCAAAATTAAACCGAATCGGTCGTTATCGTTCTTGGAAGAGACTGATATTCGGAATGGTAATGTAGAAATTCGGAGTAGTTTTGATAAAATTACCGTTGCGTCCTACGCAACCGAATTGGTTTCAGTATTTGTCCAGCCCGACGAACCTTCAGATGAAATATTTTCAACTTTTGATGTTTTTCTAAAGCGAGTTGCAAAATCTAGCGACGCGATGTTGCCGAAACTCCTTCTGAATTTTGAGACAGAAGTGGCAAAATGCACCGGTTTTAGCCCCTCCCTAAATGCCTGTTTTAAATGCGGGGAAAGTGTTGATGGTTTCCTAAAATATCGAGTGAGTCGAGGCGGTGAGGGGCTCATTTGTCGAGATTGTACTGAAGGTGAACACTACGGAATCGTTGAGAAAAGTACGATGACCGTCTTCTGGCAACTTTATCAAGACGCGCTAGCTGAATACTTCCACGTCGCCCAGGCTCGTCGAATCATTTGGGCAAGTTTGGGGCCGGTGGTGGACCGAGAACTTAAGACCCGCGCTCAAGTAGAGGCGTTATGGGTGTAACGGAACTAGTTAGATGATAAATAGGGCGTGAAGTTCGTAGGTGCTAGACCTCGTAGATAAGCATTCCCCAAGTGTTGGCGATACGTTCTTATGCAAACTTTGACGGTTTTTTGGATGTTGATTCGCGATCAGAACACGGGTATTGCAGGGCATCGTTAAAACTGTTGGGTCTTTGAAGTTAGGAGCCGCGATGAATAAATTAAGATTTATCAGCTATGGGGAATCCCTTGTTGATTTTTTGCCAAGCGAACGGGGTCGCCTCAGAGATGTAAGCGCTTTTACTAAGTCGTTGGGTGGTGCACCTACAAATCAAGCGGTTGCGTTGGCGAGATTGGAGGAAGATATTTGTTTGCTCGGAGTAGTTGGCGAAGATGAGTTTGGACATTTCATAAAAGAAGAGCTCACACGCGAGGGAGTGGATTCCGAATTTGTCACGACAACATCTATAGCGAAAACTGGAATTACTTTTATTAGCCTAGACGAGAAAGGAGATCGTAGTTTCTTCTTCTTTCGGGAGCCCAGCGCCGATCAAACGATTACTAAGGATAGTATTTCTTTAGACGTCTTTAAGAATCGAGATGTGCTCACACTCGGTTCAAATTTGTTGACCCGAGAGCCTGCACGTTCGGCAACCTTTTACGTGGCCGAGTTGGCAAAAAAAGAAGGCCTTGATATCGCCATTGATGTGAATTATCGCGGACATCTTTGGGAATCTACCCAACAGGCGAAAAAAGAAATTCTAAAAATACTAACCTATTGTTCTATCGTGAAAGTAAACGAAGAAGAATTCGAGTTTTTACGTGACGGTGCATCCGCTAAAGAACTCTTTTCCAAGCTGAACGAACATCGTTGTAAAGCATTGGTGATAACTAAAGCCGAACGCGGTGCGATGTTAATTACTGAAAAATTCCAAATCGATGTCGGTGCGCCTAAAACCGAAGTTGTTGATACCACCGGTGCCGGTGACGGATTTATTGCAGGTTTATTATCTTCCATTTCCAGGATCGGGGCGGGGCGTTTAGATTCTCGTCTAGAGGATTTGACGGAAGATGAATGGAAGCAGGTTGTCAGCTTTGCTTGTCGTGTAGGATCAGCAGTTTGCACGAAGATGGGGGCAACTCCAGGACTCCCACGGCGCTCTTCAGACTTACTTCGTTCCTGAATGGCGTAATATCCCTCAGACCGATGAACTCGGTTGTCTAATTTTCTTCGATTTCAATATTTCGAGATAAGAACCACCCACAAACGCCAATAAAAATTTGGATTGGAAAGCGGGCATATAAAAACCATACCGGAACATTCGGCAGGATTTCTGGCTTTTGAATCATGAAGATATGTGCAGGTAGGACTGCGATTAATAAGGCTATGATTCCATAGGCCGATACCTTGCGTGTTTTTGAGTATAGAAATCCCATACCTAGAACCACTTCGATGATTCCACTGAGAATTACCAGTTCGAAATGCCAAGGTATATACGGTGGCATTACGTTCATATAAAATTGTGGCGAAACGAAATGATTAATCCCTGCAGAAACAAAAAGTACTCCGAAAAGCCAGCATAAGTATTTTTTCACGAGGTCCTTTTTATTGAATTTGTATAGAAAAAACGATTTCCATATGTTCTCATCCTGCGCGAAGTTACGTTTTTCCTAAAGAGAAGATATGAAAATTTTTAACACGCTATTTATCGCTACTTTATCTTTTGCACTGAGTGCTTGTTCAACTCGTCCGCAGAAGTCAGACGCAGAAGCTGTAGAAACGAAAAAAGAACCCGTTAAGGTTAGGGTGCTGGCATTCAATGATCTCCATGGAAATCTGGAAGGCCCCAGTGGAAGCGTTTATGTAAATGGCGAAAAAGTGAAAGCAGGTGGCGCTGATTTCTTGGCAGCCAAAATAGCTGAACGACGTACGCCTAATAGTATCGTCGTTTCGGCTGGGGATTTGATCGGTGCGTCGCCGCTTATTTCTGCTCTTTTCCATGATGAGCCAACGATTGAAGCGTCTAATCAAATGGGTCTTGAACTCAACGCTGTCGGAAATCATGAATTCGATGAGGGCGTTGATGAACTGATTCGTATGCAAAATGGAGGGTGCCATCCAAAAGACGGTTGTCAGGATGGCGACGATTTTGCCGGGGCAAGCTTTAAATTCTTAGCAGCAAACGTCTTCTGGAAAAGTGATGGTAAAACCATCTTCGCATCAACACACATTAAGAAATTTGGACCGGTTTCGGTGGGCTTTATCGGATTAACGCTTGAAGACACCCCGAGTATTGTCTCGTCTGTCGGAATAAAAGATGTCAGGTTCGGAAATGAAGTTCAGGCGATAAACAAAGCCGTTTCAGAATTCCAAAACGATGAAATTGAGACCATCGTAGTTCTTATTCACGAGGGGGGTTTTCCAACTTTAGATCAAAGCGATCGAAACGACTGCCCAGGTATATCAGGTCCAATTTTGGAAATAGCAAAAAATACAAGCGACGCAGTCGATATTTTCGTTACCGGGCACACACATAAGGCCTATATCTGCGAAATGAACGGGAAGCTAGTTACTGCAGCTAAGAGTTATGGACGTCTTCTCACAGAGATCGATCTTCTTATCGATCCGGAAACCGGAGACGTGATTTCTCAAGAAGCTAATAATATCGTTATCGATAGAAAAGGAGAAGGTCATCCAGAAGTCTCCAAAACGATCGAAAAATACAAATCCATTGTTTCACCTATCGCAAACAAAGCGATTGGAAAAATTACGGCAGACTTTACCAGGGAAGCTGATGAGAACGGGGTTTCACCGCTTGGCAAGTTGATCGCCGATATTCAACTCGCGGCGACGAAAACCAACGGAGCTCAGATCGCGTTTATGAATCCGGGAGGGATTCGCGCCCCCTTGACGATGGCGCCTTCTTCGGTTGAAGCTGAAGGCGTCGTTACGTATTCAGAAGCGCAAACGACACAGCCTTTCGGAAACGGATTGGTCACGATGTCGTTAACTGGTGAACAAATTAAATTTCTACTCGAAGCGCAATTCGGGAAAAAGCGGACGATTTTACAGCCTTCAGCTGGATTTTCGTATTCATGGTTGGAATCGGCGCCACCCGGCGCAAAAGTGGACCCTAAGTCGATCAAGCTTAACGGCCAACTTTTAGATTCAGAAAAAGAGTATCGAATTACCGTGAATAGCTTTATCGCCGATGGAGGAGATGGGTTCGATATTTTAAAAGCCGGTACGAATCGTATGGGTGGTCCCCTAGACCTGGAAGCTTTTGTTCAATATTTTTCGAAAAACTCGCCGATTAGCATCTCCACTGAAACTCGCGTTCTTAAGGAAAAATAATCCCATAAATTGTTTACAAATTGCGATCTTCTTCCTATTTTACGGGTGTCGGCGAGGTTTGTTGAAACAAGGTCAATGCTCGGCCGAAAACGCGGCGTAGGCGGTGTGCTTACGCTATATGATAGGAGAAAGAGATGGCGAGTATAAACAAAGTAATGTTAATCGGTAATTTAGGGTCGGATCCAGAAGTTCGTTATACGCAAGGTGGAGCCGCGGTTGCCAATTTTAATATCGCGACAAACGAGAAATGGACCAATAAACAGGGCGAGCCTCAAGAACGGACCGAATGGCACAAAATTGTTGTATGGGGACGGGTTGCCGAAAACTGCGGGAAATATCTGTCCAAAGGTCGTTCGGTATATGTTGAAGGAAGTATTCAGACACGCGACTGGGAAGATAAGGACGGAAATAAGAGATATACGACTGAGATCAACGCAAGAACAGTTCAGTTTCTCTCTGGTGGAAGCGGAGCCGGTATGGACCAAGCGCCTCCACAACGTGGTCCTTCTAACCCTCCAGCGCAGTCAAACAGTGGTGGCGGTGGCGGTCAGTCGAGTTCCAAATTTGACCAATCTTTCAATGATGATGACATTCCATTCTAATTAGATTTTCAGTGGGGTATGCACGGTGCGCGAGTTCTTCGAGCACCGTTTTTTTTGTGCCTGGTAAAATTAAATTCGGTGAAATCTCGACGAGAGGAACGAGGACAAAAGAACGTTCTAGTACGCCAGGATGAGGAATTGTGAGATCTTCGGAGTTTTGAATGAGGTTTCCAAAAGATAGAATATCGATATCGAGTGTACGGGGGCCATTTTTTATTGATCGCTTTCGCCCCATTTTTAGTTCGATTTGCTGGATGGCGCTCAGAAGCGACGCTGGGTCGCAGGTAGCGCATTCTATCTCAATACATGCGTTAACGAAGCGGTTTTGAGCGCGTAGATAGTAGGGGTCGCTTTCATAAAAGCTCGACGTTTGAAGAACGCGAACGCCATCGATCTCCCCGATTGCCTTTATTGCATATTGAATTGTCTCAATACTATTTCCTTGGTTGGAACCGAGGCCCAAATAAGTTAGAAGCGAGCGTGATTTTATCTTATCGTACATATATAATTCTCGTTTGTTCGGCTCTCAGTCTTCTGAGTGGATGTGATATTTCATCGCACCCGGAGGAAAGAAGTACCGTAAACTTCTCTATTTTTGAATCCAAACCTGTGAAGCCGGTCCGTATCGAAAATAAACTGCCTGATTTTCCGAAAGAAAAGTCAGAACAATTTAGTTCGATAATGGACGGGTTTTCGAAAAACGCATCGAGTCGTTTTGATGATCCGCAGCTTTCACTTCATATCGATCGTATCGAAGCTATTTATATCGAATCCGGTCGATATCTAGAACTTACCAAGCTTTACGAAGACGAATATAAGAAAAAAGGCAAAGACGCAAAAATGGTCGATCGGCTCGCCTTTGCATATATTCGGTTGGGACAAAACAAAGCAGCTAGAGACTTGCTGGATGTTATAGGAAAGGCGCGACCCGAAAGCGCACACCTTCATTTTCTCGAAGGAAGTTTTTGGATGCGCCAACCTCGTTCTTTACCTAACCTCACGAATGCACTCAGGGCATGGTTGAAAGTTTTGGAATTAGATCCGAATTATGTGGGTTTTGAGGGTATGGATAAGAGAACAATTCAACCGATAATTGATCAACTGAGAAGAGTTGTTCCAGCTAGCGCATTGGAAAAGAAACCCGAAATCGCACCCGAACAAGTAGCGGAAAACGCTGACAAAACATCTGGTGATGTGAATGTCCCGTCTCAACCAGAAAAGGGTGTTGAGGTCGATATTAAAAAATCTGACGATGTGCCAAAAGTTTCGTCTATCGATCCTAAGCCCGAAGAACCCGCGGCCGAGATAGAGAAAGTAATTGTACCGGAGATGCCAAAAGTCATAGAGAGAAGCGCCGACGAGAAATATTTGCTTAAAATCGCGATGGCGGAGATAGCCATAGCGGAGGGTGATTTCGAACAAGGTGAACGTTTTTATAAGGAGGCTAAAATTTTAAATCCAAATGGATTCGAAGCTGAATTTGGTCCCATTCGAGCAAGATGGAGGTTCGAGCCCGCACGAAACAAGCTTTCCGTGGCGGTCCGTACCTTAGCGAAGAAAAAGCTTAATGCTAAACAAGCTTACCAAGTTGGGCTTTTCGTCTACTCCAATATGAGCGCCAAAAAGCTCGCGAGAGACCTGTTCATGTCGGTTAGGGAACAAGATCCGGTCTTTGCAAAAGAAGTAGGATTGGAAGCCTTATTGGCTGAGGTAAAATAAAGTGGATTATGAGAAAATACTAACTCAGGCTCGAGATTATATCGGCGAAAAAATATCTGTCCGGCTTTTAGAAGATTCAATCTCCGATGAAAGGTCCAATCAAACCGATCAAATTCGTCAACTTAGTGTTTTTCGAGAAGGTCATTCTGAGATTCAATCCTCACTAAAAACTGAAATCGAACGCTTCAAGGTATTATCTGGAGATCTTCGGAGTGGCCCGGCACACGATAGTTTTTGGTCTTTTCTTCCTTGGTCGAAAACCTCGCAAAACTCAAGGCGATCGGTTGAGGACGCGCTCCGACGACAATTCGAAACATCTATGTATCGTATGCGGGAGGCCGCGGACTTTGCCGATCGTCTTGAAGCAGCGCGTGTTGATCTATACGACGAAATCGACCGTCTAAATCAGAAAATCATCAACGCTTCGAAGAACGAAGAGATGGCGGCCGAATTCGTTTTCGAATTGAGAGAAGTTGAAACCTCACTCGAAATAAAAATGAGTACATTAGATCCCACATCCACTGAGAGTCGCACCCTACAGGCTCAGCTTGACCGGACTCGGCGACTCCTTGCTGAGCATACGATGAAATTTAGGTTGTACAATACGGCTGAGGATCGGCTTGACAAGCTTCGAGAAAACACGCGTCAGTTGGTGGATATGATTGGACACCTTCAGTCTGACATTACCCGTTACGTAACGGCCGCCAGTGAAAAGCTGGATCTTGTGTCAGGCCAAATTCAAGCGATTGGAGCCGCCGCCGATGCGGCCTCGGTGATGTTGGAGTTACGCGAATCATTACAGGTTATGACCGAGTCGATGAATCATGCGACGCGCTTTGTCGCCGAAACTCAACAATATTTTCGTGAAAATGTCGATGCGATGATCGGTGAGCTTGATCTTTATGATGAGGAAACGGAAGTGGCGTTGGAATTTGCGAATGCCCATAATACCGCACTCGACGAGTTAGACGTTGACGCGGTACTAGAAGATTTTGAAAAAGACGAAATTTTGGCCGCGAAGATTGAAGCCCTTGTACCCATAAAAAATGGATAATTTTAGAACTCTATCTGGGTCAGCCTGCGAGCTTTATTGCGATCAACTCTCGGGGGCGATCAAAGCCGCTCGGCTCAATCAATTCTACCCTGATTCTCGGCTAACGATATCGAATATTGATGCGATGAAGCCTTCTTATCATTTCGGTGCTCACGAAAACCTAAAAGTCGATCTAACCTCCGGTCTACCGACCTATCATGAATGGACGCTTCTTCATGCTGACCAAAAAGTAGCCGCGGAAAGCGTTTATAAGATGGGAACGTTATCGGAACTCGAAGAGAAAGCGGCGAATCATTCGAACGCTATATTCGAAAAGCAGTTAAGAAAAAAGAAATACTATACGAACTTACTAAAACTGAAGCCTGCCCCACTCGGGGATACAACATCAAGGTTAAGGGGGCGAAAAGAAGGGGTAACCTCGTTTTTAGTTTGTTTGGATAAGTTAGATGTGAATAATCTCTTTCTTCGATATTCCATCGATTTGAGTCAGACTAGCGGAGAGTCGTTGATTTTGAGCGCAGACGAGGTCGCGACGGAATCAGATTCAATGCAGAGTCTCGTATATCGTTTCGCTTCATTGGATGCGCGTTATACATTCATTACCCTGGACGCGATGGCTGGAATCAAGGTTGAAAAAGTCACCAAGGGGACCATTGGGCCGGTCTTTTTTCAGGGGGGCAAGAACATTCCGCAATGGTTGAATGAATTTGTTAATAGCCACGGCATGGTAGCTAGTTTCGGGATTGAGATGGCTGCGCTAGATATTGTTGATAATTCTTCAAACGATCCGCTTTTTCCTGAGAATTCAGAACAAAATACTCCCTTTCGTATATTTCGAGATAGAAAGTTCGTTGTAGCAAAAGAGAAGGTCTCCATCTTTAGAGAACTTTTGCGCAAAGAGGGTTATAAGTCGATTGTCTACGGTCTCTAGATGTTAAAAAGGATATTATATTTGGGTTTACCTCTATTGTTGGTATTCGGATGTGAATCGAAAAAGAGTAGAACCCAATCGGAAGGCCGTTCACGGGAGCAACAAAGTAAGCCGGAAATTGTGGCCGACGATTTGATCTATCTGGAGGAGATGGCCCGTAACCCTGAATCGCCGCAGCCAATACTTATTGCAATGCATGGTTTTGGAAGTAACGAAAGAGACCCGTTAGGATGGGCTACGTCTTTGAGCGAACGATTTTTCGTTGTTAGTATCCGCGCGCCATTAGATCTGGGCAACGATCGATACGCTTGGTTCGGACGCGGAATTCCGGACAATAAACGGGTCGAGGCACATGCGGATAAAGTCATCAAAGTAATCGAAGGTCTCCCCAGAACAGCATTCAGTCAGGGGTCAGGTAGTGACGAAAGCGTGAAAAGCCCCGTTTTCGTTACGGGTTTTAGTCAAGGTGCGCGAATGGCGATCGAAGTTGGGAAGCGTGCAAAACCCGGATTGATTCAAGGGGTTCTCGCATTTTCTCCCTCGTTGTTCGAATCGCAAGGCTTGTCGGTACCGACGCTTATAGGTCACGGTCGGAGGGATAAAGTTGTTCCCTTCAATAGAATAGAAGATCGCTCGCTCAGGCTTATTGAATTGGGTTCGTCGGTGACCTTCATACCTTTCGACGCGGGCCACACGATTTCCCCGAGTCTTTTCGGGGAGGCTCAGCATTGGACGGAAACAATTCTAAATAGAAAACCGAATGAATGAGGCGAATGAAATTAGAACAAAAACAGCGCGCCGGGTTGTTCTTTTATTTCGCCTTTTGGAACCATTCCAATAATACGCAAACCGCGGTGTTGAGATTGCGCGAGGTCAACGATTCTCTCGCTGCCGTCTAACATTTTAACCGTAGGACGGTTAGCCGAAGAGAGACCGACGTTAGTGACCAGAAGTGGACTTCTTATGACAATGGCCTGGTCTCCGCTGCTCAGTGAAATAATCGAGCCCACGGGAAAGATACCGACGACGTTTACGAAAATTTTAAACAGTTGGGGATCATAATGCCCTCCCATATTGCTCATCATTTTCTGTAAAGCACGATCTGCGTCAACAGAATCGGCTCCTTGCATACCGGATGTGAAAACATCGTAATGTCTTGAAATTTCTATGATACGGCTGAGGACATGGGGGCGCATTTCCTCTTGGTACCACTTTTTTGGCAGTGGCCTATCGTAAGGGAATCCGCGTTCATAACTGGTGACTAATCGTAGTGCGGACAGAATATCATTTGCCCCAAGTTCACTCAGAGTAACGACACTGTTGATATTGTTACTATAGTGTGACTCGTCTCCGACAGCGAATTGTCTTTCTTTGGTTTGCTTTCTTAATCGCTCAATGTTTTGAGTTAAGGCGGTCATTCCGCATCGAACAATATCTTGTCGATCTAAACCACATGCGTGGGCGAGGAGCATAGCGTAAATACAGGTATTGGTAGCATGTATGAAATCCTGCCCTTCGATAAGACGTAGGTTAATTAATCCGACAAAAAGAAAGGCATGCTCATCTAACTCATCTGAAATTTTTTGAACAATTCTTTTCAGAAAGCGTGCACTGGAAATGGGCCCCTTTTTTATGCGGTCAAAAAAGATGCTCGTCTTGACGACAAGGCCGGCATACAATTCGATCATTTGGCGCTTGTCGTCTGTTTCAGGGAGATTGAGTTCTTTTTCAATCACCGACTCTAACGAAAGGTGGGGTTGTCTAAAAAGCTCTAACGAAAAGGTTTGCGATTTCGAGGCTTGGTGAATGGCGTGTCCCATTGCGACGATTTCGCCCGCGCCGATTGCCCGATGAAATGTTATCTGGTTGATTGACCAAGACATAAATTTTTCACGAAAAACGGAATTCCTGAGAAAGGTCCTTTGGTCGAATTTTAACAATTGTCCGTTTAGGAAGAAGTTTTTATCGGTGATTTGTAGCGAGAATTTGTCTTCGTTGAATCGGTCAAACTGCGGTAGGAGCCAGGTTACAAAGTCATTTGCTGCAACATTTACTTGGCTATGATCTGCGTTGAATAACGTGACCACTTTGAGGATTCGATTGAGGTAGGTGCAAAGTGTCGGGCCTACTGCAAAAACGAGTTTGTCTTCTACTTTGACTTCGCGTTCGGTTAGGAAAAGTGTGCCCTCTACTGCATTTTGAGTATTGCCGTTGTTATCCGCCATTTTTTTCCGTGTATTTTTTGAGTAAGGATGAATAGTCTTTTTTGAGGCCCGCGTGGGTCAACATTGAGCCAGAATACGCTTTCACAATTTTGCGAGCTTCGTCATCGCTAGCCTTTAGGAGGATACCGGCCGCGATCATTGCGAAGTCGCGACCATCTTGCCCACCCCAACCTCGCGTTTTAATGAGTTTGCGAAGCTCAGATGTTGCATCCGGGGTAGTGTCCATAAAAGTCCGCATGAGAAAGCGAACTTCGCCTTTACTGCGTCCAGAGAAATCTTTGGACATAACGTTTTGTTTGATTGTTTTAGCGAAGATGTCTTTATGATTTTTACTAAGTATTTTTAAGGCCATTTTTCGCAAATCTTGCTCTTTATGAGTAGCAAGACCCATGATGTGTTTTTCGGCAATTTTCGGATCTCGCCAAAAGCTGTGCTCTACTTTTAGTGCCGACGTTAATGTTTCGCTCTTTTGGCTTTGGATAGCTTGCAGCAGTATCCTTGCGACAGGTTGCCATGTTTTGTGTTCACTCCCCTCAAGTTGACTGAGGAGTCGTTCCAAATATGCTCCTTTTTTTACAGTTTTAGCATCGTATATATTTGGAGAATTTGTGTCGTTTGTTACATCTTTTAGTAACAAGAAAAGCCATTTAAGACCGACAATCTTTCGGTTCGCGTCCGAAAGGATCTGAATTATCTGCTTTTGGACGCCGTCGTGGTCAAGCAATAATAGCAGCTCGCGGAGGCCTTCGCGTTGCAGGCCGTTTTTTTGGAACCCGTTTAGTAGAGCATCCAGTCGTACAGGATCACTCAACTCAGTTAGAACATGATCTACGGGATCAAACCCGCGTTCTGCAAGTTCGGAACGGCGAGAATCCAAAAGCTTCATAACTTTAACTGCGCCGCCCCACATTTCTCGATCGATGAGTTGGTGGGTCACGCTTATTATAATATCGCCGGCTTTTTTGGCGCCTTCACTCGCTGGCGCGGCACGAATCACGCCCAAGAGTGCTTCTATGAGCCGATATTCGAGGTCAGCTGTTGAGTCCCATTCATCTAGGACTTGTTTTAGGGCGGTTCCGCTCACCTGAAAAGTGTACTCGACATCCTTATCCCTCATTTCAATTTCTGGGATTTTTGTCTGTGCTTCGACTTGCATTCGCGTAAAAAGGTCGACGTGTATCTCATTCAAATCTGAAAAAAGATTGCTCAGGTCCTCGCGCAAATTCCTATCTTCGGCAGCATCTGCGATGAGTGCAGTAGCTTCTGGCTCGGTTCGACCGTCGAAGTCATCGAGAGTGCCGCCATCCACAAAACCCTCAACAGCGAAATATTTTATCTTTTCTAAATTAAGTTCCCACAGGAGGGTGACCGAATCGTCGTCGGTACTAATTTTTCCCAAAGCCGAATTATTTATGAGCCATAGAAGCTTTTGTAATTCGTCTCCTTCTAACCCCTTATGAAATTCGAATTGAATAATTCCGTCGGCATAAGCGCCATACCAGATGAATTCCTTTTTTTCGACCGAGTTTTGTTCTGCGACGACGTGTCCCCATTCCGATGTCAGCTGCATCGCATCTACTCGCACTACAACATCATCCTCGACTTCAAAAATTGGATCGAACTTTAAAATTACTTGATCGACTAAGGAGTCAACTAGGGGATGATTTTTGGGATAAACGCGCATCATTGTCAGCGCGCGATCGATTTGTCCGAAGACTCCCTCAAGAGCGCTTGCGACGAAGTCGAATTTCCTCTTTTCAGCTTCTAGCTCATCGATTGCGGTACCGAGCTCCTGCTTATCAAACAGTCCGCCTTCTGTTTTTGGTTTTCCACTCATAACTTCTCTATTAAATAATATACTTAACTTAGACTAACGAATTTTCACGCGTTGTCATGACTCAATTTTGATCTTGTGATGTTTTAGTCTTTTAATATTCGAATGGCTAAATCCATAGAGCTCACAAACACGTTTGTCTGCAGTATATTCAAGGGCTAAGAAGCGGTCCACGAGTTTATCATTGGAAGAACCCTGAGCGAGGATTTCCTGAACACAATCGACAAGAGCACGTCCGATTTCGGAGAACGATCGGATTTGCTCGGACGGGATGGGAACCCTTCGTAAATCGCCGACCTGAATATGCAAGGTAGGATTGAGGGCTTTAACGATTTCGCGGACGGCGGTGGAATTTAGTATAACCATCAGTCCATCAAGAAAAATCTGATCATCGTTTTTTTCAAAAATCGCGGGACCTGTCATATCAAATAATGTTCCGGCGGGTAGGCGTCGGACGCCCAGTCCTACAGAGCTCAAATCAGAGTAAGTGAGACCCGGGCGAAATCGATATCGTTCGGCTAGAAGATTAGAGCTTCTGTTTTTGTCGTAAAAGATTTGTGCCTCAGGGGACCAATCTACAGCATACTCCCAATTTCCCCACCAGGGGGCGAATTTCCCCCCTTTGGAATAGACCACCCACCTTTCATTCGGACCACCATCGCTATCGATCGCTTCAACTTTTCGGATCTTATTCTTTGGAAGTTCGTTTAACTTTTTTAAATATTTTTTGTTATTAGCGGTCTTGTTTCCTCCACCGGGAATTTCGACGAGTTCGCCCAAAGGACGCATCGTTTCAAAGGCCTTGCGGAGCGAATTCGGCAAAAAGAAGGATAAACCGTTTCCGGGTATATCAATTACTTCGCCTACATCGTTCATCTGTCCGCCTTGGTTCACTCTTTCAATCTTTTCTGTGTTGCTTTTGAAACCACGAAGGTCAAAAAATTCTGTCGTCGTAGGTTTTGACTTTTTATGAGTGAGACAAAAAGCTGCTGATGTGCTTTTCGCACCGCTAAGAGCTTGAAAGGTTGAAGAGCCGAAGAGGTAGAAGTGACTCAGGTGATATTCATCAAGCAGTTTGAGGCGTGCCTCCCTAAACCGCTCAATAAACCAAAAAGACTGAGGCGCAATGATCGCCATGTTTGGACAATTCATTTCCATGATACGATGTATTGTTGCTGCAAAAAGGTCGAAATGAAAGGGGCGATGTCGGTTGAGCTCTTTTTGAAGTTCGATATTCATCGATCTGCGTCCCAAGAAGGGAGGGTTAGTTAGCGTTAAATCGACATCCCAATCCGTTGAAAGTAGATCTGCTTTTTGCAGGTTGGGCTGGTGGTCGATTCCATCACGAAGAAAGCATCTTCGTAGAACGTAGTCAGCAACACGAAGTGCATTTTCGTCGAGATCGCTTCCCGAAATTTGTCGGGCCGCAGTTTCGGGCGCTACACCGAGGGATTTCAAGCGTTCATACGCGGCTAATAAGAACTGTCCGGCTCCCACAGCGGGATCGTGAACTTTGAATGTGGGCTTGGTTATCGCGACCTCGCAAAGAAGGTCAGCGATCCAACGAGGCGTGAAAATTTGCGTTGTTTGAAATGTGCTTTCGTGTTTATCACCCAGATGAATATGGGACCGAAACGCTTGTTTGCGTTCATTTTCGCGAGAGTATTGAAATAACCAACCTAAGGTATGTGGATGTCTATCTTCCTGTAGATCCCAATCGGGTTGATTTCCTGCCAAGATATCTTCGACAAGTTCGGCCCAATTCGTATCCGGCGAGGACCTTACTTTTTTGCGAATTTTTTTTTCGTTTAGGTCCGACTCGAGAATCGTCATTCGTTTACAGCTTTAATAATTTTTTCAATTTCTTCGTCATTCATAGACGGGAATAGGGGAAGGGCTAGACTGTCCTCGCAAAGCTTATCTGAGAAGGGAAGGTCCGCGTTAGCTTCAAAGCAAGACTGGCTATGCAGGGGGGATGGGTAGTAGGTTTCGTTACTAATTCCTTTTTGCTTGAGCTTTTCAGAGAGTCGACGGCGGTGTTCGCTTTGAACGACATATCGATGAAAAACGTGATGATTACTTGGGAGGATTTTTGGAGTCTTTAGGTTTTGCAAGCTCTCAGAAAAAATCCCTGCGATTTCCCTACGTCGATCGTTATAGGTTTTCAAAAGGGGCATCTTAACATTCAAGATAGCGGCTTGAATTTCATCGAGACGAAAATTGCCACCGATGAGTTGATGTTGATACTTTTTTTCGTAGCCATGGTTACGAATAGATCGTAACTTTCTGGCAAGGTCGGCATCGGACGTCGTTATGGCTCCAGCATCGCCACACGCGCCGATGTTTTTTGTAGGGTAGAAGCTGAAACATCCGACATCTCCAAGGGTTCCCGCGGGTTGGTTGTTTTGCTTCGCACCGATCGCTTGGGCTGCGTCTTCAATGAGATACCAATCGTTTTTGAGGCACATTGATCGAAGTCGATCCATTGGGGCGCACTGTCCAAACAAGTGAACCGCAATAACTGCCTTGGTCGCCGGCGTTGCTACAGCGCTGACCGAGGTTGGATCTAGATTGAAGGTGTCGGCCGAGACATCGGCGAATCGAAGCGTGCCACCGACTCTCTTGACGACTTCAGCAGGTGCGCCGAAGGAAAACGAGGGAACGATAACCTCGTCCCCAGGTCCTATTCCCAGCCCCATTAGAGAAACAAGTAAAGCGTCGGTTCCTGATGATACACCGACGGTATGAATTCTATTTTTGTTCTTACTTCCTTCAAAGAGATAACCTGAAAATTTATTCTCGAACTCAGAAACGTGAGGGCCGTTGATATATTGGCCCGAGCGTAGGACCGAAAGAACGGCATTTTCGATTTCTTCTTGAACTTCAAGATGGTCCCGCTTCAAGTCATTTAAAAGAATCATTGCGCGATGTCCTTAAATTCAACACCACATTGTTTACAGCTTGAATCGGGCATCAAGTCTTTGGCACAACGGCAAACGTAGCCCACTATTTTAGCGGGTACGCCTAAAACCATTGCGTGCGGAGGAACAGATTTCGTAACTGTTGAACCGGCAGCGACGAACGCATATTCTCCGATCGTGATTCCACAAACGATGGTTGCATTTGCGCCAAGCGTTACGCCCCTTTCGATTTTGCTATCAGAAAAGAGGTGGCTTTGTTCGATATGTGCGCGAGGTCTTTTCACGTTCGTGAATACGACACTGGGGCCGATAAAAATATTTTCCGCGAGTTCCACGCCGTCGTAAACACTGACGTTGTTTTGAATTTTACACCCAGAACCCATTCGGACACTTTCGGCGATGTAGACGTTTTGTCCCAGCACGCAATTGTCACCAATTTCGGCTCCCTCGCGCACGTGGGTGAAGTGCCATATCTTCGTCCCCTCACCGATCTTTTCCGGTGAGTGAACTATCGCGGTAGGATGGATGTAAATTTTGGAGGAGATAGCGAACCTGTTTGCTTAACTGTCTCATTGGTCTTATAAGCAAATTTCAATATCCGAAAGACAAGAGATGATTTTGTGTAAATTCGCTGCTATTTTTCTTATTTTCATTCTGGGTAATTTCTTTTTCTGCGGCCAACTGCATGCGCAGGATTCTTCAAAACCGGTTAAAGAATCAAAGTCGACATTTATGGATGATGAGCATCGTGAGGAGATTTACGATGAACGAAAAAAATCCGAAATCGCGGCTGTTGTATATTCCTTAGTCCTTCCCGGGCTTGGGAATTTTTATACCGACCAATATTTCGTCGGTGCCTTGTTTATGAGCGCTCTCGTTTTTGCTGGTTTTTTCGCAGCTTATGGATTTTCTTCTGACCAACCCGAATACTATGTCGGGGCAGGCTTATTGGCGGGTGGGGCTTACATCGCTTCACCAATAACAGCGTTTTTCTCGGCGCGAAGTCATAACGAAAATTTAAGAAGAGCGCTCAAAGTTTCCTTAGGTGTACGCGGGAGAGGTGTTGTAGGTTTCTCCTTCAAAACTTCTTTTTAGCTGAGCTAACCAAACAGCGAATAAATACCAAAACATGGTGTGTTTTAGCATCTATCTGATAGTTTACTTTTCATCTTTGGGTCGGATAATTTTCTAATTCGAATCCTCCTGAACATGAAAATGAATGAACTATAAAAGGATTAAAAATGAATGTTTTCGCAATAATAATGGTTGCTGTTTTTGTTATTGGGTGTGGGGCGGAGGATGGGCCAACATCAAAAACAAACAACGTCACATCGGGGACGAATAATAGAACATCGCCGAACAATAGTACGAACAGTAGTACGAATAATCTAACCAACAACACCACAAACAATACGACAAACAATACGACCGCAGGAACCACGGACCAGACGACTATCGTTAAGTTCGAAGAGGATTGTAAAAAAGACGATATCGAAGACGGAATCGAACGCGCTGCGAACTGGGACTATATGACCCATTGTAAAGAAGCGCCAGCCAATCCCGATGTATTATTTGCCGATGAAGTTCTCGCGATGACGATCGAGATGAAGGCTACGGACTACGAAGCAATGGAGGCCGATTTGGCCGAACTGATGGAAGGTTTTGAGGGATTTCCGCCGGGTTGGATCAAGGCATGTGAGGGTTTAAATCCGGGCGCGGCATGCGATATCGATGGCGAAGTAGGAACCTGTGAAAGCGGTCTGGGTGAGGTTTTCTGTTTCCCCAATTATGACCCAAATCAAAAATTTGTTGATGCCTGCTTTGGACTTAATGAAAACGATCTTTGCTCGATCGACGGCTTCGACGGAGACTGCATCGATAACGGCGGGTTTTTATTCTGTCATTTGGAGGAGGTTGCAGAGGAACCTCCATGTAAAGGTTTATCGCAAGGGGATATTTGTGTTCAGAGTGGTGAGGTGGGTGAATGCGTCACGAATGATATGAACAGCGCGTTCATCTCTTGCTCGATTCGAGCTTTCGGAGCTGCGGAACGAGAACCTTCCGTACCTGATGATGCGGCTGCTCCTTTTTGGAATCGGAAACCAAAATATTTTTCGGCGCGTATTTCTTTCGGTGAGTCAACTTGGGAAAATGTTGGCATTCGATACAAAGGCAATAACGGACTAGCATCATCAACGGCGCCCAAGCGACCCTTCCGACTGGAAGCCGATCAACTCGAGGATGATTATCCCTTAATCCGTAATCAACGCTTTCATGGTTACAAAGAACTTTCTTTTGCAAGCAATCAGACCGATCCAACGTTTTTGCATCAACACGCTGCAGCATCTACCTTTCGGTCGCTCGGCATTCCGGCCCCTCGCACGCGTCCAACATCTGTTGTCCTGAAGCTCGACGATGGTAGGTCGATACCTCTCGGTCTTTACACCATGACCGAAATTCCGGGAAAGCAATTCTTGCGTGAGCATTTCGGTGAAGACGATGGAAATCTCTATAAACCTGACGGTCGTGGTGCACACTTTCGGACATTTGTGGAAGAGTCGTTTCATCGCAAGTCGAATAAAAACAGCATGGATTTTTCCGATGTGGAGAACTTTATCAATGCATTGATGTCGACGTTGTCACCCGAAATGTGGCGCACCGCACTTGAGGCGACGTTTGATATGAGCGCGTTCATTAAGTTTGTAGCGGTCAATCAATCGATTGGGAATTGGGATACATATGGGCTTTTGGCCCACAATTTCTATTTATATGCTGCTCAAGACACGTCCAAACTGACATTTATCCCGTGGGACTTTGATCTTTCCTTCGACGGTTCAGGGGCGAGTGATTTTTCGTTGCTTTCGTTCTCGGGAGATTGGCCCCTGCTTCAGGCGATAGCACACGATCCCGTTTATTCGTTTCTTTATCACCAAGAATTGGAAATCGCCTACCAGGGACTGTTCGAAAATGATCAAATCTGGAATCAAATTGATTCTTGGGTTGCAAGCATCGTGAACGATTCGGAAACCCCCGTTCAGATACTAGCGATGAAAGAACACGTCGCAGCTCAGAAAATTGCACTTCGTGAATATTTAGATTCGCGGGGCTTCTAACTCTTTTTGGAAAAAATCGTTGATTATGGTTTGTACACTCTCGACGATTTTGTAGATTGTTTTCATGCAAAATGAATCTAGAACTCTAAAGCCGGGCGACGTCGTCGACGGTCGCTATGAAATTGTAAATCGAATTGGACGAGGGGGGTTTGCTACCGTTTATCGTTCTAAACATATTCAGCTCGATCGACCAGCGGCTCTGAAGATATTGGACCCAATAACGTCAGGAACCTCGGAAAATTTTATCGAACGTTTTTTGTCAGAGGCGCGGATTGTTGCGAATTTAAGGCACCCAAATGTCGTGATGATTTACGACTTTGGCGTCGTTAAAGAAGACCAGCCCTACATTGCAATGGATTTGTTGGAAGGACACGATCTTGAGACCGAACTGATGAATCACGGTCCGATTCAACCTGAGCGCGCCATAAAGTTGTTTCTCGGCGTCTTGGATGCGTTAAACGAAGGTCATTTAAAACAAATTGTTCACAAAGATCTAAAGCCATCCAACTTATTTCTTGTCCACCCGAGGACCGATCGTGAGAAGTTGATCGTCCTGGATTACGGTATTGCACGGGTCGCCGATTCCGATGCGCCGCGTCTCACACAAACGGGCGGTTACACCGGGACTCCCGCTTACATGCCGCCCGAATATATTCGCGAATCTATCGTGTCACCGACGAATGATGTCTATCAAATTGGATTGATTCTGATTGAAGTTATGACCGGAGATGCCGTTATTGATGAAAAGACGTCGATTGCATGCATGGTCGCCCACCTAGGCGGGCAGCGAAATATTGCAGATTGGATTCAACAATCGACTTGGGGGCCGATTTTGGAAAAGGCGCTGGAGATTGATCATACGAAACGGTTTCAAAACGCCGGCGAGTTCATGGACGCAATCCGTTTGGGAGAGATTCCTGTTGTTCCACGTATTCAAACGTTAAATGGAAACGTTGGTTCTCGGTTAGCTGAACCTTCTTTGGATGGGACTCCGGGGCTTGCTAGCAATTATGCTCCTTACCCGGCCGTCGTTGTTCCACCCCCATCAACG
Source organism: uncultured bacterium (assembly GCA_937981985.1). Taxonomy (GTDB): domain Bacteria; phylum Myxococcota_A; class Bradymonadia; order Bradymonadales; family Bradymonadaceae; genus CALJNB01. The sequence goes on from CALJNB010000002.1 coordinate 33,550, forward strand.
GCAGAACTACCTGCCTCACCGGTAGTAAACACGGAACCGCTTGCTTCCTATTCGCCCCATCAAAAGAACCAAATGGGGGGTGTGGCATACCCAAACGTACAATCAGAAAATATGAAGGAAAGTGCGCTTGATGGGTATGCGCGCATCGAGGCCAAATCACCTAAGAAGTCCAAACTGATTTGGATTCTCGGTTTCTTGTTTATCGGTTTTCCGATGCTGATCGTCGCGATCTTCCTTACGGTTATCTACGGATATTATGGTGGTTTTACTGAATATGGTGAGGCATTAAATAAGTCACTGACTTCTGAGATATCTCAGGAATCTTTTCCATCTCAAGGCGACGACGATGATAGCGCTTCGTCAGATATCGTTTCGAAATATTTAAATGAACAGCCTAATGCTGATGTTTCGAAAATTCATTTTTTCTTAAGTGCGCGGTATATGGCTTACAACCTTCATCACCAGCTTGAGATGTTTGACGTTTCGGTTCAAAATCACGGTTACGAAAATAAAGAAGATTTAGTTATTCCAACCGGCGGAAATGACCTACTTGAACTTTCGGCTAATATGATAAATCAAGGCTTGGCAATAAAGGGAGGGGCTGACAATCTTGACGCCTTAGCTCGTGAATTTGCAGACGGTGTTGATAATTACCGAAACCTTTTGGATGACTTGACTGATTATTACGAGCTTGAACAAGGCTACTTGAAGGATCAGGGAGCCAAAGGGAAAAAAATTCATATGGCGACAAAACGTGCGAATAGAGATCTGATGAAATCTTACGAAAGTTTCGGAAAAGTAATCGAAACTTTTTATCAGGCACGGTTCTCAAATTGTGTCCAGAAGTTTGAAAAGCGCGATCCTTTTTCGCGCGATTCTTGTCTCTTAATGTTGGAGGCTTGGGATTTAAATCAGGCAATCTCTAAAAAGCGTGGCGAAAAAAAGGCGCTCAAAAAGTATCAAAAAGCGCTTTTGAACCTTAAGAAAGCAGAGCGGGGGAGTCGGGCGATGCTCAATAGTAGAAATGCCTACGGACAACACACGCGATTTATTGGCTCTGCAGAAGATTATCTTAACGAAAGCAGGGATTGGATTAACCGCAAGCCACCTCATAGGTGGAAAAATAGAATTCCTCTTCCAGAAGCACCTCTATTTGTGCATATGGATCTCAACTTTCTATTGGCCGCTTACAAGAGCATGAAACAATAATGCGATTAACACTGGTAATTAGTTCGATGAGTTGTGGAGGAGCAGAACGCGTAATGTCAATCATCGCGAATGCCTTTTCAGAGAAATCAAATTGGGAAGTGAGTTTACTAACTTTAGATAGTGAGCCGCTTTCCTTTTATCCTCTTAACTCAAAAATTAAACACACGCCATTGGACCTCTATAGAACCAGTACGGGGCCAATTTCGGCGATGTTTAATAATTTCAATCGTGTTCTAAAACTCCGCAAAGCGTTGGTGAAAAGTAGACCCGATGTTATTCTTAGTTTTGCAGACCGGACAAACGTTCTTTGCTTGTTGGCAGGAATGGATATCGCACCAGTTGTGGTCTCTGAACGCATTCATCCTGCGCGCCACAATATCGGCAAGTTTTGGAGCAAAATGCGCAAGGAAATCTACCCAAGCGCCGCGTTAGTTGTCGCCCAAGTTCAAGACGTTGCAGATTGGATTTACGAAAATTTAGGACTGAACTCTGCAATTATTCCTAATCCGATTGTGAAAGAACACATACGTTCGCGAAAGAAGAAGCGTTTCCACCGAGTTATTGCAAGCGGACGCTTGGTTGAACAAAAAGGTTTTGATCTTCTCATTAGTGCGTTCAGTAGTGTTTCGGAAGCTAACCCCAATTGGCATTTATCAATATTCGGAGAAGGGCCCCTCGAGAAAGTTCTCAAGAATCAGATCGAGACGCTAAACTTAGCGTCACGGGTTCAACTTTGTGGAAGGACAAATACGATGATGGAGGAAATGTCGAACTCCGATATATTCGTTCTTTCATCTCGTTTTGAAGGCTTCCCAAATGCATTACTTGAAGCGATGGGAACGGGTTTGGCGTGTATTGCTTTTGATTGCCCGTCGGGTCCTAAAGATATGATCGTGGACCACGAAAACGGCAGGCTGATTCCTGATGGTGATACAGACTTGCTCGCAAAAGCCTTGGGAGAACTCATGGGGGATGTAGTGGTTTGTGATGAATTGGGCCGTCGGGCTAAAGGTTCAATCAAACCCTACTTCGTCGAAAATAACATTCAAATTTGGGAGAATGCTTTGACCAAGGAAGTGAAGAAAGCGGCGGGTCGACAGACGAAATGAATACAGCAGCCTTGCTCGAAAAAACGTATCGCGAGAACGCGTCGTCACTTATAGGCGCATTAATGTCGGTTGTTCGAGACCTTGATTTCGCTGAAGATGTGCTGCAAGACGCCATGATCATCGCACTGGAAAAATGGCCCACTGAAGCCCCTCGAAATCCAGCGGCGTGGTTGTTGACGACCGCGCGTCGAAAGGCAATTGATAAAATCCGACATCAAAGGATGTCGAGCGGAAAAGAAGCCGCAGTGGCGTTATTTCAAGAGCAAATATCTGAAGAAAGTAGTCCCGATTTGGTGGGGGGATTTGGCGATGAAAGATTGCGTCTGGTGTTTACGTGCTGTCATCCAGCATTATCCCAAGAGGCACAAGTCGCGTTGACCATGAAAGCGGTTTGCGGGCTTTCGACGCTCGATATTTCTAATGCTTTTTTAATCAATGAAACGACCTTAGCGCAACGAATTGTTAGAGCAAAAAGTAAAATCAAGTTAGCGGGTATTCCCTATGCGATTCCCGATCTAGAAAAAATGTCTGAACGGATGAATGCTGTTTTATCGGTAATTTATTTAGTTTTTAACGCGGGTTACCATAGCTCGGGAGAGTCCCTTCTCAATGTTGATTTGTGTTCAGAGGCGATTCGACTTTCAACTACGTTAGAAACTCTGATTGAATCACAAGCTTCACGCTTGGTGAATCATATGTCGTTTTTGGAGCTGCAGGCTTTGACCTGCTTGATGAAGTTGAATCATGCTCGAATCAGGTCGCGGGTTTCTGAAGTTGGTGACCTGGTGACACTTGAAGAACAAAATCGTTCGCTTTGGGATCACGTAGCCATAGAAGTCGAATCCCAAAAAATAGGACGGCTTCTGACAGCCGGAGCGGCATCAGGAGGAAAAGCAAGTCTTGGTCCCTATCAACTGCAAGCGTCAATCGCCGCCTTACACGCTATAGCGTCGTGTTCAAAAACTACGGATTGGATCCAAATAGTAGGCTTGTATAACGAACTCTATGCATTAATCCCTACTGCTGTAATTCGTCTCAATCGTGCCGCAGCGATCGCCATGGCTTACTCGCCCGAGGACGGGCTTCGTGAAATATCTGAGATAGAAAAAGCCGGGGAGCTTAAAAACTACTCGCTATTGCCTGCCGCAAAAGCCGATCTCAATCGTCGCTTGGGTAATGACGAAATTGCGGTTTCTTTTTATACTGAGGCGATTCAACTGGCCGACGGCGAGAAGGAGAGGGCGTATTACGAACGTCGCATAGGTCAGTTAAAGTAAGCTTTGCTTACTAAATGGGTTCCTTTCGTTCGTAGTGAATCATAGTCCCTACTTTTTCAAACCCTTGGGCCGCCACAATCGGCGCCGAGGTTTTATTCTTAGCGTACAGGCCCATGTACTGAATGTTACGTTCTTTGCAGGCGAGGGCTCGTTTTTGGAGCAACGAGCTATAAAGTCCTTGTCCTCGAAATTTTTCTTTAACACCTCCGGCCCATATAAAAGCGAAGTTGAGTTGTTCGAAATAGGTGATACTTCCGGTGCCTGCTAACTCTCCATCGATCTCGACCACGAAGCGTTCTACTTTTGGATTGTCGTTGGCGCATTGTCGAAGTTCGAGTTCGAGTTGTGCCTGACTGCTGGGAAATATTCCTCCAAAAATTTCGGTCCGCATATCTGACATTCTCTTCATTAGCTTCATATCTTTGACGTTATGAATCACATGCCCATTTTTTCTTTTTGTGAGTTGATTCACATCGATAACGAAAGCGCCGTGTTCGTCTTCGGCTTTATATCCCTTTCTCTGTAACAGTGCCAAAAGTCCGAGGTCACAAAGTTCGGTACAGACCCAACGACTTATGTTGGGGTGAAGCTTTGCGATTTTTTTAAAGAAACTTTCGGTATCCGAGATTGGGCCGTGTGGAATAACCTGGTTAAAAATGAATTCGTTGCGTTCACTATGAGTGATAGTTGCGTTTTCTTCGTTCAAGACCGATACCGATTCTGGTGTCCACCAGAAGTCGCTCATTGCGCGCCTTAACATTTCTGATCTGGGATTAATGGTCATAGTCTCTATCCGTTGTTTCCGTAGCAATGGATACGCGAAAAAAAAGCACCCGCAAAGGTGCCTATTCGACTTGTTGTAATCGACTCAGGTTTCGATGAGGCCCACGTTCCCATCCGAACGCGTGAACACGATATTGATTCTACCTGTTTCAAATTTTGTGAAGACGTAGAATTCTCGATCGGCGAGGAGATCGAGTTGAACGAGCGCTTGTTCGACCGTCATATTCTGAGCCGTGAAATCTTCCTGGCGGAGGAGTGAAAGATTAGGAGTTGAGTCGGTCGATGCTGCTGGCACCTCTGCTGCGTCATAGACGTTCATTTCTTGGGTGAACCCGACCTTCTCCATGCTTTCTTCGTCGGGGTCTATGGGTGAAAGAACCCCCATTCTGAATTGTTTATTTGATCCACTGGAGGGTTTGTGGTCTCGAATGCGATCTTTATGTCGGCGAAGTTGTTTTTCGATTTTCGCTAACGCGAGATCGATTGAGCTATACATATCTTCGGATCTCTCTCGCCCTTTTACTGTGAGGTTTTTTATCTTAATTGTAAAATTGGCGATATGCCAAAACTTCTCCACTGACATAACCACATTGGCTTCGTGGTGTCCGTGTACATATTTTTCGACGATTTTTTCAAGCTTTTTAGTCGCGTGTTCACGTAAAGCCGGCGAGGATTCCATTTGTCGAAAGGAGACGTTTGTGCTCATAAAAACTCCAAGGGTTCAGGTAAAAGAAATTTAGAAAAGTTGTTTACGCTTCGCGCTTGATAAAATTCCCATCATTTCTCGGTATTTTGCGACAGTTCGTCGCGCAATTTCTACTCCATCCTCAGCTAATAATTTTACAATTTTTGCATCAGATAGAGGCTTTTTAGGTTCTTCATTTGAGATGATTTCACGTATTTTCGCCTTTACTGCCTCACTAGCGAGGTCGGCGCCTTCGTGGTTCGTAATCGAAGAGTTGAAGAAATATTTTAGTTCAAATGTACCACGAGGAGTATGGACGTATTTATTCGTGGTTACACGACTCACAGTAGATTCGTGCATATCGATATCTTTAGCGATGTCTTTGAGAACGAGAGGTTTAAGGTGCTCTACGCCTTCTTCGAAGAAATCGTATTGGAATTTGATAATGCTTTGGGTGACTTTTTTAATGGTCGATTGTCGCTGATGAATACTTCTAATGAGCCACATTGCTCCACGTAGTTTATCTTGAATGTAATCACGCGCGTCATCTTTCTCACCCTCGGCCTTCTTGCGGGCTAGCTCGTCGCGATAGTAGTTCGAGATTCGAAGCTTGGGCATTCCATCTTCGTTGAGGGACGTGATATACTCATCTCCAACTTTATAAATGTAGATGTCGGGGGTGATGTAGCGGGCATCAACGCCTGCGTATTGTCTACCAGGTTTGGGTTCTAGTTCAGCTATTGCCTGGGCACCGCTGATAACTTCATCGAGTTCCAGTTCCATCTCTTTGGCGATTTTTTTGAATGATTTTCGCTCAAGACTTGGAATATGCTGATCGATCATGATTCGGACTACTTCATCGTCTGGAAAAACGACTTCGGCCTGGATGAGAAGGCATTCTTTGAGGCTTCGTGCTGCGACACCCAAAGGGTCGAAGGTTTGTACGATTTCGAGAACGAAACTCACATCCTCCGGACTTTGATTCGCATCGAACGCGAGTTCTTCAACGCTGGTATTTCGAAGGTACCCAGTTTCATCGAGGTTACCGATAATAAGAGCGGCTATTTCTTGCTCTTCTTCATTCATCCCCGAAAATCGAACTTGTTCAAGTAAGTGTTGGCTTAAACTCTCGCTTGTCGAAAGGGTCTGTTCAAGTGTGGGAAGCTCGTCCTGTCCCAGGTTTTTAAAAGAGTTCCCTGGTACTGGAGAATTATAATTCTCCATAAATTTTTCCCAATCGATCTTTTCAAGATCGGGTTGGTCGGGCTTAAAGTCTTCCAGTGGACCTGATTCGAACTCACCTTGATCGGCTGTTGGAGACTCAGCGGTCTTAATTTCCTTGGGAGCCTCGTTATCGTAGACTGCCCCTTCTTCTAATAGAGGGTTTTCCGTCATCTCGGATCGAATTTCGTCGATCAATTCCATCCGTGATAGTTGGAGCAGTCGAATAGCCTGTTGCAACTGTGGCGTCATTCGAAGGGTTTGAGACATCTTGACTTGTTGTCTTAAATGCATCGCCATATTATTCCTTTTCTCCGAAAGATCCGGGCTCTATTGCCGGTGAAATCATTTCGTCGGTCGAAGATGCATAAGACTCACGGTCAGCGGGTCTTGATTTACTTCGATTGCGAACGAAATCACTCACGGGAATCCTGTGTCGGCAGCTTGATATTCTCAGAATACGCCAAAGAAAGAACTCAAGCAAGCGATTTAAATATACTTGGTATATTTTTTGCTTTCTTTTTTCCCTTATTTGACACAGCAGACCCTTTGACTCGGATGAAAGGGTTTTAGAGGCTTGTTATTTTCAGAATGAACGATTTTGACGAGGATGTCTAGCGTTTAAGTTTTTTGTTCGAGAAGCCCTTGGTTTTTTCTTTAAAAACAGCAACTTACCGAGTGCATGAGATGCGTATTAAGACGGTTGAAGTTTATCAATCAACTTGAAATTTCTCAGACCAGGTTGAAATGGGGAAAACAACACGAAATAAATTAAAGGTGGATTGTTGCATTTCACAACGCGATCACATATCGATTTCCCCGTAAACTTAACCTGGAGTCAGAATGAAATTCCGTCGTAGAATCTTTGTTGTTGGTGGTGCTATTACACCTTTTATTGGAAAACATAACCCTGACTTTATTTGGAAGAAACATCCTGATTTTGGGAAAAAAGAAAATCCCACGCTGGAAGGTCATTTAACGGCCGCTATAACAGCGTGTCTTGAAAATACGGGTGTTCAAGCCTCAGCAATTGATAAAGGTTACATTGGGAATTTTGCCGGTGAACTTTTTTGTCATCAAGGTCATTTGGGTTCTATGGCTGTGCGCGCGGATTCAGGATTTGACGGAAAACCATTCATGCGTGTCGAAGGGGCGTGTGCCTCTGGTGGGCTTGGGTTGGTCGCGGCAATCGACGCATTAAATGCGATGTCAGATGTTGCGATTGTAGCGGGTGCGGAGGTACAGACGACGGTAAGCGCTCGAGACGGTGCAGCGCATCTTGCCACAGCATCTCATTGGGAGAGCGAACGTGGGCTGGACGAATTTACTTTTCCGGCAACCTTCGCCCGACGCTCTAAAGCATACCGCCAGAAATACGATGTTAGCGAAGCGGACATGGCTCATGTGGTCGTAAAAGCTTACGACAATGCGAATAAAAATCCGCTTGCTCATATGAAAACGGTCAATATGACGCTTGAAAATGCTTCGGCACCTAATGATCGAAACCCTAACTTTCTAGCGAACGAAGATTTGCACGACTTTTTGAAAGTTTCTGATTGTTCGCAGGTGTCCGACGGTGGTGCCGCGGTTATTCTCGCAACCGAAGAAGGCTTAAAGAAGCTAGGCAAGACGCCTGCAGATTGCATCGAAGTCTTATCATACGGTCATGCGACTGCGGCTCTTGGTAGAGTTAACGATTATACGGCTTTCGATAACGGTCGAGCTTCAATTACAGAAGCCTACAATGATGCTGGGATTTCGGCGTCTGACATTCAAGTTGCTGAGGTTCATGATTGTTTTAACATCGCTGAAATTCTCATGTACGAAGCAATGGGACTCGCAGATGCTGGAAAAGGTGCGTTCTTCGCTAAAGAAGGGCATTCGTCTCTGACAGGTAAAACACCTGTTAATACAGGCGGTGGTCTTATGGCGTTTGGGCATCCTGTTGGCGCTACAGGTGTTAAACAACTACTTGAAATCTACCGACAAATGAAAGGTCTATGTGGCGACTATCAACTCGCTTCAATTCCTACGACTGGCTTTACATCCAATATGGGCGGAGACGATCGAACAACCGTGAGCTTGGCGCTAAGGAATCTGTAAACCTATGAATTGGTATAACGGAAAGAAAATTTTTATCACTGGAGGTTCTTCAGGGATAGGAAAATCGATGGCGATACTAGCGGCGAGTTACGGAGCCGATGTGGCTATCGTAGCGCGTGGTCAATCTCGGCTAGACGAAACGCTTGAAGAACTGAAGGCGATCGGAAAGGGAAAATATTTCGCTTATAGTCTCGATATCTCTGATGAAGTTAAAGTCGCAGAGGTCGCCAAAATGGCGCTTCGAGATTTAGGCGGACTAGATGTTTTAGTGAATAACGCTGGTGTTGCCGAGCCGGGCTATGTTCAAGAATTAGGAAGTGACGTTTTTGATTCAATGATGAATATAAATTACTTCGGGACGGTCCATATCACCCGTGCTTTTCTCCCGTTTCTCACTGAACAACGTTCGGGACATATCTGTAATGTTTCGTCTGTTGTCGGGTTTATGGGAGTGTATGGATACACTGCATACGGTGCGAGTAAATTCGCGGTAACGGGCTTTTCTGAATGTCTTCGCCAGGAATTGATTGCGCATAATGTCGAAGTGTCCGTTGTTTATCCACCTGATACCGACACGCCTCAATGGCATGCTGAAAATGAAGTGAAACCCGGAGAAACCAAAATGCTGTCGGGTACGATAAAAGTCATGTTACCTGACGACGTTGCTCAGATAATGCTTTCCGGGATCGCCAGCGGAAAGAAGCATATCGTCCCCGGATTCAAATCAAAGTTAATTTACTTTGCCAACCAACACGCCCCATCTGTTGTTCGCTTTTTCATTGACTCGGATTTGAAAAAGTATCAACGCCAAACGTCAAGTCTCTGACATTGAACGAAAAATCGATAATTTTTTGACGCATTATTTTTCAATAATGTTGAACCTTGGCCTATTGCGCCCATAACTGCGTCAATATCGCTTTTTAGAAGTGTTGGCACTAACTTTGTATTAAGGAAGTGAAACACCAACACGGAGCCACGTTGAAGTACCTAATCGCCATACTTTTCTTTTTTTCTGCTCAAACTGCGTCCTCCTCTTTTGCCGACGATCTTGATTTAGCCGATAAAACGGAACTTAAAATCGTCAAAGTAGAAAAACATGTTCTTAGCGGAATATTAGACGGAAAAGAAATTAAAGTACGGCTTTTAGGACTTACGTGTGAATCGAAAAAATCCACGAAAACGTTAAGCAAAATGTTGGTAGGTGAAAAGGTCGTTCTTAGATCGGACAGTAACTTCCTTCCGATCCTAAAAGATACGAGAAACCGTTTCGTAGCCTATGTGGATCACGAGGGAGCTGACCTTGGAACGCGTCTCGTCGATAAGGGAATATGTATCGGTGCTGGTGATCGACCTCACCCCAAAAAGGCAGAATACGCTCTAAAATAGAAGGTTTTTGTCAACCAGGGAATTAGTTAATCAATGATTTTTCGAGATCGATTTCCGCGTCCATCGCTTCTGAATCGTCGTCGCGAACGACGTTTTCCGCATGCAGACCTTTTGGACCTTGGTGTAATTCGAATCTGACAGCTTCACCTTGACGAAGTGTCTTAAATCCCTCGCCTTTTATTTGTGAGTAATGAACAAAAATATCCTGTTCGGATCCATCATCAATAAATCCAAAACCTTTGGCGTTATTAAACCACTTTACTGAGCCTTCAATCATAAGTCCTCCTAATGTAGGTCGTTTTATGGTCCCACATGAAAATATTGACGCTCATAAAAGGGAATTTTAGGGAGTGGGTCAAGCTCTAGATATTCTTATTTTTTGCGAAAAGGATTACAGGCTCACTGGAACTGATTTGATTCGCTCCGGGCTGTTTAGGAAGGAAGGACTGCTATTTTATCTTCTCTTCGTACCGTCGAATAATGGCGTCAACGCGGGTTGAGTAGTTCGATTCGGGGAATAATCGTTGGTATTCTTTATACGCTTGGATCGCTTCTGAATATTTTTTCTGAGCACCCAAGCATTGTGCCTTCGTGTAGTGCGACATTGCAAATTTCGGGAAGGAGGTTGAAACTTGATTATATTTTTCTATTGCTTTATCGAAATTGCCTTGCATTTGATGAACCATTCCGAGTCCGTGTAGGGCTGCTGGATCGTTAGGCGCCTTCCCTTTAAGAAACTCGTAAGTCTCATTGGCGTCATCCCATTGGCGGAGGAAAACGTAGGCTGCGCCCAAATTGGTAATCATATCAACATAAATTTCGCCTTCAGTCACGTACACTAAACCTGCACGGTAAGCGTTCACAGCATCTTGATATAGGCCGCGTTCTTGGTAGAGATTTCCGAGGTTAAAATAGACAATCGATTCTTTCTCTCCGCCATTGGTAAGCGCTTCGGAGAAAGAATTCAGGGCAGCGTTAAAATCACCCGTTTGGATTTCAGCGATTCCTCGATTTAGAAATAGGTCCCATCGAGCCTCTAAGTTGTCGGCCGTTTTATAGACAGCAATAGCTTTTTCCCACTCTTTAGCTTCCAGATGCGCGTTTCCCTTCACAAAAAGTTCTTGCGCGGATTGCGAATTGGATTCTTCCTTAACCTCTTGTACAACGGGTTTAGGCGTTTTGGAGCAACCAACGAAAAAGCCGGCGATAATAAATATGATGAGAATTTTCATGTCTTCCTTTAAATCGAAATATCTTCGAATAACCATTTTTCTACTTCTACCCTGTTTATACATTTCCTTACAAGGATGTCACCAAAACGATGTAAAGAAGGACACCTCGAAAATTCAACAAAAGCCGGCTCCAAATCGCCTAATGCAAGCGATTCTTGACGAATTTTCCGAACAAAAGATATCCATTTATTTAAGAGATGATGAAAAATTTTTGGTCGTGGGCGACTATAGCGCGATCGGTACCGAGATTCGACAGCGTTACATCGCGAAGGTCATGAAGAGCCCACGTGGACTATTTTTCAAAATCCGCTCGATTTATGAACGAATGGATCGCCGAGAAACACCTCCGGTTTGGGTCGAGGTAACAGGTGAAGCAACGCTTAAAAAAGCGTACTACGAGGAGCAAAAGCTCGGCAACGCTATCCGGGTTAGATTCAAGTAATGTCGAGGAATCTTGTTTCTAAGGTTGAGAATTGACGACTAATCTAACTTTTCGAATTTATCTGGGAATTTAAGGTTCTCTCGGTTATAGCTCCTGTCATGGTTAGCGAAACTCACGATATTGTTCTTGCGACTTTAAACGCAAAATTCATTCACTCGGCGTTCGGTCTCCGATATCTGCATGCTAATTTGGGTGATCTTAGGGACCGATCTACGATTATCGAATTTACGATTCATCAGCGACCACTCGATATCGTTGAAACTCTGCTCAGTCAAAGCCCTAAGATTGTCGGATTAGGAGTTTATATTTGGAATGTGGTGGAAACGACCCGCGTTATCTCACTGTTGAAAAAGATTGCTCCTGAGGTCGTAGTCATCATCGGCGGTCCTGAGGTTTCCTATGAATTAGACGATCAGCGGATCGTCCATTTAACCGACCACGTTATTTGCGGGGAGGGTGAATCGCAATTGGCCCGGCTATGTAGCGATATACTAAGCGGTTCGGTGCCTCCTCAAAAAATATTCCCGTCGATTCCTGTGGATATTGAGACGCTCGAGTCCCCTTATTCGTTTTATTCGGACGAAGATATTGAAAATCGAATCATCTATGTTGAAGCATCTCGAGGGTGTCCGTTTCGATGCGAGTTTTGTCTTTCGGCTCTTGCTAAGTCCGTTCGTCAATTTGAGTTGGACTCTTTCCTTGAAAAAATGGATGACCTCGGCAAACGCGGCGTGCGTCATTTTAAGTTCGTCGACCGAACTTTCAATCTAAAATTGGACATCACACTGAAGATACTGGCGTTTTTTCGGGAGCGCGTTGATCAGGGTTACGTCGCCCATTTCGAGCTGGTTCCCGATCGCCTGCCTGAAGAACTTCGTGAGGTTATTGCGGACTTCCCCCCGGCAACGCTTCAGTTTGAAGTGGGGATCCAAACATTTAATCCCGCAATTTCAAAACTCATCAGTCGTCGTCAAAATTACGAAAAGCTTGAGGATAATTTTGCGTTCTTACGTGACCATACCCATGTTCATGTCCATGCAGATCTCATAGCTGGGTTACCAGGTGAGGACCTCGTATCGTTTGCGAAGGGCTTTAATCGTCTCGTCGAACTTCGGCCTCAAGAAATCCAGCTAGGGATCTTAAAACGCCTGCGTGGGACACCGATTATTCGTCATACCGAAACGTACGAAATGGTATTTAGCGAGTACCCCCCCTATGAGGTGCTCTCTACGAAAGACGTGCCGTTTCCAGAAATGCAAATCATGAAACGTTTTGCGCGTTTTTGGGATCTGATTGGTAATTCTGGAAACTTTATTGGGGCGTTAAAATATATATTGTCTGACGATCCTTTTGATTCCTTCATGGTCTTTTCGGCGTGGCTTTTTGAGCAAACTGGAACGACATATAAAATTTCGTTAGCCCGCCTTGTTGGATTTGTGCTCGATTACTTGATATTACAGGGTTTCGATGGTCACGAAGTAGCTCAGGTTTTGGCTGAAGACTTTAGGCGTCCGGGGCGGAGGAAGATTCCAAAATATCTTCATCCTTGGATTGATAAATCTGAATGGTCAGTCAAACAAGACGACAAAAAGACGTCTGAACGTTTTTCGCGACAGGAACGTTTTGCTGAAAATGCGGATACTTCGATCAAAGACTCACTAATTGCGAAACCCCACTCTTAGACTTGTCCTGATGAGTATGTTACAGATCGCCATAACAATACGGACGCTTCCATGAAAAAATATATTTTAATTTCGATTATTCCCTTCTTTTTTAGTTGTTCTGACGATTCTAAAAAGATTGACGTAGACACCACGATGGATGTTGGGGTTGATGCTCGTCATGACGGTTCAACGGATCTTGGAAGCCCCCAAACCGATATGGCTGTGATGCCTAAAGGCGACGTCGGATCGGATCTTGTCCCGAACGAAGAGGATATGGGTACAAACGAGACCTCAATTTTTGAATCTGGGCCTCACAATATTGGTTATCGTTCGTGGAATTTTGAATACGATACAAAGGGTAATGACACTCGAACACTTCGACTATCCGTATGGTACCCAACCTCGGATACAGAAGGGACGTCCGGGCGCTATTTCGGTCTTGTAAATCGGCCCGAAATATTTGCTAATGCAACCATTCTTGACGGTACTTTTCCTGTCGTCGTTTTCTCACACGGAAATTCTGGGGTCGGAGAGCAATCCTATTTCTTCACCGAGTTCCTAACAAGTCATGGATTTGTAGTTGTTGCGCCGGATCATACAGGAAATACTTTTCAGGACGATAGTGCTGGTTTGGCCGAGGTTGCTGCATTCCGTCCTCAAGATGTCAGCGCAGTAATCGATGAGATACAAAATCTACCCACAGACGATCCTCTTTTTGGTAAACTTACCGACAAAATAGCGATGTCAGGACATTCATTTGGTGGCTATACAACGCTTGCAGCCTCGGGCGCGACTTTTAATGTTGAAGGGTTTGTTACCGCCTGTGAAAGCAATCAGCCACCGGCAGGAGATTTATGCGCATTTTTCGAAAGCGGAGGCGCTGATCTGTTCGATGCCGGATTTCTTGACCCGCGAATAAAAGCCGCGATTCCCTTGGCCCCTGTTGGTGCAGATTTTTTTGGTATGGGGGTGAGCTCAATTCGTATTCCGACGCTGATGATAACAGCAGGCCAAGATAGAACTTTGCCTAACGAGAGGGAAGGCGATCCATTGTGGGAACAATTCACGGCGCCAGCAACGCGCGTAGATATCTTGAAAGCGGGTCACTTTAGCTTTTCCAATATATGTCAGATCGCAGGTGCAAATCCGAATGTCCAAAACGACGGTTGCGGTAGCGATTTTATTCCGGTGAATGAGGCGTTTGTTATCATCAATGCATATTCAGTCGCTTTTTTGAAAAAGAATTTGTTGGGTGAAACGCGATATGACGATTTTCTGTCGGCATCTGGTGAATTTGCAAACGATATTATTCTATCTGAGAAATAGTCGGAGACATTATGTTTGGTCGTATCCTAATCGTTTCCGTCTTTCTCTTTTCTTCGTGTTCTGACGATCCAGTCGCACCGATTTGTGGCTCAGGCAAACTTTTCGAAGATGGCGATGAACAAGTGTGTTTGTTTACTAATCCCGTCGCAGGGTTAACCTGTCCGGCCGCATTTCCGGAGCAGGTTCCATTTTCTGATGGTGCTATCGTTTGTTCACCAACCTCTGAGGTCCCTGGGGGGTTGGTTCGGAAGTTACAAACCCAAGGGTATGTGCCACGAGACGAGCCACTGAAGAATAATGGCAATAGAAACAATGCGAAGAATAATACCAATAACGGAACGACGAATAACGGCGCGACGAATAACGGTATGGCGACACCCATACCTATTCAGTTTCGTCTAAAGCATACCGTCGATACTCCCGAGACCTTTTATTATCAAAAACGAGATCGGCAAAATGCGGTTGGCTGGGTTGAAGTTCGCAGAGAAGGAAAGCGCCTCCTCATATCACCACCGTGCGGTGTTCCAGAATGTGGAAAGGATAACGCGTTGTCTTGCCTGCCACCGGAAACTTCACTGTTTTTAGATCAACAACTATCCAATGAAATCGTCTACGATTGGGACGGTTTCTCGTACCAGGAACAAGAGGGATGTGTAACGAAGGTAGTTCCTGATAAGACCGGAATTTGGGAAGCACAGTTTTGTATTGCACCTAGCGTGGTTGAGATGGATGGCGGCGGTACGGTTCTCAACGGTGAAGTGAAATGTGTCATTGAGGCTTTCGTACCCGGCATGCGTCGCGAAATCATATCAGATTTCGAGTAAATCCGTTTCACGAACTCTCTTCAAAACCCTGGGCGAGATACTTTGCTGCAGTTCGTCGATCAACATCCATAAGCCTCGCGATCTCGCTTGTACGTAATCCTCGAGAAGATAATTTCATAGCATGCTGTATGAGGAGCTGTTTGGCCGTGATCTCCAAATTCGATGCGTCTGGTTTAGAGCTTTCCTTGTCGTAGGTTCCGGAAACCAAAACTCGTCGCACGAATTGTTCCAACTCCCGAATGTTTCCGGGCCAACCGTAATCTTGAAATTTTTGGGAAATGGTGAGCAACTCGTTCAGTGTTTCTGGATCCGGTCGACCCAACACTTGCGGAACGATCGAGCTCAGAAGTTCTTTTAATTCCGTCGGATTCTCAGCGATACGAGTTCGTAGCGACGGTATTTCTATTATTACACTTGTGACTCGGTAGTAAAAATCTTTACGAAATTGACCGTTTTGCAGGTCTTCGTGTTTAATATTAGTCGCAGCGATTACCCTTCCATCGAATCTCTTCTTTTCGTGTCCGCCTACCGGGGAAAAATAACGCTCTTGTAAGACGCGCAATAACTTAACTTGAACTTCGCTTTGTAATTCTCCGATCTCATCTAAGAAAATGGTTCCGTGAGGCCGACACCGTTCAAACAGGCCTACCCCTTCGTCTACAGCTCCGGTGAACGCACCACGTTTGTGGCCAAATAGCGCGGATTCAATAAGAGTTGGCGTATACTCACTCAGGTTTGCGGCAATGAAGGATTGCGTGAAAGCCCACGCGAAACGCTGGTTTTCTCTCTCAAAGGGAATCCAGCCGCATTGCCCGATAATCATCGCTACCACACCTTTGCCGGTTCCGGTTTCTCCTAATAGCAAAGTCGAGAAATCTTCCATTTGCGACCACATCCCCGCAACGTACCTACGCAGATCGTAAGTGAAGATCGATTGCCACACCTCCTTCCTCAGTTTTTGGCTCGCCGGTGAGGTTCCGTTAAGCTTGGTCGATATTAAAAAGTAGGCTCGTCGAATTTGGAACATGAAGGAAAAGTAGCGAAGTGTCTCTTCTTCGGTGAATCCGATTTTCTCCAATCTTATCAAGACCTTTTCGGCAAAGGGGATTTTCAGACTTTTTTCGGGCTCTTGAATCTGGGCTTTTACGATTTTATCGAACTCTGGACCAAAGAGGTGAAATAACTCGAACATGACCGCGGCTCTAATAAGTCTCCGATCGATATTTTCGAATTCGTTTATGTTGAAGCTCTTTAAAGACTTTAGCTCTCGTTTTATCGTCTCGTTAACGTCTTCTACTAACGCTGGCCATGCTTTCGTGGAATCTACGATAGTACGATCAAGGTCCTCCCTCGCTTGTGAAAATGGGTTCGCATAGGCGGCGTCGGAAATGTTTTTAAAGAGATTACGTGTTTCGCTTAATAATTTTTTCATGTCTTAGAATACATTTATTGTTAAGCATGTGTACATCAAATGCTGATCTTCGGTCTTAGAGGTTCTTTGGACCCATAACTCGGTGGCTAAAACCTGGCCTTCGTCTTGCTATACCTTAGAGCGAATCCCGTTTTTGAAGGAGATAAAATGAAAAGTGATTCTGCAGCGTGGCAATTCCAAGTCTGGGCCTCTTTTTTGGCCGCTATCTTAACGACAAGCGTAGGAATCTTCGCATTACCTGTCGATATTTGGATACGGAGTTTTCTCGGTATGGGCTTATTGTTCTCGGTTGGATCAACCCTTTCTCTGGCCAAGACGATGCGGGATAAGCACGAACAATCCAAGCTTATTGGCCGGGTGACCGAAGCAAAGACCGAGAAATTATTAAGAGAGTTCGAGGTCGCTTGATGAGCAGAAGCGGGGGACGCGATCGTATCGCTTTGAACCCACTCTCAAAATAACGAAAAAAAAGTAACACTTTCTCAGACCGGCGGTGTCTTAAACATGAACGGTAGAGACCTACCTATGAGTGAGTGAGAATGCACGATGACATTGAAATATTGTATCGCCGGTTTGGTCCGATGGTGTTTAGACGTTGTAAATCCTTATTAGGCAACGAGGAAGACGCCATGGATGCCACGCAAGACGTTTTCGTTAGGCTTTTAGATCGTCAGGAGCTCAATATCGATACGCCTTCGAGTTTCCTTTATGTCGCTGCCACTCGCCAATGCCTAAACAAAATAAGATCAAGCAAACGCAAAGGCACTCACGAAGACCGAGTCGAGGAGATCGCAAGTTTGGATTTCAGCAATGAAAATCGGTCGCTTGCAGGTTCTTTGCTTCGAAAACTATTTTTCGAATACCCGGACTCAACACGGCTGATGGCTGTGCTTCATTACCACGACGGGTACACACTTGAAGAGACAGCCAAAGCGGTAGGTATGTCCGTTTCTGGCGTGCGAAAACGTCTTCAACCCTTGCGCCAACATTTAAGAATTAAGGAGAGTTCATGAATAAGAACGTTCTGGACAATGAAGTATATCGTCTTCTTTTGGGAGAGTTAAGCGAAACCGAAGCCGCAAACCTAAGGGAACAATTAAAAGCTGAGGATGGGAATCTTGATCGTATCGATCGTCTTAAAAAGGGTGACGACGCATTTTTAGATAGATTCCCGCCGCAGGTGTTCGCTGCTCAAGTCGAATCAAAATTAGGGAAAGGAAGTGAAGCAGTAAATATTAGTAAACCAATCAACAAAAAAAGAGGTCATCGAATGGTAGGAAAGAGAATTTTATTGGTAGTAGCAGCTGTCGCAGTTACGGGGGCGTACGTAAATCATCTTAATACGAGTTCGGAAAAGAACGTGGAGTCGGTCTCGTCGAAGCACGTGGAAAAAATTACGACCAAAGATTTTGAAACGGATTTTGCCAAAATTAAGAAATATATTCAAAAGGACGCGGCACCCTCCGATGAGGAATTGAGACTCTTTTCGGGATTCTTAGCGGACTACGACGTAAACAAAGACCCAGACCGAATGCTTTGGGTGGCCAGCAATTATGCGACCCTACTTGATAACGGCGGTCATTCTAATTTGCCATCTGCCGCATCTGTGCGCACCAAGATAGCTAACGATTTTCGCCAGTTGTCAAATCAGGAAAAGGCGAATCTTAATATGTCAAAACAAGGAGTTGCAAAGTCGCTCTTTATGGATTCCGAAAAAGACTTTCTAAAGTTTACCTCAATTATTCTTTCAAGTTCCGACGAGGCAATCCTTAAAAATCAGCTCGTCGAAAAACGGGCTTTGAGTAAAGTGATTGAGAAAAAGCTAGATGAAGTCATCGGACTGGATGTTCCTCGTTGGTCAGTCGCAGCGCATTATAGAAGCGCTGCAATGTCAGTTGATTCCGCAGAAGCTGTACGTCGATCCTATATTCCTCCGCGACTGACTCCATCTCAAGTTTTGAAATATAGACAGGTCTTAGAAAAAGCAGCGATGAAAATTGAATTAAGCGCCTTGGACGCTTTACAAAAAGGGTTAGCTCTGAAGACTTCCGATATCCAATATCTTAGCGAAAGTCGAATTCTATTGGCCCAGTTGAAAATAAAGCTCTGCCCAAACCAGACTGAGGTTGATGTTTTGAATAGCGTAATTAACGAAATTAGACGCGGTTCGATAAAGAAGGCCGAACAGAACATACAAAGTGTTGATATTAAATCTGAGATTCATTTTCCGGAGTTGGTTGAGATCAAGACGAGACTATCTGACAATATTTTCCAGGAAGACCTTAACGCTGATGCCGAAAAATTAGAGACGAAACTAGAAAATTGGATCTGCGGGACGCAAACGATTGAAAAAGTCGCGCGAAATCATAGTGTTCAAGATAAGAAAAGCGATATGAAAGCAAAACTAACGCGCATCGACATTCGTGAGACGATCGAAAACGCACGATCGAAATTTCGTAAATGTGCTGACCGTTCGAATGCATCCAATTTTAGTGGAGAGATAAACGTCAGCTTCTTAATCGCGAAGTCGGGTCAGGTTTGGGAAGGGAACGTCCAGCCCTCTCTTCGTGAAAAAGATATAGGTCGCTGCATACACGATGTGATGTTGACCTTACGTTTCCCTAAATCCGAAAGCGAGCAACGCGTAAGCTATCCAGTTTTTGTTGCTAAAACGACCAGCGAAAAAAACGAATAGAGATATCGCTATTAAGATTATAGACCTGGAGAAGTTTCTAAGGGTTTCTAGATTCCTCAGATTTCTTAAAGTAAGGACCGATCGATGATCGCGAACGGATGAGATCAACCCTCTCCCTTCTACTCT
The DNA here is from genome assembly GCA_937981985.1 of uncultured bacterium. Classification (GTDB taxonomy): domain Bacteria; phylum Myxococcota_A; class Bradymonadia; order Bradymonadales; family Bradymonadaceae; genus CALJNB01. The sequence goes on from CALJNB010000002.1 coordinate 53,064, forward strand.
TTGAACGACTCGTTTAGTGATAACTCGATCAAATTTTAGCGCCAAAGTCTTGAGATTTTACGATCCTATCTCCTAAAAAATTCTAAAAATGGTTTGGAGTTTGACTTTAGTTTTCTTACAATGACTAAACAATCACAAAACTAGGAGCCCCTCGATGCGCATCGGACAATTTCGATTGATCGAACAAATAGGACAGGGTGGGACGAGCTGTGTCTGGAGAGGAGAGCACATCGTCCAGAGTACTCCAGTTGCGATTAAGATCATGAATCGGGAGTGGATTCAAAAAGAGGGTTTCGCGGCCTTTCAACATGAAGTTCAAACGATGGCGCGTCTAAGTCACCCTGGTATTGTAAGGATTTTTGATTCCAATGTTGTAAGCACGCAGGTCGAACAAGAGTCTAACCATATCCTTTTCGCTGGTGATCCGTGTGTGATGATGGAGTTCGCTCAACACGGCACCTTACATTCAATACGCGAATCTCTAGATTGGGATGGTTTGAAATTTGTCGTACGTTCAATCTTGAGTTCTTTATCTCATGCGCATGCCCGCAATGTTCTACATAGTGATCTAAAACCTGGAAACATTTTGGTTACCAAACACCAAAATCGTACGTTGGCCAGGATGACCAAGAAGAGGCCGCTACTTTTATTTATCGACGACGCTCAATGGGGCGAAGAACCGGTAGCGTTTGCAGAATATCTAAGAGAAGAACGCGACGTCCCTGTGATGGTAATCGCGACAATTCGCGAGGATGCTTTGGCGAGGGAGCCGAAATTTTCCGATTTATTTGATACCTCGGTTTGGCTAAAAGCGCTCGACGCAGATGAGCATCGTCGCCTCGTCGAAGAGCTGCTTCCGTTGCTGTCCGATCTTGTGACTGCGATCTCAAACCGTACCGCAGGCAACCCACTCTTCGCGGTCCAACTAATAGAGGATTGGGTTCAACGTGGAGTTCTAGAATATTCTGACACTGGATTTGCCTTACAAAGAGGTTCGGTGCTTCGATTGCCTAAGTCGATACATCAGGTATGGGACGCGCGTTTTGAAGAGCTAAACGAAAACTTCCCCAACGCATCAGCTCCACTTTTTGTGGGCGCAATTCTAGGCCTCGAGGTGGATGATCAAGAATGGAAGTGGGTCTGCGAAAAATTAGATTTGGTTATCCCCGACGAACTCTTATCCTATCTGGCCAAAAGTCGTCTCATTTCTGACGTTGATGGAGGTTGGGCGTTTACGCATTCGATGTTGCGAGAAGCAATTCTTGAAAACGGGAGCCCGACGCATAGTTCTGCGGAGGTTCATAGAGCCGCCGCACGCGTTCTCGTCAAAGTCAAAAACGAGGAGCCCAGCCATCGTTTGCGTATTGCCCAACACTTTATCGACGGCGAAAGGCCCAAAGACGCGGTTGAACACTAACGAATGCGGCGTTGGATTTTACCCATCGCGGAGAGTATCGGGAAGCTAAGAATACGATAGTGAGGTACGAAGAGGTTCTTCAACTTTTAAATATTCCTAAAAGTGATCCTCTTTGGGGTGCTCTTCTTTCTCAGAGAATAATCGCAGGCAATGACTTATGGGAAACCGTCAAGGTCGAAGAGTTGGACGAACTTGTCGCTCAAGCCCATCAACCTGGTTGGGAGAAAATTTTACCTCTAATGCTAATTCGACAGGCCGAATTAAATCTGAGGACAGGCCGTTTCGAAATCGGAAAAAAACAAATGGATGTTCTATTGGGAATGGATTTAGAGCTTAAAAATAGGTTCAGTTGTTTGGTCGATCTAGCCGTTTGGACATTTAGTCAGGGACTTCTAAATGACAGTATCAAACATCTAAAAGAGGCAGAGATGCTGATTCCCCAAATTCCAGACAATCTCGAACTCGAGCGTAGATTATCCGGAACGTTAACGTTTCCGCTCATAGTCAATGGAGATTTGGATTCGGCCGAAAGATACGCTAAGCGTGCAATAGAACTAGCGACACTCCTTGGAAATCGAAGCTCTGAGGGGACGAATTGGGCGCAGATCGGCAAAATTGTAATGGCGAGAGGGAATCTCGATGCCGCGGCGATTGCGAAAAAGCGCGCCATTTTTCTTTTCAAATCTACAGGGGGTAAAAACGTTTGTTTTTCGCAGTTTGGTCTGGCTCAAATTTATTTGGAACAACGTAAATATAAACTAGCTCTATTGGAATTTCAAAACGCTTATAGGCATGAAGATTATGAGGTTTGGTATCGTTTAGGAGAAAGTACCGCTTGGGCTGGACTCCAACGTTGGCAAGAGATGTTGGAGGAACTGGATCTGGTCGATCAAAGGGTACCTGAACTGGCGTGTGTTGATTTTGAACTTATCGAACTAACTGATATTGGTATTAGAGTGTGTCGTGATGCCGGTCAGAAAACTGCTCAAATTCGGTTTCACCAGATGAAATCGAAATTCTGTGAAAAGTTGAACCTGGTAGACGAAATGAAAAAGAACGACGAGATTCTTTCCTCGCTGGTTTGAAGTATCGAAGTTGTGTAAACGTGAGCGCTTAGCGTAAGAAACTGAGAAATAAAAGCTCATCTTCATTCGTTATGATATTGTAATCTTTTAGGAAGCTGAAATGACTGGACTATTTAAAGTAGTTTTTGGAATGATTGTAGTCATAATTCCTTTACTTGCGGTCTGGCTATCAAGTTCTCTTGCCATCTACCTCAACGCGCCTTTGTGGGGCGCAATTCTTGCCGCCGTGATCTTGTTCCCGATATTACCCATTCTTTGGGAATTCTGGCGGTCAAATGTTTTTAAACAACGACAAAAAGAAAGAGAAGCCGCTGGGAAAAAGTTAAGGAGAAAACGCCTCACTTTTAGTGATAGAATTATTATTCGTACATTTATTTTGAACCTAGGTTTTTTGGTGCTGTTATTAGGTCTTTTCCCGAAAGAGTCCTTCGAGGCCGTAAATACTAGAGGGGATTGGGTCTTAGCGGGAAACGACGGAGGCTATTATGATATCTCCAGAAAAGTCATTTTCGCGACTGCTTCTGGTTTAGAAGGGCTTCATAATCTGGCACGTGAGAACCCGTACGAAAAATACGAGCCCGAAGATCAACCTAAAATTACACCGAAGCCAAATCCAATTCCCATTCCGGCGCCAGAAGAAGTTGCAGAAAAGGAGAAGGAAGTTGAAAATGAAGAGGTGCGAAGTTTTGCAAGCGCACCGAGTTGGCCGATGAAACCCACGTTACATCCCTTAGTCACATCTATCACAAGCTCAGACGAAACCAGTATAAAGGCGGTCGCTGATTATATTTCTTCACGAGAAAAAGATCCCTTTCTTCGTATTAAGGCGATGAACGACTATGTCGCAGATCGTATTGCGTACGATGCAGTAGCTTTAGCTGAAGGCCGCTATCCACCTCAAGATGCCGAGACGGTTTTTAAAACGCGAAAAGCAGTTTGTGCTGGTTATTCTAAGTTGATGGTCGCGCTAGCCAAACATACCGGAGATGAAATCAGATACGTGACAGGGGTTTCTAGGGAACAAGGCGGGCAGATTGCTGGCGGCGGTCACGCTTGGAACGCGGCAAAAATTGAGGGTGCTTGGTACCTAATCGATACTACGTGGAATTCCGGTTCGGTAAAAGGAACCAAGTTTACTAAAGCCTATACGACAGATTATTTATTTACTCCGCCAGAGGCTTTTGGGGTCGGCCATTTTCCCGAAGACGAACAATGGCAACTGCGCGGCGATCCGATCGGACGAGGTGAGTTCGTCAGACAACCCATGCTTCGGGCTGGGTTTTTCGCAAATGCATTGGTCTTGCAGAGTCCGAAGCGTTCGCAAGTTACCGTTAACACAGATCGTTTTGAAGTGAAGTTGAAGAACCCGCTGGGTCGAAAGCTGTTGGCTACGATTGTTTCAAAAAAAGGTGGTGAATCTATTCGTTGCGATGTCGACGAAGCAGAGTCAGCAAGTTTACTATGTCCGGTTCCCGACTACGGTGTTTACACAGTGCAGATTTTTGCGACCGCGAAAGGTAATAGTTATCCGATGGTGGGTCAGTTAGAAGTGGTGCGTTAGCGGGGGCTCGCGGCAGTCACGGTCATTTAGGCGATTTCTCTGTACTCACCAAACGGTTCAAATACAAAAAAGCGAACCTGGATAGGCTCGCTTGCGTCTTAGATTAGAAGAGGTGGGATTAGAATCCGTAACCGAGATTGATACCAAGTAAATGTACTGTGGTGTTATAATCGCCATCGAGTTTGCCGTTTGTAAGTTCACGGTCTGTTAGGACGAGCATATATCCTAAATCGGCGCGGAATGAATTCCACGTGTATCCGGTGCCGGCTGTTATAACGGAACGATCATTTCCGGGAAGCGAAGGAGATGCTGTGGCGTCTGGAATCGGTGTCATGTCGTAAGCGACGCCGACTCGTACTGGCCACGCTTCTGTGATCTTATATTCTGCACCTAAACGAAACACCGGAGCATCGAACCAATCGAAGTCGATTGTACTCGTCGGTGGGTTGGTTTCATCTTCTTCGGGATCACAACCGGTGGCACCGACCGTACAAGGTCGAGTGAATTGTAGATCGATTCTTTCGTTCGCCGACCAAGTGGTAAAACCAACTTCGAATCCGACAAATATTTTGTCATTTCTGTAACCGGCTCCCGCTGTAATAGCGTGAGGTAGATTGATATCAGTAGAAACGTCTTGATCGACAAAGGTGTTTTCAAAAGGTGTTCCTTCCTCGCCTTCAAAGTGGGCGTTGCCCTCAAACGATAGATTGAATGCGCTTCTGTAGTTGACCGCAAAAGACAATTCGTCTGTAGGTTTATATAGAACGGCTGCGGTGGCGCCGAAGGCGACAGCGGTTCCACCGATGTGAGCGTTAACTTCTTTATCGTCGCGAAGAATAGACGTGTTTTCCAATTCTACAGTTCCGAAAACAAGCTGTCCGCCGACTGCCAGGGATAATCCTGTTTCGCCAAACTTGTAGGCAATATTTGGATTAACATCGATAGTTTGCAGACGTTGGCGACGGATTTGTTCTCGTCCAACCCAATCATCTTCGTATTCGACCGTCAATCCGTAAGGAAATGTAACGCCAATTCCAGCGGCTAAGTTTTCGCTGAAAGGAATCGCCAAATGAAAATTCGGTGGTGGTAATATCGCGTCAACGCTCTCGGCTGTATCTCCGTTTGGAGCTTCGTAGGAAATTTTCGGCATGATGACCGACGTTCCTATGTAGATATTCAGCGCGTCTTTTTCCGTCATTGCCGCAGGATTAAAATAAGAGCTATTGGGCTCCTCTGTATTCGCGGTTCCTACGCCGCCTAATGCCGTGGCGGTTCCACTATGAGTCGTTACCGCAAAACCAGCTGCGAAGGCTGAAGTTGAAAGCGCCATGGTACCGAGTGCAAGCCCGGCGACGCAGAGAGTTCTAATAGTTTGGCTCCGAAGGGAGCTCTGAAATAGTGTTATTTTCATCTTAATCTCCTATCGATTTAAGCATTCTGTTGCGGTTACTTGGGTACCCGTTCCGGTAAAATTAGTTGCCAACCAAACGGCGCCTTGTTCTCTGGCGCAAGCTCCTGCTTTTCCGTTTGCTGCGTTCGGGTCAAGTTCGACCGCAAACCCATGACCGGTTCCCGTTGGGTAAGTTGTATCATCAAGACTGACGCCGATGGTTTCGGCGAGTAATTTTGTTGATGAGTTGGGTACTACGCTGTCATCAGTGACCATTTGAATCATTACTTCGTTGGACGGAAGATCGGCACCTGGCGCAAAAGCTCCGCCAATGAACGCGATATCTTTTAACGTTTCGTAGCATGGAGGCATATTCATTACTCCACATTCGCCCGCAGCAGGATCTTCAATCTTCATGTAGGGGGCAAAAGCATAAGGATCGATATAATCGGTCAACCATTGAATGAAATGAAGCGTTTGAAGTTCAGCGAAGGATCCAACAGTGAGTCCGATTCCTGAGAAAAGCGGTCCGAAGGTTTCGCTTTCAAGAAGGAGGTTTGTGAAAGAGCCACCACCAACGTTGAGGACAGCGGTCTGCACATCTGATTCCACCGTTACAAATAACGCACCGATGAACGCCCCGATACTTTGCCCAATGTATCCAATTTTGGAGTTGTTATCAGAAAATGAACTCCCGAGAACTGCGTCAAACGCACCGCCGGAAATCAGCTTACTGAGAACGACAAGATCAGAAGCGGATTGCATGAAAAGCGATTTAACAGCGACGAAGTCCTGGGAAATAAATCCGTTTCCGGAAGCCGCTGGCTTACCGTCGGGATGCAAAGAGGTTTCGCCAGTTGTTCTTCCGCCGTGAAGGGGAAGGTCCATTGCAACAGTGGCGATACATCTTCCAGCGAGCTCGTTTGCGTAGGCCAATCCGATTCGTTTACGATATGATGTGAACCCGTGTTGTACGATTGCAACATCAAAAGGGGGTGAACACGTTCCGGTTGAAGCTGGAACGAAAACAGAAACACCGACCGATTGAAGAGTGGGCATGACTTGTGAAAGATGGGCCGACGCATCTAGCCACCAGTGGGTATCGAATTCTACGTCCCAATGTATTTCAGCAAGGTTTGAAACATCGACGTTAACGCCGGCCTGGTCTGCTAAAGTGGTTGTTCCATCACCATTAATAAAGGGTGCGGTTTCAACTTTTGGATTCGCAGCGGTTACGGTTGGTAAACCTGCAGACATTTGGTCGATCGTTAACGCACGGAGTTCTTGAATCGGAAGAGTGGTATCCTGGGTTGTGTATGCCCAGGCGTTTACTACGTCCGTGCGGCCAAACCCAAAGAGTGCAGCGGCCTGAAATAGAGGCGCGTATTGATTTCTTGCACCTTCCAAAAGTGGGCCAGTCCCTTCGGGTATTTGAGCAATTTGCGGGACGCCCATCGCATCCACTAAGGGATACTGGCTACGTAAAAAGACAAAAGCGGGTGTGGGTTGAACCGGAAATCCGTTTCCTCCAATAATGCCATTACTTACGAGCCCAGCAACAACGGCTCCTTTTTGTAGGGGGCGTTTGAATTTGATGACCGCATTTCCTTCAAAGAAGGACGTGTCATAATCGTCATTGCCAAGACGCGGTGGCGGCGAAATATGTGTTTCAGCAAACGCGACCGTCTCAGATGTTACGGTTTCTTCTTTGGGATCCGGACCCATGAAAGGAACCCATGTTGGCGCCGTAGTAGAAAATCCCGGCCGAACACTGAGTTCAGAATAGAAAAGCATTGATAGCATATCGCTTCCCATTGGGAGAGCGCAAAGCGGTCTATCAGCAGGACACCCGGTTTCCAAAAAAGCGTTGGGAAACGGAATTACGCCGACGGTAGGATCGAAAACAGAGAAAGTATCTGTCCATGTGTACCACGACCAAACTGCGGAGAGGTCGGTGTATTTTAAAGAGGTTGTTTGTTCAATGAGTTCAGTCGTTCCGCGTAAAAGTGGACGGATTGCATGAAGTTGTAGTGCGGTAGCATCGCTAATCCCCAATGGAGCTAAAGCCGTTTTTGCGCATTTAAATTCGGGACCCGCCTCTCCAGAAAAAGGGGCGCAAACGCCTTTATCGTCGGCACATTCTTGACCAACCATTGCGGCTTCACAAGCGTCACCGGGAATCATTACGTCATGAGGTTGAATCGCGGCGAAGAGTTCGTTGGGAGGAAGCATCGGAAGGGTGGATTGAGTTCCGTCCGCTGCTGTTACGATGGTTTTAAGGTCTCGTGTTGCGAAAGCGAAATAATGTTCGTTCAAGCCGAAGGGGATGATGGTGCCATTCATATCAACGGGGGGCGTGATAATGATTTGCCCGCCGCACGCGTCTACCGAAAGGGTGTACCCTTCAACTTTGGTCGGGACGTCTCCGACGATTTTGAAGAGCTGTACCGTCTCGGGTGAAAGAGTGGATTCGTCGAGAGCACCGGTGAAAGGTAGAGTGATTGGAACACCACTCGTTGGCCATCCGTGTAATCCGTCAAGGTATTGATCAAAAACGCCTTGGGCACAATTTGCATTTTTACAAATTCCGCTAACACATTTAAATCCCGCTCCGAGGCCGGCTACGCTGTCAGCACAAGCATCGTCATCAGAACACTGGACGAGAACCAACTCGGGCTTCTCGCAAGCTTCCGTTTCCGGAACCTTTTGACAATAGTTGAGTGGACTGGATGGAAAAGTTCCATCCGGTTCAATCGCTAAAGTATTCGGTAGTGGGATGGTGGCCGAAGCTGGGTCTAAAACGGTGAATCCATTCTTTACCACGGTCCATGTGAACAGTGATGCAACAACGTCGCGATCTAATTCAAGTGCTTCGGCGATAGGTCCGATCTGCTGTCGGATACCCTCAAGGCTCTGAGCTGTTATTGGATCATCGGCGAAGAGGTTTAGTTTGACTTCGCCGTCTTCGTAAATTGCATTTTTAGATAGGCCAAAGAAGACGGGAGCATCTTCGCGAATGGGATTGCCTTGGGTATCAAGAATATCCTTCGTGACAAGTACGGCATATTGTTGTCCGGCAGCTAACGGCGCGTTTGGGGTGACCGTGATCACAGAAGCACAAACATTAGGGTCACAAAGTGTCCCGTCGTTTTTGGTATAAACTGCCGTTGAACCAAGTTCACTTACATCCGTTCCGTTTACAGCATATAAAACAACAGCTTTGTCGGTAATCGAATCGGCATTGAGTTCACCTGAGAAGGGAATGTTGATTGGGGTCATCGGCGACCAACCTGTGTAGGTTCCTAGATAATCGTAGATGGCATTTAACGCGTTCGCGTCTTCGCCAGCCAACGAGGGTAAGGTGCCGTCGGCTTCTAGCGCTGCCGTGTTAGGAAGCGGAACGGTTCTGGCGACAGGATTATAAACCGCGATAACAGTATCCGAACTTGGCACCGGATCACGTTCGATCCCTGGGTCGCATGCGGTTGCATAGGCTAACACCGCGCAGAGTAATAGCCATTTTAACGAGTTGAATTCTTTCATGAATTGCCTCTAAAAATAATTGATGTAAAAATAAGTACAGCTTAAAAAAGCGACTATAGTTAAGCTTTGGTATCGTTCAAGGAGAATTTTTCTTAAGGTGTGGACGTAGAAATTGCGCATTTATGGGTATTTTTAGGATCGCAACGCGATACCCTCGGCTCGGATTTCAGAGGTAGGATCATCACAAAATGACAACGCAAAATGGCAAACATTCGCTCGCGAGTGTTAAGCGCTAAGTTTCAGACCATATATCCATTTCGTTTTCAAAATTTGGGTGCGAAGGGGTTCCAAAATGTTGTATCTGTTTCGCACTTTCTCATGGCTTAACCCGCAAAAATCTACTCGCAGATCAAAAATGCATATTATTTTGCTTCATCAATAGCCAAGATTTGACGCAATAATCATTTTTAGAAAAGAATTTGAATTTATTTTGGAATCTGGCCGTTTAAGTGAGTATACTGGAGAGACCATGAAAAACTTCATCACTATTTTAACGGCTACTGCACTTACCTTCGTTGCTGCAACCGCGTTCTCAACAGCTCGGGACTCGGACGGAAGTCGGATCAAGGCTCGTGCGATAAAGCTTGGTGTCCAAGTAAAAGATAAACTCACCCCGCCGTCTGATAAGACCGATTGGTATTACTTTCAAATTAAAAAGGCTGCGCACATTTCGATTAAAGTCGCTTCAGATTCAACCCCCCCCCGATTTACGTTGTCTAACACGGCAGGGAAGTCGATTTCGTTACGTTGCAATAAAGTAACATCAAAGAAGATCGCTTCTTCGGTTTCCATCGAAAAGCTGAATCCTGGAATCTACTATCTGGCAGTGAGCGCTGATGCAGCGACATCGTATTCGCTTTCCATTAAGTAACGCGAACACCCGATTGGATCCAATAAATTCGGAGACGAAATTAGCGCTCGGACCTTGGAATTGAAAGGTCGTAGTAATCGGATTCATCATCTAGTAGACATCCCAAAGTTTCTTCAGGCGACTCCAAGCATTCGATGAAGGTTTTTATGCCTTGTCCCGCCGTCAGACCGTCGTCGATTCGCTCGTCATAAGAAAAACGAATTGGAATCCCCTTTTTGATTATAATTTCGCCGTCCTGCGCAACGACACGCTCTTCTAGTTTTCCGACCATCATGAAAAGAGGACAGGTTCCCCATTCGTATAAGTGGTGATATCCAGCGCCCATATCCAGACTTCCAAGGTTAGCGATGAACATACTTGTATAAAGTGGATCATTGGCAATGAAAGACGCTGGGAGGAGATTCCAATAATCTAATTGGCGAAACAGACGCTGCGCACGAAAATAAATCGGGCGAGGAATAGCGTTGAAGAGATCAAATTCCTTATCGGCATAGGTTCGATCTCCTGACCGTTCTCGATTAATCTTCGCGTTCACTTCTTCGCAAAATTGTCGAAAGTGCATCCCTGGCTTCAACTCTTGTTTCACAGTTGAAAGTTTCGCGGCTTTATCTTTTTTTGTCCTTTTCATTGCAAACGATAGGAATATTTCGTTGCGCTGGTACATTCGAAACCCCGCAACAAATTGATTCATGGTAGGATTCTCTACAAAGCCTAACCCGCATGCGGCGACGATCGCGTGGGTGAAATCCACATCGAACTGCTTTTCGGCCTTCTTTAGATAACTCAGAATCGGCTCTGCATCGATGAATTCATCGAAATACACGACTGCCTCGTTTCGAGTAGGCATAATGTAGGTCATGATTTTTCGGTAAGGATGTAAGTTTTTAACTAACTGACCGTCCGGTCGGGAGGTCTTCATATTGACAAGAACCCAAAGCACGAAAAGAACGGCGAGAATAACACCCAAAATTTTAACTATTTCTATCGTTTCCATCCCTCCCTTTCGCACGAAATTTGAGAGAAAACAAATGAAATTTACTCACGAGAAACTTCTTCGTTCACTTCCCCTATTGATCTCTCAAAGATGGATATTCTTAATCATGCCTAGATGGCTTGCGTTAGGGGTTCTATGGGCATGTAGATTTTCAAAAATTTGTCCGGCGCTAAAAGACCGCGATATTTTAACGTTTCAAAGGTGCACTGAACAACTTCGTCGTTACTGTGTCTCAATCTAGCGCCTCCAACCCTCGCCACAAAAGTCAGTAAATCTAGGCCGGCTTGGATCGAATTCATCTCCGCATTGGCGAAGAGTTTCTCCGCGCGCTGAAAGTCCTGATCGAAAATCGCTAATTGTGCCGAGTGTATTTGAACTAAGATATCCGAGTAAGCAATGTCTTCTTTAATTAAGTGTTTTGCCCATTTGCTAATCTTTGGCCGTTTTTTTGATTCCTGCGTTAATGCTAATTCGATGCGAACCTTCATATCCCAAAACGTTATCCGGCCGAGTTGCGTTGTTAAAACACAACTCGTTTCAATCTGTTTCCATCTTTGCTTAATAAGTAAATTTGCTTCTGAGGGTCTGCCTAAATAGAGCAAAGTATTCGTCCTAGCTCGAAGGTGCCAAAACTGCTCGAGTTGATAACGTTCGCGATCGCGCCAACATTGTTCAACGGTAGCCAGTTCTTGCAAAGCGAGCTCAGGGTTATCCGCAGCTAAATGGCAAACGTATCTTCTTATTTTTGCCGAACGCGCTTGAGCTAGATCACCCCTTTGCATCGAGGCGTTTACCAATTCTGGATAGAGTGCATCATAGCTCCGAAAATCTGCCATCATCAGTAAACAATAGGTTCGGTGCAGCTGTGCGTTTTCTCCCTGCCAAGGACGGTCAGATCCCTTCATTGCAGCACAGACGAGTCTGAAAATACGTTCGGCTTCTACGAAGTTAGACGCGACATAGGCATTAAGACCACGGTGGAATTCCTGATAATTCAAATCGTGTTGATTCGCGTCCTCGCATCCGTCTAGAATTTCACCAGATAATTCAAGATTTCTGATCGCTAACTTTCGGGTCTTTGGTTCGATAGCAAGATGAAGTGAATTCAATGCCAAGGTCCGAGCCACTTGACGCCGATTTCCGTGTTTGAAACTTAAGTGGTGATTTAAAAGTTGGAAATAAGAACCTATTTTAGCATCTATGAGACCTAATATATTTGCGGCCGCCCATATTGTTTCTATTCGCGATCTATCGAACGCGGATTGTATTTGTGGAAGCTGCGGGTTTTTCGGAAGGGTTAAATTGAGGTGAGCTAGACCTACAGAAAAATTGGGTTTCTTAAATTTTAATTCCTGCATTAAATCGTAAAGAATCGCAAGGCCACGTTCGACATGCCCGCTTCGAAGTAGCTGTTCAAACGCTCGCCGTCGTAATTCCAAAGACTCATGATTATCTGCATAGGTTGAACATTGTAGGTATTGTTCGGCCGCATCCGAGCCTCGTCCCATTTTAGCTAGAATCGAACCAAGCTGTAATCCCATTTTTAGACGTTCTGCTGTCGTCCACGCGCCGAACTCGATGGCCATTTCCAGTGCGTCTTTTGCGCCCTCATAAGCGAAGTCTTTCATCAAATTATTCGATGTGCGAAGATAAAAGTTTGCGGCTTCTTGTGGCGCACCGGCTGCTAAAAAGTGGCGCGCGATACGCTCGCAACAACTCGTTTCGTTAGAGAGAATTTCGGCGATGTTGCGGTGTTGACGTGATAATTCCGTCTTTCCGATGAGGGAGATAACCGCTTGCCCAATTCTTTTGTGACAAAGTTCAAAACATTCAGATTCGCTCATCGTTACGAGACGGAGATAACCACCGTTTCGCAGTCGAGATACGATTGATTGCTCATCACTGCGAATATGAGCCAACCTTTTAACGTACTCGCGAGCGATAGGTTGACCTGATATTGCGATGATTTTTAGATAGCTAAACGCATCTTCGGGTAGGTTGGCGATTCGATTTTTCAGAATATTTTCAAAATCGAAATGGCTTCCGTTGGGAGAGAGTCCTGAACAACTCGAAAAGGTATCGATAAGTTGCGGGTTTCCCCCCGACTCGCGCGCAATCAATTCGATTGTTTTATTTTCTGCTCCGACTATCGAAAGTGCCAAGGACTGGCTGTCTTCGATGCTGAGATTACCTAATGCGATTGTATGGAGAGATATCCCGGAATCAAGATATGATAAAAACCTATGTTGTTTAATTCTTTGTTCAACGCGCGAAGTCGGCATCGAAAGTTCGGTTGTGATGAGCAAAATAGGAGCGTGAATTTCGGCGGACATTACGCCCAAAAGCCGTGCGCTATCTTGGTCGGCCCATTGGGTGTCGTCAATAAATAGAATCAGCGGTCGATACGAGGCAAGTTTATTTAGAAAATAGGAAAAAGCAGAGAGCGCTTCGGACGCATGTCGATTTGATTCGCGTTCAGACAACGAAGCCTGGATACCATCAAGTTGTTGTAGCGAAGAGAAAAGACGAGGGAGGTGTGTACTTCCCTCGTCGACTAAAAGTTCAGGGTTTATCTTTTTTTCGCAAATATAATCGACGATTTCGTCTACAATTGCGTCGAAGGCTTTGAACGCCAGTATTTCGTTTTCACGGCAGGAACCCGAGAAAATTGCGATGTCATAAGAAGTGGAAACTTGACTTAAGAACTCTTCAACAAGTGCAGTCTTTCCGATTCCAGGTTCCCCTTTAACGTTGCAAAGCGTGAGTGCATTATTTTCAAGCGCTTCTACTAAAACTTCTTCGAGCTTGAAGATTTGTGGGGCCCGCCCAACCAAAGGTGTGCGTTTGGGTTCTCTGTGTGGGGATGCAATTCGCCACTGGATTTCTTCAGTGGTTTCTCCGAAGCGAGCTGCAATACTTTTTCCTCCGGGGCGTTCGTCTGGTTTATTCGCGAGCAATTCGATGCAAAGTGAAACGAGCAATCGTGGAGCGCTTGGTGGGAAGTCTTTGATTGTTGGTGCCTTAGCATCGCATTTTTTCAGGAAGAGTTGTGCAGTTGAGGTTCCGTCTGTGGGAAAGGAACCGGTCATCGCGAGGAATAAGATGACGCCTACGGAATACCAATCAGTTGCGAATGTTGCAGCTTCGCCGCGAGCTTGTTCGGGAGCAATAAAATGCGGCGTACCGGCGGAGTGTTGTTGACATTCATTGAGACCGCTTATGATTCCGAAATCTAAGAGAACCACACGCCCAAGATCATCGATCAGAATGTTTTCGGGCTTCAGATCGCGGTGCAGTGTTCCACTTCTATGGAGTTGAGAAACCCCTTCGACGAGCTGGCTGAGAACGCTGTGGAGCCGATCATAATTCACGCCATATGGAGTTGTGCTCGCGAGGGTTGGGTCGCCTTCCGCAGGATCGGAAAAGTCTGAAAGAACGAACGCTTCGTCATGTATAGACGAATCATATTCGGTTTCTGGGAGACGAATATATTCCAAAAATTGAGAACCTGAAATATGCTCCATTGTAAAAAACCAGAGCGAATCGACCGAAAAAAATTCGTAGAGCTGTAACAGATTCGGATGAGTAATTTGGGAAAGTTCTCGAAATTCTCGTTTAAAACGACGCAAGGCATTTGGATCATTCGAGTTCAGTACTTTAATCGCGACTACCGATTCCCGGAGTCGATCGTATCCCCGATACACATCGCCGAACCCGCCAGCGCCGAGGCGTTCTTGAATTTCAAAGCGTTCGGCTACCAAGCCGGATATATCCGATGACCTAAGCATCTCGTTTTACACCTTTGGGACCGTTGATTATGATGACAACGTCCGCCCTTGGGTCAATACCGCGTGGCAAGTTCTAAGAGTTCCGAAAAGGGGAGACGTTCACAACGTTCAGATCCAACGATGGATAAAATGATTTTATGGTCTCGATCGGTTTTAGTATCGGTGTAGAGGGGAAAAGTCTTTTGTTCATATTCAACGTGTTCGAATGAGACGCGAACATCTTTAAGTGGTCGATTTATTCCGGTGCCTTCGTGTTTGAGGAAGGCTTCTTTCGCAGTCCAGATCTGGAAAAAGCTGTGGGGATCTTGGATTACTTTTTGGTGTTCTTCTGTGGAATAGAAACGATTTGAAATTTTTTCGCGATCGATTGTTCTGTTCATATTCTCGATATCAATTCCACATATCTTCGGTGAAACTGCTACGGCTGCGTGAGAGTCTGTGTGGGAGAACGAAAGATGTAGTTGACTTTGAGGAGAAAAAACAGCTCCTGATTCTCGTTTCTTAATCGTATAATATGAAGGAGGTTTTTCGCTGAAAGACGCTAAGATCAGCTTTGCGATCCCACGAACACAAAGACGCCCCAATTGGTCTTTTTCGAGTTTAAAACTGTCGACGTATTTTAGGGCGCTTGGAGTTAGCCAGGTTCTGAAGCTGGGAACCAAAGATACCATCGACGCAAAGTCGACAAGCACGTAACTAGCGTTGGAGTTAAGAGTGCGCGCGGCTCTTCTCTTTTTTGTAACATTCTTGAGCTTGATACTGAGTTGACGCTTGGAGTACGCATTCTGCATAACGTCGATAGCCATTGACCCCCCAGCGGTCTCTATAAGAATCGAGCGCCTGAACACATTGGTCTTGCGTATTCAAATGGGCTGGTTTGGAAGCAGAATCGCCGTATACTTTTAGGAGGTGATTGCAGACGTCATCTGGCTTGGGGGCACACGAGACGGCGAACAATACACCTACAATTAAAAACATGGGTTTCATCAAATGCTCCTCTTTTGGTCTTTTCTTGAAAAACGCTTGGTTTATATGTTAGCAACCCCGCACCTCAACGCAATGGGTGTTTTTTGATTTCTGTTAACGAAAAAAATTATAAGGTGTCCGATGTTATCGAGATTCTTTCACAACACTTAAAGCCTGAAAGGGTGGAGAAGGTCAAAATGACCTCTTCGCGGCGTACGAAGTCCATCGTCACGGTTATGGACGGCATTTACGATAAAGGCAATGTTTCTGCAGTGATGCGAAGTGTAGAAGCATTAGGGTTCTTAGACGTCCATGTTTGCGAAACCCAAGAAGGTTTTAAGGCATCAAATCGGATCACCCAAGGAACTGATAAATGGCTCAACGTTACAAAATGGGCCGACGCAAAACCTTGCGCAGATGCGTTGAAAGCGCGCGGATTTCAGATTGTTTCAACAGACCTAAATGCGGCAGTTCCTCTTTCTGAAGTGGACTTCTCTATCCCCACAGCAATCGTTTTTGGCAACGAAAGAGATGGAGTCTGCAAAGAGTTTCTGGAAGCTTCCGACAAAAACGTCATCATTCCTATGCACGGTTTTGCCCAAAGTTTTAATATCTCGGTCGCTGCCGCAATAACGCTTTACCATATCTCTTTGGTTCGCGAGGGCCATGCGAATGGCGATCTCACACCTTCAGAGCAAGAATTTTTATACGCTGATTATCTCGTGCGTTGTTTTGAAAAACCTGGCCAGATTCTAGAACATAGCCTTCAATCTTAATCTCAGTTTTCTGTGGTTATTTTTTAAATCGTCTCAGTATTTTAATGAAAATTGGGAAAAAGAACCCGTTTGCATCCGATTCGTAATGGCACGTGATTTGCTCTTCGATCTTGAGTTCCCAATTCTCAAGAGAGTATGAAATGAAAATTTTTAGAAACTTCTTTTTAATAACAATTCTATCCGTACTGATGATTCCCTCATCTGCATTCGCGTTTTGCGGTTTTTATGTGGGCGGCGCTGGTGCTGAGATGTTTGCTGATGCAACACAAGTCGTTTTATTACGCGACGGTACTCGTACGGTTTTATCGATGCAGAATCGCTATGAAGGTCCATTAGCTGATTTCGCGATGGTGATTCCTGTTTCAGAAGTCATCATGAAAACGCAGGTTAAAACACTCGAGCCCGAGATTTTCAAAAAAATCGATACCCTATCATCTCCTCGTTTGGTGGAATACTGGGAACAAGACCCGTGTCGTCCTGATTATGGCGATAAACTCGAATCGTCGGGTGGATTTGATGTTAACAATAGCACCGTGGACGACGCCGAACCGGGGGCGGTGAAAGTAGAAGCTCAATTTGCCGTGGGCGAATATGAAATTAGTGTGCTTTCAACGACTGAATCTTCTGCGTTGGAAACTTGGCTAACGACAAATGGTTTCGCACTTCCAACCGGCGCATCGATATATCTCGAACCTTACGTGCAATCAGGCAACTATTTTTTCGCTGCAAAAGTGAATACAAACAAAGTCAAGTTCGATGCTGAAGGAAGGGCTGTCTTGAGTCCGCTTCGCTTTCATGTCGATTCAGAAGATTTCCAACTTCCGATTCGGCTTGGGATGATTAACTCAAATGGTAAGCAAGATCTCATCGTTTATATCCTCGCCGACCAACAACGTTACGAACTCAAAAATTATCCTAACGCTTTTGTTCCAACCAATATTCGTGTCGTCGATGACGTGAGAAATGATTTCGCTAGCTTTTATAAATCTATTTTCGCACGCACCGTAAAAGAAAACCCCGGTGCCGCGATTACTGAATACTCATGGTCGGCATCGAGTTGTGATCCCTGTCCAGGTCCGGTGGTTTTGACGCCAGAAGACGTCGCTACTCTCGGAGCAGATGTGATCTCGAACGGAATCGACGGTACGGATTCTGAAGTTTATGATTACAAAGATTGGACGCTAACTCGAATTCACCTTCAGTACGAAAAGGATGAAATCGGAGAGGATCTCATTTTCAAAAAAGCCGACAGCGTTGTCGGTGGTCGCGAAATCAAAGACGATGACGGAAAGTTAGAACATGGTGCACAGACTATCGGGTACGGTGGAAACGCGTTTCAAGCCCGCTACATCATTCGTCACGCATGGACCGGTGCAGTTTCCTGCGCCGATCCCCGCTTTGGTGAATGGGGCGGAAATCCAGAGGGAAACGGCGAGCCGACAACGTTCACTGCGCAAAGTCCCAACTCGACGGGCGGCAATGTTTTTGGTGACGGAGCCAAAGCTGAGAACGTCGGCGATCTTCTTTTAGAGGATATCCCAGAGCTCAATATTACCGCCAAGGGCAAGGTAGAGTCTGGCGGTGGTTGCTCAGCTACCGATACCAATACCGGCGCATTGTCGATTGGAGTCCTTCTATTTCTCGGATTTGTTCTCGTCGGCCGGCGTAGAAAAAAGTAAAATATTCTAAAATTGATTTCAATTCGTTCTTTTTCCCTTAGGCATGTGCCGAAACGGTAAAAGAGCTATGTGAGTTTACTATGTCTCTTCGCTTCGTACTTATAACGCTGCTCGTTTTATCGGGTTGTGATTCGACAAAGAACAGCGAAAAGGTTCTGCCTAAAAGCGAACTAAAGAACATAAGTGAGCCTTCGCCCAATATTTTTACAGCTAGGGTTCCTCGGGAACCCGACACTTTTGAGCCTTCAATGGCCCAAAAAGATGGAGACTACAACCGCGAAATTCATTTGCAGAGTGGGCAGTGCGCAGAATGCCACCAGGATATCGCATACGAATGGAAGGACTCTGTTCACGCACTCGCTTCGCTCAACAACCCCTACTATAAAGTCTCTTTCGATGCCTTCGTCAAAGATTCCGGACAGGAGAAAACGACATTTTGTGCAGGATGTCACGACCCCGTTCTCATGTTTTCCGACACTATTAAAAAGGGAATCGACGTAGAGGACCCCGCAAGTTATGCCGGCGTGACGTGCACGACCTGCCACGGTATTAGCGCAGCTACAACCGAAGGCAACGCGAGTTATTCACTTAATACCGCTCCGATAGTTTTCCCCGACGGAACGGGCAAAGGACTCGATCTTCATCGTAGGAGGTTGAAAACCATTTCAGGAGACGGCTTATGCGCCTCTTGTCATATTGGCTTTCTTACTCCTGAATCTGGCCATGGTGCCGTAGTTCCAGCGCTCAATGAGTATGCTCCTTGGCGAGCATCGGGTTATAACTCGAATCCGACTACGCGTTTGGACAAGGTTGAGGCGCAAACGTGTGTCGGGTGCCATATGCCTAAGATTGTAAACCCAGTGACTAAATCGTCGCACACCTCACATCGCTTTGTGGGAGGTCATTCGACATTGGCTGCGGCGATTTCGTCCGAAGAGCAATTGTTGGCTGTGCGAAAAATGGTGAAATCTGCAGCGACTATAGATATTGGGGCGGTCGGCGTTGGGGACATTTCCGTCCAAGAACTCAAGGTTGTTAAGAAAGGCGAGCTGCTGTGGGTCGATGTCGTGGTGTTCAACAAAAATACGGGCCACCACTTTCCTGGCGGGGCGAAAGATCTTCGAGATACCTGGATTGAATTAGAGATCTTTGACGCGAATAATAAGCTGTTAGCATCTGCGGGTACCGATCACGAACAATCGATGAACGATTCGACCGCGTCGCGGCTAAAAACAACGATGTCTAGTCTGGATGGCGAAATCGTTAAGGGGCATCAAGTCGCGCAATTTAGGACTTCAATTTTTGACCGTACAATTGGTCCGAGGGACTCTCGTGTGGCGAGATATCAGTGGTCCGTTGAGGATGATTTCGCCCATCCCTTAAAATTAAAAACACGCCTACGGCACCGCCGCCTTGATGCTTCACTTTATGATGAGGCGTGCAAAAGTTCTAGGACAAAAGAGGGACGATCATTTCGTCGGTATGCCAAGAAATACACAGGTACAGATTTAGACCCATGTGTGCCTCAACCGGTGATTGAGGTCGATCAAGATGAGTATGTGTTTGGAGACAACTCTAAATTTCAGAACTGGGAGACGCACTACAGACGGGGTTTAGGTTTATTAAAGCAGGTTCAAGAGTCGCTCGAAGAAGCCGAGGACGCGTTGGTCCTAGCTGAAAAATTATCCAAAGATGCGAGTGATTTTGATCAGGCTCGCGTCTTGTTCTTACTTGCCAAAGTGCTGGGAAGACAGGGGAGAACCGAACGCGCGATGGACTATTTTGAGAAGTGCGAAAAATTGGTGGGTCAGCAAACCGCGATCGATTTCGCACGCGGTCTAGCACAACAAAGAACCTTTCATAACGTTGAAGCAGAAAAGTGGTTCGTCAAAGCGGCGGCGAGAACAAGTGACGACCGGATTTTCCGCAACCTCGCCATTGCGAGTGGTTCCATTATGAAGGTTGAGGAGGCATTAACCGCCTCCCAACTCGGTTTGGCGATTGAACCTCGTGATCCGCATCTTCTTCGAAGTCAAATGTTGGCTCTAAAGAAGTTGAACACAACAGAGGGGGAGATCGCTTTTGCCGCCTTCTCAAGATACAAAAATGATGAATCTTCGGGAAAAATTAAAAATAATTGCATCGGAAAATCCGCCGAATGTCGCATAGCTAGGCAGCCTATTCCAGTAATTCAGATGCGAAAAGCCAGGTGAGATAACACCTAAACTGTTGTTATATATAGGTTTGGTTTAGATGTCTGAGACAAAAAGGGGTATAGGTCGAAAAGAGGCTCGGCAAAAAACAAATAGTCTTGACTCACTAAATAATGTTAACTATACATCGGTTCAGTGTGAACAGACGCTCAGTGATAATGCATTGAGTATACTTAGGAGAAAAAAATGGCAAAGAAGAACGTAAAAGACGACAAATCAAAATCCCTAGACCTTACCGTCGGTGCAATCGAGAAGCAATTCGGCAAAGGTACCATCATGCGCCTCGGTGATCAGGGCGGATTAGTATCGCCTGAAGATACGATCTCAACGGGTTCAATGTCGTTGGACATTGCGTTGGGAGTGGGTGGACTATCCCCAGGTAGAATAGTGGAAATCTACGGACCAGAATCTTCCGGTAAAACCACATTGACTTTACACGCAATCGCAGCTGCTCAAAAGAAGGGTGGGGTCGCAGCATTTGTCGATGCCGAACACGCATTGGATATTACTTGGGCCAAGAAAATCGGTGTTAATGTAGACGAGCTTTTAGTAAGTCAGCCTGACACAGGTGAAAATGCCTTAGAGATTGTTGATATGCTGGTTCGTTCCAATGCGATTGACATTCTTGTTGTCGATTCAGTCGCAGCCCTTGTTCCTCGTGCGGAATTAGAAGGCGATATGGGAGATACTCATGTTGGTCTTCAAGCACGTCTCATGAGTCAGGCACTTCGAAAGCTTACCTCTTCAATTGCGAAGTCAAAAACCTGCGTTATTTTCATTAACCAGATTCGTATGAAAATTGGTGTTATGTTTGGAAGTCCTGAAACAACATCTGGTGGAAATGCGTTGAAATTTTACTGTTCTGTTCGTTTGGATATTCGCCGTATCGGAGGAATCAAAGATGGAACTGATCTTATCGGAAATCGTACGCGTGTTACGGTTAAGAAAAATAAGCTTGCGGCTCCCTTCAAACGGGCCGAGTTCGATATTATGTATACCGATGGGATTTCTTTTGAGGGTGATTGTCTCGATATTGCTGCCGAACTCGACATCGTTGATAAGTCAGGATCTTGGTATTCCTACAAGGAAGATAGACTCGGTCAAGGTAGAGAGAATTCCAAAGTATTCTTACGGGAACATCCAGAAATTCTTGCCGAGATTGAACTTAGAATTCGTCAACATTATGGTCTAGTTGCAAGTCCTGATGCAGCTTTAAAAGGTTTATCTGGTGGCGATGTAGATATCGCTGATATGGATGAAGCTGTAGTAAATTAGGTTACAAAATAGATATTAATTTCGTCTGAAAAGACGTTCTTTGCGCGAAAAGGCCGTTCGACTATCGAACGGCTTTTTTGTTCACTAAGCACATGTTTCAAAAAACTAAAATTCGCGTCCATCAAATCTATTAATTTTAGATCCCTAAATTCTTATGCATAACCTAGTGCTTAGTGATGTCGCCGCAACTGCGGAGCAGTAAGGTCGACGAAATGAGCACTTCGATTGTATCTTTGAACGGTCTTTAGGATCGTTGTTGTTAAAATTCGTTCGTTAATCCGTGGGGTAGGTTAATTTTTCGGAGCGCTTCTTTTTCTAGCCTTTCGCGATCGCTGAGTTCCTCGGAAACCTTTGGTTCGATCCGCGGGGCTGTCTTAAGGAAACCGAAGGCTAATTGAACACACGCCTGAGCTTTTTGTTCGAACTCAACATTTTTCTTTGAACCTGTTTCTTGACAGTTCATCGCAGACTGCTTTAGTTGCTGAACAATGTCAGGATAGCACGCCTTGGAGTAGGTGCAAGATAAAGGTATGCTATTTTACTTCTTTGTATAATGGTTTACTGTTTTTGCAATTGTTTGCAATTGTTTACGATTCCGTGTGAGCCTGCTTTCGCGTGTCGTATTCTCACTTCGCCGACCTTATGGCTTCGCAATTTCGGCGGCATAAGTTCGCATATGAAGGAATGGATATGAACTGCTGATTGAATTTTTGAGATTGGTTGTTTTTTAGGTGGTGTTTTGTTTCAAGTGCTTACTTAGCTTCTAGCCAATTCGGGCCAACGCCACAGTCGGCAACTAAGGGGGCGTCTAACTCACAAACTCGCTCCATTTCGTAGACAAGTAACTTTTGTACGCGGTCCTTTTCATCGGGATGAACCTCCAACACCAATTCATCGTGAACTTGGAGAAGAAGGTTTGCACGGTATTCTCCACGCGTCAGTTCGGTATCTAAATTTATCATTGCGATTTTGATGATATCGGCTGCCGTACCTTGTATCGGCGTATTTACGGCCACACGTTCTGCAAAAGAACGTTGCATACGCGAACCATTAAGTAGGTCGCCCAGGAGCCTGCGTCGTCCGAACATCGTTTCGGCGTAACCTCGGTCAACCGCCGAACCGACAAGTTTATCGAAGAAGATTCGAATCGCCGAGTAACGATTAAAGTATTGTGCGATATAGTCTCTTGCTTCGGTTCTCGATATTTTGAGGGCTTTAGCGAGACGATTTGGCCCCATACCGTACATGACACCAAAGTTAATCGTTTTTCCTGCAGCGCGTTGATCTTGAGTCACGTCATTCAAAGCGACATCGAAAATATTAGATGCAGTAATGGCGTGAATGTCCTCTTCGTTCCTATAGGCGTCTATAAGAATCGGGTCTTGGGCCATATGCGCCATGATACGAAGTTCGATTTGTGAATAATCCGCGCATATCAAAGTCCAACCTTTCTGCGGAACAAAAGCGCGTCTAACCTCCTTACCTCGTTCGGTTCGAATGGGAATGTTTTGTAAGTTAGGGTTCGACGAGGATAGGCGCCCCGTGGAAGCGACGGCCTGATTGAAGTCGGTATGTATGCGACCCGTGTTTTCACGTATTAGAAGCGGAAGCGCGTCGACGTAGGTTCCTTTGAGTTTGGAGAACGACCGATATTCCAATATCATTCCTGGAAGCGGATGGAGCTCGCTCAGTTCTTCCAGAACCGAAGAGTCTGTGCTTGGCCCTGATTTGTTTTGTTTTTTGGAAGGGAGTTCTAATTGTGTAAATAGAACCTCCTGTAGTTGTTTTGGGCTATTGGGATTCAGTTTGCGCCCGGCGATTTCTTCAATTTCTTGATGAAGTTCGGCTAGCTCTTTTTCGAAAACGCGGGCCATGCCGTTCAACATTTTGGTGTCAATGCAGACACCGGTCGCTTCCATTTTGGCCAAGACGAACGAGGCCGGTATTTCAATATCATCATGTATCGACTTTAGATTCGCCTTTTCAATGGTGGCGCTCATTGCATCACAAAGCATTAACGTGATGTCCGAATCTTCGGCAGCATATAAGGTCGCCCGTTCAATTTCGACCATCTCAAAAGCGATTTGTTTTCGACCTTTTCCCACCACGTCGGTATAGGATGTCATATCGTAACCAAGAAAATCTTTAGCTAACGCATTTAAGCCTTGGGAGAGTCTACCTGGATCGATGAGGTAACTCATCAGCATCGTATCCCATTGTATCCCGACGAAGTTAATATTATAGTGGGAGAGTACGTGAAACTCGTATTTAAAGTTCTGGCAAACTACTTTTCCAAACGGATCTTCGAAGAGTGGTTTGAATTTTTCTAAAACGACGTTGAGATCGAGTTGTTCTGGGGCGCCTATATATCGGTGTTCGATCGGAATGTAGACTCCGTGATCATGTTTCCAGCTAAACGATATGCCAATAATTATCGCGTCGAGTGGATTTAGACTTGTTGTTTCGAGGTCGAAGGCAAAACGTTCGGCCTTTTTGCAGGCCTGAAACGCTTCTTCTAACCCGTCCATCGTCAAGATCGTTTGGTAGTCTTTTTTACTATCTTCAGTTCGTTCGATTTTCTCCGGCATTGCGGGCTTGTTTGCGTCGGTGAGCCAATTTCGCCGCCTCATCCATGATTTGATGTCACGCAAAGGACGCCCGAAATCAAGTTCGGTAAAGAGTCCAGAAACTTTTTCAAAATCAGGAGCCGACAATTTTAAATCTTCTAATTCAAAAGGGACTTCGCAGTCTTCTTTTAGTGTTACAAGTTCTAGACTCATACGCGCTAGGTGCTCAAATTCGGTGAGATTTTCTTTTCTCTTTTTTCCAGATATGTTTTCGATATTATTAAAAACGCCGTCTAAATCGCCGAACTCCGCGATGAGTTTTCCACCCGTTTTTTCGCCCACCCCAGGAACTCCCGGAACGTTATCGGAGGTATCGCCAGCCAAAGCGAGGACATATTTTATCTTCTCTGGTACGACACCGAATCGTTCGATTGCGGTTTCGCGCGTGAAGGTTTTATTTCGCATCGTGTCCACCATGCGTACCCGTGTATTGCCGAGAAGCTGCATAAGATCTTTGTCAGCTGAAACGATGCAGACATCGAGTTCCACGTCGGTAGCTTTGTGGCACAAGGTCGCAATAATATCATCGGCTTCGATGCCGGGTAAGGAGAGTACCGGGATGTTTAGGGCTTCGACGATCTTCTGAAAATAGGGAATTTGTGTGCGTAAATCTTCGGGCATTTCTTTTCGATTTGTTTTGTACTCCGGGTAGATTTTCGATCTGAAGTTGGTTTCGCGTCGCTCGAAGTCGTCAAAGGTCATCGCGACATATTCGGGATTCTCCGTTTCAAGAAGGGTGCGAATCATTTGGGTGAAGCCGTAAAGGGCATTGGTCGGAAGCCCCTCTTTGTTGGTCAGAGGTCTGATCGCGTAGAAAGCGCGGTAGATATACGCCGAGCCATCTATAAGATAGATTGTGTTTTGATTTTCTTCCATGTTTGTTCGCCCTTTAAATAAGCACATCTTACGCAGAAATCGTAAAACGTGACCCAATCACGTAGCTTGCATAGTCTGAAAAAAGGGGCGTGTCTACCTGGTGGGGACTACTCCGCTTGGATTTTCCTATTTCTTTTTATCGAGAATTAGTCGGGTATCGACGGCGGTGTGATTTCAATTCCATCGATAAGCTCGATTTCTAAGTCTTCTAAATCGGCGCCTATGAGGTCGGCAACTTCAGAGATGTATTCATGCTCTTTTGTATCGAAATATTCGTCAACTTGAGCCACTTGAAGAAGTAGATTAATGATGTCGTTGGATTCCACTTCTCTCTCGATTAATCGTTCGCAACAGCGTTCCATGTCGAATTCATCGAAATCAAAATCTCGCATTTTCCGCGCAGCTTCCAACGGCACTGGGCCATCGATGAGAAGGGCCAAAATATCTCCAATTTCACTGGCCTCCAGGAAATCGAAATCATCGTCAATATTAACTAAACCCAATACGAGCTCGACGAATGCGCCGAGTTGATCAGGATTAAGATCGAGTTGTAGTGCCACATGTTCTCCTACTTTTTAACACATTCAAAACCTTTAGGATTGCCGTCGACGTCGTTGGTGATATCACAAGATGTCTCACACGTAGCGTCGATGCAAGTTGGATCGACATTGACTCGCGGGACACAAAGTTTGTTGTAACACATCTCTCCCAATTGGACCTCGCATTGAAATTCGTCGTCGCATGGCGCGCACAAATTCTTTTTGCAAGCAAGGTGAACTTGAGAATCCGTTCCAGCGCAATCGCGGCCCGTAATACACGAGTCGAGTTCTTTACAATAGGTACGATTGACGCAGCCGAAACCGGCCTCACAATTCGAATCGAAGAGGCATTCGGTACAATACCCGTTTCCGTCGATATCGGGTCGACAAACAAGCTCTTTTTGCTGCTGGAATTCTGGCCAACCTGATAAGTCACCCATCGCTGGGCAATCGGTCGTCGTCGCACAAAAGTTTGTAATTGGCTTATTGTTATCGTCGGCTGTCGCGGGATCACCGCAGGAAATCAACGTCAGTATTCCTATACACATAGATATAGATGTTGGTTTCATGAGGATCCTGAGTTCAGTTTTAAAAAGGTAGCAAGCTGGCAAAAGTTTGCAATTCGAATTTTCAGATTCATCGCTTAAATTACAAAAAAAGATCGATTTGTTTGTCGAAAATATGTTCGATTTGTAGCAGTTTTTTTTTCGTACTCAACCCGCCCGCGTATCCTACAAGTTGGCCGTCTGATCCTATTACGCGATGGCAAGGTACGATAACCCCGATCGCATTCGCGCCGTTTGCGCCAGCCACTGCACGAATGGGAAGGGAACGCTCAAGGACCGGGGGAGCGTCCGTTGCGCTACTTTCTGCGTTCACGTTCTTGGCCAATTCAAGATAGCTTATCGTTTTCCCGAATTCGATTTTTTGAAGCGCCTCCCAAACCGAATTTTGGAAGTCGGTGCCAACCAACCTCAACGGAATCTCAAAGTTTGTTCTTTCGCTACGGCTATACTCCTCAATTTGGACAATTGTTTCGGCAATGACAGCAGACGGACCTTCTTTATATTCCGCATTTAATCCGTTTTGGATGCGGCGATCAATTCGATCACGCATTTTGCGGAAACGCCAATCGAGAAGACAAAGTTCATCTTTATAAGAGCCGACAATGAGCTCTCCAAAGGGAGACGTATAGTATTGGATAAAAACTGGATTCATTGGTTTCTCCGCGAACGCGACCCTAGTTAATCGTTGATTCATTGACAAAGAGAATCCCGGACTCAAGTTAATGAGTCGAAACTCAAAAAAGAACTTGATCCATGAGTCGAAACTCATTATCTATTTCAAAACGTTCAAAATAACATGTGAGTCCATACTCACTAATCGAGCAGACATGGCAAGACCAAAGAAAATAGACGATGAGCTTATCTTGAAGGCGGCTCATCAGCTCTTCATCGAGCTTGGCCCGAGTGCTACTACCGCGATGATTGCCGAACACGCTGGCGTAAGTGAGGGGCTGCTGTTCAAAAGATTTGGAAGTAAACACGATTTATTCCTGGCATCCATGGGTTTGGAAATGCCTGAATGGTTCTCAGAGATTAGCGCGGATTTCGATGGGGCTGTTGAAGATCGTCTCGTTGAGTTAGCAACTCGTATGGTTGCGTTGATGAGACGCGTACTGCCCAAAGTTGAGATTATATTCGGTCAGGATCCGGGGCACAGGTTTTCTGAGGATTCACCGCCGGTTGTAGCGGTCCAACAACTCGACGATTTTTTTTCCAATTTAGAACCTCATGGTTATCGCGCAGAACATCCCCAAGTGTTGGCTCGCGCCTTCATGGGTTCACTTCATCATTTCGTTTTTTCGTCGTTAAAAGGAATTGATGAATTTTGTCCCTGCTCAGAAGAATTATATATCAAGCAAATTGTATCGATGATTGTCGGTAGTATGCATACCGTCAAAAAGGGTAAAAAATGAAATTTAGAGTATGCCTGTTAATATCCCTATTGAGTTTAGGTTGCACCGCAGCTCAGTATGCAGAACAAGCGGATGAGGTAGTAGAGGTTCCCGACACTTTTCTGGGCGAGGGAGGGAGTGCCAAACGGGTCGGTTTTTGTTCAGATTTTGGTGAACCTGAACTCGATAAGATTATGAGCCAGGTTTTGGAGTCTAACCTTGATCTGATGTCCTCTTATGCAAGATTGGACCAGGCCAAGGCTATCGCAAGATTAAACGATGCGAGTCTGTACCCTAATGTAAGTGCCGATATAAGCGCCGGGCGCGCCAAGAATCCGGCTCCGGCGCCAGTCGGATCGGTTGAATCGAACTCCTTTCGTGCCTCAGTGGGCGCGGCCTACGAACTCGATCTGTGGGGTAAACTTCATCACAATCGCAAAGCGGCCGAAAAGGGTGTCGAGGCATCTCAAGCAGATTTTGAAACCCTTAACATTTCGATAGCGACACAAACCATTTTAAGTTTTTTCGATCTAACTTCACAACGCGAAAAACGTAAACTTTTCGACCAACAGATAGAACTATCAGAAAATTTTCTTGAGCTCACCACCATGCGTTTTCAGCAAGGCCGTGCGAACGCGCTTGATCTCACACAACAGCGGCAACAGGTCGAATCGCTTCGCGGTCGTCTGGCTTTAATAGATGCTTCCGAAAAAACAGCGTTTTCACAGCTCGCATTACTTTCAGGAAAGCCCATCCAAAAGTTTACCAAAATTGAAGCAGACAAGATGCCGCAAATTCCGGCTCTTCCATCAATCGGATTGCCAGCCGATCTCATTGAGAGTCGTCCCGATCTTCGGTCCGCGCTTTTGCGAATGGAGCAAGCAGATCACCAAACCAAGGCCGC
Organism: uncultured bacterium; assembly: GCA_937981985.1. GTDB lineage: Bacteria > Myxococcota_A > Bradymonadia > Bradymonadales > Bradymonadaceae > CALJNB01. Next base: position 81,525 of record CALJNB010000002.1, read on the forward strand.
AGCCGCGGAAATGCTTCCGTCTATTCGGCTTTCGGCGAACATTTTTTTACAAGCGGCAAATATCGAGGATATTATCGAGGATGTTTTTTGGAGTATTGCGGGCGCGGTTTCCCAGCAACTCTTCACGGGAGGTCGAGTGTCGGCTCAGGTTCAACAAGCAGAAGCAGCCGCACGTTCTCAGGTTTATGCATTTGGTCAAACTTACCTTCGTGCTCTCAAAGAAATCGAAGATGCCTTAGTTTTGGAAGCGGCTCAAAGAAAATATATCACAAGTATAGATAAACAAATTGTTGATGCGAAGTTGGGATTGCAGATCGCTAGAGACCGGTATCAGTCCGGAGTGGGTGACTATTTGCGTGTTTTAAATTCGCTGCAAAGCGTTCAACAGCTCGAACAGGCACGCATTGACGCAAAGAAACAAGAACTTATTTTTCGGGTGTCTTTGTGTAGGTCTCTTGGTGGAGATTGGGTACGAGGAAAATCGATAAAAGAAAAATTAAAAGAAGATGAAGGTGAATAAAATGCAAAACGAACATTCGGGATTAGAAGAGAATTCAGTATTGGATGAAGTTGTCGCCAGAAACGATACCGAAGGCATGAATTTGCCACTAACGATCTTAGTCGTATTTCTCTGTGCTGTAATCGGTATTGGTGGCGCGATTTTCTTCGTTAAAACGAAAAACAAGCCGGAGAAAGTGGAACAAGTTCACCTGGGGACATTAGTCGAAATCCAATCTGCAAAACGAACGCTTCACGAATTGTCGTTAACAGCACAAGGTTCAGTTGTACCCGCCAAAGAAATATTGATTTTTCCAGAGGCGACAGGACGAATAACATCGATGCATAAGCGTATGGTTCCCGGCGGTATGATTAAAAAAGGCGAACGTCTTTTTAGAATAAATACCAGAGACACAAGTATTTCGGTTGCCGAACAACGTACATTGCTAGCCCAAGCGAAAGCGAACTTGCAGATCGAACAAGGACAACAAAAAGTAGCTAAGCGCGAATGGGAAATCTTTCAGAAAAGCGGACAAACACAGGATAATTCGCTCGCCTTACGGCAACCCCAACTGAAAAGCGCCGAAGTAGCCGTCGATGCCGCCGAAGCACGTTTATCTCGCGCGCGACTTTCGCTTTCCAGGACTTCCTTCAAGGCACCCTTCAATGGAATGGTAACACAGGAAGCAGCTGAGATCGGTCAACTTGTTTCACCAAATAGTCGTATCGCAACGCTTGTCGGTACAGAGGCGTTTTGGGTACAGGTCTCTCTTCCTGCTGAAAATTTACCGATGATTTCTGTCCCCAATGAAAACGGAGAGGGCGGTTCGCACGTGGTAGTTAAGCAGAATGTGGGCGCTAAAGTTATCGAAAGAAAGGGGCGTGTGATTCGTTTGCTCCCTAATTTGGACCCTGCGGGTCGAATGGCTCAGCTTGTCGTCGAGATTCTTGATCCGCTCGATCTTAAGTCCGAGACGCCCAACCCGCTTCTACTGAACTCCTTCGTTACGGTTGTCATTGACGGAGGGAAATCGGAAAATCTTGTGAAAATACCTCGTGATTGGCTCCATGATGGTAATTCAGTTTACCTTTACTCAGAGGGCAAGCTTGAGATCCGTCGCGTAGATATTTCCTGGAGAGAAGAGACTAGCGTTCTCATTTCGGCCGGGCTAAATGACGGTGATAAAGTGATAACATCTCGAATAGTCGCTCCGATCGATAAAATGAAATTGCGTTTAGCTGGGAACTCGTCGGAAAAAAAGACAAATAGGTCGGCGCCGAAAACGGCGGCTAAAGACGCAAAAGAGGAGTCAAGTCAATGAATATAAAGGGACAAGGTCAGGGCGTACTCGCTTGGTTTGCCGCTAATACGGTGGCCGCTAATCTCATTATGTTTATCATTATGGTTGGCGGTTTCGTATTTATGGGCCAAGCCAAACAAGAAGTCTTTCCGGAAGTAAATCTCAACTGGGTCTCGGTTAGTGTTCCCTATCCTGGGGCTAGCCCACAGGAGGTAGAACAGGGAATCATTCTTTCGATTGAGGAAGCTTTAGCCGAAGTTGATGGGGTTAAAAAGATAGTGGCCAGTGCCAACGAAAGTATGGGTACGGTTTCGGTTCAGCTCCATGATTCCACCGATAGCACAAAAGCTCTTAACGAAATTAAATCAGTTATTGATCGTATTACTTCGTTTCCAAAGGATTCAGAACGTCCGGTGACGAGTCTCATCTCTAATCGGACGAAGGTGATCTCGTTGCCGATTTATGGTGACGTCGATCGTAAAGTCCTCAAAGCTTTGGCAGAAAAAGTTCGTGATGATCTGGTGGGAAATCCAGAGATTTCTATCGCACAAATTAGCGGTCTTCCTTCACCAGAAATCGCGATCGAGATTCCGCAAAATAAAATGCGAAGCTTAGGTTTAACCTATGAGCAAGTGGCAAGAAAGATTTCAGAAGCGTCCGTTGAAATACCTGGTGGTGGTATCAAAACCAAAGCAGGTGAAATTCTGGTCCGATTGAGCAAACGACGAGATGAAGGTGATGACTTTCGAGATATTGTTGTGCTTGCTCGACCCGATGGCTCAGTTGTGCGTTTGGGCCAAATTGCAAATATCAAAGACGGTTTCTCTGAGAGTGATCGTTCGTCCTTGTTCAACGGAAAACCTGCTGTCACGGTCGACATCTTTCGCGTCGGCGATCAAACGCCCATCGCTATCGCCGACATCGCTAATCAATATGTCGTGGATTTAAATAAGACTCTTCCCGAGGGCGTGGTTATTACGACGTGGGCAGATCGGTCAGAAATGTATCGTGGTCGAATCGACCTACTATTGAGAAACGCGGGGATGGGTTTGCTTTTGGTACTCATTATTCTTGGTCTCTTTCTAGAAATTCGATTGGCATTTTGGGCAACCTTCGGAATTCCTATTACCTTTTTAGGTGCCTTCATTGCGATGTATTTAACGGGCATTTCTATAAACATGATTTCGCTATTTGGGTTTTTACTGGCACTCGGAATTGTCGTTGACGACGCGATCGTTGTCGGAGAATCGATTTATCATGAACGCGATAAGCAACCTGATTTCTTGCAAGCGGCGATTGTCGGGGTTAAGAAAGTTTCAATACCGGTCGTATTTGCTGTTGCAACCACCATAGTTGCTTTCGTACCTATGCTTACTATTCCCGGAGTTTCGGGTAAGTTTTTTCAAAATATACCGGGCATCGTAATCCCCATTTTGTTTTTAAGCTTATTCGAAGTACTTATCATCCTTCCTGCGCACTTGGCGCATTCAAGTAAAGATCTTCCCAAAATATTTAGACCCATTCAAAGAGTCCAGGAGTTTATCGCAAACGGTTTAGAGAGTTGGATTGACAAGTATTATGTTCCTTTTGTGAATATGGCGGTCCAAAATCGCTATGTTTCGTTGGCTGCGTCTTTTGCCATCCTAATTTTTACTATCGGATATATCGCGAGTGGTCGTATTCAATTTACCTTTATGCCCAAAATTGAAAGTGACCAAGTGGTAGCGATTGTCGAATTGCCCTTTGGCACCCCAGCAGCTGAAACACGTAGAATAGTGAAACGAATTTCAGATTCAGCTGACGAAGTTTTCGTGGATTTAGGTGGCGCGAAATTTGGACGAGGAATTGCCTCCGATATCGGCAAATCCGGGGGAAATGACGGTGGAGCTTTTGCCGGTTTTACGTCCGGCGGGAGCCATGTCGGGCAGGCGGCAATTCGTCTTGTTTCAAGTGAGAATCGTTCATTTACGGCGGCCCAATTCACAGACAAATGGCGAGAAAAAGTGGGGGAAATTGCAGGAATTGAAAAGTTAACCTTTTCTTATAGTAGCGGCCCACCGGTCGGTCTTCCGATTGATTTGAGAGTTTCTCATAGAGATAAGTCGACTCTCGATAAGGCAGGTGAGCGCATTGCAGAAGAACTTAGAAACTATCAAGGTGTCTTAGACATCGATGATGGTTCTCGCATGGGTAAAGAACAGCTCGATCTCGAACTTACCCCGGCTGGAATAGCATTAGGTCTGACCGAGATGAATGTTGCGCGGCAGGTACGTTCTGCATTCTTTGGCTCAGAGGCTTTGAGGCAACAACGTGGTCGAGATGAAGTTCGTGTTTATGTACGTCGTCCATTAGCCGATCGTAAATCGGAGTTCGATATAGAGTCTTTGATGATTCGAACACCCAGCGGCGGGGACATACCGCTTAGAGTAGCTGCGAACATTTCGCGAGGTCGTTCTTATACCTCCATTAGTCGAGAAGCGAGTCGCCGGGTTATCAATGTTACGGCGGATGTGGAGGCAAGCGTTTCGGCTGGGACTGTTTTAGAAGGTCTTCAAAATGATGTGATGCCTTTAGTTATGGCCGATTTTCCAGGTTTATCTTGGGAGAAGGCTGGATCGCAGCAGGAACAGGCCGAAACCTTAGAGGCTTTAGGCGTCGGGATGGGGATTGCGATGTTGATTATTTTCGCGCTTTTGGCAGTTGCATTTCGATCCTACATTCAACCGATAGTCATCATGGTTGCCATTCCCTTTGGTTTGGTTGGTGCAATCGTTGGGCATATTGTCCTCGGTTACGGCTTGAGCGTGATCAGTATGATGGGGCTCATTGCGCTGACTGGCGTGGTCGTTAACGACTCGTTAGTTCTCATCGACTCTGTAAATACATATAGAGCCGAGGGTTATTCGGCCCATCAATCGGTTGTGCTCGGAGGAGCGAGGCGTTTTCGTCCTATTCTTTTGACCTCTTTGACAACCTTTTTCGGACTTGCTCCGATGATCTTAGAGACCTCGGTCCAAGCCAGATTTTTAGTACCAATGGCAATTTCTCTTGGCTTTGGAATTCTGTTTGTCACCGCAATCGCGTTGGTTATTGTGCCGACCGCGTATATGGTCGTTGATGATTTATTGGTCTTTTTCGGGTTGGAAAAACGAAGTAAAACGGGTCTCTAACTACTTATGAAAACTCTTTTCATGAGACTATTATTCACCGCATTTCTATGTCTATTGGCTTCTTCTAGCTTCGCTGAAGATTTGAAAATTGCGTCTTGGAATATCAAAGACTTGCGAATCAAGAATCCTCATAGAGATACAGAGGTGTATAAGATCTTACGCAAATACGTCGCAGACAACCCGGCAGACATTTGGGTTCTTCAGGAAGTTCATAATAAGCGCGTTCTAAAAAAAGTATTTTCGAGGAAAAAGTACGTTTTGGAATGCGAGAATCGAAAAGGACAGCACCGCGTTTGCGCGGCGTTTAGGAAAGGGAAGGGAATTAGATTCGTGCGGCACAAAGATGTGAAAGCGATTGGAATCAATAACTCAGGACTTCGAGGAGGCTTAGATTTTACGATCCATTTTCATAAACAAAAGCTCCGCGTTTTGGGGGTTCATCTAAAGTCCGGTTGTTTTCAAGCCGATCCGAAACGTTCTAAAAATCGGAAATGTGGGGTTTTGGCAAAACAAATTCCTCCCCTGGAAAAATGGATTGATGATCGAGCGATAGAAAGTACACCCTTCATTATCTTGGGAGATTTTAACCGTAGGCTCACAAAAAAACGTGATGTCATTTGGAAGGACCTAGATGATGGTATTCCTGAAAAAATGGATTTAACCAACCTCGCTGGAAAAAAGAAGAACCCGTGTTGGAACGGGAGATATCCCGACTTCATCGATCATATCGTTGTGGGACGACGCGCTCTAAAAAAATTCGTTCCCAAGAGTTTTGGTGTCTATCGTTTTGATAAGGATGCTCGACGAGAAACGCATTCGGATCACTGCCCTATCTTTGCGTCGTTTCGCTTCTGAAGAGCTAATATCGCTTCTAAGGGACGTCTAATCTTTCATCATCGCTATCTCCCCAACAGACTATCGTGCCGTCGGTTTTTATCCCACATGCGTGCGTTGCGCCGGTTTGAATTGATTTAAAGAGTTCTCCATCAGGAGGTTCGGTTCTTCCCGTACCTGCTCCGGCGTATCCCCAACATTTAGGAACACCGTCATCGCGGACCGCACAGGCATAGTTGCTACTAACGCTGATCGCATCATATATTCCATTTAAAGGTCTTTTTCCATCGACTTGGGATTGCGTAATTTCAACCTTAGACCAACATTTAATTGAGCCGTCTGCGCTCAAGATTCCACACACCGAGAGAAAACCGACACTTAAACGTTTGAACTCGATATCTTGCGGAATATCGGGGTAATTTCCATCTCCCCAACACTGGGCATTCCCGTTCAGATCTATTCCGCAAGTCCACGTCGCATCAGATTCGATTGTTGCTAGATCGGCGGACCTGAGTTCGACTGGTGCTCCGATTTTCCAACACTCGGCGTTACTTTCCGGCGTTAGTGCGCATGTAAAAGCGTTTCCTGCACTTAGATCCTTATAGGGGCCTCTTCTTGTTTCGATATCGGTTATAAGTCTTCCCCAACACAATACACTTCCATCCATCGCCAGACCGCAACTATGATTTCTTCCAGCGACTACTTTTGAGAATGCTGTAGTGGTGGGGGTGTTTGACACTGCATTTGAAACTTTATCGGTTTCATCGCTATCTTTTCCCCAACATTTTGCAAACCCTTGCATTGTTAAGGCGCATGAATGTTTGGTGCCTACACTCAATTGTGAGTAAAGTGTGCCTTCACATTCTTCAGTGCTTATCTTGCAGGTATCTGTACAACTGATTTCTCCGTTTTGGTAACCTTCAGTCTGGCACGTTCTCTCACCCAGATTGGACCCATCACACAACTCATCATCCTCAATCTTTTCGTTACCACATCTGAAGCATTGCGATGTATCGATTTCGCAATCGTTACAGGAAAGTGTACCCCCATCAAAACCTTCAGATTCGCATGATTTGGAACTGAGAGTATCGATACCACAACGCAGAAATTCGGGGGTATCGATACAGTATTCTGATGCGCACTGGGTTCGATTAAAAGTGCAATCTGCGTTACAGGAAAGTCTTCCATTGACGTCGCAGCTTGCACCATTGAGGTCGGTCCCGTCGCATTCTTCGCTACCACCTACAATACCATCCCCACATATTCCCGGCGTTGTTGTGTTATTATTTGTCTTCAAATTGTTCGAATTATTTTCTTCGTTATTTATCGAGTTCGAGTCCGGGGCACCGATAAAAAGACATGCACTCATAAAGAGCGCCAAAATTACAATAGAGCAAGACAGCATTTTTTTCATCTTGAGATGTCCCAATTGTTGGTAGTGGAGAAAACGATAGGGTATTTTGAAAGGGGGTTCAACTTCGGAGGACTGCGGCGGCATTGTTTTAGCGTTTAATTTATTTTATCTGCTTGGGCCGCTTCTTGTGTTGCGATTTCTTTTCGCACCTCATCCATATCGAGAGCTCGAATTTGTTCGATGAGATCTGTAAGCTGTTCTGCGTTTAAGGCGCCGGGTTGTCGATACAGTCCGACTTGTTCTCGGAAAATCATAATTGTAGGAATTGAACGGATTTGAAAGGCGCCCGCAAGCTCTCTTTCCACGGCAGTATCAACTTTAGCAAAAACGATGTCTTTATATTCATCTTGATTTGAAATTTGCTCATACACCGGCGCAAAACTGCGACAAGGTCCGCACGACTCTGCCCAAAAATCGACGATTACGATGTCACTTCCTTCTACGGTAGAATCGAATTCAGCTGCCTTAATATCTCTTGTTGCCATTGATTGTCCTTGTCTAAGTAACGTTGCGAACAGGATTAATAACCTCTGAGGGTCTTAAAGCAAGCACTATTCGCAACGCCAGTTTGAACGACCAAGAAACAGGTCTTTGAATTCAGACGGCGATATCGAAGTCAGACCGCGTTTCCTAGCCGTTTGGTGAGGTCCGCGACTGTTCAGGGGGCTGGTAATTCCACCGTTTTTTCATTGATAAAGTATCAAAATGGTAGCCAAACTTGCGATGTACTTTTTGCAATCCTTTGGTTAGCGTGCCTGAAAGAGATGAGGTCAAAAACGACCAGTTCTCAGTTAAATAACGAAGGAAATAAAAATGAAACAAACAATTTCAAAAATTAGCATTCTATTCATGGTAGTTTTCGCGCTCACAATAACGTCTAGCTGTGAAAAAGCTGACCTTATGGGACCGCTCAAAGCTGAGGCATTGAAGCTTGTTGCCGAACATAGCGACAAACTCACTAGCATCGGCGGTAAATGGTTGCCCATGCTGGCTAAAATTAACGCGATTCCAGACAGCGTACCCGGCGCAAAAGCGTTAAAGGCCAAATTTGCAGAAAAAGCTGCCGCAATGGCCGGTGTAAAGGGACTTGTTGACGGCGCACCCGCTGCCATCGAAGCGGCAATCAAGGGTAAAGACATGGCCGGGTTAACCGCCGTTGTCGACGGTCTTAAAGGAGGTGGGCCCATCTTGAGTGGCATTGAGTCCTTCATGGGCGAATCTGGCGGCCAGATCGGCGAGCTTGAAAAACTTGCCGCTGCTGCAAAAGCGGCTGCGGCCGGTGGTGTGGCTCTTGATTGGACAAAAAAACTTTCAACAGGTTATGAGTTAAAAGGAACAAGCGCCGGTATCGAAAACATGCTTGTTACCTACCTTGACGACGCCAAAATGGACATCGACAAGACCAAATGGTTCAATTTTGATCGCGTTACTTTCGCGAGTGGAAGTTCAAAAATTAACATGGCGAAATCTAAAGACCAGTTGACTAACATGCTTGAAATCATGAAAGCTTACCCAACAGCTGAGATCAAAATTGGTGGATATACAGATAACACCGGTTCACTTGAGGGAAACATGAAGATTTCTCAGAAAAGAGCTGATGCGGTAATGGCAGCCCTTACTGCGTCGGGTGTTGTGGCAACAAGAATGACTGCAGAAGGGTTTGGACCGAAACATCCAGTTTGCGAAGCAAATGATACGGCTGAGTGTAAGGCAAAGAATCGTCGCATCAGTGTAAACGTAAGAAAAAAATAAGAACTCTTATCGCAACATTCTCTTGATGTAATACCGATAAAATTAAAAGAAAAAACGAAACTCTATACAAGAGTTTCGTTTTTTTTTTGCCTGAAGCGAGGTCGCCATATCGTTATGCTCGTTTCGGATAGCTTGATTATCTCGCGGCCAGAATTGATTTCGTTTCTCTCGTAGCTCCAAGGTCTCGCCGGTGCTACGTTGATTTCGTTAGGGATACACCGGATTAAAAATGAAAAATATTTTAAAGAAACAACAGCATAAAGTGACGATAATACCCCTTTCAGCAGAGGAGAACTTATGAAAATTCTAATCACAGGTGCCACCGGATTTATTGGTACCGCATTGCAGAAATCCTTAGGTGATCAAGGCCATACTGTTAAACCCTTGAGTCGAGGTGGTAATTCTTTATCGGCGGATAATCCCTGTTGGGACATCAAAAATAATTCTATCGATTTGAAGGGCTTTGAACCCGATGCGGTAATTCATCTTGCGGGGCAAAATTTGGCCCAACGTTGGACAAAAGCCCATAAGAAAAGTGTTTTAGAAAGTCGGGTGGACGGGACTCGCCTACTTGTATCTCATCTCGTTGAAATGGAGCGTCCTCCAAAGATTCTGCTTTCTGGATCCGCGATTGGATTTTACGGATTGCGAGGTGATGAGATTTTGACGGAAAAGAGTTCGTCGAACTCCAAAGATTTTATTTCTGAAGTATGTATCGCTTGGGAAGCCGAAACTGAACCTGCGCGTGCTGCTGGGATCCGTGTCGTTCTGATGCGGACGGGCATTGTGATCGGCAAAAACGGCGGCGCACTTGATAAAATGTTAACGCCTTTTAAGGCTGGCCTTGGCGGAATCATTGGTTCGGGAAAACAATATATGAGTTGGATTAGCTTGGACGATATGATGGGTCTTGTTGATTTTCTTCTGAAGGAGAATATCAGTGGGCCTGTGAATATGACCGGCCCAGAACCCGCCACAAATAAAGTTTTTACTGAGGCACTAGGCGAGGCCTTGAATCGTCCTACACTGGTCCCGGTACCAGCATTTGCGGTCAAAACACTTTTTGGTAGCGAAATGGCGAAGGAGATGCTGCTTGGTGGAGCTCGAGTTATACCGCAAAAAGTCATGGATGCGGGATATGATTTTAAGCATAAAACGATCAGTGAGACCTTTCTCGCAGTTCTAAATAAATCTGAATAGAAGGAAGAAGATGCGTGGTATCGTCTGGTTTAGACAAGATTTACGGCTCGCCGATAATGCGGCCTTAGTCAGAGCCTGTGAGGAATGTTCGGAAGTTATCCCGGTTTTTATTTGTGACGACAATTTGGAATCGATGGGGCGTATAGGTGGCGCGAGCCAAGTTTGGTTACATTCAAGTCTAAAAAGTTTGGCTTCTGATCTCCGCGAAAAAGGTTCGAAACTCATTCTCAAAAAGGGAAAAGCGTTGACGGTTTTGGAGGATTTGATCGCGAGTACCCAAGCGACCCATTTGTACTGGAATCGTTGCTATGAACCGTCGATTCGGAAACGTGATGAAGCGATAAAGACAAAACTTAAAGCGTCTATGAAAGTGCAAAGTTTCAAGGGGAATCTAAACTTTGAACCCTGGGAAGTTTTAAAAAAAGACGAGACACCTTATCGCGTATTCACTCCCTATTGGAAAAAGTCTTTGTTGGAGGAACGTAAGCCATTACCTTTACCGACACCGATAGATCTAAAAGCGATGAAGTCGATGCCAGCCTCTTTATCACTGGAGTCCTTGGATTTATTACCCTCACATCCGATTCCTGATTGGCATACTCCAATGATGTCTCGCTGGAACGTTGGTGAGAAAGCAGCTCTAAAAACGCTGAATGATTTTCTTAAAAATAATATCGCATCTTATAAAACTCAACGAGATTTCCCCGCAGTTAGAGCTACATCTACCTTGTCGGCTCATTTGCATTTTGGGGAAATTAGTCCCGTGCAGATCGCACATTATACAAACGCGTTCGCTAAGGGGGATTCAGATCATGAAGCGGCAGCAAAAGCTTTTTTAAGACAAATTTCTTGGAGGGAATTCGCGTACTACTTACTGTTTCATTTCCCTCATACTCTGAGTCAGCCTTTAAATAAGAAGTTCGAACGTTTTTTGTGGGCTCAAGACTACCAGGATGATCTTCGTAAATGGCAACAAGGTCGAACTGGATTTCCGATAATCGATGCAGGAATGAGAGAACTGTGGGCAACGGGATTAATGCACAATCGTGTTCGAATGTTAGTCGCTTCGTTTTTGACAAAGAATTTACTTATTCCCTGGCAAGAAGGTGAGGCATGGTTTCGAGACACCTTAATTGACGCCGACTTAGCGAATAATGCAATGGGTTGGCAATGGGTTGCAGGAACGGGTGTTGATGCAGCGCCATATTTTCGCATTTTCAATCCTCGCCTTCAGAGTAAAAAGTTTGATAAAGGAGGGGATTATATCAGACGTTGGGTCCCGGAATTAGCAGCTTTGGATAAGAAATACATTCATGAGCCGACAACAGAAATGTCTAAAGAATGTTCGTATCCGTTGCCGATGGTAGATTTGAAAGTAACGCGCCAAAGAGCGTTAGAACGATATAAAGATCTGAAATCGTGATTCGAACTATTGGTCCATACGCTTCTTAATGTCACGTTTGGATACAACTTTTTTTTCACTCAAGATATCAATTAGAGATTGGATGATACTTTGTTGTCGGTCTAGATCTCGTTCGAGTTTAGCTATTTTTTTGGATTGCGATTCAATGAATTCATTGATGTCGTCGTTTGAATCGTCGGCTTCAGAAAAGAGGTCAAACCCACCAGATTTGTCAGGGGCTTCTTCATCCCACGAACCGAAGAAACTACTATTTCCTTGGTTTGCTGGTGGTGATGTCCATCCAGGTACGTCGGAAACATTAGGGTCGATGCTGGTAACCTTTGGAGTGCCGTTCTGATTTTCTAAGAAAGAATCGAAATCATTAAGCGCTTGGTCAACTGAGGTCTGTTTTTTTTCGACTTTTTTCTTCTTTTTTTGACGTTTTGGTTCTGGTGTCGGTTCGGGCGTTGGTTTTGATTTTCGTTTAGGTCTGGCTTGTTCTTCCCAATTTTCGCCGAACGATATTTCGTCCAGAATCTTCGCTTCAGATTCCGAGTACATTTCACCTTTTGGAATATCCATTTCGATCGGGGTTAAGACAGTCCGCCGCTTGGGTTGTAATTTTGCGATTGTGTTTGTGTTCGGAGGTGAAAGAATCGCTGCTTTTTCTCTTTTAGGTTGTCTGGGGATCGATTGGGCTTTTGGCGTCGGCTTGTCCGCCCATTCTTCGCCGAAATAATAGTGGCGAATTGCTTTTATGAGCCAACTTTTCCGCGCAACGTAAATGAGCGGCTGATTCCCCGAAGCTGTTTTCAAAATTTGCACGACTTCTTCAGTTGATTCGGGATCAAAGATTGCTACAGAAAGACGGTCCGCATTTTGGCTTAGTTGAAAAGGAAGAACCCCATTTTTCTCCGCCATTTTTTTCGAAAGAAATTGCAATGCGGTCGAATTCATTTCGAAATTACTTTCATCGACGCGCTTGGCGCCTAAATACTCACAGAAAACATCGGCTAACTTCGCTTCATCGGTACCTTCCTGAAAGAGTTGTGCAATTACGCTGGATTTTAAGGCCTTCGATTTTAGAATCTTTCGTTGTACCTCCGCGCGCGTTAATAGTTCGGAGGACGAAAGTAGATCTGCGAGTCGTTTGTCCATAAATTTTCATTCTTCTAAAAAAGTTCCTTTTCCGAGGAAAGGGAAGTCATGATGGCGAAATCTTTAATTTAATGTAGCACTTTTTGACTTGGAGTCCCGAAAAAGTTGCATATTAATTGCTCCTTCTTGCCCGTCCAGGTATAAATCCACACCAGAGTCTTGAAGTAATATTATGAACATCGTGATCGTAGGAATGGGCGAAGTCGGTCGGTACATTACCGAAGTCTTGGCTAAAGAGGGGCATGATATTGTCGTTGTTGACCTAAATGTCGAAACATTGAATTCGATCGAGGAATCTCTCGATGTCATGAGTTTAAACGGTCATGCGGGGAGTGAGAAAACCCTCAAAGAGGCACAAATAGAATCCACAGATCTCTTCATAGCCGTGACGGACAACAGCGAGGTCAATATGTTGTCCTCGATTCGTGCCAAAGAACTGGGTGCCAAAATCACGATAGCCCGGGTTGCAAACCCTGAATATTTCGATGGTGAACAAGCAATTCTTCACAACATTATGGGTATTGATCTTGTGATCAACCCTCAAGCTTTAGTGGCGATGGAGATGCACAAAATTATTCGTTCAGCGAACGCGATTGCAATCCAGGACTTCGCGGATAATCGAATCGAAATGATTCAACTTCCTGTCGACTATAAATCGAAATCGGTAGTCGATCACGCACTCAAAGATGTAAAGATGCCCGAGAATACACTTATTGCGGCGATCATCAGAGAGAACGAAATTATGGTCCCGGGTGGGATGGATGTTCTTGAGTCTGGCGATGAAGTGATGGTGGTTGGAAAGATCGAACAAATTCCGGCGGTGGAAAAACTATTCGGTCAACAACGTCGTCGATTTACGCGACGCGTTTTTATGGTTGGTGGCACGGAGGTTGGTCGAACCCTAGCGGCTATGTTAGCGCGCGACGGAATCGAAGTCGTCTTATTCGAAAAAGATCGCGCCCGTTGTGTCGAACTTTCCGAAACGCTTCCCCAATCTGTTGTCATTATTAACGGCGATGGAACGAACGTAGAGCTTTTGGAGGAAGAGAGAGCCGATAACGCCGATGTTATCGTCGCTGTGAGTCCCGACGATGAAGTTAATGTTATGACAGGGCTGCTGGCAAAAGAAATCGGTGCTCGACGAATTGTCGCTGTTGTCCACAAACCTGACTACGCAAAAGTTTGTGAGAGGCTTGGTTTTGATGCAACACTGAGCCCTCGACGAGAAGTTGCAAAGCATGTTTTAAAATGGGTCCGTATGGGTGAAGTTGTCGAAGTCTCCCCAGTTTTGGACGGCAAAGGTGAGTTTTTGGAGTTTATCGTACCGAAGCACGCAAGAATTGTTGGAGAAGAAATTTATAAAATCGGATTTCCGAGGGGCGCAAATATTTGTGCAATCGTAAGCGGCGACCGTGCCTATGTCCCTCGAGGAAAAGATATTATTCACGCCAACGACCGGGTGATCGTTTTCACAACTCCGCAGATTCGCAAAGAAGTTGAAAAGGCATTCAAAAAGAAAAGTATTTTTTCTCCCATGCGAGGGTAGGCGTGAATTTCGGACGTATCGCGCGTTTACTTGGGGTTTTACTTATCGTTTTAGCGATTTGTATGGCTTCCAGTATTCCGTGGGCGATAGCCTACGATGAGATGGAGACGCTTCGAACTTTTCTCTATAGCTGTTCGATTACCTCCGTTTGCGGTGGAGTCTTAACTTTCATCGGTAGAAAACACCGCGGGACGCTTCATCGTTCCGAGGCAATCTTACTCGTGGCGATGAGTTGGTTTTTGCTCGGCGTTTTTGGAGGGCTTCCCTATCTATTCGATGGAGCTGTCACCCATCCCGTAGATGCATACTTTGAAACGATTTCAGGTTTTACAACGACCGGCTCAACGATTCTATCGGACATCGCTGGCCAGTCGCGCGGTCTGCATTGGTGGCGAGCGATGACGCATTGGCTTGGTGGTATGGGGATCGTTGTACTGTTCGTTGCGATTTTTCCGCAGTTAGGCGTCGGGGGAAAATTTCTTTTTAAATCCGAAGTTCCCGGTCCGATAACCGAAGGCATGACTCCTAAAATTAAGCAAACAGCGGCAACCCTTTGGTGGATATATTTAGGTTTCACGGTCGTTCAGAGCTTGGTTCTTCTCCTGTGTGGTATGACAGTGCATGACGCTGTATGTCACGCGATGGCTACTATGGCGACGGGTGGGTTTTCAACTCAGAACGGATCAATAGCGGATTATGACTCTGCTACCATCGATTACGTAATCGCGATCTTCATGCTTCTGGCAGGGATCAATTTCGGTCTATATTCGATGATTAGGAAGCGAGGACGAAAGGTATTTTTAGATCGCGAACTTCATGTTTATCTGAGTTTAATTTTGGTTGCCTCGCTTGTCGTCGCAATCAATATTACCGGAACTGGAGATTTGACCAAACACGGGTCATACATCGATTCGTTTCGATACTCTTTTTTCCAAGTCGTAGGTGTTATTACTACTACAGGTTTCGGTACTGATAATTTTAATCTTTACCCACCCCTATCAAAATTGATTTTGGTGATGTTGATGTTTGTGGGAGGCATGGCGGGAAGCACTGCGGGGGGCATGAAAGTCATCCGATTTATCGTAATATTCAAAGCAATATATGTGGAAATCTACCGCGTTTTTAGACCCTCGGTCGTTATGGCAACCCGAGTCGGGGGCGCGGTAATCTCGAAGGACACAACCCAAGCTATTTTGTCGTTTTTTGCGATTAGCATTCTGATATTTTGCGGGGCTTCCTTATATATGACCTATCTGGGATTAGATATTGTGACAGCGACGACCAGCGTCGCCGCGACTCTATTCAATATAGGGCCGGGTTTGGCAAAGGTTGGAAGCATCGAAAATTTCGGTTTTATCCCGACAAGCGGAAAGATTGTTTTATCGTTTTGTATGATCTTAGGGCGCTTAGAATTTATGACGATTCTTGTCCTCCTTATTCCTGAATTTTGGAAACGCTAGACTAGCCTGTCGTTTTATTTCCCAGCCCTTTTTCGGTCACTGTTGAAGATATGCGCCTTGGTTGGCATACTCGGATCATTCCCACTCTAAGGTTTTTGTGGCACATATATCATCTTATCTTGATTTTCTTCCCAGCGACTTCCTCCGTGCGTTAGAACAAAACGGCGAATCAATAGATGCCGTTCCGGGCCTCGTTGTTGCACCGGGCCTTCGACAAGCTTTTCCGGATATTGAAACCGATGAAGCGCTAAACTTTGTTCGCAAAATTTATTTACGAACTTTTGATAAGTTGGAAGGCGTTCTCAAGCAGAGAAAACGCGATCGTATTTTCATAGATCGTGAAACCGAAAAATACGTTGAAGAGAATAAAAATCTGGATTTTCATTCGCCCGATTATAAAACCGTAATCGGAGTTTTAGACTCCAGAAATAATCTCGTTGTAGGCCCACATAAAAATAAAGTTAAACCTGATAAGGTTTTTATTCCCTACTACATGAGAGGTGCTCAAGTTACTTTGTTTGGGCCTCCGGACTCGGAGAAGCTTTCTATTAACGCGATGAATGCGTTTCACCGAAAGCTGCCCAATGAGCCAAAGATTGTTGATCGATTGGTTACCGAGTTTGATCAAGTGCCGCGTTGGGGTGCAGACAACGAGGATTCTAAAACACCAATAATGAGTAACTTCTTACACGCCTGTAGGAATTTAATGGGGTGTTTTAGCCGTACTATTTCCTACACCGATGAAAAACGTAATAGAACTTACGAGTTAGAGAAAAATCATTTATCGCATCCAATAAAAAGAATTCCGGGTTTGGCTTTACCGGACGGAAATCATTTGCTTGATGGGAATCCACTACCGCTTCATCTTTACGATTTCGTCATGCATATGTTTCATAATTGGGACCGGCGTGAAGCCCTGGTTTTCTATATTCCTAAGTTAGAAAATGAAAACGAAGCTGCATATCTTCGTACCTTGATAGAGGTTACAGAAAAAGAGCTGGTAAAATTGCATCCCAGTTTTGTGATGGGAAGTGTTAAGTTATTTATTGTTTTTGAGAATCCCCGCGCAATTTTCCGGATACAAGAAATTGCCCAAAACTTATCACCTTACTTTTTAGGCGGATCCTTAGGATGGCATGATTTTCTAGCCTCCACGGCTCGCATGTTTAAGAATGATCCAAGGTATCGGATTCCGGTGAAAGCTGATCCCAATATCGTCATTAATCATATACGCGAGTCTCACGAAATTTTGGTCGATGCCTTAGAACCCTTTGACGGAATCAAAATTGGGGGCATGTACGGTATCTTATACGAGTCGGGAACACCGGAGTCGTTTGAAGTGTGCATGGTGGGATACATTCGCGACGTGATCACTCAGATGAAACGGGGATTGGACGGGTTTTGGGTTGCGCATCCAGATTTTGTACGACCTGGGTTAGCGTTGGTATTTGCGTATCAAAAGTGGAAGACCAATCCGAAAGATTCGGTTCTCTTTGATTTAATTAAAGCACTCGTTCCCAACAAAACAGAACAAGATCCCTTATTAGCTTTTGTTAAGGGCGACGATGTTAAAGGCCTTTCCAAATCAGACCCCCTTTACACCCGCGGAGTTCTTGCAGCTGATCTAGAAATTTCAGATTTTATACGAAACGATGATCCGGCCGAGGTTTCTTATAATGTCTTTCAAGCTCTTCAGTACTTGGCCGACTGGTTGTGTGGGAACGGCTGCGTAGCACTGCCAGCATCGATGAAAAACGCGTCAGGTGAAGACGTATTTGTACGCGTCATGGATGACCTTGCAACCACAGAACGTTCTCGTTGGGAACTTTGGGCCGAAGTCTTCCACGGGCGCGTTAGCGTTGAAATGTTTGAAAAGATTCTCGCTGAGGAGATTCAGTTCATTCAATTCGACAAAGAAACTTCGACAAAACGAGTTCAGGTTAAGTGGGAGGATGAAGCGGCGCGATGGTACCCCATTGCCATTAAAATTCTTCGAATGTTGGTGCTATCCGAAGATCCAGTCGAGTTTGCGCCTGAGTTGTTGTTGCCCTTCACTTTTGATTTCGTCCGAGAATCTAAAGACCCTTGGTCCACAGTTTCTAAGTTATGCCCAGAAAAGTTCGACATCGACGCTTAGAAGTTTGAAATAGCTCTCTGGATGTGACTAATGCCCTGAACCAAAAACGCCCGTCTTAACATCGTAGTCAACGGCAATCTCGTATTTGGGATCATCTTCAGAATCCACGATGAGCTGCCCGGCCTTATTAAGCAAACCATGGCAATCTTGGGAGAGGTGTTTTAGCCTCAGAGTTTTATTTTGAACTTCGTATTTTACGGCAAGATTCTCAATCGCTTGGAGGGCCGATTGGTCGGCGACACGGCTATCCATGAAATCAATAATCGTGAGATCGGGATCATTTTCAGGATCAAAGAGCGCAGAAAACCCTTCAACGGAACCAAAAAATAATGGTCCAATCACTTTATAAACCTTTGTGTTGTCATTAATCATCTCGCTGGTTGAACTAATTCGCTTAGCACTATTCCAAGCATAGACGAGAGCCGAAACGATAACACCGACGATGACGGCCAAGGCGAGATCTTTGTAGACGGTAACGCCGGTTACCAGAGCGATAACGAAAATATCGGTCCATGGAACCTGCTTAAAAATGGTTAAGCTTTCCCAGGCGAAGGTTCCAATGACCACCATAAACATAACTCCGACTAACGCAGCGAGCGGGATCTGTTCAATGAGGCCAGAAGCAAATAGGATGAAAATAAGAAGAAAGATCGCAGCGCTAATGCCAGCAAGGCGTGTTTTACCACCCGATTTAACATTGATCATCGATTGCCCGATCATCGCGCATCCACCCATGCCTCCGAAAAATCCGGTTACGATATTGGCAGCCCCTTGGGCTAAACATTCTTGAGTTGACCCTCCTTTTTCTTCTTTCATCTCGCCGACAAGGTTTAGCGTAAGCAGACTTTCGATGAGTCCGATTCCGGCGAAAACTAAAGAGTACGGGAAGATAACTTTAAGGGTCTCTAAGTTAAAAGGCACCGACGGAATATGGAAAGCGGGAAAACCGCCTTCAATGGACGCGAGGTCTCCCACGCGCGGAACCGGGATATCTAAGACGATGACGGCAATCGCGACGAGTCCGATTCCTACCAGTGGCGCTGGGATGGTTTTTGTGATCTTTGGTGTTCCCCAGATAATAATCATTGTCAGGATTACTAATCCTATCATGATAGCCATTTGCGTAGGTTCCATCCATACGCTTTCGCCGGCGGCGTTTTTGACTTTAAATTGAGACAGTTGCGCTAAGAAAATAACGATCGCCAGTCCATTCACAAAACCCAACATAACTGAATGGGGAACCAGACGCATAAACTTCCCCAGTCTAAAGACGCCGGCAATCACTTGAATGATCCCCATGAGGACCACAGATGCAAACAGGTATTCTACGCCGTGAGAAGTGACGAGTGCGATCATAACCACAGCTAGCGCACCGGTAGCGCCGGAAATCACACCGGGTCGTCCACCAAAAGTGGCGGTAATAAGACCGACCATGAAGGCCGCATAAAGTCCGACGAGCGGATGAACGCCCGCTATGATGGAGAACGCAACGGCTTCTGGAACCAAAGCCAATGCGACTGTTAGGCCGGAAAGGATTTCGGTTTTGTAGTCCGACAAGCTGCCTGACTCAGGAAGAAGACCATAGAATATTTTTTGAGAGGTGGTATTTGACACAGGCGCTACTTTCAAATGGATGGATTAGCCGGCCATAAAACCGCCGGTATAAGACCGGCTTATAGAGCAAAGTGAATGGAAAGCAAATAGTACCAATGATAACGGCTGTACACCTTTGTTCGGGGAAAGCGTAATAACTTTTTTTAGAAGCCGCGCTTAGAAGTCCAACTTTACATTTATCCCCGGTGCGAAACCGTCTTTGTCAAAAAGTGAGGGCTGGAGTGATAGATTAGATACATCTATCGCATCTTTAGAATCAAGCCAGGTCATCGCTCCCCAGATCGCCGGCGGTAAACCAAATGCTAATGGGGGGAGACTGTATGCGAATATAAGAGGAGCAAATCCGTCCTCTAGGGCAAATATTCGGTAAAATGCCCAACCCGTCAGGATTATCCCTGGGATGGAAAGGCCGGCACCAATTCCGAACGCAATATTTCCAGGATGATCAATGTCTGAAATAGAAGATTCCTTATAGACTTCTGTTTGATCGTCATCGGTCGTGATCGACAGATTTTCACCGTCGATGCGGGTTGCTATTCCATCTATCTGACTGCCATCAACCATTGTGATTGTCGAACTTGTGGAACAGCCAACGAACGCCAGAATGAACAATAATCCGATATATTTCTTATTTTCCTTTTTTGTGAGGATTGTAACATAGGCATGAACGTTCGCTAGGCCGAAATCGAGTAGACAAGTAGTTAAGAGGCGTTTACCTTCGCGTTGATCGACTAAACGCGAGTTAGCTATGACTGAAAACAAAGAAGCAATCACACCAAAATCAAACTTTCTTCGGCAAATTATTGATGCCGATCTCGCGTCAGGAAAAGTCCAGTCTATTGTCACCCGTTTTCCACCCGAACCCAACGGTTACCTTCATATCGGTCACGCTAAAGCGATTTGTATTTCTTATGGCTTAGCTGAGTCGTATGACGGTGTTTATCACCTCCGATTTGATGATACGAATCCCGTTGCCGAAAAAACTGAATACGTTGAGTCGATTCAGAAGGATATTAAGTGGTTGGGTTTTGATTGGGGGGAACATCTTTATTTCGCGTCCGATTATTTTGAACGTATGTACGAACTTGCCATCGGTCTCATCAAAGACGGTTTGGCCTACGTGGATAGTCTCAGCAAAGATGAGATTCGTGAGTACCGCGGAAACCTCAGCGAACCCGGGAAAAACAGTCCCTTTCGAGATCGGTCGGTTGAAGAAAATCTGTCGCTATTTGAAAAAATGAAAAATGGAGACTTTCCCACCGGTGAGGTCGTCCTTCGCGCCAAAATTGATATGAGCTCGCCGAATATCGTGATGCGGGATCCGATTTTATATCGCGTTTTGCACGCACATCATCATCGTCAAGGCGA
Organism: uncultured bacterium; assembly: GCA_937981985.1. Classification (GTDB taxonomy): domain Bacteria; phylum Myxococcota_A; class Bradymonadia; order Bradymonadales; family Bradymonadaceae; genus CALJNB01. The sequence continues at coordinate 102,379 of CALJNB010000002.1, forward strand.
CAAATGGAATATTTATCCCATGTATGATTATGCGCATTGTCTTGAAGATGCATTTGAAAAAGTGACACATTCGTTATGCAGTTTGGAGTTTGAAAATAATCGCGAGCTCTATGATTGGTTGATAGATAAAACGAAGATGGACCCGGCTCCACACCAGTACGAATTCGCTCGTTTAGCATTAGGCTATACGATGATGAGTAAGCGTTGGTTAAAGAAGATGGTGGAAGAGAAATATGTCGACGGTTGGGATGACCCACGAATGCCGACTTTGGCGGGAATGCGTCGACGCGGGATCCCACCAGAAGCCATTCGTGAATTTTGCGATATGATAGGCGTTGCCAAAGCGAACTCTTTGGTTGATGTGGCGATGTTAGAATTTGCGATCCGAGACCGACTTAACACGCGGGCGCCACGGGTGATGTGTGTTCTTGATCCTCTTAAGCTAACGATTACAAATTATGAAGGCGATAACGAGGTTTTAGAATGTGCATATTGGCCGAGAGGTTTTGACCGCAACGAGACACGTGCGGTCAATTTTAGTAAGACTCTTTACATTGAACGTAGTGACTTTTCCGAAACGCCTCCTAAAAAGTGGAAGCGCTTAGAAGTGGGAGAGGATGTTCGTTTGCGATATGCGTATATCGTAAAAGTAAACGAGGTTATCAAAAATGATTCCGGCGAGATTATCGAACTACTTTGTACATATGATAAATCGAGTAAAAGCGGGTCCGATACATCGGGTAAGAAAGTTCGTCGCGTGGTGCACTGGGTTGATTCGAAAACCTCGTTGCCGGCGACCGTGAATTTATACGATCGACTATTTGTGAACGAACGACCCGGTACCGATCCTGACCTTACCTTAGAGCAAGAGCTGAATCCTGATTCTTTGATCGTCAGAGATGCGAGAATCGAGGCTTCGGTAGCCGGCGAGGATTCAGATATGCGTTATCAGTTTGAACGTCATGGCTATTTTCGGCGCGACGAATCTTCAATCGAGACAGCGTTGGTGTTCAACCGAATTGTGTCGTTGAAGGATTCTTGGGGCAAAGATAGTAAACAACCGGAAAAAATAATTTCCAAGGAAACGGGGAAAGAGCTCAAAGATAAAAAAATAAAATCCTTAGCTCCGGTACTTACCTGGCGCGATTACGCGCGCGATGAAAACGCTGATCTGCTGGCCCGTTTCGAAACCTACAAAGGTGAAGGTTTAGTAGTTGTCGATGCGGATGTTCTTTCGGGGACAACCTCGCTAGCCGATTTTTACGATAAGGTAAGGGTTGGTAAAGACGCAAAACTTACAGCGTCTTGGCTGGTAAATGTCATGTTGCCTTTTTACGAAGACAAGTTCGATTTTTCTACGCTCGAAATTTCTGCGGAACATATCGGTGCCATTATCGAGAATGTGAATACTAAGTCCGTCACTTCTGCAGCGGGGAAAAAGATCTTTGAATTATTATTCAACGGTGACGCGCGTTCGGTGGACGCGATCATTAAAGATGAGGGATTTAGTAAAGTCACCGACGAGGCGGCATTGCTTGTTTGGATTGATGAGGCGATTTCTGAAAACCCAAAGCAGACAGAAATGTATAAGGGTGGAAAAGAAAGCTTGTTTGGTTTCTTCGTCGGTCAGGTGATGAAAAAATCACGTGGCACCGCAGACGGTAATTTAGTTAAGACCTTATTGGCCAAGCGATTAGCTTAAGGCCCAATGGGAAGGTTGTTCGGAGTCAAAAAATGAAGTTATTATCAATACATATCGGTAAGAGTAAAACCTTTACGGCGAAGGGGAAGGAATTTCGCAGCGGTATTGAAAAGAACCCAGTACTATCCGCGACAGTTGGAGAGTTAGGATTATTGGGTGATGTGCAAGTTGATAAAAAATATCATGGCGGACCTGATCAGGCGGTTTATGCCTACGCCCAAAGTGACTACGATTGGTGGCTCACCGAACATAGCTTGGAAACGAAAGGTGGTTGTTTTGGAGAGAATCTTGTGATTGACGCTTTTGATGCGAACGAGGTTTACGTTGGTGATCATTTTACAATTGGAGAGGTGGTATTAGAAGTAACCGATCCTAGAATCCCGTGCAGTACCTTGTCAGGTTATTTTAAGCGTTCGACTTTGATGCGAGAATTTCGTGAAGCGGTTAGGCCTGGAATGTACTTTCGAGTGATCAAAGGTGGTGAGCTTTTTCCCGGGACCGAAGTTGAACATACGAGGGGCAATTACGATATTAGTATGAGCGCGTTTTTCAACTTCAACTACGCGAAAAAAACGGCGGAAGAACTTCAGCGTTATTTAGATGCCCCTATTTCAGTAAGAAGCCGTGAGGATTTCCAAAAGCAACTTGATTCTATGTGAATTTACGTTTGATCTTAGGTCTTAAAATTTTCGGACCAGACAATAAACGACTCGGTCTGATCTGGTGTTATTGATTCTGAACGTATGAGTTTGATTAGCGCTTTTCTGTTCTTACGAATGCTCTTCCCAAAAAGATTCTTAGACTCATGGGGGTCTTTGAAGGATTGCCGCGAGATCGTCGATAATTTCTCCCGATCCTAATTGAAAAGCACTGCTTAGCTCCGTTTGATTATACTGTAAGAAAGCGTTTACCGCGCCGCGGTTCACCGAGTTGTGGCGTGTTGCGACCGTTGTTGTGATACCACCACCCACCGCGCCTCCTACAGTGGTCGAGATACCCCCTGTTGCGATTATAGAAAAGACAAGCTGTCCAAGTACAAATCCGCTTTCGGCCGCATCGTCGTCTTCGGCGAAAGCCGGTGTAGAATAGATAAAAAACGAAATTAGAATTAGGGCGATTTTTTTCATTCGTAGGTCCGGGTTAAGCGCAATGCAACGGCGAGTGGGTCGAATTCATATTTTATTATGTACATTTAGACAAATCCTTTGAATCCATTTGGATCAATATCGATCCATTAAGTTCGCCCACGCCCTCACATATGGCGAATGTGGGAAAGGCGGCGCAAAAGGTTCGCAATGTCGTGTTCCTAAACGCTATCGAGCTTGAGTTTACCCAGAAA
>CALJNB010000003.1 GCA_937981985.1 uncultured bacterium
ACCCGATGTATTGTCCAACAGCGCTGACATGATAGTCTGCCCTTTAGCACTTCATTATATCGAGGATTTGGGCTTTATTTTCGAAGAAATACATCGCGCACTAAAACCCGGCGGACATATGGTGTTTTCAACGCACCATCCTTTTGCAGATTTTTCTTATTCGGAGTCCGGGAATTACTTCAAACGTGAATTAGTCAAACAGGAATGGAACACCGTAGGTGTGCCCGTTGCAGTGTCCTTTTATAGGAGATCGCTAAGCGAAATTACGGATGCCATCACTTCCAATAGTCTAGTGATAGAACGTATTTGCGAAGGCATCGTGTCTGAGGAAATAAAGAAAATCTCGCCTGAAATTTATCAACGATTGAGTTCCAAACCAAGTTTTCTTTTCGTTAAATGTCGAAAATACCCATCCTGAGTTAGCCACTTTATTGACACCTTGCCCTAGAAAGAGTACCTGTACATCCTTGCAGTGTTGGAGGATGGTATGAGACAAAGTAGACCGGGTACGCTCAAAGATATTATTCAGAAGTGGGAGAGCGGAAGGGGAGCCGGCAAGCACTTCACTGCGATGAAAAAGTTGCCGGCGAAGAAAGCCGTTTATGGTGATTTCCCGGAAAACTTAGATGAACGTATTCAGAAGGCACTGGATGAAAAAGGAATTCGTTCACTGTATTCGCACCAATCTGAAGCTATCGAAAGTGTTTTATCGGGCAATAACACGGTTGTGGTAACCCCAACCGCGAGCGGTAAAAGCTTTTGTTATAATCTTCCAGTGGTCGATGCTTTATATAAAGGCGGTCATGCGCTTTACATGTTTCCAACCAAAGCCCTCAGCCAGGATCAGACCGCAGAGCTAAATGAGCTATTGGAGTGTCTTCCTGATAACGAAGGTTGGGAAGCTCAAGTTTATGACGGCGACACACCTCCAGACGTTCGACGCAGAGTTCGCGATCGTGGAAAACTGATTATTACCAATCCCGATATGTTGCATGCAGCGATTCTTCCACACCACGCCAAGTGGGCCCGTTTTTTTAAATCGCTTGAATATATCATTGTCGACGAACTTCATACCTATCGCGGCGTTTTTGGGTCACACGTGGCTAATGTTTTTCGGAGGCTGATGAGGGTTTGTAAACATTATGGTGTAAAACCTAAGATTATTGCCACCAGCGCAACGATCGCTAACCCTAAGGAACTAGCAGAAACTCTAACCGGAAATCCCTTTCACCTCGTAACCGAAAATGGTGCACCTTCATCAGAAAAGTATGTTTGTTTGATGAATCCTCCCATCAAAGATGTGCAGCAGATGCGTCGTCAATCGAGCCTTTCTGCAGCTCAACGAATTGCAACGACAGTTTTGAAAGAGGAGTGTGGGACGATCGTTTTCACACGAAGCCGTCAGTCTGTCGAAGTGATGATCAATCGACTGAAAGAACGCCTTAAACGAGACCGTGGAAATGGTGGTCTTGAAGAACGGATCGCAAGTTATCGTGGTGGTTATCTTCCGGACTTGCGTCGGCGCATTGAAAAAGGGCTTCGTAGCGGTTCAATTCTGGGTGTGGTTTCAACAAACGCATTGGAACTTGGGATCGACATCGGTTCGTTGGATGTTTGTTTGTTAGCGGGCTACCCGGGAACCGTTGCCTCCACATGGCAACAGTTTGGTAGAGCTGGTCGCAAGCAGGGAACAAGCGTTGCGATCTTGGTGGCCAGCGATGATCCTCTAGATCAGTTTATCATCCGACATCCAGAGTATTTTTTCGAACAAAGCCCAGAGGCTGCTCGTATCGATCCGGATAACTTGAGAATCGTTTTCGAACATCTTAAATGTGCTGTCTTCGAATTACCATGGCGACATGGTGAACAATATGGTGGTCTCGCTGGAGAAGAAACCCAGGAAGTATTGTCTTTTCTCCATCGAGAAACCGGGATGATTCAGCCGTCTGCTGATCGTTGGGAATGGGCGTCAAGAACCTATCCGGCAACGGAAATTAACTTGAGAAATATTGCCGATGAGAACTTTGTTGTCATTGATATTTCCCATGCTGAACCGAAGGTTTTAGCTGAAGTCGATTTTGAAGCGGCCCATACAACGATTTACCCAAACGCGGTTTATCAGGTTTCTGGGGAACCCTATCGGGTTGAAAAGCTGGATTACAAAGAACGCCGCGCATATGTGAGAAAATCCAACGATGGTTATTATACGACAGCGAAACACTACGCTTACGTTCACGTTTTAGATACTTTTGGCGAACGGGTGGAAGCTCCGGCTGAGATCGGATTTGGTGAAGTCAGAGTTACCGATCGGTTTGTTGGGTACAAAAAAATAAAATTTGGAACCGGCGAGAATATTGGTTACGGAGAACTCGATCTGCCGGAGTTAGATCTACATACCGTTTCATATTGGGTGAAGCTACAGGACGAACACTTCCCAGAGCTTTCAAAAGATCCTGAAATTTGGGCCGCAACGATCGCTGGTTTGGGACAAGTCCTACAAACCGCGGCGAGTCTAAAAGTAATGTGCGATCCGCGAGACCTTAATATTACGATCGGTTCGTTGTCTGAACAACGTTGGTTATCCAGTGGGTATGATGGTTTGACTGTCCATGATGACGCCGAACCTGGCGGGAAAATAGGTCCGATGTTAAACGACCCAACTATTTTTATTTACGATAAGTTTCCAGGCGGCGTTGGTTTCGGCGAAGAATTATATGAACGGCATGATAAATTATGCGAAATCGCGTTTTCATTAGTGAGTGGATGTGATTGCGAAAAAGGATGTCCCTCTTGCGTTGGTCCTGGTCATGAAGGTGCTGATCTGCGTAAACATGTTTCCCTCATTCTTTCTCGTCTGTGCTTGTTAAATTAGCGAATACTAAAGCTTTTGAGTTGGGGTTTGTAGTTTTGGTAATTTGTTGAGGTCTTTTATTTTCGCATCATGTGGCACTCCCATCATAAAATACGAAGAAATCATAACCAGAATCATAACGAGTCCGACTACTTCATAAGGTATTCGACTGGTCAGTAAATAGTTATCGGCGAAGAACCGACCCCGTGACCTCGTACGTATTCGGCTTTGTACAGTATTTACAAAGTCGTCTGGCGCGAAGGTAAACGGAAGGGCACGTAAACCGCCCACGACACTGAAGAATTGTTCGTATTCTCGTTTAAACACTTCGTCGTTTTCTAGACGTTCTTCGAATTTAGCGTGTTCTTCTGGCGATAAGTCGCCTTCAAGAAAATCGTTAAAGAGCAGATCTTGAGCGGTCATCTCTTTTTCTATGTTGTTTGCTTCATTCATGATTATACCACCTTCTCAGTATACCTTGATTCCACATATTCTTTCAAAGCAACACGTGCCCTAAATAACCTACTTTTAACGGTTCCTTCAGGTAACTCGACAATTTTGGAAATTTCTACGTAACTCAATCCTTCTATGTCTCGCAGAATCACGATGGTTCGATGGATTTCGTTCAATGTTTTCAAGCCGTCTCTGATGATGTCCTCTAACTCCGTACCTACTATTTCTTCATGGGGGGAGGCGATATATGCGCTCAGTGGAGCATCTTCGTTCGCGGTCTCAGGTCCATCGTCAATGTCTTGGTGTGCTCGTTGTGATCGACGAGATAAGTATTTTACGCGATTGCGGGCATGATTGATCGCAATTCGGTAGATCCATGTCGAGAGTTTTGCTTCTCCTCGAAACGAATCGATGTATTTAAATATCGCGATAAAGACTTCTTGGGAAACTTCTTCAGCCTCGGCTTTGCTTCCCAATATTCGATAGATGACGTTAAAAACTTTATGTTGGTAGGTTTTTACAAGTTCGGTGAACGCGTCTTCGTCCCTTCGTTTTAATCGGCGCACTAGTTTTCGATCGTCGGGATTCATTTACACGCACAAATTAAAGGTCGACTCGGGATAAACAATCTAGTTTCCAGATAAACGTTTATGCAAGGCTCAAACTTATGACCCCGTAAATTTGGGAAAGTTCCCTTTTCTTTTGATTAAGAAACGAAATGGCGAATTAGAATATTCGGTTTAATTTTTCGATGAGTGCCCGAGTTTGTTCGACGTTGCCGACACTCATTCGTGCACAATCAGCAAGGCCCGGATAATTCGACCGATTCCGGATATAAATCGATTCCGCCGAAAGCTTGGAGAGTGTTTCTTCAATTTGAGGTAGACGAACGACGATGAAATTTGCGGGGGTCGAAAAAGCATCCGTCCCAATTGAACGGAAATAGTCCAATAGAATGGTTTTGGATTGTGAAACTTCATCTAAATATTTGTTCAAATAATCGAGATCTCCCAACGCGGCTTCTGCGCCTATTTGCGAGAGCGTACTTACAGATTTGGGATTATAGATTTTGCTCAATCCATCAATAAGCGTTCGATGTGCGGCAAGGTACCCGATACGCAGACCCGCAAGACCAAACGCTTTAGAGAAAGTCCGCGTTACAAGAAGGTTTTTAAATGTTGTAACCAGACTGATGGCGGTGATTTGCGCAAATTCGAAATAAGCTTCGTCGACTACAAATAGAGTTCTGGGGAAGTCGGTGCATAATTGCTCAATTTGAGCTGCAGTAAATATCGTGCCTGTCGGATTATTGGGACTAACAAGATAAACGAGGCGCGTTCGATTCGAAAGTGTGGACTCCAAAAGGTCAAAATCCACCCTAAAAGGATCGTTTGGTTGGATGGATATTAATCGTACGCCACGACTTTGGGCAAAAACCAAAAAATGATTATAGGTAGGAACTGGAACCACGACCTCATCGTTCGTATCAAGATAGCTGTCGCAGATCAGCTGAAGGGCTGCGTCACTTCCGGCTGTGACTAAGATGTTTTCGGCTGGAAGTTGGGTGTATTCCGACAAAGAATCGGCCAAAGAACGGCTTCCCAAACTTGGGTACCAATTTAGACCGCCATTACCCGATACAAAAGATTGAATTGCAGACAGTGCTTTAGGACTCGGCGTAATTGTTGATTCGTTCCAGTCTAATTTAAAAGCTTTGTCTCCACGGAGAACTTGTTCTGAACCACGGCTCTCAACAACCTCGTAGGGTTTTAATCTGCGTATGGAATAGGCGACGTCAATTTTTGAATTTAACTCGTCACGATTAGGCTTATTTTTGTCTTCGACAAGTCGAAGATTCTTTTTTGGGGAACCCATGCAAATCCTACGAAATACGCTTCTAGTGCTAACGTTCCTAATTCCGGTGGTCATTTAGTACCGGCGATAATGCTCGGTGTGACATACGGAGGAATACGCGTCAAGTTAAAGTCCATCTCTGATTACCGACCAATCTACATTAAGTTGGCCAAAGATCTTGTTATTTTAACCTCAATCGGTGGAAAACATATGAATGGATAAGAAACACTCCACATTTGGGTTTGTTTGGGAAAACGAATGCCTTTTTGCGCTATTAAACCATGTTTTCTATAGAGATATTAGATAGTGTGCAAAATATCGCCTTGATTTTGAATTTTGTCAGCTGAAGGGCGTCTGACTATATGTGAACAACAAGACACTGGAGTTAGTCATGAATGTATCCAAACTAATAACACTCGCTGCTTTAATTGCTTTAATCGCGACACCATTATTTCTAGGCGCTTCTAATGCAGAGGCGGCTACAACGGGGAAACGTTCAAAATCGACCGCGAAAGCTAAGACGAGAACTAAAGCAAAAAGCACTCGAACCCATCGATTGACGAAAAAAGCTAAGAAAAGCTCAGCCACGCGTCGAAAGGCAACGACTAATACGACTCGCAAACGAAGCTCTAAACCGACACGGACTGTTACACGAACCACACGAACGCGTTCAAACGGGAACACGACCACCACACGAAGAACCACTCGAGCACAAACGAGTTCAAATGTGCGACATCATACCGTTGTGCGTCACAATACAGGAGTTCATGTAAATTCTAGCCGTCATCGTGGAGTACGCGTTGTTCGTCACCACACTGCTCCGCGTCGTCACTCATACGCTCGTTACACGACGCGTTATCGCGCTCCGAGAAGAACGGTAGTACATCATCGTCCCAGAACAACAGTAGTACATCATGCTCCAGTCCAAGAAGTGAGAACTGAAACAGCGCCTGTCCGCCAGTCATCGGTCGAGTTCTACGTCAACGGCGGTCTCGGGTTGAATACACTGCGTATCAGTGAGGTTAGCGAAGGTTCGCTTAGCGGAACAAATTACCGTGTAGCGGTCGGTGGGAAGGGAGATTTGTTCGGATTAGAGCTCGGAGTTGACGGTGGAAGTTTTCGATTCGATGACGGAACGACCTTGTCAATGGTGGGTGCAAACGTCGATGGGAAGCTTCAACCTAAAATGGGAATTCTTGAGCCCTATTTATTCATCGGTTTAGGTGGATACCAACTCACTGACAACGTATTTAACGAAGACGCAGGTTCCGCAGCTCTTAGGGCTGGGATTGGCGCTGATGTCAGAATCAATAACGTAGGAATCGGAGCGAAATACACATGGGCGGCGTATGATTTTCAGAATGACCAGTCGTACGAAAACATTGGCGCTACGACCCAAACCCTTTCCGGAAATCTTAGCTTTTACTTCTAAGAAGAGAGATCGCCTGATTTAAGCATAAAGAGCCTTAGGCTCTTTTTTTTTGCTTTCGAAATTCTTTTAAATGTTCAAGCCGCTTTCGACAGTCTTCAGCATCTTCAGGTTGTGTGTCGATTAACTTTTCAAGTGCTTTGAGATCTGTTGACGGCGTTGGGTCAGGGTAATTAAGCAGTTGAAGTTCGAACAGGGCGCGTCTAAATTCCCTTGCAAGGGAACTCGATGATTGAAAATGGGATAGTTTACGCTCCCAAACGGCCGATCTCATATAAATGGCCTTAAGTGGGGATTCTAGAGCGTCGAATCCTAACGTGGGTAAAAGATGACTTTGTGGGGCTTTCTTCTTGAGTAATATAGCTATGGAAAGGACGCTAAAGGTTATAAGTATTGCCCCTGAGAGACTAATCCAAAAATGAAGGTCCAAAGTATGCTCGATAAAGGAGTCCGACGCTAAGCTAAAAAAATACGATTAACAACTTATTATTTAGCCCGTTCTTGACGCTATTTTTATTAGTGATACTTTTATTGGAACGAATCACTGGACCGAGTTTTATCTTGAACAGAACTGGCGGCTACGTCCTAAAATTTATATCTGGCAAATATCAAGGAGGAGAATTCCCTCTTGAGATGGATTCCGAAGTTGTTATCGGTCGCTCTAGCGATCTAGATATGGTCCTCGTCGAAGACATGGTCTCTCGGCGACACGCCCAAATAACGACTCATAGTAATCAAATCCAAATCGAAGATTTCGGTTCAACAAACGGGACCTTCGTAAACGGCGAGAAAATTACGAAATCGCGTCTAAAAGAGGGCGATCGTATATTAGTTGGTACCAATATTATCAAGCTGGTACACCGCGATGCCTCTGAGCCACTCGGACAAGACCTTAGCAGTAACGCGGGCGCTCCGGGCGGTGTTACATCAACACGCACAACAGGAGCAACTTTGACTGGCTCAATTTCTGGCCTCATCGAAGAAGTTCCATTACCCGATCTTCTACAGCTTTTTTCGACAAGTAAGAAAACAGGCGTTTTTGTCATTCACCAAGATCAAAACATCGGCAAGATATTCCTTAAGGAAGGCAAAGTTAAGTATTGTCTGGTCAACGACAACGCTGACGTCGATCCCTATAAGGTTTTCTACCGTCTTCTAGGCTGGGACTATGGAACCTTTTCTTTGGAACATCCAACAGAAGAGACCTTTGAGAATGAAATGGATGATTCTGTCGAAGCACTCATGATGGAAGGAATGAGAATTCTTGACGAACTACGTGCTCTTGGGGACGACGTTCCGAAGATGCATCAGTCACTCATCATTTCTCACCCACTCGTAGCGCCGTTGAGAAGTTTGTCTCCAGAATTGATGGACTCCCTACAGCTCGTCTATAATTACAAATCAGTCTCAAACATCTTGAATAAGAGTTTGTCCGGAGATTTGGAGACCATGCAAGATCTGGTCAACTTGATTCGCAGCGACTACGTTTCCGTCGTAGATTAATTTCCGTCATTTTTCTCCTTAGTTTTGACAATTCAACATTCAGCGCTAACGTTAAAAGATGGATGAAAATGATAATGTAATTCGGGTCAACTTTGGTAAGACAGAACCCGAGCCCGAGCCAGAGACAGACCCCGATAAATTCGCCGTTTTTACGAAGTTTATCGAAACTGGAACGGTTATGATCACTCTCGACGCGCGCGCAGACGGTGTTACTTTACCGCCTCAGTTTGAATCAGAGTTTCGTCTCAATCTTAACTTTTGTTATTCCTTCGGCATCCCCGATTTTCTTTTCAATTCAAAGGGATTAAGCGCTTCGCTTTCGTTCTCAGGTATTGACTCCTGGTGCGATATCCCCTGGGAAGCTGTCTATATGATGAGAAGTCATATCGAAAATAACGTTGTGCTTTTCCCTGAGAGCCTACCACCAGAGATGATTGCGTTCTTAGATGAGCCTGATCCCTAAAGGCAAAAAAAAAACACCTAAATCGTTGGAGCTTCGTTTAAAAAACAGGTATCTGTGCTCACCTTCGTTCATCCAAAATTATTGGATCTCGGAGCTTACGGAGACCCCTATGAAAAAAATTCTACTGTTTTGTATTTTAGCTCTGATTGTACTCGCCAATTGTGGTGATGACGCGCCGGATGTTGATGGCGACGGAATAGGAGATGGGGATAATTGTCCTGAAATTTCAAATCCATCGCAAGCCGATCAAGATAATGACGGAATTGGTGACCTGTGTGATCTTTGCCCAAGTTTTAAATCCGACGATCAGACCGATACCGACGGAGATGGGGTCGGAGACGCGTGTGATGTTTGCCCAAATGATCGCGATTCTGATCAAGCCGATTTAGATGGAGATGGAATTGGAGACGACTGCGACAATTGTGTCGATGTTAAAAATTCCGATCAAGCCGACCGCGATACAGATGGTGTTGGCGATATTTGTGATAACTGTGAGGACGTACCCAACACAGATCAGCTAGATTCGGATACCGATGAGATCGGCGATTTATGCGATAATTGTCCAGAGGATTCTAATATCGATCAAAAAGATGACGATACAGATGCAATAGGAAACGTGTGCGATAATTGTCGAATGTCAGAAAACCCAAATCAAGAAGATTTAGATGGCGATGGTTTTGGTGATGTTTGCGATTCATGCATTCCTGGCGGTGATGTTAATTACTCCGAAGTGTTGTTTGAAAAAACTCCTGAAGATGCTCAAACCGATATCCAGGGCGCTACTTCTGCAGACTTTGATGGTGACAAAATAAATGATATCGCGATTTTGAATTTTCTTAATCGTGATGGGGTGACGGTTTTTCGATCGACTCCCGATGGCAGCGAAAAATTTGTTCGCTACGATACCGCAAATGCGGGCTCTGCTCCTGCGAATATCGTTTCGTTGGATGTTGATAATGATGGTTTTTATGAAGTTGCGACATCAAATGCCTCAGACGTTGTTGTGATTCCGAATAGAGAGCAAGGAGACAAGCGCGATCTTATTTTTGACGTTGAAAAGGTGCTTCCCGTCGGCGGGGTTGTATTGGATCTCGCCGTGGGTGATTTCAACGGAGACGGCGCATCCGATCTCGCGGTTATCGCCGCTTCGCCAGATCGGGTCGGAATCTTTTTGAATGAAGATGGTTCGTTTGGCGATTTGATTGAATTGAGTGCGACACTTGTCGGCGAACCTGTCGATATCGCATCCGGAAATTTTTCGAGCGAGATGGGCGCTGGATTAGCCGTCCTTTTTGAAGGCAATAAGTATATGGTGTTTACGGATATAAAAGGAGACGGAACTTCAAAAACATTCACCCAAGATATTGCGACGACCGATGGTATTTTTACCAAACTCGCCGCAGGATCCATTCAACAAAATGGAGTGTCGGATTTGTCATTTGTTTCGCCACAACAGCAAATTAATGAGGACAATACGCTTCCTGCCGAAATCGTAGTGCATGAAAACAAGGGAACAAGTTTTACTGAGTATTACACTGAGATCCTTGGCGTCGATGCGACCACGATAGCGATGCTCGATATCGACTTTAACGGATTCGCAGATATCGTCATCGGTAGTTATTTCTGGAAACATTCCGACACGGCTGCAACATACGCTGATGGCCGCGTGCGCATAAAAAAACAAGTTCTACCTTTTGATGTTTTGCATAATAATATTAACGCGAAAAGCGCAAATGAGCTTATCGCCGTTGAGGCCAAGAAGATTGTCGTTTTGGAAGCGTCGTGCGAATAAACAATGATATGAGTGGGGTTATTTTAATTTTAATCCTAATCATCGTAGCGTGTGGATGCGGCTCGAAAAACGTGGATTCGTTCGCGTTTCGCAATGCCGACGCTCAGATCGACCAAAAGAAATTGGCCGGCGATCACTCGCTTTCCGGCGATGCTAGCTTTTACGCTCATCGTTTCAATGGAAGAAAAACAGCCTCAGGCGAGCTCTACGATTCCCAAGAAATGACGGCGGCACATCTAACATTACCTTTTGGAACCATTGTTCGAGTTGTGGATACGAAAACAAATCGATCGGTTCGGGTTAGAATAAATGATCGGGGCCCCTACGCGAAGAAACGGGTCATCGATTTGTCAGGTGAAGCAGCCCGGGAACTAAAGATGATTCGTCGTGGGGTCGTCCATGTTGAGATTATCGTTTTGGAGCTTCCCAAATAGCGATCCCTCCTTGATCTTTTTAACCTAGGGGCGTTAGGTCCTTCGAGATCTTTTTTGTAGCTCGTTCAACGAAAGTATCTGGGTTCCTAGGTATCGGCGGAGCACCTGCAGTCATCTCTAGGCAATCGAAACGTTGGTTTGCGCGTAAATACCATCCAGGTAAGTAGGCGGTTGCGGTGAAATCCAACTCCATTAAATCAAAATACGCATCGACCTGATTCACAGGTAAAAATAGTCGAATATCATCTACACCCTTTTTCCTTACTTTGGACACAAATGCTTCAATGACGTCCGTTGGCGCAGGTCCGGTCGAGCTTTCGATCGTTACAAAATTACCTGCGGCATGGAAGGTTGGCCAAATTCGACCGAGGTCCATCGGAGCACCGGTGCCTCTTGGCGAACCCACAGGATAATTTTTGGGGTAGGGGACCACGCCTGTTTCTCCGTGTAAGGTCTCTACAATGCGAGCAGCAAAGGGTAAGCGGGTGATATCGTTATCAGGCGGATCAATCCGAGCGGCTTCTTTTTGATGATCGAAAAAGCCCATGAGGAGTTCGGCGTCGTCGGCGTCCTGCGCATTTGGCAGAATGCGATATCCCCAGCATTTCGCTCCTATTTTTCGGGCGCGGCGAAAGGTCATCTCCGAATTAGCACGGAAATAGGTGACGCCGTATCGTTTCGCGCCAAGTCGGCGAAGCGCTTCAAACAATGCGCGTCCAACTTGTACACGTCGATCGGACGGCTGGACCGAAAGAGAGCCGATTTCAAATGATTGGTTCCATTCGGAGGGGAAAGCCACACCACAACCTAGAATCTTGCTTGCGTCAGATGCGATGATTACCGCCAGATCGTTATCACGAATCATTCTACCGACCGTATTTTCGGAGAACATTTCTGTGTGCGGAAAGTCGTCGTCGTGTGTCTCACGATAGAATTTGGATATGTGTGAGGCGTGATTGGAATTGGCGAGTGTGAGCTTCATCGTAACTTTCGGCATTCTTGATTGGGAACGAGCATGAGTGATTCGTTTGAATTGGTCAATCTGGTAATTGGAATGCCTATTTTCGAATACGCACAAAATGTTATAAGGGCCTTCCATTAACGAGGATACAAAGATGATGAACTTTGAAAAAACAGAAGTAGTGGGCGGCGATAAAGCGCTTGTGGGTATTGTCATGGGATCGGGTTCGGATTGGCCTGAGTTAGGACATGCAAGCGAAACGCTTTTAGCACTCGGGATTCCCCATGAACGATTTGTCATTTCAGCGCACCGCACTCCAGATCGCTGTGCGGATTATGCGCAAAGTGCCAAAAAACGTGGAATACGTGCGATAATTGCGGCGGCTGGGATGGCAGCACATCTGCCTGGAGTTCTAGCAGCGAGTACAAGCGTGCCTGTGATCGGTGTTCCGATGGCGACTACAATGATGGGCGGGTTGGATTCTTTATTGTCGATGGTTCAGATGCCGAAAGGGATTCCAGTCGCAACAATGTCGATTGGTAAGCACGGAGCGATAAACGCCGCTATTTTCTGTGCGCGTATGATGGCCCACGATTCTCCTGATATTGAGGAAAAACTTGAGGCTTATGTCGCGAAAATGGCCGATGAGTCTGCCAAACAACAACCTTGGAATTCGAAATAGCCTTTCGCATCAGGACCTCTAAAACTAATCGGCATTAGGTGCTTCTAGTAGTTCGCCAATAAGGGTTAACGCGGGTGAGAAATCGCTCCGGCATAACCAACCTTGAGTTGGATTATCGTAGTTAGGAAAATATTGGCCTTCGGGAAAGGTTTGAAGAAAACGAATGTACCGGTCCCCGGAGTTTGCGATGCCAAGTGCGTTGGCACATGTAGGCGTGATATCGGAAGGTTCTCCGGGCATACACTGGGTCTTCGCTGGTCCGTCGTAGCGATCCGGCGTGCCGTTAAGTGATGCAACAAAGATTTCTCCATCTCGTACAGTTCTGTTTTTTGAAACGCTGAGGTTACGTAATAAATCAGAACGTAATGTTTCCAGTTTGATAAGCGGGGATGTGTCTGCGTCTTCCTCTCTATTCACATATTCGCAAATATCATCGCCGCACGAAGTTTCCTCGATTAAGGTTCCGTCATGTGAACAATCATTTTCATCGGTTAGAAATACCAACGCGAAGCGCGCGTCTTTTCGGATGAAGCCGTGGTTGGCAGACGCGGCGCTATAACCCGGAGCGTCGGTTTGATCTAATGGACCGCCGGTGAGAGAAATATCAGTCGCAGCTACCGCGGCTGACAATCCTTTTTCGATTCCGTGACCACGTGTGCCAACCATGCTCATACAAGCAAAGTCTGCTTTTAATTGAGCCACATCGAGTGTGTTATTGGACGTGTAGTCTGACGCTTTTAGTACCTTCGGAATGGTTCTATAACTATCGCTTGGTGGAAAGAGGTCACTCATCTGACACCTGCGTCCGGCTCCGCCACATTTTCCTACGATTTCACAATTATCGGGTTGTATATCGACGGCGCAACGCAGTTCTTCGTTTGTGAACGCCGTTAACGACGCGTCTGGAGTTCTCATACACTTAACGGCCGCTTCGATACTTTTGCGGACCGGATCGTATTGTCCATCCACTATCGCTCCGTTTTCATCGACTGAATTCACGCAAGTTCGGTCAAATCCAGGTATGGGTTGAGGCGTGGATTGTAGGTGTCCAGCTTTCGCTAGAGGTTCTTGTGGATAGTCTTTTTCAGGCATGTGCGTTGTTGTTACTCCGATATGAAAATTGACCTCTCCGGATTTAACGAGTTCGTCGATGAAAATCTCAAAATTTTGGGCGAGCCTTTCTTGTTCCTGGCACATCGAACCGGAGTTATCGATAACCCAAAGAATATCAACATCGTTACTAATGGGTTCCTTGGGTTCGGGAAGTCCCGAATCTGAATTTGTACTTGCATCAGAACCGGTATCTGGGCTCATTTTCATATCTACGACAGTATTCATATCGGGCTTTTTCGTCCCCATGTCGTCGATTACACCTGCATCTTTTTCGACCTCCGGTGTTTTATCAACAGGATCTGAACATCCGGCCGAAAGTAGTAAAATAAGACCTATTATTAGAATTTTCATTGTCTACCTCGGATTTTTGTAAAAAATAGATAGCATCATATCTATGAGATAGCCATGATCACATGAAGCTCGAGATAGGTTCCTAGGTGGAAACTTAAGGTCAAAGCGGGAGATCATTGTTCTGTGTCTTGACCGGTGTCCTGGGGAAGGTAGGTTCGTTAAACCTATTGTTACGAAGTTTGTGTTGGCCTCAAAAAAGAAAAATTTGGACCCGAAAAAAAGCCTCGCCGTTTACGGCGGGCGTCAGCATAATTTGCGAGATTTGGATCTTGTCGTCCCCAAGAAAAAGTTGGTGGTCTTCACTGGGCCGAGTGGTTCAGGAAAATCATCGATGGCTTTTGACACAATTTATGCGGAAGGGCGACGCCGTTACATCGAATCCCTTTCAATCTATGCTCGCCAGTTTTTGGGCGGGGTAGAAAAGCCAGAGTTCGATCAAATTTTGGGACTAAGTCCGACTATTAGTATCGAACAAAAAACCGCCGGAAATAGTGCGCGTAGTACTGTGGGTACGATCACAGAAATTTACGACCATATGCGCATCTTATTCGCACAACTAGGAACGCAGCATTGTCATAATTGTGATGAGCCCGTATCGGCGATGTCGATAGAAACGATTGTGGCTGACATCGTTTCCCTCCCTGAAAAAACGCGTTTCGTTTTGCTTGCCCCGATGGTTCGAAATCGGAAAGGCGAGTTTAGAGACATGTTTGATAAGCTAAGAAAGTCTGGTTTTGGTCGCGTACGGATTAACGGCGAGACGCTGTTACTTGAGACTATTACAAAACTGGAGCGTCAGAAAAAACACGATATCGATATTGTCGTCGACCGGCTTATCGCCAAAGAAGGTATTGAGTTGCGGGTCCAGGATGCTGTTGAACGGGCGATGACAGCTGGGAACGGACAATGCATATTGCTCATTCCAGAACAAAAGGGCTTTGAGGAAGAGAGTGAACGTCTTTTTAGTCGTGACCGAGCGTGTCAGTTTTGCGGAACAGCGTTTGAGTCGCTCACCCATCAGAGCTTTTCGTTTAATAGTCCTGTCGGTCAATGCAAGACCTGTCGTGGTTTAGGAACACTTGAAGTCTTTCAAAGTAATTTGATTGTTAGTGATGATAGTAAGTCTGTTTACGATGGTGCTGTAGTGCCCATTGGTGTTCATCCTAAAGAACGTCCGAAGAAATTTCCAGCAGGCGCCGAAGTGGATTCGATTTGGCGCAAGCTAGAAAGTTTGGACAAAGCGGGTGACATCGATTTGAATCTTCCGTGGAAGAAGTTGAAGAAGGCTCAACGTAATCTCCTTCTTGATGGAAGAAAAGGTAAAGAACCCTATAGAGGTTTACTTTATCATGTCGGTAAGGCGTACGAGCGTACTTCTCGTAAGTCCGCGCAAGAGTTCTTTCGAACTTTTTTGGAAAAGGAGAGTTGTCCCGATTGTGAGGGCGCACGGTTAAGAAAAGAAATGCGATGTGTGAAATTTCGTGATTTATCGATCAATGAATTGTGTTCTATATCGATTGATGACGCGATTTCAGAAGTCCGAAAGTACACGTTAGGTAAGCGAGAGACAAAAATCGGAGGCGATCTTGTCTCGGAAATATCGGAGCGTTTGGCTTTTCTTCATGATGTGGGTCTGGGCTATCTAAGTTTGTCGCGAAGTGCCGATACATTATCTGGCGGCGAGACTCAACGTATCCGATTAGCAAGCCAACTTGGTACAAAGTTACGGGGCGTTCTATACGTCCTGGATGAGCCTTCTATTGGTTTACACCAACGCGATAATCATAAGCTTATCGCTTCATTGGAAGGCCTACGTGATCGTGGGAACTCGGTGATTGTTGTCGAACACGACCGCGATACTATGGAGGCTGCCGATTATGTAGTCGACTTCGGACCGGGTGCCGGTGTTGAAGGTGGTGATATCGTTGCGGTCGGTACACCGGCCCAAATTCAAAAAGCAAAAGTTGGAACCGGATTGTTCCTATCGGGTAAGAAAACGATTCCTTATCCAAGCACACGTCGAAAATCGAAAGAGTTTTTAAAGATTCGGGGCGCAACGCATCATAATTTAAAGAATGTCGATATCGATATTCCATTGAGAACCTTTGTCTGTGTGACCGGGGTTTCAGGCGCGGGAAAGAGTTCGCTCGTTAACGACATCATTTATCCGGCAATCGCGCGTAAAGTGTTTTATAAACATCGGTCTGTCGGGACAGTTAAATCGATTAAAGGTTTGGATGCTTTTGATAAGGTCATTGTTATCGATCAAAGCCCAATTGGACGTACGCCGCGTTCCAATCCAGCTACCTACACCAAAGTTTTCGATTGGATTCGAACGCTTTTTGCCGCGATGCCAGACGCGAAAATGTACGGTTTCAATAAAGGACGATTTAGTTTTAATGTTGATGGTGGTCGCTGTGATGAGTGTAAAGGCGCGGGCGCTATCAAAGTGGAGATGAACTTTCTCGCTGATGTTTTTGTCCCGTGTGAAATGTGTAACGGCGCACGATTTAATCATACGACTTTGATGGTGAAATATCGCGATAAGAATATCGCCGAAGTGTTGGATATGACAATCAGTGAGGCGACGACATTTTTTACAGCACACCCCAAAATTAAGAGAGTGATGGACGCGCTGAATGACGTTGGGTTGGGTTACGTTAAGTTAGGTCAACCCTCCACGACGTTATCTGGTGGAGAGGCTCAGAGGATCAAGCTTTCCAGAGAGCTTTCAAAGATTGCCACTGGAGATACTCTCTATATTTTGGATGAACCTAGCACGGGTCTGCATTTTGAAGACATCAACCGATTGATGCAAGTGATTGAACGATTGGTCGAAGCGGGAAACTCCGTTTTAATGATCGAACATAATTTAGAGATTATCGCATGTGCGGATTATGTCATCGATATGGGGCCCGAGGGTGGAGAAGGTGGTGGATATGTTGTCGCCAAAGGAACACCTGAGAAAGTTGCAATGGTACCTGAAAGTTATACCGGTCAATTCTTGAACACCTATCTAAACGATAATGCTTAAGTGTTAATTAAGAGCCCGAGTCGAACAACACATTAGTAACGAGGAATAAATGAAAACCATCATATTGATCTTCATGAGTCTTCTTTTGGCATGCTCCAAAAAAGAAGACGCACCTAAATTCGAAGATAAAAAGAAAGTTGAAGTGGTAGACGATGTTGAGAAAGTCGTTGAAAAGAAAAAAGAAAAGGCATCAAAATTTATTGAGCTGAAGTATCTGAAAGAAGATCGTCCTGAATCTCTAAAGTTTCTCGGTAAAGCAAAACATGGATTGCGTTGGCAGGATGAAAACGGCGAGAACTGGTTTATTCTGTCGGCGTCGCGGGCAAAACATAATGGTTTATCGCAGATTGAAAATCTTTACGCGACCCATGCCGTCCAGAAGGGAGATGATTTCAAAATTCTAAGTTCGGTTAAACAGGTGAAGCCTAAATGTGAGTTCGATTGGAACGCTGCCTTTGAACAACGTGCTGTTTCTATTTTGGACCTTGATGGCGATGGATTCGGTGAGGTAACTTTTGCTTATCGGACCGCCTGTACTTCCGATGTTAGCCCAAGCACTTATAAGCTTTTCGTTTTAGAAAACGGGGAGAAAAACGTCCTTCGTGGAACTGACATCATTGACGCGGGAAAAGCTATTGGAGACGGGAAATTTACTCACGATGGTTTTGTTCAGAATAAAATTCTATTGGAACATGCGGAACGCGTTTGGAATAGAACCGTTCGCGTGAAGCTTTAGCTTAGTAAGTTCTCAATGAAATCAGATGGTTTTGAATTGCCTGAATCTGCGCATCATCAAGTGATGGGATCGCTGACATTGTGCCTTGTCCTTCTTTTATAATCGGTGCAATTGGATCAAATTGTTGAATTGATAGAGGCCAAGCCTGTGCTCCGAGTCCGTCGTCCCCATGGCATGCACCGCAATTATCTTCGTAAAGAGCTTTAGCGATAACTTCGGGATCTTCTTCAATCTCGTCTGTTTCATCTTCGTTTTGGGCTAGATTATCCGCCTTGGAATCATCAACTGATGCAGCCAAGCCTCGCTGAGCTACGGATGTCCCGGGTTCACCGTGTACTTCGAACGCACCTTCGCACGCTGAAAAGGCAAAAATGGCGAGGATGATTAGGAGTTGTAAGGTTTTTAGGGTTTTCATCGGGTGTGGCTCCGTCGTGATGCGTCGAATAAGAGCAAGCTTCGTTCCAGTTAATTCGGCTTTGGAATGCGCATAGAAGATTTTTATCGGAAGGCGATAAAGCCCATCAGAAAACTGGTCCATCTCCTGCGGTAGGGTATACTGACAGAAGACACATAAAGCCGACCTGACTATGACAAGCTACACAACTGCGTTTCTTTCTAAACTTCTTGTAAGTTCCAGTCTTTTGACGATGGAACAAGTTCAGCAAGTAAGGACGAATGAAAACGACGTTCGTAGCCGCATCCTAAAGGACCAATTATCGGGTGCCAATCGTCGTGAACATTATGAAGTGAGCCCTGCCGAAGTGATCGCTGATTTTGAGTTTGTCACGCCAGCCAACGCGCGCCTTAGTGAAAACCTTATCATGCAGACGATTGCGCGCGCGGCTAAACTTCCTTTCGAAAAACCGGACCCACTAAAACTCAATTCCGATGTTATAGCGGCGACGATGACGCGACCTTTCGCGCGTCGTCATACTTGTGTCCCTTTAAGAAAGGAAGACGGTAGGGTTATCGTTGCAGTGGACAATCCTTTCGATAAACAATTCCTCCAAGACCTTCATAACGTCATCGCCGGCGACGTTTCCATTGTGGTTTCGCCTAAGACAGATATCAGACAAATTATCACCGAGGTTTACGGTTTCCGAGGTTCGATCGCCAAGGCCGAAGCCAGTCAAAATGATCGAAAAAACCTCGGTAATTTGGAACAGCTGGTACGTCTTCGAGAAGATCGTGAATTAGAAGCTACCGACCAACCCGTAATCAACGCGGTCGAGTATTTGCTTCGCTATGCATTTGAACAACGCGCAAGTGACATTCACATCGAACCCAAACGCGAACAAACGCATGTGCGTTTGAGAATTGATGGTGTACTTCATACGATTTATACCTTTCCAAAAGTGGTTCATCCACCGTTTATTAGTCGTTTAAAGATGCTTGCGAGGATGGATATTTCTGAAAAACGACGTCCCCAAGATGGTCGGATCAAGACCCAACATGACGATATCGAAATAGAGCTTCGTGTATCTTCTTTACCGGTGGCCTTTGGTGAGAAGATTGTCATTCGTGTTTTCGATCCAGGTCAATTGATTCAGAGTTTGGATACGATTGGTTTCTACCCTGATATTCTAAAAGAATGGCGTCGTTTTATGGGACAGCCGACCGGTTTGGTTTTGGTCACTGGACCGACGGGCTCGGGAAAAACAACGACATTGTATTCAACCCTAAAAGAGCTTGCCCGACCTGATGTCAATATCACGACGGTTGAAGACCCTATTGAGATGGTCTACGAGGAGTTTAATCAGGTGTTGGTTCAAAAACGTGTTGATGTAACCTTTTCTAACGCTCTGAAAACGATTCTACGACAGGATCCTGACATTGTGATGATCGGTGAGATTCGTGATGCAGAGACGGCTAAGATGGCTACCCAAGCAGCGCTTACGGGACACCTCGTGTTCAGTACGCTTCATACTAACGATACAGCATCTACGGTCTCCCGATTACTTGATCTTGGTGTTGAACCTTTTCTTCTATCATCGACGTTGCTTGGCGTGATGGCGCAGCGTTTGGTTCGAAGGATTTGTCCTCACTGCATTCAGGATACCGAACTTACTCAAGAACAAATCCACCTTTTAAACATAAAACTACCTCCACGTTCCGGACAATCACTACCCGTCAAATATGGCGCGGGTTGTATTCAATGTCGTAACACAGGTTACTATAGCCGAGACGGAGTTTTTGAACTTCTTGGAATTGACGATACGATTCGTACCTTGATTAATGAGCGGGCTAGTTCGCCTAAGATTCGTAAGGCAGCGCGTTCGAATGGAATGATGTCTTTGCGTGAATGTGCACTTAAGAAGCTTGCGCAGGGTGTTACCACCTTTGAGGAAGTTTTGTCGGTGAGCAGCGACGACAAATGAGCACGTGTTCCAATATATCCCAAAATAGTAAATCAATTTTTATAACTTCATCGACCAGATATCGTTGGACAACCTAGTGCGAATGTGCGCAGTTCGAAGATTGCGAAAGCAATCGAGAATCGGCGAGGAACAAAATAGGGCACAAAAAGCGTAGTGTTTAATTTTTATTCTTTAGAAATAAATAAACGATTCTTCGTGTTTACTTGCCGACCACCAGCTGGGAATTCATGGTTTCCAATAAAAAAATATACCTCTTCACTCTACTCCAGTTTCTATTTTTCCCACAGTTGGCATTTGGTCAAGTCTTAGACCCCGACCAATACACAAGTGTTACCTTACTCCCGCGTCTGTCGGGGGCATTATCGTTGGAAGCGCGGCTGGAACCTAACCTCACACTAACATCATCGACGAAGAGTACTTTGGGTTTTGGAGTAGCTGGCGGATACAATTTCTTACTCGATCCGCACGGCGAGGAGAGGATTCGTGTAATAGCGGATGTGGCGATTAATGAATCGGTCTCTGCGTTAGGAGCAACGACGACTTTTTCCAAACGCGCGTATAATGAACATTATGCTTTCGCATCGATTGGACTTTCGGCGATGGGTCGGCTTCTCCTTGATGATGAAGATGGTTTGGGTATAGAGGTTGGGATCGGTGCTGAAACTTCCCTAGGTTCGTTATTTTATGATCAACCTTATTTATTTGGTGAATTTACGAGTTCGGTATTTCTGACACTCGATAGTCTAAATGGTGCGGTATCGGTTTATGGCCGGTTTGGTTTTCGCTTTGATTGGGCTTTTCGAGATAGCGCTTCGTCTGGCCGGCGTAAATGGGAATAAATAAGCATATCGTGCAAATGCGAAAGGAGAGCCGACGGATAAAACGTGTTACGGATAGGCGAAAGGACTCGACTGAATTCTAGTACGAATTTACGCAGTTCGACGACTGTGAAAGCAATCGAGAATCGGCGTTGTTCAGTCATAAGGTTGGTCTATTCGTTGAATGCATCTATTTTGTGACCCTATTGGGACTAGCGGCTAGTTTCCTCTTAGATGACCTTCATACTAAATTGTCTTCTGAAGAACGGAAAGTTTCGGCACTCATCGAACATGTTCGCTAAATCTTTGTTTGAAAAACACTATTTATTTCACGACTCTTGGGAAAGTCTTTTCGAAATAATAAATAGCTTGGTAAAGAAATATGAGCCGATTTGAGTTCTATTTTGGCGGGCTGAGTTTCCCGTCGCTGCTTTCACCCCAGCAACGAATCGCTTTTTTCTCGGTAATCGCACAGCTGAACCGAGCGCCACCAGTTACAGATAAATATTGTCCAGATGGCGCATCCAATTGACCAAAAGCGTCGTAACCCCAACACTCCATCGCCCCATTTTCTCGTATCGCGCAGGTATGGTGTGTCCCCACACCAACGTATTTGAATAGACCACTATTAGGCGTGACCTGATCGTAAAAATCGTGACCCTTGCAAATTACTTCACCCGAAGATTTGAGTCCGCAAGTATGATCGTCACCAAGCGAAACTTGTTCAAACTCCCCAACAAGTTCCGTATTACCGCGGTTGTCTTCCCCCCAACAATCAATTTCTCCGGATTCACGTATCGCGCATACATGGTCTTCCCCTGCTGAAATGCTTTTAAAATTGCCTTTCGGGATATCGTAACTAAGCGTGGCTCGCCCCCAACAGACAATTTCTCCAGAAACTTTTATCCCGCATGAATAACGATTCCCCACTGCAACACCTTTGTAAATCCCCGGAGGTACTTCGATTTGCCCAAACGCCGAAGCACCCCAACAAGCGATGCTCTTGTCAGTTTTAACCGCGCAGGCGTGTCCGTCTCCAACCGAAACCGATGTGAATAGACCCTCGAGCGAATATATCTCTCCGAGATCACTTCGTCCCCAACATACAAGGTTTTTGAGAGAGTTGATTGCGCAGGTCTGTTCTAGACCCGAATCGATTTGCTCCCAATCATAGCACGATTCGGTTAGGATTTTGCAATTCTCGCAAGCTAGTTGACCACTAGAAAATCCTTGAGTTTCGCAGGTTTTACCGGCGAAGTCTCCTCCGTCGCAGGCTTCGATACCATCGACTTTTTGATTGCCACACTCTGCCGGGGTATTGGTCAGGTTATTAGTCTGCTCATCCAAGCCGGAATTCATTTCGGGCGCGTTATTAGGATTGGCAACGGGAGCCCTTTGGTTGTTTCCGAAATCGCCGGTTTCTTCAATGATAATAATTTCGACCGTCGAGCTCTCGGATTTTGTATTGGGTTCATCGGAACAAGCGGCAATACTCAAAACACTAAGAAAAAGGGTGGATGCAATGCGCATAACTAATTTCTCGATGATGAAATCGAACTCCGGATAACCCAATTAGAAAGTTGGAGCAAGCACTTTGTTGTGCGACGTTTTTTTAGGCAAAAAAAACCATCCGTGAGGATGGTATTGGGAAGTCAAATTAGACTTGCGCTCATTCCTCTTCTTGCATTGCTTCAGAAGAAAGGTCGCCAAGTTTACCTTTTAAAAGGTCACCAAGTTGAGCGTTCGGAGAACCTTCGTCGCTATAGTGGCGGTGCTCACCAGACGTTGCGCGTTGGCTCCAGCTTTTGATAGAAAGAGCGATCTTTCTTTCTTTAGCGTCGACAGAAATAACTTCTGCTTTGTGACTTTCGCCAACTTTTACAATATTGGCTGGATCTTCAACACGCTCGTTTGAAAGTTCAGAGATATGAATGAGACCTTCAACACCGTCTTCGATTTCAGCGAATGCGCCAAACTCTGCGATTTTGGTGACGGTGACTTCAACCACTTTTCCAGGGGGATAGCGAGATGGAATTGCTTCCCATGGATCGGGCTCAAGCTGCTTGATGCCGAGAGAAAAACGTTCGTTATCAACATCGATATTGAGAACCACTGCTTCGATTTCGTCGCCTTTCTTGAACGCTTCTGAAGGATGCTTGATCTTCTGAGTCCATGAAATATCGGAGATATGAACAAGTCCGTCGATTCCATCTTCGATTCCGATGAATACACCGAAATCTGTAATATTGCGGATTTTTCCAAGGATACGTGTCCCAACAGGGTAACGTTCTTCGAGGAGTGTCCAAGGGTTTGGATTGATTTGCTTCATACCCAAAGATACTTTCTTCGAGTCGTTATCGAGTGAAAGAACAACCACTTCAATGATGTCGTTTTCTTCAACAACTTTAGAAGGATGCTCGATACGTTTGGTCCAGCTCATTTCTGAGATGTGAATCAGACCTTCGATTCCGTCTTCAAGCTCTACAAATGCGCCGTAATCAATAAGCGATACAACACGTCCAAGAACCTGAATTCCTTCTGGGTAACGCTCTTCGGCACCTTGCCATGGATCTGGAGAGAGTTGCTTGTAACCGAGGCTAACGCGCTCTTTCTCTGCAGTGAATTTGAGAACCTTAACTTGGATTTCGTCACCAACATTAAAGAGTTCTGCAGGATGCGTAACGCGTCCCCAACTCATGTCGGTAATGTGAAGCAAGCCATCAATACCACCGAGATCGACGAACGCGCCGTAATCAGTGATATTCTTAACGATACCTTCAATGAGGGCACCTTCGGAAAGCTTTTGAAGTGTTTTTGTTTTAAGCGCATCTCTTTCTTTTTCAAGAAGAGCGCGACGACTTAGAACAATGTTTCCACGAGATTCGTCAAACTTAATGATTCTAAATGCATATTCTTGCCCGATGTATTTATCGAGGTTACGCGTGGGTCGTAGTTCAACCTGGCTACCCGGAAGGAATGCTTTTACGCCGCCAAGATCGACATTGAGTCCACCTTTAATGCGGTTTTTGATTACACCACGAACGAGAATGTTATCGTCAGCTTTAACAGAAAGTTGCTTCCAGATTTTACGACGGTCGGCTTTCTCTTTGGAAAGGACGCATCGGCCGCTGTCATCTTCACGAGATTCAACGAGTACTTCGATGGTGTCGCCAGGATTTACTTCAATCTTTCCTGACATGTTTGCGAATTCGCTGAGAGACACACGTCCTTCAGATTTGAATCCGATATCAACGAGGACATAATCCTTGTTAACTTCTAATACTTTTCCAACCGCGATTTCATTTTCGCGAATTTGGGGAGCTACATCGAACTCGGAGAGTAGGGCCTCGAAATCTTCTAACGAGGGCATGCTGTTTTCAGTTTTTGTGTTCATTAATGGGCAACAGTTCTGTTTTTTGATTCGTCCCACTCTCGCAATATACGAGCGTGTAACAATAAGACGATTCAGTTTTCACGGAAAAACACCGTGAAACCTCGCAAAGTTTTCTTGGCGAAGCGCGCGGAAGATATACAGCTGGATCACAAATGTCAATGAAACCGGAAGAGTAATAAGGGTTAGACGGGCGTTTTCGCTAGCCAAATTGACGTAAGCAAAGCCGAATTGGCTAACCTACGAAAAGAAGTCGATATCGATATCGTCTTCGTCCTCTAGGTTAAATTTGACGGTTTCGGGCGCATCGAAGATTCCAGTGAGCTTTCGCAAATTTTTATGGATATGCTGAGGTCGTATACGAAAGGTTTTGTCCTCGATAGCCGACATCGTAGTCGGATCGAAGCCTTGCGCTTTTTGGCCAGAGTCAGTGGCACCAATGACCCGGTTGCCGCGGATTCCAGGGCCCATAAACATGGCACTTCCGACTGCCCAATGGTCTTTGCCGTTACCGGCGTTGAGTCGCGGGGTCCTCGAAAATTCTGAACTCATCATGAGAAGTATACGTTCTCGAATTCCCAATGTTTCAGCCAATTCTAACAAATAGTCAACTCCCTCCAAATATGTATTCAGACGCGCGTTTTGGCTGGTTTCATGATTGGCGTGTGTATCGAAGCCGCCGTAGGAGATATTTGCACTGATGCATATTCCTGCCTTACAGGCAGCTAAGGTGACCGCTATTTGCTTTTTAAGAGCAGAGAGGCTGTCGAGGTCTTCGGGGAGATGTGCCTCAATCGCTTTTAATTTTGATGCCGAAAGTTGAGCACTGTACATTGAACCCATTGCTGTTTTGGTTTTTGGAAGTTTTAGAGCCGCCAAACGTGATGCCTGCCGTTCTTGAAGTGCTTGCTTTACGGCATTTTGGGCAAAATCAGAACGAAAAGGGAGTTCATCATCAGCGGCGAAAGCATGGGGTTTAGAAATCTTTGCTAATGCAGCAGTTCCGCGAAGTCTTGAAATCGGTAAGAGATCGCCGGTGTTACTATAAGCGCCGTAGCTAAGATACCCTAGCGGAAGAGGGCGTCCCTCGGATTTTTTAGCGGCATAGAACGCCGCGAATGTTGGATGCTGCTTACTCGTCAGGTGGCCCGTCCAGGTATAGCGTTCGCAGGCGCGGTGCCCGTTTTGGATCACATCGATACCATTGATTACCAGAAGTTCTGAGTTATATTTGGGAAAGAAAGTAGGGCTGTAATTCAGCGGTGCATAGGGGATTTCTCCGGCCTTGGGAATCGCCGCGGTTTCGTATGCCTGATCAACTTCGCTTGCTTTTCCTTTCGGATCACAAAAGTTGGTCGGATCCCAACCTCCACTTGCCACGAAGGCGATGAAAAAATTTCCGGTCGTATATAGCTCATCACTTTCTTCGGCCGCGTTTAATTCCGGAGCAAATGGCGTCACAACAGCAAGGCCAGAAAGCGCTGCTAACTTCATAAAATCTCTACGATCCATCATCGACTCCTATTCGAAAAAGAAACTATAATCTGACAAAAGGTAAACCAAAACCGATTGCCATGCGCGCACGGTATATGTGGAATCCTTATCCTCGGGTATAGCGGCTAGGATTAGCGCGCGTTCGGGGGCGGTATTACAGGAAAGCATCATGCTCTCGGGATAGCCTTCCTGACCCATGTTACTCACTCCGTCCTGTTGGATAGAGCTCCAAAGCGCGTAGGCCTTGTCGATTTCAACATCATCTACTGCAAGGCGCTGACCTAAAATACGTTCGAAAAGATGTACAAGATTGTTTCGAATTGCAGATTCGTCCGTGTTCAGTCGGTCTAGGTTTGGGAAGAGTAGGCGTTCGTCAGCGGGTTTAGAAAAATCGAATGCCGTATTTTGGCACGCCATTTCTTCTGCCAAGAGATTCATAACTGCGCCGTTAACACCATTGGGGTTTTTAAGCCGTGTTGTGAGTTCTCGAGAGTCGATGCCGTCGTAAAGGTAATAAAAGTCAGCGTAATCGCGACCGTCGTAGGCGGCCGCGAAATCAGAAAGGACCGGCTTAGCGTTGGTCGCTTGCCACGATTTTCCAAAAATTGCCATCATCTTGGTCGATAGGTCTTCTGGAGACAAAAGATTCACAAGTCCGACTTCGCCTAACTCCACAGCGCGTTCGGCCGATAACTCCGTGTCAGAAATGTCGGCGGTGAGAAGCGGAGATTTCAACCACTCCTTGAGAATCGTTTTGAAGTTGTAATTGCTATCCACGAATGCTTTTGCGATCCGAATAATTTCTTTACGTTGTTCTTCGTACGCTCTTTGCTGTTCGGTGAAATACAACGCACTTGTATCCGTTGTTGCTTCGAGCCGTTCTCTTCCCGTCAAAAGGAAGTAGCCGTTGACCACCATTGCTAACGGAAACCGTCGATCGATAATGGTTTGTTCACCTAACCATCTTTCGGGGTCCTTAAGTCTATCGGCGGGCATCAAATTCCCAGCAAGACCAGGTGTGTATGATGGGTCCCACGTGCCTCCGTAGGGTCGTCGGTATCCTGCGGTGGTAAAATTTTGAAGAAGCGCTGCCACCGGATCCATAGGAGTGTGACAAACACTGCATTGATTAAAATCTTTAGTCGGATTGGTGTAATTTACGATAAGGTTCGCATCGCCTGCTCTAGGTGCGAGTTCTTCGAGGTTCGTATCCAAAAACACCTTGAAGAATACCCGCGAACGAGCGCGATTTAGATTGGTTGCGGTGGAAGTATATCGGTGCCACAGGATGGATGATGAAAGTAGACCTGCGTGGTAATAGTCTTCATCTGCAGGGACGCCCGACGTTCCGCCTCCGGGAAACGTAACCGGTATAAACTCGTTTGGATCAGTAGGATCGACAAAGGGAAGCGCGTCGGCGGCGCTAAAATCTGCGGTGGCTAGATCAAGCGGTCCGGCGGGTTTAGTACCCAAATAGGCTTTAGCAGAGAAGTAATTCACCATCGCATAATTTGCTGTCAGAATTTCTGTAAAAGGCTTATCTCCTCGAACAACGTGAGATATTAACTTTAGGGGACCCTGGCGCAAACCTCTCGAAGTCCCATATCTTGCGGTCGCGAATGCTGCTTTCTCTGCCGCGGTGACATTAGGAAGTGAATTCCACCATGCTCGTAATGGAAATGTGCCGGGGTCGATACCACTGCGCGGGAATTCGATTCCGCGGGTATGGAGAATATCGTTCCATCCGCGTTCAAGGAATCCATAAAAAGCATCCTCAGTCATCAGCGCATCGTACCTAGCATCAGAGACTCCAGAGGTTTCGGCCAAAGTGATCTCTTCCTGGGTCGGAAGGCGTCCCGCGAGTAAAAGAGTGGCTCGACGCAATTGTTGGTAATTATCCAACGGCTTGATTCCGTCCAGGTAAGGTTTTTGTGGCAGCGTATCCCCGCATTCGGTTGGATTATCGATCCGTTTTACGAATTCTTCGAGAATTAAGGCTTCGGCGGAATCGGCATCGAATAATTTCCCTCCATCGTGTTTCGCGATATCGAGGGGTTTGAGAATAAGGTTTGAACGGTTTTCAAAGTCCGGGTTTTTCTGTTTCGCCAGTGATTGCGAGGTCGCAAGATTGCGTTCTAAGTAGTCGGCATAGCCACCAGAAAAATTGAGAACAAATGAAGAAGTCCCTGCAACTCCCGTGGCCGCGTGACAACCGCTGCAATTTTCTGTGATCATGGTGTTAACGGTTCGGTTAAAAAATAACTCGTCGGAGATACAATCATCGTTTGAGCCGCCGTCGTTTTTGCCTAAGTCGGCTTTTGGCCCTGGGGTAGATTCAAGAGAACCCTCAAGAAGACATCCCGTTAACGAGATCATGAAAATAGCGGCGATAAGAGACTTCATTCGGCTCCGCGATAAAATTGTAGTGGAACGCTATTCTACCTTTTTCAGTGCCGCTGATCCAGTAATTTGATATTTGGGCTATACTTTAGCGCAAAACGGGAGTTTTTTGGGTTCTCAAAGCGAGGTTCAATCCGAATCGATTCGCGATGTTGAACTACGGTCGTATAGAAGATAAATCCTCGCTAATCTGCCTTGGCTAACACCGGGCAATCGCGTAAACACAAACCGTGAACTCAAACGTATACATCCTTATTCTCGCATGCCTTATTTTTGGCTGCTCCGATCCGATCGACGAGGGTTTTGTCGTTCTACTTGATTCTCAACCTAAGGGGTTGGATCCAAGATTTGCGACCAGCGATGGTTCGGCGAAACTGGTAGGCCTGCTTCACGCCGGGTTGATGAACGGTGATACTGAAGATGGTAAGCCTGAATATGAGTTGGCAAAGTCAATTAAAAACACCTCAGATACGACCTACGAGATTATTCTTCGCGATGATATCTTTTTTCACGATGGTAAACGAGTTACTGCAGCCGATGTTGAATATACATTTATGGAACTTGGCTCAGAAAAGGTTAAAAGTCCCTACGCTGGAATTAGTAGGAGAATTGAAACCTTTAAAGTAAACTCTGATACTTCTATTTCAATTACACTCAAAAAACCTCACGCACCCTTTATGACGGATTTATCTTTGGGGATTGTGCCTAAACATATTTGTTCTGGGCATAAAGAATGTCCGGGAAGTCCAATTGGTGCGGGCCCTTTTAAATTCGTTTCACAACCCGCTGAAGGGGTCTACCGCTTTGCTGCTTTCGAAAATTATATGCAAGGTATGCCGAAGCTCAAGAAGTTGAGCTTTCGCGTGGTTAAAGATGATAATAGTCGACTTCTCGGATTGTTGGGAAATAGCGCTAATCTTGTACAGAATGCGGTTGCACCGATGATGCTGCCCGTCGTTTCGGACAACGAAAAGCTAGAAATTAAAAAGCAATCGTCTTTTAAGTATACTTATATCGCTTTCAACCTCGAGCATCCAATCCTGAAGGATTTAAAAGTCCGTGAAGCTATAGCCCACAGTATCAATCGGCCATCAATAATCGAGTATAAATTTCGCGGCGCGGCTAGCCTTTCCTCTGGGATGCTTGCTCCGAACCATTGGGCTTATAACCCCGATGTCAAAAAGTTTGGATTGGATTTGGAAAAAGCAAAACAACTTCTCGACGAAGCAGGGTATCCCGATCCAGACGGTGAGGGTCCTAAGGCAAGATTCGAGTTCGAATTTAAGGTGTCGTCTAATAAATTTCGTCGTGCTTTAGCCGAGCTCATCTCCAATCAACTCGCTAAAGTGGGAATAAAAGTAACGGTTCGTGCGTACGAATGGGGAACCTTTTTTAGTGACGTAAAATCTAGGAATTTCGCTATGACAACGCTTCAGTGGCCCTCCGTTTTAGAACCTTCATTATATTCATGGGTTTTTCATTCGAAAAACATTCCAAGTCCAGAAAATCGTTCTGCGGGCGCTAATCGCGGCGCCTATAGAAACGAAAAGATGGATGCCTTACTCGACGCTGGAAACCTGGAAATTGATCCCGAAAAGCGCAAGGTTATTTATAACCAAGTGCAGGCCATCCTCGCTGAAGATCTGCCCTATATTTCTCTATGGCACGAAGATAATATCGCGATTATGAAAAAAGGGTCTCAAGATTATTTTGTGACACCTAATGCGCGCTTTGAAGCATTGAAGCAGACATCTTTTTCGGAAATGAGATGAACGCGTTGGAAGAATCTAAATCGGTCCCTTCCCAAAAAAATGGGAGGGAAGAAGGCGCTTTTCCCGCCTTTATTTACGTTCTACTGGCGATCGTTGTTGGGATGTTTGTCTTGTCTATGTTTCCGTCTGGGGTAGGCTTGATGGTGGATAAACCCTCACCCGAATTGCAACTCCGAAATATGGCTGGGGATCTAAAAATAATGGAGCCGAAAAGCGACAAGATAAAAGTTCTCGACTTTTGGGCATCGTGGTGTGGACCTTGTTTTACACAGGTCCCATCACTCATTCGCCTCGAAAGAGAAAATAAAGATGTTGAGGTTTGGTCGGTCAACACCGACGCGCCCGGAATTGGACGACGCAGCAAGATCGAAAGTTTTATGCAGCGAGGAGGTTGGAGTTTTGATGTTCTTTTGGATACTGGAAGGGCAGTTCAGAATTTCAATGTATCCGCATTCCCGTCGATCGTCGTTATCGCAAGAGATGGTAATATCATCCATGCATCATCGGGAACCCACTCCTATGATTCTCTCATTGGACACGTAAAAGAGGCTAGAAAGCGATGAAGAAATTAGTTCCAATATACATTCTTCTATTTGCCCTTTGCGCTTGTAAAGTTGACTTGGGGAAGACGGAAAAAAAACGAAAGCAATTCGTGGAAAAGCCTACGCCTGTTGTTGTAGAGAAAGTAAGTCGGATTACTATGTCTGACGCGCTTCTCTCTACAAGTACGGTCGATTCTAGAAATTCGATTGATATTTTGGCAGAGGTTCCGGGTGTCCTTGCTCAACTTTGGGTGGAAGAGGGGGACGTCGTCAAAAAGGGGAAAAGACTGGCCAAGATTCAACGCGCAGACCTAGGTCTAAGCGTGAAAAGCGCCTCAACTTCGGTCAAGCAACTTGAACGAGAGGTCTTGAGATTAAAACCTCTATTCGATAAGGGAATCGTATCCCGTCAGATTTATGATAACGCGGTTTACCAATTCGATCAGGCTAAACTTGAACAGAGCCGCGCAAATAATGCGGCAGGAAACGCCTCAGTTCGGGCTACATCCAAGGGGGTTGTTGCGATGAAGTTTGTGAATTTGGGGCAGCAGGTCGCGGTCGGAACGCCCTTGTTTAAAATTATTGACCCGGAAGATCTTATTGTAAACGTACACTTGCCCGAACGTGCGCTTTCGGACGAACTATTGGGGAGAAAAGTTATCGTTGAAAGTGAAGCTATAGGGGTGAAGGCGGATGGTATTGTCGAAAAGGTAAGTCCCATCGTCGATCCTAGGAGCGGCACGGTTAGTGTTAAAATCGCTATCGATAAAAATACGAAACTTCTATCTGGAATGTTTGTGCGCACAAGACTTGTCACCAATGAGAAAACGAATGTAATGGCGGTTCCTCGTCGTGCACTTATTTATAACGAAGATGAGATCTCTATCTTTGTTGTCGATGGCACGGTCGCCAAACGAAAGGTTATTGAAATCGGTTTGAAAGATTCGATAAACGCCGAGGTCGTCACCGGTTTAACGGGCGAAGAACAAGTTATCGTTATGGGTCAGGATACGTTGAAAAACGGAACTCTTATTTTAGTTGAGCAAACCGAAAAGCCTTAGCTATGGATCCATCAAAACTTACAATCGATCGCCCTATCGCAACGCTTATGATCGCCATCGCGATCTCCGTTTTCGGGTTTATTTCCTATAAGCAATTACCCGTTAACCTGCTACCCAAAATCTCTTACCCGACGTTGACGATTCGAACCGAGAATCCAGGCGCTGCGCCACAAGAGATCGAAAAAAATATAACCGACAATTTGGAACAGATCGTTCGCACTGTTGAAGGTGTGGTCGATGTTGAGAGCACCAGTTTCGCAGGACAATCCGACATCGTCCTTCGGTTTACTTGGGATACTGACATGAATGCGGCGTTGCAAAAAGTGCGCGAACGTGTCGAATTGGTGAGGCTAGACGAAAATATTTCACAACCTCTCATCTTGCGTTTTGACCCCGATTTAGATCCTATTTTAAAAATAGGTCTATTTGGAGAGCAATTTTCAAAAAGAGGTGACCAACCCATTTCGTTATCTGAGTTGCGTTTCATCGCCGAAGATAAGATTGAACCCGAACTCCAAAAACTAAGCGGTGTTGCGATGGTCAAGGTTCGTGGGGGATCCAACAAAGTTATTCGTGTCGAGATCGATCCAAAACGTCTGGCGCGACTCGGTCTGTCTCACAGTGATGTCTCGAATCGACTGCGTTCAGAGAATGTTAATCTTGCTGGTGGAGCATTGGTCGAAGGGAATGTCACCTATTTAGTACGAACTTTAAATGCTTTTTCGGGTGTAAAAGACGTATCAGATTTAATTATTATGAGTGCCGATGGACGTTCGATTCCGCTAAAGCAGGTTGCCGAGATTTCTAAGGTTCCTGATGAGAACGAGATTATTACTCGGATGGGTGTAGACGGAAAGGTTCGACCTTCTCTCATTCTAGAGGTTTTTCGAGAACCGAGCGCGAATATGATTGATGTTTCGACTCGTGTTAAAAACCGTCTATTTGGGAAAACCGCAACGCTTAAAAAACGAGCCAAATATTTGGCCGAAGATCATGCGACCCGCATCGCCAATCGTAGCTATAAATTGGCGACCGATGATGCGTCGGTTCCGACCGGTTTGGCCCCGAGGCGTTCGGGCATTTTGTCCGACGAGTTGGGAAGCGGTATCCAACTGCGGGTTCTTAATGACCAATCGACATTTATCGAACGAAGTGTCGATGAAGTTATGAAGACTGCGATGTGGGGAAGTTTTTTCGCGATTCTTGTTCTGTTCCTTTTTCTGCGTAACATCTGGGCTACCTTTATCATCGCAGTAGCAATACCCTTATCGGTGATTGGAACCTT
Source organism: uncultured bacterium (assembly GCA_937981985.1). Taxonomy (GTDB): domain Bacteria; phylum Myxococcota_A; class Bradymonadia; order Bradymonadales; family Bradymonadaceae; genus CALJNB01. The sequence continues at coordinate 32,798 of CALJNB010000003.1, forward strand.
CGGTGCCTTTCGCTTCTTCGACGTTTCTTTAAACGTCATGAGTCTAGGCGGACTGGCACTGGGGATTGGTATGTTAGTTGATAACGCTGTAGTCGTTTTGGAGAGTATTGTTCGCTGCCGGGAGGAAGGCGATAATCCCCGAGAAGCAGCACAACGCGGCACGCGTGAAGTTGCGGGGGCCGTTATTGCGAGCACTTTGACTTCTCTTGCCGTGTTTGTGCCCATCGCCTTTGTATCTGGTATTGCCGGACAGATTTTTAGAGATCTTGCGTTGAGTGTCGTCTTTTCGCTTTCAGCAAGTTTGGGTTTCGCATTGCTTTTCGTTCCGATGTTATCGGCGCGTGGGTTTGAAAAAGACGATAATTCAACGTTGAACAACGAAACACATCGCGGCTTCTATACCTTAGAAATTTTGAAGTCGAACTTTTCATACTGGAGGAAAAAGCTCAGCGACTCGAAAATTTGGCTTCCTGTAGCTTTAGTCGTCAGCGTTTTCGTGATCCTTCGAACTCTTATTTTTTTCCCGCTTGAGCTTGTCATTGGGAAGGTGGGCGGCGCTTTGCTTTCCAATTTCGCTAAGGTCTTGGGAATCACTTTTCGATTCATTACCAAGCAGCGTATTCATGAAGGAAACCAACGTTCAATTCTGATTCGAAGCTACGAGAAAGTCATTCGTGGTGCCCTGCGATCTCGCTATGTGGTTGTTCTATTTTCTATCGTCCTGTTTGCGTTTTCTATTTGGCGCTTTGGCGAATTGGGCACACGTTTGTTGCCCACCCTGCACCAAGGTAGTTTTGAACTACTGACACAGTTTCCGGTTGGTACCCGCCTAGAAGAAAGTTCAGCTCGTGTTTCAAAATTAGAAAAATCACTTCTCGAGGTTGAGGGTATCGATCAATTATCGACGGTCGTTGGGGTAGAGAAGTCTGATCTTAACGCGGAAGGTGGCGAACATAGCGTGAAGATTTTGGTTACACTTTCGCCGTCGGACAACCCGAAGGAAAACGAAGACCGGATATCAAACGTAGTACGGGATTTAGGTGCCACCCTCGCCGGTGCGTCTATGGAAATTCGTCGCCCTAAAACCTTATCGTTGAAGTCTGCAATTGATGTTCAAGTTTACTATTCTGATTTGGAGGTATTGCAAAATACGTCGGAACAACTGCGCACAAAACTTCGCGAGATTGATGGTATTCGTGACTTGAGAAATAGTCTGCGTAGCGGATTTCCAGAAATTCGTATTGAAATGAATCGAGAACGTTTGGCTGCTTTCGGTATTTCTGCAAAAGACGTTGGCGAAGCGATACGTGGACAATTACAGGGTACCAAAAGTACGGAAATTCAAACGGGCGCTCAAAGTTATGATGTTATCTTACGTACCGATCCGCGTTTTCTTCAAGATATTGAAGGACTTCGTCGATTGGTTATAAAAGCTGGCGGGCCAACTGCAAACGACATTCAATTGGGGGCACTCTCTAATATTTCTATTGCAAAAGGGCCAAGTGAAATTCGACATATTTCAGGACGACGCGTGGCTGTTTTGAGCGCTGAGGTCGAGTTAAATTCTTTGAGTCAAACGTCGACTCGAATTGAAGATGTCTTGCGCGATAATCCACCACGTTCAGGCATGTCTTATGTTGTAGGCGGTCAGTCGGGTATGACCGACGAGGCATTCGAAAATTTATTATACGCGTTTTTACTGGCAGTCTTTTTAGTTTATATCGTCCTTGCCAGTAAGTTTGAAAGTTTTCGCGGACCCTTCGTGATTTTGTTATCAATTCCTCTCGCAATAAGCGGGGTAGTACTCGCACTAGAACTTACAGGAACATATTTAAGCGTACTTGTATTCGTCGGGTTGATTATGTTGGCAGGAATCGTGGTAAATAATGCCATCGTTCTGGTTGACTATATTAATCAGATGCGCGCCCAGTTTGAAGATTTAGATGAAGCGATTATTGCCGCTTGTTCAGCGCGCCTGAGGCCAGTTCTAATTACGACTCTAACAACCATACTAGGACTACTTCCGATGGCGATTGGTTTGGGCGATGGTGCGGAGTTGCGACAACCACTTGCGATTACGGTCATAGCCGGACTCTTAAGTGCAACCTTGTTGACGTTGGTTGTGATTCCGGCACTCTACCGAATCATGTTAAGCGGCAAAATCGCGACAATCGAAGTGAGTTGATTTTGAAACGTTCTACGGACAGCTTTCAAAGAAATCCGTGGTTTAAGAATCGTTTTGCCTTTATCAAAAAAGCTTAAGTATAATCCTAACATCGTCAGATATTTGTTTTCTAATCCCCGTGCAGCATGAATCCATCTCACCAGGCCAAAACCGAAGAGGGAAATTCGATCGGTGTGGAAGGGGGCTATGTATTCCTTTTTTCGTGTTTTATGGTGAACCGATCTATAAAAATGCGGCTGGGTGGAAAAAATCATTTGCGCTAATTATTTAAAAGCGAAATCTACAACAACGGCTGGATACTTGATTTACCAGTAGCTCAAAGGGCATCGAGGTTGGAACAACTCGTAGCTAACTCAGCTTCTACGCCGCAGGTCGGCTAGGTGTTTGCCAGCAACCTAAAAGCTGTTGCGATTGACGCAACTCGACTATCCGCTCTTAACATTTTAATAAGCTAACTTAAGGGCTTAT
>CALJNB010000004.1 GCA_937981985.1 uncultured bacterium
CAACTGACGACCGGAAAACAAATGTTTGGGGGTTGGAGTCTTGTGGTGGTGGTTAAGTCTCAAACTCAACCTCTACGTCGTGTTGTTTTATGGGATGGCTTTCTACGCCACGAAACGGGTTCACTAAATGTAAATTTAAAGGACACATTGGGAATGCGACGTGCCGAATCTTCTGTTGAAATGGATTTGATTCGATATGACGGAGACAAGGGGAACTATGATTCCATGCTCATTGATGGGAAGCTCTTTATTCCAAAAAATCCTTATCCCACAACCGATCCGGCTGCGGCAGGCGATCTCGCCAATTCTAGTATTACACGCTTTGGTAAACGTTTTGAAGATCGTAAACCTTTTTACAAAAACACACTGGGATATGATGCAGATCTTTTCCAAATTTATTCGATACTAAATTCTGATACCGATCTTGAGTTGGAGTTCAAAACGAACGGTGACATTATTCATACAGGCGTTATTTCAGTTCAGTCTGATGTTGAAGATCGTTTCGTCCAAAGTGATTGGGGAGATGGTATAAATGGTACGTCATCTAGTCTAATGAACGGTGAAACGGGATTTAGCGCGACAACGGGGCATATGTTTCATGACACCGTAGCTGGTGCCTTGCATGCCGTTCAGTTTTCTTATTCTTACGATGGTCAACGTTATGAGGTTGCCCCAGTACGTAATAATCGAACCGGTAATAAATATTATAATCGTTGGCGTAGCGCGGCGAGTATCTATCCCCATGGTGAGTGTTTAGGAACCAAGTATTGGCTTTATCGTGAGGTGGATACGAGTCTTGTCTCATGGATCTTCGGCGCTGGTCGAGTCGGCGAAGCGCGGCCCACTTGTGATGCAGATGTTAAGACTCAATTTGCGATTACCGGTGGCGCTACATTAGTTCGTTCGGATGACGGCGGAGAGACGACTTTGACTGAAAGCGACCATAATTGGAATGGTGATAACCGAGATGGTGCCGTGATTGAACTTATTGGACGAGAGTTCAAAATCGAGGGCGACCCTATCACGACGACAACTGCCGGCTTGTTTCATTATGCCTACCTTGACATGAACGATACCGTCGTTGAATACGATCTTAACTCGACCAAAACTTGGGCTTTTGAGTCTGATTTTGATGGACGGGTAGAATCCAAAATTTTTGACGGTCTAATTCCCCGTGGTTTTGGTAACCTTGATATCACAAAATCTGAGACGAATAGTTCGGTAAGCGAGGTGTTCTTCCGGACGGGTGACTCAGTTGTCGATGTTCAGTCTAAGTCTTGGGAAGGTCCTTTTCTTGATGGTGACCTCCTGGGCAATACCACGACCAATAATCACCAGTTTTTCCAGTATGCTATTGTGACCAAACTTACAGACCCAGCAAATAACGCCGTCGAATCTGAAATCACTTTTGAAGAAATTTCGTTCGATTTATACGGTATCGCCATTCCTATTGTTAACGGAACCGGGGTGGGAACTTGGAAGCGCATCGACGACGATGATGTTGAAATTGCTGATCTCTTTTCTAAGTCGAGCACGGTTGAGAATATCGACCGCACAAACGTTATTGCTCCGTCGTTTGAACTAGATACAAATGTTTCTTCGGGTTTAGACCCTTCGCTAGCATCTGAAAGTACATGTTCTACAGGTTATGGAAGCACAACCTTGTTTCCGCTTTTGATTCTCGGAATGTTTTGGCGTCGAAGAGACCGCACCTAATATCGAGAAATCAATTCTTTTCTCGCCCTGTTTTTTCCTTCTATTCTGCGAAGGATGATCGCACCAAGATGGAATTCCCTCTTTCCAAAACTCCACTTTGACGCGATATTTGCGCAATTAAAATTTCTTAATCGTCTGGCCTTCCGCTATAATTGACTAAAGAATCATAAAACTAAAAATCACGAGGTAGTATAGTGAAAAAGACCGTCCAGAAAGCGTTGAGCATTCTTTTAGCAGCAGTGTTTGCCTTAGTTGCATCTGATGCGTCGGCCCGTGATTTTGAAAGGCAATTTGATAAAACCTTCAATGGTCGCATCTATTCGGTGAGTAATTCTCTTATCACGTGCGATTCAGGAGATTCAAGATGTGCCGGAGCACAAGACTTCACGGGTCCCGTTTATCAAAATGGTCCTTTCCAGATGGTTAACATCGATGTGGATTCTGATCCTTCTACATTTAATTCTTCGTATGCAAATCTCCAGCTGCCAGCCACGTCCAAAATTGTTTTTGCAAAACTTTATTGGAGTGGCCAGTACACCGACAATGGTGCGCCGCATAAGTTCAATGCCCCACCCGATGCTGCAGCAAAGAATAAGGTTCTCTTTAAAGTTCCGGGTGGCAATTATGTTGGCGTAAAGGGTTCTATCGATGTCGATGGTGAAGGTTTTTATCAAGGCCATGCCGACGTTACGAATTTGGTAAATGGGTCGGGATTCTACTCAGTCGCCAATGTTCAGCTCACGACAGGTAAGCAAATGTTTGGCGGTTGGACCCTAATGGTTGTGGTAGAATCGCAACTAGAACCTTTACGCAGAATCGTTCTATGGGATGGTTTTTTAAGGCACGAAACCGGTTCTCAAAAATTTGCGCTCAAAGACACACTTGGGATGCGACGAAAGGAATCGTCGGTTGAGATGAATCTTATCCAGTATGATGGGGATAAAGGAAATTATGATGCAATGTTAATCGACTCGAACTTATTCGTGCCGAAAAATTTGTATCCCATAGATGATCCCGCTGCAGCTGGTGATGTCGCGAACTCTAGCATTACAAAATTAGGAAAGCGTTTTGAGGACCGTAAGCCATTTTACAAAAATACGTTGGGTTATGATGATGATCTTTTTGAGATTTATTCGGTACTCAATTCAGACGAACATCTTGAATTCGAGTTTAAAACTAAAGGCGATATTATCCATCGTGGTGTAATCTCGGTTCAATCCGATGTTGAAGATCGATTTGTTCAAACCGATTGGGGGAAAGGCGCTAACGGAACATCCTCCTCTTTATTAAACGGCGAGAATGGTTTTCATAATAAGTCTGGGCATATGTTCCACGATACTCTTTCCGGTGCATTGCATACTGTACAGTTTTCATACACCTACGATGGACAACAATACGAAGTCTTGCCGGTTCGCAATAACTTGTCCGACACGGCGTACTATGGAACCTGGCGTGCAGCCAATTCAAGTGTCTACCCCATCTCTGAATGTCTACGCACGAAATACTGGTTATATCGTGAGGTAGACAGAAGTATTGTGTCTTGGTTTGCGGGCTTCAATCGAAGAGGGGCCGCTAGACCGGCATGTGACGGACGATTTACAACGACTTATTCGATTACAGGAGCCGCAACTGTGGCCCTTTCCGATGATGCAGGCGAGTCCACTTTGACCGGGACCAACGCGCGTTGGTGGGGAAGTTATACAGACGGACACGTTATTCGTTTCTCTGCCCGAGAGTTCAAAGTAGAGGGTGATGCTATTACTAGTCCAACCGTAGGCCTTCAGCACGATGTCTACCTCGATGATAGTAATAATAAGATTAATTACAAACTCAATTCCGGGATCAAATGGAGCTTTGAGTCCGATTTTCACGGTAGGTTAGAATCCAAAATCTTTGATGGTCTCATCTCTCGCGGATTCGGAAACCTCGATATAGATCATTCCGAAACCAATAATTCGGTCGTAGAAGTCATGTTTAGGACTGGCGACTCGATTGCCGATGTACAATCTAAATCCTGGGAAGGACCATTTTTAGATGGGGATCTATTAGGAAATACCACAACAAATAATCATAGGTTTTTCCAGTATGCGGTCGTTACAACCTTGACTGATCCGGCGAACAACACCGTTGAGTCTGAACTCACGTTCAACGAAATTTCCTTTGACCTCTATGGCATTGCGGCCCCTTATACGAACGGAACATGGACACGTTTGGGTGAAGTAGAATCTCCAACCGAAATCTCGCTGGTTAGACCAGGTTATAGTATCGAAATTTCTGACGCTGATCGTGCCAAAGGGATTGCCGGAATTGAATTCCAGGCGAATCGATTAGAGGAAGCGGACATAGATTCGGATTTTCTTCTCGGTTTGGATTCGGCCGCTTCCTGTTCTACGAGCGGTCAAACTATGACCTGGTTTCCGCTCCTCCTTGCAATGTTTTGGCGTCGAAGAAAACGTTAATCTTGCCGGCCTTCGACCGCTAAGAGAAGAATCGCTATCGCTATTCCCATCTCATGAGAAAGAAGGTTGTTGGTATTCTTCGTAAAATCTAAATCAAATTTTGCAACGAAAGGATTAAAATGTTGATCAAACTCTGCGACCAAATTACCGCCTATATTGATATCATAATGTTGCGGAACGATATTACTTAGGAAACGACGGAACAAAGCAAGTAACATTGAGTCTTCATCAATACTTCCGACAATGTTGTCGTCCATATCAAGAATCTTCCAACTATCTCGAAATAGGGACGCCATGCCTTCGCGCTTTAAGGCGCCGATTTTTTGACCATCGGCGCGTGAAACATCGTAGGTCCCCGAAAAATCTCTCCAGCGTCGGGCTTGGATCAAAATAACAGGATTGGTTTTGGTGTGGTCAAAAACGGTGATCGCTTCTTTGAGCTTAAATGCTTTTTGTTTGATGAAGTATTTTAAATTTGATTGAGTATCGAAAATTTCAAACTCACTTCCCAAAAACGAAAAAATTTTCTTACGGGCTAATAGCTTCGATGTGGCTACAAGTTCTGTACTCATGATTTCCTCAAATTTAGATATTGCAGAATGTCGGACTAGATTGTCATAAAATCTGCGATAGGGTTAGAGGTGATTTCAAACGCAAAAGAACGCGTATGCGGGTCTATAGATTATATAGTTTCTTTCGTTCTGCTGTAATGCGTTCGTTGGCAATATATTCATCGTAGGTTGTCATATAATCAACCATCCCGTTGGGGCCGATTTCGATAATGCGATTAGCAACAGTATTCACCAACTCATGATCGTGTGATGAGAATAGAATGACGTTATCGGGGTCAAACCCAGACATTCCCTCATTCAAAGCCGTAATCGATTCTAGATCTAAGTGATTGGTGGGTTCGTCCATAATTAGAACATTTGCACCCACCTGCATCATACGCGAAAGCATGCAGCGTACTCTTTCTCCACCGGACAGTACTTTTGCGCGTTTTTGGGTATCTTCTCCGCTGAACAACATTCGACCTAAGAATCCACGAATATATTCTTCGTGTTCGTCGGATGAAAACTGTCGAAGCCAATCCACTAAGTTGAGATCACAGCCATCAAAGTAAGTTTCGTTTTCACTAGGGAAATAACCCATTGTAATGGTTTCACCGACCGTGAATTCACCTTCGTCAGCTTTTAATTCATCGGCTAAAATTCGGAAGAGTGTTGTTTTGGCACGACTGTCGGCACCAACAAATGCGATTCGATCGCCACGATTCACTACAAAAGAAATATTGTTTAGAACCTTCTCACCATCGATCGATTTTGTAATTCCTTCTGCGCGAATGACAACTTTTCCGCAGGGACGTTCGGACTTAAATACGATGTGGGGATATTTACGTGTCGACCTTGGAAGATCTTCCAAGGTCAATTTGTCGAGTAGCTTTCGACGCGAAGTCGCTTGTTTTGCTTTTGACGCGTTACTGCTAAATCGTTCGATAAACTTTTTAAGATCCTTTGCTTTATCGGCATCTTTCTTTTGTTTATCGCGCCTTTGTTCTTCGGCTAGTTGGGATGCGCGGTACCAAAAGTCGTAATTTCCCACGTAGGCGCGAACGCGTTTGAAATCGATATCGGCGATATGTGTACATACGTTGTTCAGAAAGTGACGATCGTGGCTGATTACGATCACTAAAGTATCCAATCTAGCGAGGTATTCTTCTAGCCATGTAACAGTTGCCACATCCAGGTGATTGGTAGGCTCATCTAAAAGAAGGATGTCTGGGTTACCAAAAATGGCTTGAGCCAACAGTACGCGAACTTTATCGCTGGCATCCAGATCAGCCATGAGTTTTGAATGAAGAGATTGTGCAATTCCCAGGCTGGCGAGTAGTGAAGCAACCTCAGATTCGGCTTCGTAACCGTTCATGTCCGCATAAACACCTTCAAGATCTGCCGCTTCTGCGCCGTCGGCTTCGTTGAAATCCGGTTTGGCGTACAATGCTTCGCGCCGTTTGTGAATTTCGTATAGTTTTTTATATCCCAACATGACGGTATCGGCCGCAGTTTTATCATCGTAGGCCGATTGCTCTTGCTCAAGAGTAGCGATACGAAGCCCAGGTGGAATTTCAATTGAGCCAGAGCTTGGTTCAAGCGCTCCTGAAAGAAGCTTCATGAAGGTTGATTTTCCTGCGCCATTTGCGCCAATGAGTCCGTAGCAATTTCCTGGTACGAATTTTACATTCACGTCTTCAAAAAGCGGCGATCCGCTAAAATTCATCATAATGTCGTGGGTTGTAATCATTGCCAAGCTCCTTAATCTAATCTGCAATTGAGCCGCGTATCTCATGGCCCTACGCGTATTTCAACCAAAAATTTCGATGGGAGCGACGATCTTTCAAACAATTGAAAAAGGATTGTATTATTTTTGTTAGGAGGGCAGATTATCAAAGCCTAGAAAAAACGATGTTAAGGCCACGAACCGATCATGGAAGTCGAAATATGGAACACAGTAAAATACATAATTATATTAAAAATGTTTTAGGAAATATGCCGAAGGACTGGCTGAATCTAACGACGCATCGACTCGATATCTTTGATGAGAAATTGGCTAAAGTTCAGTTTTTGGAACGATTCGAAAGCCTGTTTGAAGAAAATGATTTTGAAACATCGGCCTTGAGCGAACTTCCAACAGCGTACGACTATATTCGATTGGGTCATCCGTTATCGTGTATCCTAGAATGGGTCATCGCGCGTAGACATGGCCTACATGCTAACAACGTTATAAGTTTTTCTTCAAAAACAATTCCGGTAATGGCAATTCTGAGAAAGAATTTACTCGATAAGGTTCAAACCCAAATCGTATACACTGGTACACTTCCGGACTGCTTCGACGTCGATGTGTTACGAAATGTGTACGGCTATCAATTCGAATTAGCTAAAACTGACGGAGCGACATTTTCGGATTTTAACGGAACAACCCTTTATATTTCTGAGACGCCCATCGAGTCGGCGGACCTGGACCCGACGGTTGATTTCTATATTACAAATCATAGCGGTCTTGGCTCGATTGTATTAATCAACGGTGTCGAGAACGAACCGTACATCGCAGCGATTCAGCACGTGAGAAGAAGAGAAACGATTGCAATGACACCCGCGAATTGTCTTTTTACATTATGGTCGCTATTGGCCCCCTTGGCCACACATAGTACTAGTTCGTCATTGGTCGCACATAAAAGCTCGGTACTTGATTCCATTCAGACAATCACCCAAAGCGCAACTACGGCGCTTGTAGGATCTTGCGGCCTATCGATTCAGTATGCGATTTCAATGGGACTGATTCATCACGCATTAGAAAATCATAAAGGAAAAGATATTAAAATTATCGTTCCGACAAATTGTTACGGCGGAACAAATGACCAAGCAAGACGCATTGCGGCCTGTGTCGCAAATGTCGAGGTCGTTGATCTGGCCGTCGATGGCGATAACGAAATGGTTCAAAGTATTGATACGGTTCTGAATGAGATTGCAGAGGCCGACGGTGTGCCCCTCATTATTGCCGAGATTCCTACAAACCCCAGGGTCGAAGTTCCCGACCTCATAAAGCTTGAGGCCGTTCTCAGTGCGGCTCGAAAAACAAAAGCCGGCGACGCAGCGATTGCGCCCGTATTCATTTTAGATCAAACCTTTTGCCCGAATTTACATTTTTTAGGCGATACCGAAATTTTATCTCAAGTTCAAACCATTGCTTATGTGAGTGGTTCAAAATTTCCAAGCGGTGGAAAATGTACGGCCGGGTATTGTGTGGCGAATAAGCCAGCAGCGCCTTTAATGGAAAAGATCGAAACCCACTTAAAGCTTTGTGATAACGAAGCAACAGATCTTCAAATGGAAATATTGGCAACTCAAATGCCTTCAATGAACCAACGTATAGCCAAGGCTTACGCGAATACCCGTGAGTTTGTTGATTTTATAAGCGAGACTTTACCCGACGCAAAAATCAATTTCGTTTCCAAAGATCTAGCGAAGCAAGGATTCACACCTTCGGTATTTTCTTTGGACCTTCCAACGAAGGGAAATACGGCCGAAGAAAAGGAGGCTTATAAGCGAACTCTAAACCATAAGTTAATCAACTTAATGATTTCTAAGATTCCTAACGAGAGTAAGCATTGTGTAAGTTATGGACAGCTAAGTGGGTGTTATTGGACGATCCCTGCAACGTCTACTCAAGGGACAACAAAAGAGGGTGATAAGGATTATATCGCGCGCGTTTCATTGTCGCCTAATATGGACGTTGAGGCCCATAAGAGAGTTTTTTTAGAATTCGTTCAAGAAATTTAGCGCAATCAAAAACTCCATCTACATATCCAGCTTTGCATCGATTACTGAAATTGATCCTGTCACGTGGGACGCGTTTGTAAGTTCGCCTTTTATCTCGCACGCCTTTCTTCGAATTCTTGAAGAGGCTAAATGTGTTGGCGGAGATACGGGCTGGCTTCCGGTTTATATTGTCGCAACAAATGAACAAAAAGAAATCAAAGGCGCACTTCCTTTCTACGTGAAAACCAACTCTACGGGCGAGTTTGTTTTTGATTGGGGTTGGGCTGATGCAGCGCAAAACGCGGGGATGGCTTATTATCCCAAAGGTTTAGTCGCGTCGCCTTTTAGCCCTGTTCCCGGTGAAAGATTGCTGACGGAAGTCGGGGATGTGCCCACCAAAAGCGCGTTAATTCAGGGAGCACTCGAAGTAATGGTCCAGATGGGGCTATCGTCTGTTCATTTTAATTTTCTTCGCGACGCCGATCTTAAAGCCTTAGAGAACGCCTCCATTCCCATTAGAAACGGCGTTCAATACCATTGGTATAATCGTGACCTTAATAATGAAGTGTACCAAGATTACGATGCCTTTCTTTCTCGATTTCGTTCAAAACGTCGGGCGAACCTCAGGCGAGAACGCAAAAAACTAAGGGAACAAGGTGTTACAACGCGTGTCTTACAAGGGGGTGAAATTTCTGAGGAACACGTATCGCAAATGTATGGTTTTTACTTGAGTACTATCCATAAATTTCATTGGGGCCGTCAGTATTTAAACGAGGATTTTTTTCAGCTTGCACGAGAGCAACTAAGAGATTGTCTGCATTTTGTTTTTGCCGAACAAGACAAAAAGGTTTTCGCCGGTGCCTTCAACCTTAAAGATGAAGAACGTCTTTATGGCCGTTATTGGGGGTGTAATAAAGAAGTTCAATACGCTCACTTTGAAGTCTGTATGTACACGCCGATTGAATGGTGTATTGAAAACGGGATAAAAGTTTTTGAGCCTGGGGCCGGTGGTGACCATAAATTTGAACGAGGATTTACGCCCACTAAAACTCATAGCGCGCATTTCTTGAGAAACGCGCCTTTGAATCGTGCAGTGGTTGAATCCTTGCAACACGAAGCCAAACATATTGAGAAACAATTTGCCTACTTTAGGACCCAATCTCCTTTTAAAGAGCCAGACTTCTAAGAATCGGTAGAGTTGCGTGTTAGCCAGGCCCGCGGTATACGAAGGTCGTCTCAATATTGGTAATTTATCATGGCTGAAATTCGTCCCTTTCGCGCAATTCGATATTCTAAAGATGTAGTCCTTGATGATGTGGTTACGCCGCCTTACGACGTTATCAACGGCGAACAGCAAAAAGCTTTTTACGAACAATCCAAAGTAAACTTTATTCGAATCGATTTGGGCTACCAATATGAAGCCGATACGCCATCTAACAACCGCTACACGCGTGCGCGGCAGACGATGATGGATTGGATTGCAACAGGTGTTTTGGCAATCGATTCGGAACCGGCTTTGTATTTTCATGAGCAAACCTTCAAGAATGAGGCAGGCCTGGAAATGACCCGCAAAGGTTTTTTCGCGACGATTCGTTTGGCGGAATATGAAGAGGGTATCGTTCTTCCACATGAACGAACGTTGAAGGGGCCAAAAATTGATCGTCTCAATTTGATGAAAGAAAGCGAGTGCCACCTATCTCCGGTTTTCTTTCTCTACGATGATCCTGAGAGAGTTGTAGATAACGCGTTGGCTTCGCAAACTGCGCCGATTGCGGATGTAATGACCGCCGACGGGATTCGACACGTCCTCTGGAAAATCACAGATCCGAAGGCGATTGAAATCGCCAAGCAATTTGTGGATAAAGACGCCGTTTTGATCGCAGATGGCCATCATCGATATGAAACCGCTTTGGCGTATCGACAACACCGGCGTGATAGCGCGATCGAAAAAGACGACAACGCACCTTATGAATTTGCATTGGGATTCTTCGTGAATTTTAGAGATCCCGGGCTCGCTGTTTTTGGTACACATAGGGTGGTGCATTCTCTAGATACTTTTGACTACCCTTCGATGATAGACAAAATAAAGTCGCGGTCAGATTTTGAAGTTACAGAAATCGATACAACGGACGCGGAGGGGGTTCGTTCAAAATTAGCCGAAGCCGGCGATAAATATCCAAGCTTTGCGCTATTAACATCTACAACCAAACCCGTGATGGTAAGCTATATTGGAACGACCGATTCAGATCTTTTTGACGCTCAAACACCTGATGATGTTCGTGTTCTGGACGTCGCTATTTTGCACGAGGGAATATTTGACCGTATGTTAGGTATTTCTAAAAGTGTACAAGAGGCCAAAACCAATCTAAAGTACATTAAAGGATTTGATGACGCGTTCAATATGCGAACAAAGAGCGAAAATCAGCTCATCGTTTTAATGAATGCGACAAAGGTAGAACAAGTGGACGCAGTGTGTCGATCTGGCGGGAAGATGCCGCAAAAGTCTACATTCTTCTATCCAAAAGTATTGAGCGGTTTGCTCATCAATCCGGCTTAACGTGACTAGGATATACGTGAAATCTCTTCGATTCTATTTATTATTGTTGACCTTCGGGCTTATTTTTTCTTCATGTGAAAAAGAAGACGCGGCTGCGTTAGCAAAAAATAAAGCTCTTAAAGAAAAAGTCGCACTAGAAATGAAAAAAGCGATGGAAGAAGCGGATGAGAAGAAACCGAAAACGAAGACGGCGAAAAAAATTGCAAAAAAATCGGTAAAAAAGCCGAAGCCGAAAGTGGATCCGACTCTTGCCAACCGTCCAAACCAAAGGCCAAAACCTGAAACAGACCTCGCTAAAGAGAAGCTAGAACCGGTGGTAAAAAAAACACCGAATACGAAAAAAGCAGCTGAGAAAAAGGCGGTGTCAAAGAAAAAGCAAAAGACGCTTCGCCCGGCGGTCATTCAAATTATTACCAATTTTGAAGAAGCGGATGCGACTGTGAATGGGATACCTTACCCCGAATACGTTCCACAGGGTGAAGAGCCCGGCATGATTCTCCCTGCCGGTGGACCCTATGCGGTTGAAGTTACCGGTGCGAACGCGAGAAGCTACGAGATCTATCTTAAGCCCAACGAAACGCGTCTTCTTTTCGTTTCAAACACCGGAGGTTCGGTCGCAAAGCCCAAGAAGAAAGTTACGAAAAAACCGGAAAAGAAAGAAAAGAAAAAAGAAGAAGAAAAGAAAGCGGACGAAAAAAAATCTCCGGGCAAGGTAACCATCTACGGAAAGCCTCCAGGTACAATTTTGGTTGATGGTGTGAGTACCGGAGAGAAAACACCAGGGACCATTGAGATGAAAAATGGCCGACACGAAGTACAGATTAAATATGACGAATCCGGCGAGATTTCAGAGAAAAAAATCGTCCGAGTACGTGATAACTCTAAAATTAAACTCTTCTTCCGCGAACGAAAAAAGTAATGCGTCCTCATCATTATCAATTCGCTCATAAAGCATTACCCGCGCATTTTTTTAATGATGTTGCTCAGTTTAGTAAGCTATTAAAGATGGATGGAAAGATTTTTCTGCACTATCTTTGGACTACCGTAGGTGAGGATTTGGACGAAGATAAGCGCCTTGCCTACGAGTTGGGTTTGGAATCACGTAAGCACGGGAAGTATGATCTTAACTTAATCACGATGCCCACACCCATTGATACACCGGAAGCTTTCTATGTTTTGCTAGCGACCGATGGTCAGACTCATTCCTATTTTACTTTGGAACTTAGTAAGACCGATGATGCAGATCTTGCTCTACTCTGTGAGTGGGCCGCAGACGGGTCTCATCAAAATTACGGACAATTGGGCTCGTCTGACGTAGAGCTTTTCGTTCGTAAATGCGTGGCGTCTCTGAAATAGATTCCTACCCAAGCGGCTCCTTCCTGCTTTAGTAGCACGCGCCACATAGAGTTCGTTCATTCATCACAATTATATTTGATTCGTCTCCTCGAAACCATTTGACATTATTTTGTAAGATATTTAGTTTCGCGCGCTCGCAAGATTGCGAGAACTTTTATCAGCAACCGCTGAACGCGGTTTTTTTTTGAGGTTAGTTGATGATTGATACTTTAGGTACTCACCTTCTCATAGAGTTATTTGAGTGTGATGCGTCGATATTAGACTCGATTGAAAGCATCGAAATCATTCTTAACGAAGCCGCGTTGGCAGCCAAAGCAACGCCTGTAGGATCAAGTTTCCACCGCTTTCAACCCAATGGGACGAGCGGAATTATCCTCCTAGCTGAATCCCACATCTCAATTCATTCGTGGCCAGAGGACGGTTATGCAGCGGTGGATTTTTTCACCTGTGGTGGCTGCGATCCACACGCGGGTATTCCAGTACTTATAGAAGCATTTAAAGCGGGATCAACCGAAATTCTCGAAGTCGAGCGCGGGCAACTAGGGCAGTCTAAGTCTATAACGGTCCTCAGTCACGACCGCGTGCAAACATCTAAACAACTAGAAAAGGTAAACCGATGATGTTCTCTCAACCTACGCACTACTTCTTATGTTCGGGAAGCGCAGAGGGCTATTCTCCTCTGAATGCATTTGACGGAGCATTATTAGCCTCAACTGTGGGCGATACGAATCTTGTTAAGATGAGTTCGATTCTCCCACCCGCTTGTGAGAAAGTAGAACCCTTCAAGCTTCCTTACGGAGCACTTGTCCCCGTCGCCTACGCGGATATGGTAAGCAGCAAGGCTGGCGAATGGATTGGTGCAGCAGTCGCTATCGGAATACCCGCAGACCCGACCTTACCGGGACTCATTATGGAATATCACGCTCACGGTCGTCTGGAAGATATTGAACGCCAAGTCCGCGAGATGGCAATTCAGGGTATGGCGACGCGCAATCGCGAAATCAAAGAAGTCGTTTCGATAGGTGTTGAACATCGAGTCGATACGCATGGTGCTTGTTTCGCAGGCGTCGTTCTTTGGAATGCTTCAAAATAGTTCTACTTTTAAACGCTAAGCGAGTTTACCATGTCCATTTGGTATGATGAAGTTTTCAACTCAAACCTTCGTTTTGGACTGCTAACAACGCAGACCTTATTCGAGGGACAAAGTCCTTTTCAAAAAGTTACTATCATTGAAACCGAAGCATTGGGTCGGGCTCTGTTAATCGATGATCTTTGGATGACTTCTGAAGGAGACGAAAAAAATTACCATGAGTTGCTTGTTCATCCCGCAATGACAACAGCGCCCAATATTGAACGTGTTTTGATCATTGGTGGTGGTGATGGTGGTACTGCGCGTGAGGTACTTAGATACCGGCAAGTTAAGCATGTAGATATGGTGGAAATTGACGGTATGGTCGTTGATGCCTGCAAAGAATTTCTTCCCTCTATTGGAAGCGCTTGGGATGATCCTCGACTTAATGTGGTCATTGGTGATGGTATTGCGTGGGTAGAAAATGAAGACAGAAAGTACGATGTTATTATAGTGGATGGGTCAGATCCTGTAGGGCCAGCAAAGGGTCTATTCAATACGAAATTCTACGAAAATTGCGCGAAGCTTTTAGGCGATGACGGTGTCTTTGTCACGCAGTCCGAATCAGACCATACTTTTCTAGATGTGCATCTAGATATGGTGCAGTCGATTCGAGAGGTATTTGGAACTGCAGATCCTTACTACAGAAATGTAATGTTATATGCCGCCGGAAGTTGGAGCTGGACTTACGCTTCCAAAAAGACAGATCGGCGCGTATTTATCGAAGAACGGATGTCGTTTATAGAGTCCCAGTGCGAGATCTATAACCGTGACATTCATCGCGGTGTCTTTGCAGTGCCAAATTTTATTAGAAGGAGGCTCGATGAGTTTTAGTCAAGACGGTCCTAAGTTTATGAGCAGCGAACGCCTTTCCGGTTTTACAGAAGGCGAGAAGATAGCCATCTTTGGAGCCTGTTACGACGGGACTACCTCTTTTCGTCCTGGTACTCGACGCGGACCAGACGCCATTCGTAACGCTAGTTACGGTTTAGAAACTTATTCGCCTGAACAGAATAAAGAGCTTGAAGTATTTCTTGACCTAGGGAATCTGGACGAGGTTTTCGGGGCGCCAAAAATTGCCCACGAGAACGTTTATCACGGGACGATGGAGGTTATTGAAAATGGCTTAGTGCCTTTTATGCTTGGAGGGGAACATTCTTTGACTCCTCCGTCAGTACAGGCAGTGTTTGAAAAGCATCCAACGCTTTTCGTGGTTCAATTCGATGCTCACGCTGACCTGCGTCATGAATATCTTGGAGAAAAGGATAGTCACGCTTGTGCAATGCGGCGAGTTCTGGATTTCTTAGCGGGTGAAGACCTACTTCAAGTCGGAATACGGTCTGGTACGCAAGCCGAGTTTGAAGAGCTTCGTTCAAGCAAACGCCTCGTTTCGCCTGACGCTAAATTGTTTGAAAAGCGCCTCGAGAAATTCAAAGGTCGTCCAGTTTATATTAGTGTTGATTTAGATATTTTTGATCCAGCGATTTTTCCAGGTACAGGTACTCCGGAGCCCGGTGGGATTTTTTGGAAAGATTTTGCGCAATTACTTGCTTGTCTTCAAGGTTTTGAAATTGTCGGTATGGATGTGATGGAACTTTCACCTCAACTTGATCTATCGGGTTGTTCATCCGTTCTGGCCGCGAAAGTTGTTCGCGAGATGCTAATTCTAAGTCAGTAAGAATTCCGTAATTTTCCAAAAATATAGTTGCTGATCTGACCTACGAAATGCAAGGTGGAGGGGTCTCAATACGGGTAATCGATGGGTCTTTCAATAGATGATATTCTTGCAGCCAAAGATCGAATCGGCGATTCGATTTTTTTAACACCTTGTCGGAAGAGTACGCTTCTAAGTCGTGAAACAGGTAAGCGAGTTTACTTAAAGCTTGATAACTTGCAGATGACAGGATCTTTTAAAGAACGTGGCGCTCGCAATAAATTGATGAGCTTAAGCGAAGACGAACGCGCTAAGGGAGTCATCGCGGCTTCGGCCGGAAATCACGCGCAGGCTGTTGCATACCACGGGTCCGAGCTAGGGATAAAAACCAAAATAGTGATGCCCCTCGGTACGCCGCTCATCAAGGTTGAACGTACTAAATCCTTCGGAGGTGAGGTGGTTTTGGCCGGCGATAACTTCGATGAGGCATATAAGGTAGCCAGGGAGATCGAAAAAAAAGAAGGCCTTGTTTTTGTTCATCCTTTCGATGATGCCGCGGTAATCGCAGGGCAAGGGACACTCGGTTTAGAAATTTTAGAGCAAATACCCGATGTAGATATCATGGTTGTCGCTGTCGGCGGTGGTGGCCTTATCTCCGGCGTGGCTGCTGCCGTAAAAGCGGTGAAGCCATCGGTGAAAATTATCGGTGTTGAGCCCGAAGTTTTGCCGTCGATGAAGCGCGCCGTAGACGCAGGCCGACCCATTGAGCTCCCGGCGCATCATACGTTGGCTGACGGAATAGCGGTTCGAAAAGTCGGTGCGTTAACCTCGTCGATCGTGTCAGATTTAGTCGACGAAATGGTGACCGTAACCGAGTCTGAAATCGCTCAGGCGATCTTGGTTTTATTGGAGCACGAAAAAACTCTAGCCGAAGGCGCGGGGGCAGCGGCGCTGGCCGCTGTACGTTCTGGAAAAGTAGGGACGGGCGAAGAGAAGATTTGCGCCATCATTTGCGGCGGCAATATCGATATGAATATCATCTCACGAATTATCGAAAATGGTTTAGTAGCAGCCGGTCGCCTTCAGCGGATTGCAGTTCAGATTAGGGATACTCCCGGAACTCTCGCAACAATTTTATCGATAGTCGGTGACTTAAAGGGAAATGTATTAGACGTGCGTCACGATAGAACGTTCACGATGGGTAGTTCTTTTGGGAGTACCAATGTGGAATTCAAAATTGAAACTAAAAATAAACAACATTTCGATGAGATAAAATCGGAGCTTAGCAAGCATGGGTTTGATTCGATTGAGTTTTTATAAATCTACGGGACGCAATTGACCAAGTTGTCCTGAAAATTGAGATCAAAAAGAATGGAAGGATCTTCTGAAAATCGTTTGAAGTCTGACTCACTTGGATGCCCAGGGAAGGGAGCGTAGAAATGATCTGGGCGATCCAATTCTGCATTTGCATTTCGCCAAAGTAGAACCCACGAAATGGCGCGGGTTTTTTCGTTATCCTGTAGGACTTTCAATAGGACCGTCGTAAACCAGTCTGGCCTTCCAATGCCTTCTAACCCTGTCTCGGTCAGTGCTGCGATCTTTTTTCGGCTAAGTGCAAAATCAACTACTGTTTCCAGACTCCTAATAAATTCCGCTTTTTGTCCGAACGCTATATTCTTATAGTCATCGTTGCCGATGATATCGACGAATGCGTCCCCTGGATACCATGTTCGGATCTCGCTTGTAGTTTTAGGAGAATCTAGTGCGTGTACCCACAGTATATTCGAGACACCAGCTTGATGGATATAGTCGAAGGTAAACCACCATAGTTTTTTAAAGAGTTCCGGGTCAGCGTCGCCCCACCAAAACCAATTGCCGTTCATTTCGTGGAAAGGGCGGAAGAAGATAGGCACCGGAGAGACTTCCTGAAATAATTGGATAAGACGGTTAAGCCAGGTTTTATATTTTTCGTGTTCAGTACCGCCCGGTAAAATTGCGTTTAAAACAATATCAGAAGGAATGGATGTATCCCAGCTATCGCCGCCGGTAACAGGATTACTTGCGTGCCAACTTATCGTACTCAGGGAGCCGCGATCAAATCCCGTTTGGATTTCGGAAATCATAAAGTCAAAGGGGACTGAATCCAGGTTTTTCTCGTCACCGCGTTCCAATTTGCCGAGGTCCCACCCTATCATTGCGGGGCGCATACCCGAAGTTTCGAGAACATCAGATCGTCCGGAATCGCCAAACCATCTCACGCCGTAGGCTGCATCATCTTGATGTCCCAACAAAGTAGCTTCTCCGCTTTGGTCTTGGAGGAGACTCAGAACACAAGCCGATAGCGCGTTTGTCTGTGGGTTTGCTGGCGGTGAGTAAATATTAACCTTTAGTTCCTTCGTAGTACACGAGACCCATAGGCTCAAAGCGATGATTAGTAGGATGTTTTTCACTCAAACAGAGTAGGGGAAGTGAATGTGAATGACAACCAGTCCCGTTGACACCTCGGGTAGGGCGACATAGATTCTCAATACTCCTTCACACGGTCAGACAATGTCGATGTTAAAAAAATTCGGTGAATTCTTTGTTACGATTGAATCAGACGATGGTATACCAGCACAAGCAGGTTCTGCGGATATCGAAGAGGCGGCAAGCGCCGCAGCGAATCATGTTTCGAGTCGAGGCGAAAAGCCTTCCAAGCGTGAGAAAGTAAAAGTTGAAGACCCCTTTGCCGACGACGATTTCGATATTGCGGCTTTGGAAAGAGAGCTCGCGTCAGATAAAAAAGCAGCAGCCGCGGCTGGACACATCCCCCGTCCCTCCAAATCGACGGGTGGCACGAAGAACGGTGATTTTAGTCCCAGCTCCTTCGACGAGATCTATCAAAGATCAGGTTTACCTGCAGAGATGTCCACCGATTTTACGGTTTATACCATCGAACAACTGCTCGCTAATCCCCATCTTCAAAACTTGCCAGAAGCTACAAAACGAGCATCATTAATGGTGGCCTTGCAGGCTCGAAATATAACAGCAGCCGAAGTTGTGTCAGACGCGAGAAACCGTGATCACGCATTAGACGAGCATGATGCTGAACTCATGAACACGCTAATCGATATGGAAGCCACGACTGAGCAAAAAAACAAGCAAGCAGAAGAACGTATTAATGCGTTACTTGACGAGCTACGCTTAGAGATGGCTGCAAATAACGAAAAGGTAGAACTGGCAAAGGCGACCTATTACGATTGGAAAAAGTCAAAAAAGGACGAAGAGAAACGACTTTTTGACGCGATTTCACACCTTGTCGAACCTGGCGCCGGTAATCCTGTTTCCCAAGACGACTAAATAAACCCTAACTAAACAAGAGAAAAATAATGGCAAATATTAGAATCAATACAGGCGGAAAGATACTCGCCGCCGTCCTTGCGATAGCAGCACTTGGATTCGTTGGGTGGAAATTACTACCTAAAAAAGATGCTGTTAAAGACAGTAAAGTTATTCCGAAGATTGATGGCAAAGAGACCAAAACAGCGGCGTCGGCCGATGATGGAAAATCAACGCCAGGCATCGATCGTCCGATTAAAGTCGCAATTGTTACGTGGGGTGGATATGCCGGCGGCATTTTGGCCAACAACGGATTTGCAGCGAATAAAGAAAGTATCTTTTGGAAAGAGTACGGTATCGAAGTTGAGCTCAAGGTGATCGATGATTATGCAGCAAGTAGAGACGCCTTTAAAAAAGGCGGGGACAATGGTGGCGTCGATATTATGTGGGGAACCGTTGACTCCTATGCTCTTGAATATCCCGAAATTAAAGCTCTAAATCCTCAAGCTTTTATGCAATACGATTGGTCGCGTGGTGGGGATGCGATAGCGGTCACTAAAGAAATTAAGGAAGTTGCGGATCTCAAAGGCAAACGCGTAGCCGTTGCCGAGGCAACTCCATCGCACTATTTTGCCCTTTATCTTCTTTCTCAAGCGAATATGAAAACCGGTGACGTCAATTTTGTTTTCACAGCTTCGGCCATTGAGGCAGCGGCGCTCTTCCGAACGGGAAAGGTTGATGCGGCAGTAAGTTGGTCGCCAGATGTTTATCAAGCAGCTGAAGCCCGCGAAGGCGGACATATCCTAGCGTCAACCAAAGATGCAACAGCACTTATCGCCGACATCTTTATTTCTCGAGGTGATTTTGCGGATAAACATCCCGAACTTTTAGCCAAATTTTTATTAGGTTGGTTTGATGGTGTTGAAAAAGTGAATGCCAAGCCAGCGTCTGTTTATGATCTCATGGTTGCTGGTTTTGAGGGAATTAAAAAAGAAGATGCGAAGGGAATGATAGAAGATGTTAAGCTTCCGAGCTATGCTGAAAATCTCGCATTCTTTGAGGTTACCGGTGATCAACTTCGTGGCTACGATGACATATACAATGAAAGTGTAACAATCTGGAGAAGTCTTGGTAAAATTTCAGGAAAAACGGTTGCTGAAGCAACACGTACTCCAAAATATTTAAACGCGATTAGAGTCGAAGCCGAGAAGCGCTTTGGGAAAGTTGAAGCTAAAGAAGCCACAAAAGAATTTGCATTCGATTTTAACGAAAAGAAAAAGCCAAAGGAATCGATTCTCACCAAGCGCATTTCAATCTTTTTTCCATCAGGAAAATTTGAACTCGACGGAAATGCGAAGACGGTTCTCGATGATGCTGCGGCTCTTGCCCAAACATTTGGTTCGGCGGGAATGCGTGTTACGGGTAATACGGATAGCAAAGGTAATGCAGCGAAGAATCAGACCTTATCACAAAAACGAGCACAGGCGGTCGTGGATTATGTCATTCAAAAACATGGCTTTCCTAAAGATAAGTTTATTGTAGTCGGCGCTGGTTCTAAGAACCCGGTCGCTGACAATAATACTAAAGAAGGTCGTCAGCAAAATCGTCGTACCGATTTCGAAATTGTCCGTTAATTTTTCCCCGACCGAGAGTCGGGTTTACCCATTAAGGTTCCCCATTGTTTGAACTCCGACAAGCTCTACCGAAATCTACGCGCTATGCGATCGGTGGAATTACGATTGCAATTCTCGTCATAATTTGGGTAGCAGTAACGGCAAGCGGTGCTTTTAGCGCTGCCGTTCTTCCAGGGCCAGGAGACCTCTTTCGGTCTATTCCGAAGATGTGGAACGCACCAAATTTCATGGCAATGAATGCGTTGACATCTTTAGGAAGGATTACCGCCGGATTCATTTTGGCCGCGCTGGTCTCTATTCCCTTGGGGATTTTGATGGGATCTTTCACGCCTATTCGCGCTGCTGTTAATCCAATAATCATCCCTATGCGGTTTTTACCGATCGCGGCTGCCGTGCCCATTTTCATTCTTTGGTTCGATTTCGGCGAGACAATGAAAATTACATTGCTCTTCGTGGGAACCTTTGTTTATTTATTACCTTTGGTTGTGGAAACCGTAGATCAAGTTGATGACGTTTACTTACGAACCGCTGCTACTTTAGGCGCCACAAAGAGTCAGATTATTAAGACCATTTTGGTGCCGGCATCGCTCCCGGCTATCTTTGAGGCACTTCGTGTTATGTACGGTATCGGCTGGACCTACGTAATGCTCGCCGAATTCGTGACCGAGGAGGGGACAGGATACGCAGGTATAGGGTACCTCATTAATAAAATGCGTCGTTTCGGGTCGCTTAGCGATGTTTTGGTTTGTGTCATATTGATTTTGATTATCGGTGTAGCCGTTGACCGGCTTCTAGCATTTATCGGGCGATTACTATTCGCCTGGGCCCAACCCGCGGTGAAAGGATGAGCGAAGAAATGGAAAATAAAAAAATACCGGTGGTTGAAGTTAAGGGACTTACAAGGACCTTTACGACCTCAGAGGGGGAATCTTTTACGGCGATAAAAGACGTAAATCTGGTGATAGAAGACCGACCCGACCGCGGCGAAATGTGCGCAGTACTCGGCCCCTCGGGTTGCGGAAAATCGACCCTCTTGAATATGGTGGCCGGTTTGGATATGCCAACTTCGGGAACCGTTAAAGTAGATGGGAAGTCGATCGAAGGCCCGGGGCCCGACCGCGGTATGGTTTTTCAAAATTATTCAAGTATGCCTTGGATGAATGTCCTTGAAAACGTTGCCTACGGTTTAAAGCTTCGGGGAATGAGCGTTAATGAGCGCCACGATCGAGCTAAGAAACTTATCGATCAAGTCGGTCTGAGTGGACACGAATTAAAATATCCAAAAGATCTCTCCGGCGGGATGCGTCAACGGGTAGCTATTGCGAGAACACTTGCAGTAGAACCCAACATTATCTTGATGGATGAGCCTTTCGGGGCATTGGATGTGAGTACGCGCGTTGAGATGCAGGATATGCTTCTGCGTATCAATCTTGAGTTACAACCGACGATTCTTTTCATAACTCATGATATTAGTGAGGCCGTTTACCTGGCCAATCGCATTTATATTTTCTCTGCGAGTCCGGGGACAATCGTCGACGTTATTGATGTTGACCTTCCGATCGAACGTGATCGAACCATTAAACATTCCCCACGATTCCGAAAATATGAATCAATGATTTTGGAACGTATTCATGAATTGGGTGAAGACTCTGAATACAAGACTACGGTTTAGTAAATGGCTGAAAAGAAAAAACAACGTAACTTACATAAAGAAGCTTTTTTTAGTCAGTATAATATCATCCTTCTCGCGTTTGCGGTTATCGCCGCGGTTCTAACTGGAAGTTTTTTACCGATCGTCGCGGCTGTAGGTTTAGAGGTTTTGTACCTGGCTTTCGTTCCTGAGACCCAAATTTTTAAGCGTTTGGTCGACCAAAAATATTTGGAGATCGATAAAGAAGAAATCGATAATCAATACGAAAAGAGAATGTCATTACTTCAGTGGGGACAACGTGAGCGTTACGAATCTTTAGCGGGACTTATTCAAGACACGAAAGCAAACTTGAATAAGCACGGTGATGGGTTGGGGGATTCGATGGTTGGAAAACTTCGAACTCTCGAAGAACGTTTCCTTTGGATGATGGAGACTGCTAATTCCTATGATCATTACCTAGGAAACGTGGACCACGATACGTTGCAACGGGATTTACATCACGTTCAATCGTCTATTTCTACCGCGTCGGGCGTCGTAAAAAAAACGCTTGAAGAACGTCATCATATTCTTAAAAAACGTCTGGAACGTCTGGAGAAGGTTTATGAAAATCGAACGGTCCTGACGACCCAGATTTCTACTGTTGAAGATATCATGCGGCTCATTTTTGAGTCATCGCTTTCAATGACAGATCCTCGCGGTGTTTCAAAACAGGTGGATGATTTACTTATCGATGTAGAATCGACCGAAGAGACGGTTAACGAACTCGACGGCGGTGAGTTTGAAGAAGAAATGGAATTGGAATTTGATGCCGAGCTTGAAAAAGCGTTGGCCGAAGCCGAAGAAGCCAGCGAGATCCATCTCTAGATTTTGCTGAGTTTCTATTTTGATGACTCATTCGTTAAGCAAGGAACTTACTCAATAATTTTGTGAATGATGACGTAGTCACCACCTCGACTCTGAACAGGAAATTCGTCACAGGTATCCCACGACCCTTTCCTAATAATTTCGATCTCTAGAGCTACTATTCTACTTTCACTTTTCTCGAAGACGCTTTCTAGTTCTTCCTTAGTAACCTGACTTTCACAGAATTTTATAAAATAGTCTTGAATGGATCGACGGACGTAGAATTCAAGCTGTCCCGGGTTTCCACGTTTATTTATAAAAGGCTTGGAAACGATTTCAGCGGTGACGTTTTCACCATGCTTTCCTTTTTCGTCAGGGGCTTTATCGCCGACCACGTTATGGGTTGTCATCACTTTCTTAGCTATTTCTGTGCTTTGAGATCTTGGTTGTTGAAGGTCACGATCCTTGATTTTAGTTCTCGGACATGCGGTCAAGCTCACAAAAATGAAAATCAAAAAGAGTCGATGCATTATAAATCCATTTTTAGTTATGGCGTACCCATGTAATAAATTTGGATACAACGTACTCCGCTTTTCTTCAGAAGACCACAAGATGCTTTCTTTCGTTAGCTCTGCCACAGCCAGGCCAATCAAAGATCATTTGATTATCGATCCTTGGGCACGAATCTGGCATATTGCGACTTCGACTTTAAGCCAGGCCACCACTTTGTTGAAATATCTTCAGATTTCGATTTTCGTACTTTTGAGCGCCTGCTCTTTTGTACGTTTCGAAGTGAGTCCGTACGTCGTACGAGATGTGGAGATTTATTATTCCGAGCAAGAAGACGTTACCTTTTTCTTTTGGAAGATTAGACAGGAAGCCTTGCTTGATAAAGTCAGCTTTGAACAGTTTCAAAATTCTGATTATCGCGAAATAAGATTGGATGATGCGTTATTCCCCGCGGCGCCTTTTCAATGTGGTAACCATTGGTGTTTCCAATACCAGCAGACAGGGAAATACGAAAACGTATTAGAACCGATTCGTTCGGTTCATTCCAACCAAGGTGTTTTCGCAGGTACGAAGCCCCGACTGGAAACGGTAGGCACGACCTTTGGAAGTGAGCCCATCGGGATCGATAATAATAATCGTATCGATCCTCATCTTTACGATTGGTTTGGCGAAAATAAGGTCGTTCTGAAGCGCGGATTCGAATGGCAATTTCGAGATCCTGGGGGGAACGATTGTGGGGCAGCAACTCAACCTTGGGCTTCGTTTTCAGGCGAAATCGATTCCAAACACGATTGGGTAGAATCGGCTAGTGCTGCGTGTTTCGCACTTCGTCCCAAACGAATTGATGGGCGAGGCGCGGAAGTTTTGATCCGATTACCCGCGTCAGCCGAAACCACCTTTGAGAAACAGCGCTACGATGCAGCTACAGAAATAGCTCATGCAGTTTATGGGGTTCTTGTTGATATGGAAATTCCCAACGATCAACGTTGTAATCAAATTAAGGATTGGCTGGCGTCCACGATTGAAGGGGCGATAGCTTCAAACTCTGAATCCCATACGCTTCTTGGAATCTACACCCCGCTTTCAACTGTCGATGGCGAATCGCTATCGGGTTGCGAGCAACGCAATCAACAAGATTTTCCGCTAGCAAAAATGATACAAGATGCAAGGTCGGAACTGTCGCTCATCGAGAAACCGGTCCGAGTAATATGGATTTATGTAAATAATATTGATCAAGCACCGGCTGACCGGGTTTTAACTCAGATTGTAGGGCTCCAAACGGCGCTTTCGAATAGTTTTTTGACTTATAACTTGGCGATTGGGTCCGATTTCATCATTCAATATTTTCAGCAAGACTCGCCTTTGGATGTGTTCGATGAAGATCCTGACGGAGAATTTGATCTTAATCCATTTAAACACGGGATTGGTTGGCGTCCGATCGAGGATGCTACCTTTGGTGCAGACATTCGTTCTTGGGCGAAGGCGAACCTTCCCTTTCACACCATGATTCACAACGACCGAACTGAGATTCCGATAAAAAAATGGACCGATGCAGCCGACGCAAAACGTTTTAAAATTTGCCAGGCAACGCCCTTTGAAGTCGACTTGATCGGTCTTAAAAGTCCCCTTTTTCAGTTCACGCGATTGGAGCCCAGTCTTGTCTGGCCCGATGATCAAGACCCATTTTTTTCTGTTCGAATTGATCCACAGATTCTTCTCCCAAAAAACGCTTATCGGCTTCAGCGCGTCGATACAGTCATCGAGGCTTGTCTACGTTTCTGCGACGCCCGTTTTCAGACTCAATCTAGAGAAGTATTTCAGAGTTGGTCGCAAACCCCCGGGGAAAGAGCCATGGAGATTTGTCAATGGACCGAATAATCTCAATATTGTCTCTTTGTTTTTTTATGTTAATCGCGTCTGTATCGTTGGCTCAAGAACGGCCGACCGTTCAAAATCGATTTGCGAAGAAGTCAGGCGCGGTTTCGGGGCACCTAACGGGTTCCACGCACGTGCGAAACGATTTTTACGATGCTTTCGGTTTTGGTCTGGACCTCAGCTATTACTTCGGCGAATCTTTCGGCGTTGAAATACGCGGGGTGTTGATTCAAAGTTCACTGTCGGCTCCAGCGCTTGACCTCAAAGAGCGGACGGGTCTAACACCTGATACCTATCCACAATTCGGTATGATTCTTGGGGGAGCTCGTTATTCGATCGGCTACGGGAAGATACTGATATTCAAAAATCTTGTAGTTCATTTCGATCCTCAGCTTTTCCTCAATGGTGGCGTCACGTTCGCTGAACGTCGAATAATCCCGACCGGTCTTTTTGGAGTGTCTTTATTGAGCCATTTCCGTTGGGGTTTGCAGCTCAAAATTGATCTTGCAGGAAGCCTTCAGTTCGAAGACCGAACCGATCGGGGAACGGTAACGAGTTTTGGGTTTATGCCTTCCATCGGAATAGGCTGGAATTCAGGAATACTTGGTGGGAGGAACCCATGAGAGTGTTCGCTATCTTACTTCTTTCTTGTTCTCTATCTTGCGCTAGCGTTGTGTCGAACCCTGCGGCTCCCGATCGCTTTTCTTTTTTACAAAAAAGACAACTAAGCGATTTCGAACGTGCTTTAGCTTCTGATGCTCATAACGGAGAGGAGACGGATTGGACTAAGCTCGGGAATAGCTGGCTTGCGTTTGCCAATTGCGAACCTTTTCCCGACGTTAACTTTGAAGACAGATCAATATCCTTTTTGGAAGCAAGTTTACGATCTGAATCGGCAAGACGTGATATGCGTTTAATCATCTTTGCTTCGGACGACGCTCCAGTAGAAACTCTAGCCGGAACGCTCATGTCGGAATCGTTCTTTAACCGAAAGGGTATAGATGAAGACGCTATAAAATGGCCTGGTGGGACTGAGCGTTGGGCGGACGAACACCCAGCATCTTTGGATATCCAAAGCCGATGCTCAGAGTATATAACTGAGGTGGCCAACAAAGCACTCGATCTCGACAAAGACGGACTGCGTACGCCATTGGAGTATTGGGAAGCGCGTTATTACAACTCCATCATCGTCGCGAACAAGATGAGTAAGGATATTCCTTTCGAAAAAAGAAGGGGCGCGATTGGGGAGACACTTTTTAAGATAAACCTTGAAGGTATACGTTACTTCGCCGGCCGTCGTCGTATTTTCGAACAAGAAAGTCAAAGTCTAAAAAAGCAAAGAAACGAAAATTCGAAGTCTCCTGATGAGGATGCTGACCTTCTTCGATTACAAACCTTGGGTATGAACTACGTTTCAGCTTTTAGCAAAAAGATAAAGATCTTAGCCGACAATCTGCAAGAACTCGTACCGGTTGAAGGTCTTCGTTTCTCCGCGACCGAGTTGGCGATCGCGAAAAGTGTTTTGGCGATGTTGGCTTTAGAGGATGGTCGTTTCGAAGACGCGAGAAATTACCTCATTAGTAAACCGGGTTCGGTTCCCGATTTTGATGATACGCAGTCCGCGTGGTTGTCACGTTACCTCGATATTCGCGTCAACTCCGCCTTAGGTAATTTCAAATATATCAGCGCTAAGTACGATAACGCATTACCCCCAAGACGGTCCAAATATTACGGCCCCTACGTCTATCGACTTGCAATAGCGCTAAAGGAGGGGGGCACAAAAGATCGCTTCTACGGGGTTGTGAAGTCCGCTTTCAGGGATCGTGTTTACAAGTCCGATCCCTTTTTACGTGCGCTATATTTCGAACTTTTAAAATCACTCGCCGCGGTGCCATTCGGGCCCGAAGTTAGCGAAATGCTGGAGGAACTAGGTTTGCGAGGAGAGACTTTTGAAAGGGTCGAGGAGTTAGCTCGCGTTGCTCTTGATGAAGGGCATCCGGACAATGCTTCAGCGGCAGCAAAATGGCTACTGAGCAACCATAATAACGCGAAGTTTCATCCTCGTTATAACGCTATTACCGCCCTCAGCGCTTTTCAGAGTGACGATGAGGCCTTATTTTTAGCCGCGTTGAAGGCTGTTATTTATCGGCAAAAAGAAGTAGTCGAGGCTCTTGCTCCTTCTCGTCGTGCGAAGTTTTTTCAGCACGCCGATATCGAACTCACACGCGTGCTGCAAAGGATCATTCCCGAAATGGCGGAGTGGGGTGATTCAGCTATGATTCGTAAACGCCGGCAAAAATGGCTGAAGGTTCTTGTCGGTGTGACGCAAGAATTTCTGCATAACGACAAGAACTCTATGGCGCGTCGCGCCCTGGTCGAACTTTATCGTTTAGCAAGTGGTTTACTCGAAGACGACCCGAGGGGATACGCAGAACGTGTGGGTGAATCGAGATTGAGGCCGTTGGTTCTTGGGCAGGTTACATTGGAGTCAACAGAATTAGACGCGTTCGAACCAGGAATCGATCTCGGGATCTCAACGGTATTTAGTACAACCTTAGTTCCTAACAATACACCTATCGCTGAGTGGATGGACCGGTTCCCCGAAGGAGAGGTCTACGATGATTAGTGGTTTATTTTACCGTATTGGCATCTCTTTTATCGTCCTCGTTTGCTCTACTTCTGTGGCCTCGGCTCAGGAACGAAAGGGAGCCAGCGAAGAGTGTGGCGCGGATCGCCGATGTCGCATTCAACGGATTAAAGACATCAACCAAACACGACGTCGAAATGCGTTCTTTAACGATCGCAATGCAAGACGAAGTGGAAGAGCGCAAGCCGAAAAAGAACGATTGAAAAAAACGCCTCGTACCAACCGGCCCTTCACTGCAGAAATGAGATCATCGCGCGTAGGGTTCTTCGGACTAGCAATGGGATATCAATTCGCAGATAATTTTAGGGGTCAATTATCGTGGCACCTCGTTGATATTGTAAACTATAGTTCTGCGACCATCGCGCTATACGGCAGCCAGTTTGGTTTGAGTTTAGAGTATTTCTTAACAACCGGCGCGTTTGCTCCTTTTCTTTCTAGCGGTTTCTACATTTACGATGGACCTGCAGGCACTAATTATTCTTCGTCTAGCGGCTCAACTGGACAGCAGGGCTCGTTACATTTTGCCGAACTTGGTGCCGGGTTTGATGTTCAATTGGACGGCGGATATAGATTTCGATTAATGGGCGCCTATAAGCCGCTATTATACCATCAAGGAATCGTAGGGGATACCCATGATGAGTCGGTCAAGAACGCCCTAAAAGAGACCTTTGACGTGGATATGCAAATCGATGTCGTTGTTCAACTGGGGTATGCATTTTGAAAATGGATAAAATAATGTTCAAAAAAACAATCATTTCGTTTTTGTTCTTATCTTGTTTTTTGTGGTCTAACGCACTTTTTGCTCAAGGCAACAAAGAATTAGAGCCGCAGATTACGAAACTCAATAAGAACGAGTTGTCGAAAGATAGGGAGAATAAACCCGCTGTTAAACAACAGACTGCTGAGGATGCCAGAAGGCGTTATCTTGAAATTCGAGAAAGTGCACGACGAGAAATTCGAAGCGGAGATGGCGTCGTGCATATTTATATACTCGCCGAGGAGATGATCGATGAGGTGGTCTCCGAGATCGTCAAACTCAACGTCAGTGCAGTGTCTCCTATTGCGGTTCGGCCCATATCGTTGACTTCGAATCTCAATAAAGAGTTCGGCGATTTCGTAGAAGCTACGCTCGTTACAAATATCGCCAACAATACCGATATGATTGTCAAACGATGCGCGGCTTGCGGAGCGATGCGTTCGAGAATCGAAAACGGGCAATGGGCGATTACTTTGGGGATTACCTCACAAGAAGATCTCCGACGTGAGGCGAAGCGTTTAGGGGTGAAGGCGTTCTTAGACATTAAGTTCTCTCATTTCCCCGGGGCGAACGTTGTCGCAATGAACGTTGAAATTACGAGAGCGGATGACGGCGCTATTTTGTGGACAGATACTTATCGAAGTGATGCGACGACAGCGTCTATTCTTAGAAGTGGAGATCGCGTCATTAGTCGCGCGGAGAGAATGAAAGAGCTTGAAAGAAAAATCGATGCGCGACCTTATTATGGACACATGCTTTACGGAGGAGCTGCGTTCATTCCATTTGACGGGCCAACCGGCGGTATTGGTGGGGCGTCGTTAGGTTACCGTCTCTACGAGCGTTTCGGCGAGGACCGACGGTGGACTTTTGGAATAGGTGCGGAAGGTTTTGCCAATTTTAGCGATGCTAACCCTTTGTTGGGCTCTTTCGTAGGCGGAACACTTCAGTGGGAAATCTTCGAACCGGATCTCAATAGTCCTACATATAGAACCGGACCGACAATCTCGGGTTTTTTCGCTGGCACGGAGGGTAATTCTGTTGCTGCCGAGTGGGGGTTCGACGTCACTCTGCAATTTCGTTTGGGGCTGGGTGCCAGCATCATGTATTTTAATCCGGTAGAATTTGCCGGTGGAGATTTAGGTGGGCTTGGCTACAAGTTTCGCGTTTCGTTTAATTGGTAAACTTTATGACTAATTTATATAAATACTTTTTTCTTAGTGCTGGACTTATTCTTTTTAATGCTTGTTCAAAGAATAATGTCCCCGAGACGATAGTTGTCGGTTCGGACAGATCCGCAGAGGCGCAAGTTTCGTACGCCGATGGTTCTTCTCAACGTTATGTCATTCGGATGAGTGACGGAAAACGTGATTGGGAAATCGAATTCCCTAACGTCGCGTCGGGGTATATGGTTAAAATTCCGCTAAAGAATGAGCCCGGGGATAATGGAATCGTTTGGGAGTCTGAAAATCTGACGGCGGCGGATAAGGAATTGCTAAAAGATCTCCGTCGGGAAAATCCTGAAATGGAACGAGAAGGCGTTTTCAGAAACGGACGAAACTTAAACGATCCAGAAGGTAAAAACGAATTAGGAGGATTAGAACCCGGCGCCGAACTCGACAAAGATGGTAACCCGATATCCGACCCTGGAAAAGTGGCGTTACAGCAAAACGAAGACGCGGCCTCTCAAACTCGTCCAAGTTATTTGCTTGGGATCCAAGAGGTGGGAAAGCTCTTTCAATCCAATAATTACGAACTCGCGATGGTACGGATTGTTCAGTTGGAGAAGGCGTACCCCAACGATGTGAAAATATTGTCAATGAAAGGTACGTTATGGATGAAGCTGGGTAAGAAAAACTTGGCGAGGGAAGCTTGGGAACAAGTTTTGCAAATTGAACCCGACAATCGCGCTGTTATTCAAGCGCTTAAACAAACGAATTAGGATTAGTATGCATCTCATTATTGGAATACTCATTGTTGTCGGTTCGTTTCTTCTATCGATCGAATATATGTCCGATGAATTTAGCGGATTTCTAAATGCTTACTCGGGCATTCTTTTGGTCGGCGTGCCCATCGGTCTGGTTTTGATGTCCTACAAATTTTCGACTATCGGACAGGCCTTCTCTGGATTTTTTGGGGCACTATTTGCCAACGCCGAGAATGAGCGCCAAGCAGTCGCCAACGACCTCGTCGCGTTTGGTCGCGAAGTGCGTCGTGATAAAGGTCTGGCTGCTTCTACCATTTTGGAGAAGAGTTCGGACCCTTTATTTCGCCATCTAGGGAGACATGTTCTGCAAAGCACCGATCCCGGAGAAATTGAAGCTGATGCCATGATTATCGGCGACAGAAACCTTGAACCTTTTCGCGCGGCCGAACGTGTTCTAAGCAGTCTTGGTGATTACGCGCCTGCGATGGGAATGATTGGCACCGTTATCGGTTTAATTCAGCTTCTTGCAAATATGCGCGATTTCGAAAAACTTGGTCCTGGAATGGCGATCGCACTCTTAACAACTTTCTACGGACTTGTTCTAGCTAACTTGCTGTACCTGCCGTTGAGTAGGCTGGTCGCAAACTATATTAGTAAACGCACAACTCATATGAACTTGATCGTTGAGGGAATGCTAAAGCTCTCTCGACGGCGTCCCATACACGAAGTTCAAGAGGTCATGGGTACTCATTCTGAGAAGGTAAGGCCGTGAGTAAGCTACAGCATATCGGGGCGTCCTATTTTGAGGCTGCACCGCTTAAAAAAAGGGCAGGTTGGATTATTAGCTACGCTGATTTGATGACGATAATCTTAACATTCATGATTCTTCTTTTATCGATTTCTACCATTGCGCAAACCAAGTTCGACCTGATGGTGGAATCTCTGACAGGTAAGAAAGTGGGTAATCTTCAGGAAGTTAAGACGAAGATCGATGAGGTAGTCAAAATTGAGGCTATCGGTGGAGAAGTCACGACTAACATTGATGAAAGAGGTTTAACTATTTCGTTTTCAAACGCGCTTCTCTTTGAGTCTGGTGAGGCGAAGTTGACCGAGCGTGGGTCTAAAATATTTGCGCCTATTGGAAAGCATCTCGTCGAGGATTTAGAGCTCGCATACGGGCTGGTCGTCGAGGGATACACCGACGATGTGCCTATTTCCAACAGCAAGTTTAATTCGAATTGGGAACTTTCTACCAGTCGCGCGATTGATGTTATGGAGCGCTTACATGAAGAAGGGCTACAAAGAAATCGTATGAGTGTTCAAGGTTTCGCGGATACTCGTCCAGAGGGAGACATCGATCTTCATGACGAAGCGAAGATCTCTAAATTGGATACGACCCAGCTTGGCGAACTTCGCGCTACGAATCGTCGCGTTGTGATTCGAATTGATAAATTACACGAAGACGTTTTTAAGAAAGTCTTGGGGAGTCAAGAAAAGGTACCTGTGGGAAAAGATGAAGGTATTTCGCCTCGAGATATTCCTGGATTTGGAACTGAATTGAAAATGAACATGGGAAGTGCGAAATGAAGAACTGTAAAATTTTAATATTATTCATATTCTTGTTGTTTTTTCCGTCGCAAGTTTTCGCACAAGATGATGGTGTGATTCGACTCAATCTTGAACCCACAGAAAAAACTCGAATGTCTCAACGTGAGAGGCAGGTCTCACAGGCGGAGAAGGCTCGGGTATCGACTCAAGCAAGAAATATAGTCGAGTCGCTTTTCGAAAGATTGTGTCCTGGCCGATGTCAGCTTGTGAGCCTGGATGTGAAAATGGAACGACCCAAACCGGTTGGACAAGCAACGCCCGGTTTCGAATCGGTGTCCGGTTCTTCCTATGATGCCACGCCAAGAGGAATCAACGTCAACGTACTTTTGGACAGTAAGTTACCCAGGAATTTTCAAGCCAACATACCACGTATGATTCAGTATCAACTTCATACATTAGCGCCCAAAATAAATGTGAAGCCTGAATTACTGAATTTTCCCGAACCTCAATTAGCGCCTATGGCGCCTTACCTTCCTGAGCCTCCACAAAGAACTTTTCAACCGCCGCCACTACCAGAGATTCCAGCGCCGCTACCTCCAGTTGAGGCCGAGAAAAAAGAGGCCGTCGTCGATGAAGTCGTTCCGGTGGAAGAAGAGTCAGTTCTCAAAAATTTCCTAAAAGAATTGGCTCCTTGGTTGGGGCCGATCTTGATGGCCTTGGTCTTATTTGGCTTCGCGCTCGTTCTGCTTCGTCGAATTTCGGAACTGGGTAAGTCCGGTGCTATGTTGAGTGAAGATTCTAAAAAGAAAGTACGAAATGTCGATTTGGATCTGGTGAAGCAAGATTTTGAAAATAATCGTTCACTTAGAAATCGTATACTTAGAAAATGGATCGGTGAAGACCCTGAAGGGGTCGCAGATCTTGTTCGCTGGATTGGTCCACATATTTTGGTTGATTTAAAAAAGGATAGTGCGTTGAAGCCGCAATTAACGATTATAGCTGGTATCCTTTCCGACCAAAACGATACATTGAGTTTCGAAGAAATAGAAAAGCTCGGTGGCGTCGCTCAAAAGCGTCTTGTTTCTGAGAAAGTTATCTTCGATGGGAGTGGAAAAAGCGATTGGGAATTTCTTGAAGGTCTGGGTGTGAATAGTCTCCATCGTATCGTTAAAGGCTGTACGACTGACGAACATGTGTACGTTCTTGGTCAGCTCCCGAGAAGTTTACGCGGCTCGTATTTAGAAACACTCAGTAACGCAGCACGAAAGGAATTGGTATTAGGAACCTCTTCCACGATGATGTCAAAAACAGATGCTTCATCGCTTGCCGCAAGGCTTCGTAGAAACGCCGACGAGTTTTCGCATATCAGTACCGAAGCTAACGGTCAGACGATGTTGGTCCTCGAGATGGTTGAAGCCTTGGCGTTAGACGAACAAATCTCGATGCTCCGAGATTTGAGCGCAAATCGTCCCGAGGTTTCTCAACGCGTTCTAAATCGCCTTGTTCTCGAAACCACAACATTGTTAATCCCCGGTGATATTCTTGCGGACGCGATTCATCGTACGCCTATTGAAACCCTTACTGGGTTTCTTCGTGGTACGCTTCCAGAAGTTAGAGATCATTTTCTTACGATAGCGCCGGGTTCAAAACGGCAGGCTCTAGGAACAGAACTTTCACTGAATTTGCCGGTCGGAAGAGGAGAGTATTTGTCAGCGCGGGATACCTTAATGAAGACACTTCATGGTTTGGCGCTCAGAGATGGATTTGATTTGTCGAAAGCAAATTTAAAAATGTTAGATCACCGTAGAAATAATCAGGAGATATGATGAAAAATATAATACGTAAATTTACGATTCCCGTTTTTGGAATGCTATTCTCATACCTTTTGTTTAGTGCGTGTACCGTAATTCGTGAAGTAGGACCGGAGGAGGAAAAGGAGAAGGACGCACTTCCACCTAAAGTTATTGATATGCTTGTTCTCGTAGAATTAGGACGCGGAACGACCAATCTAACGGAAGACTTTGGAAAGATTATCGGTACATTGCGAGCCGGTTTAGAGGCGCAAAACATCAGTGTGCGAAAGGCCGCTATGGCACCCATGTACCGGCAGTCCGACGGCGTTGTTCCTATCGTGTTTGGTGAAAACGATCCGGATTCGGACTTTTCATCATATGCCGATGCCCTACTGTTCTATACTCGAGACGCGGGTACTGAGTTCATTCCCGATAAGGCTTCGTCAGATATTGAAAACCTGGCGATTCTGGGCGCTAATCTAGACCAAAGGGCCGTTTATCACCCAGAGAGCGCAGACCCCGACGCCATCGCGTATTTCGAGTCGGCAAAGGATGGGTTTCTCGTGGTTCATCTAGCCGCCTCGCCGAGAAGGTGCGCAGCATCGGATAGCGATTGTACGAATATCGAGGGTACAAGTTATAGCGCATATTTTACACAGGAAATAGACGATAAAGCCACGTGGTTAACGCTTCCAGGTAAAACGGGTTTGCCAGCTGATAAGATCGTTCACGCTGTTATCGCTACCGCTGAGGGCATCGATTATGATGAGTTTCGAGAAATATGTTCTAACTACCCAAATTTTCCGGCGACGAAACTAGATGTTATGGAACCTTCTGAAAAAGTATTTTTTAATAAATTTGTGGACGAAATTGAAGACAACGGGGGAACCGCTGAATATATGGATCTCTGCGAAGCGATGTCTAAAGCCGGAGAGGTGAGTTTACTTCAGATGAGTGCAAAGATTAGGACGGCGTTTTAAATGCAACCTAAGAAACGAGTAATCGCAGCACAGAGTATCGGTATGTTATTGGCTCTGGGAGTTGGGGTTCTCATCGGTGCAAGAAGTTGTGGCAAAACGGAGACACATCGAGAATATATGATGCCTACGAAGCAGCAGCCAGAGGTTGTCGAAAAAATTGTTTACGAATGCCCGCCCGAGGTCCCCGAGATACAACTTGAAAAAGGCGATCAGAAACGGGGCAAGACTGTGAACAGACGCATCAAAGCGAAGGTTAAATCTGAACTTCCAGCGGATAACGTGCAATCACAAAATAAGAGAAAACGTTTGCTTGCTGTTGTTCGCGCGAAATCAAAAGCGACACTTACGAGTTGTCGTGGATCCGATAAGCAAGTTTACCGTCTAAGCGTTAGTCTTGTGGCTAAAAAAAACGGTAGTGTCTCGACGGTCAAAATTAATGCTCCGCCGGGGGAGGTTCCAGCGGGAATTTTAAATTGTTTACGCGGTCGGATGAAAAAATGGACCTTGCCTGAATCTGATGTCGTGGCTCAACAGCCTATTATTTGGGGGCTTACGCTTTAGTTGACGGTCGGAGCAACTAACGAATCCAGCGCGAGACTGTTTCAAGCTCTTCGCCGTCAAAACGGGTGATGTCTCGATATATATCAAGAGTATCGCCATTTACACAAAACTTGAAACTCTTGTTGTCCGCGGAATTCAGTTCGCCTTGTCCGGAGGTGTCGTAGCTTCCTTTTTCTATTTTTTCCGTAAAGCTTGTACGAATGCATTCGCAGCCCAATGTCCGCGTCGTGCATTGAGTAAATTTATCTAATTCCGATTCACAGCTTTCCCCGTCACTAAAACAAGTCTTAGGTATCCACCCGAAATATTGGATTCGTAGATTGTAATCAAAATCTACTTGTCCGTTTTCGAATCGAATCGTGCCGGCTAAGCCAGTATTGGTTCTGACATAACGCGTTTCGAAACAGGCGTCTTCCACCTTGAGTCCTTGAGAATTCGAGATTGCTATCGCTTGCCATGTTCCGGTGGGATCTCCACCGCAGGCGGTGAAGTCTTCAATTCCCCCAGTAGGGAGCGTTGCTCCCGGATCAGGTTCTGATTCTGGTTCTGCGCATCCAAACGAAAAGCACATTAAGAAAAGAGTCCAATGCTTCACCGCGTCCTCGTCTGGAAAACGCAGAAACCAAATACAAAAATAAATATCCAGAGACTTGTCGGTTTGCTGTTAAGCGAACATCCAAGAGCGGTTTCTAAATAGGGTCCAGTTGGTTTTTTTCGAGCAACGGCCACCCATTTTGAATCACAATAATTGTTACTATGATCGCAGCCCTTTTCGTAGACGAGCCATGTGTCCAATACCTCTTGAATTTTCTCCTCGCGGAGATTGACGTCGCCCTGCGTTGAAGCCGTTATGAGATGAATTGTCGCTTCTTTAGCAGCGTTAAACATCGGGTCAGTTTCGCCGTCACAAGCATCCATGCTATCTGAATGCGCCATCCCATCTTTTTTTTCTTCCAGCTCTCCTGATACCGCTTCCACGTAATTCATAATATGATAAATTTTACGGGCGTTGGGGCTTCGAATCGTATGAGAAAAAGAATCTTGTAAGGTGTGCATCGCACGCCCGAGATAGAAAGCGGGCCCTGAAACTTGAAGGTTTACTCGTCCGTAATAATCAACACTTGTCTCGATATCAATAATAGGAGCTTGGCCAAGCGAAATAGCTGCTTTTTGAAGGGAGGATTCAATTTCAGCGCGTATTCCTTTTACGGCCGAAGCATCTCCTTCGACGCCGTCATCATCCACGGCTCGAAGGGCATGTAGATATTGTCCTTCCTCGGCTAGATGTATGGATCGTAGTTCGTGTAAATCTAGCAAGACGTGGCCTTCGGTGTCCGGTGACCGAATTCCGAGGAGCAAGCTTACAATGATAAATCGTTGGACCTCGTCTGCGATGGCTACGTTATGTATGTCGATTAATGAGTCACTGATAGCTTTCCATGTTTCATCTTTTGGTAGTTCGAAATCTTCGGGAACGCTAACGTCGATCGCAGAATTTAGATAAGCGTCGAGTGA
This sequence comes from uncultured bacterium, assembly GCA_937981985.1. GTDB lineage: Bacteria > Myxococcota_A > Bradymonadia > Bradymonadales > Bradymonadaceae > CALJNB01. The sequence continues at coordinate 36,744 of CALJNB010000004.1, forward strand.
GATGCTCTCGTGACATGGGTCTCCGAAAGCGCTTGAAACTTGGTATGCGTGAGCAAAGTTCGGGAAAAAAATGAGCAATAATACGAATAGAAATTTCATAGCGTGAACTCGACGGTAAGCACCGTTCGGTGTTCGATTTGGAGAAGGGGAATGCCCGACAGAACTGGAGCAACGAGTGTGAACGTTAGTGGTTCAAATTTGAGGACAAAGGATGAGTAACGATCAAAGGGTTGAAAGCGTAGCGCAGTAGGTCGTAAGTCGAAAAAAACTCCAATTTGGCCAGCGTCGTCGAGGTCGGTATCGAAAAGTAATATCGATGGGCCGGCCGCTACGCTTGACGACATAAAGCCGTTTGCATATCGATATTCTGCGCCGATGCCAGGATTGAGGACCCCTTGGGTTACGCCATTTTCAAAGTCGCGGTCGACCCACAAGTCTTGTTCAACTTGGACGAAAACCCCCCAACGTTTCCATTGTTTACCACCTCGAACTGACCAACCGAAACGTACGTTTAACAATAACTCGGTGAGTAATGTTTGGTGAAAACTTCCACCTACGTAGTAATCGTTTCCGTAATTCGATTCCTGCGCATAAGCGGAGTGAGTAAACGAGCCGCAGATAAAAAGAAATACAATGACGCGCAAGTGTGAATGGATAGACATAACTGACTCGGCTTAGCTTGGGCGATGATACGATAAAAATTTTATATAGAATAGAGAGACCAAAAAAAAGGTTGTTTTGAATTGAGGCCACGCCTGTTGCTTAGTCGTAAAAGTACTTTAGATGCATCGTTGATAGTGGTCCCTCGGAGTGCCGTTTTAACAAAGATTTATAAAGATCGTTCCTTTGAACGATACCAGCGGAAACGAAATTGAGATTAGCAATGAACAAGACCAGAAGAATTTTCCTTCAGACTGGTGAGGATTCCTGCTAGTAGGTTCCAGTCGACATCTACCGGAATGAAATATGGAATACGTGCTTTTTGTGGCAGATAAGTTTTCAGATGAAATGCGTTCACGAAGCGATCTTTTCCCAGGTGGGGCTGAACGTACTGACGAGGCGGCAATCCAAGCCTGTCCTTATCAAGTGAAAAAGGTTAAGTGGGAACGGCTCTCTGAAAAAATGATCAAAGATTCTATCGTCGTCATCGTCGGGAATTCGGGAGATGCGAAATCGAAACATCTTGAGATGCTCACGAGATTTCGAAAACATGTTCTCTTTGAACACGATGTCCGTATTTGTAATTGGCGAGGAAACTTCCCTGTCGCCTTAGAACCGATCCATCGATTTTCACATCGTTGTTGTTGTCGTCACGCCGAATGGCGACCCGTGTTTCAGAGTGCTTTAGGCGTAATTTATCTAACGAAGCTTCAAAAGAAGTACTACGATGATAATTACTTTTTTCGCGGTCACGGCAAGTCTGAAATTTTGGGTTCTTCGCTATTTGATGAGGAGTTTTTGCAATACGTTGAACAGAAATCCTGCTCGACTCTTTGTAACGAAGGTACTTTGGTACCCGGTACTTCCACGAAGATAAAAGGTGCGAAGCAAGCGCAACGTTTTTGCAAAGAAAAGGGATGGGAATTTACTAAGATAAGAAACTTTACGCCACGACAAGTTTGGGACGCGATGTCGAATGCGAAACGATTCGTCTATCTTCCGATTGGGTTGGAACCAGCCGGTCGAATGCCGGTGGAAGCTCGTCTTTTGGGGAGTGATGTAATTGTCAACGAACATGTAGGTGTTGCAGGGGAAGAAATTTGGAAGCTAGAGGATACTGAATTCGTAGAGGCTATTAGGAAACAGCCTCATCGCTTTTGGAAACTAGTGCGTGATCTTAGTCCTGATTTTGCTCTATAGACCTTAGGTCAAAGTTGCGGAGGGCTCACGAAGCGACAGACGAGAAAAAATTTGATTTTCGTTAGAATGTTGTGCTCGTTTCGAAATATCAAGAAATAAGAGCCGAGATTAATAAGACAGGGGTTACTGTTTATAACGCATACCATAGCGCCATCGCCTGGCCGGCAATTGAGAATAATTGATTCGATAACCCGTTCTCATTGCGGTGGCCTTCTATTCAGGATTAGGAAAAATGAATAGGAATAAAATAAGAACTATGGTTTCGAACTTAGACCATGACCTTCTTATTGAGTTCGGTTTGGAGTTTCTTATATCGTGACGGAAAATGACGCCGTACGAAGGTGTCAATTCCCCAAAAATGTTCTTCCCGACTTCGTTCGTAAAATGCAGCGGTAGAAAAAATAAGGAGGTCGAAGTGCCGCACGAACACATCACTGGTCGTTGTTCGCATTTCCTCAGAGCTGAAGGTTTGATTGTGGGCTTCCACAAGCTCAAAGAATTGGAATGCTAATTGAGCGTGGGCGTTCATTGTGATTTGATCGGCATCATAGGGTTGGAAGTCAAAATTTTCTTCGGACTTGATTATTTGCTGAGCTATTTTGGCAAATTCGTCTACAGAATTTGAAACATCGATCGGATTCGAATCCGGACGGGTCGCTATAAAAGCATCAATCATTTTTCGTTTGTTCGTTGTTTTTTTCAACGAGGAAATTCCACGAAGTGCGAGGCGAAAGTAGATGGGGAGATCGTGTAAGGTCAAATCAAGTTTGGCGGGGAATTCGGAGAGGAAAGACGAGGAGGGCATCTCACTTTGTAAATCTTTCCTCAAAAATAGGAATTTATATTCCATCGCGTCTGCCAGTACTTCGGCAAATAATGCGCTGATACTATGAATGAGGCGTTCCTCATACTCGCTAACCAGGTAGTCGATGCAACGGGCTTCCCATTCTTCTGTCGTCCCTTTTTCGACGGCGTATTGAAGAAGCGTCTCGATACTTTCGCCATTTATACTTTTTGAAATATCAGGGCGTTTTTGGAACCCCGCTGCATGGGTGTATGTTTTTTCGAAATCAAATAGATGAGCCTGCCATTGGTGTCCCCATACATCGTGAATGATGTATTTATCGACATCTTCGGCGGGTAAGATTGAAATCATCGAAGTGAGCGTTGAGCTGGACTCCTCCAGACTCAAGCCTGATATCTTGGATATTTTTTTCAGAGTTTCCGCGTTGATTTGATCCCCAGTAAAAAATCCGAAAACTGGAAAGTGAGCCATGAAACTTTGTTTTTGGCTCGAAAAATTACCCCAAAGTCGGCTGAGAGAATCGTCACTTTGTTTACCTTCTTTGACACTTAAATGAGATACCGATTCGAAAGGCACACAGAAAAAAATTGAAGTCGCGGTTCTAATTATTTTTACATCGATTTCGGGTAGATAAAAATCTGTGTACAGAGCGGCGAAAAGTTCGCCGACTCTGGGCGCAGGTCCATGTAAATCGAAAATTGAATCAAGCGCGCCGATGACTCGCTTTCTTTTTTCTGTCGCTAGAATCTCTGAATCGTAAAACTCTTGTTCTAGTTCAATGAGTTCAGATTCATCAATGTTTAGGGTTTTGAGGAGGGAGTCTCGAACACGCTCTCGGTTACCTTTCTTATCACAAAAGTCGACAGCGAAATGACTCAAAGTTGCTGATGAGAAGGTATCGATGATACCGGCTTGGTCGATGACCGTTCCTTCGAGCTCTTGGGCTCTTAGCACGCCGGAGGCAAACGCGAGATCGATTTCCTTTTCACTGATATTGTCGGGTTTAGCGAGAGGAGGGGCGTGCGAAAAAGTGGCGTAGTACTTTTTAAGCCGTGCCGCTTCAGCATCCTTTTCGCGTCCCTTACTCATTGCCATCCATGAAATAGTGGCCTTCTGGAAGGATTTAAGGTGTTCGAGGAGAGCCGCGTATTTTTTGTCTATTCGCGAATGGGGCGACGCGCGAAATGTCATTTTGAATCTAAACAAACAACATCGAATTTCGCATCCAAAGTATCGCTGCCATAGTTATATGCGATATCAATTTTGTATTTGTTATTCTTCTTGAGCTCTATCTTCTCGTTTAGAAATATAACTTCGGGATTATAGAGGAAGCGCGTAGGATGTGTCCAAAGTCCGTCGGCGAGCTCAGCGCGACCCTCGATGAGGACAGCGTCGGCAATACGGTTGTGTCGAGCGACGACTTCAACGGAGGTTTTTACGGTTAACCCATTTTCGTTATCCATGAAGATGTCGTCGTACATTACTTTTGAAGACACGGGTTCATCATCGTCAAAAACAACAGAGCGGCTATCACAATCAATTCGTACGCCGTACAACATTTCTTGAGCGTCCAATAATCGTATATAAGACTGAACTCGTCTGGGAATTATTATGGGCTTAGGTTTTAGAAATTTTCGAAGATGATTGACGACTTGTATTTCGGGTTCAAAAAATTGGCCGGTGCAAAGAAGCTCACAAATGAGAACATCGGCCTGTTCGGGAAGTTCTACTTTTGTAGCGTCGCCGTGAATGACTTCGATAATATCTTGCATTCCGTTACGTTCGGCTAGGTGGCCAATCAAAGTTACGAACCTTGGATGGAGTTCTATGCAATATACTTTTTTGGCACCTGCCATCGCGGCAAATAAGCCCAGGATTCCAGTACCTGAGCCTGCATCTATAACAACATCACCTGGCTTAACGGATTGTTCGATGGCCTCTTTCCATAAGCGAGTTCGTGCTGTGTCATGTAGGCAGAAAGAAATTTCATAGGGCGTGAACGCGACTTCGGTTGCGGTTAATTCAGTCATAGTGAACCTAGAGATTTGAGCTAGCTAAAGGGTACAAGTTTGGGCTACCTGCGTCGACGTTGTTTTTGCTTTCATTTTGAGAAGATTGTTTGTTTCAAAGGTACTATTTTAGGTTATGCTCCGGTCGTTAATCTAAATTTGCTAAGGAGATTTCATGAAGAGTTTTGTCGCAGAAACGATAGGTACGTTTTGGTTGGTTCTAGGAGGCTGCGGGGCCGCAGTATTGGCGGCTGGTATCCCGGGCGTCGGTATTGGGTATTTTGGAGTTTCGGCCGCGTTTGGTCTAACTGTTCTAACGATGGCTTTTGCCATTGGCCATATTTCAGGTTGTCACTTGAATCCGGCTGTTTCGATTGGCTTATGGGCAGGCGGTCGTTTCCCGGCCAGTAAGCTCGCGCCTTATATTATCGCGCAAGTTTTGGGCGCGATTATAGCGGGTGGGGTTTTATATCTCATTGCATCGGGGGTTCAAGGATTCGAACTTGGTGGCTTTGCGTCAAATGGGTACGGCGAACACTCGCCGCACAAATATTCAATGATTGCTGCGTTGGTATGTGAAGTCGTTATGACCGCAATGTTCTTATTTATCATTATGGGCGCAACAGATGATCGCGCCCCCAGCGGTTTTGCTCCCATCGCTATTGGTCTCGGTTTAACGCTTATTCATTTGATTAGCATCCCCGTCACCAATACTTCTGTGAATCCTGCACGAAGCACTGGTGTTGCAGTATTTGTTGGAGATTGGGCAGTAGCTCAGCTTTGGTTGTTTTGGGTGGCGCCTATTGTGGGCGGAGTTCTTGGCGCGGTTGCGTACAAGTTTATTGCTTCTGAGGAAAGTGCCGATAGCTAATTCGCTTAGCGTTATTTCAATTGGCTCTTTTCTTAGAAGCTGGTTGTTCGATGTTCAAGGTTATTCCAAGGAAGCTCTTGGAGACTGTTCTTCGGCAGTAGGTGGTTCCCCCTCATAACGGCTTGGACATTTAACAAGCACTTCCTCTGCTACAAGAACCATCTTTTTATCAACGGTTCCGGTTACGACGACTTCCATGTCTTCGGCGAAAGTATCGGGCATCGCGCGACTATAAACAACGTCGATAGACAGGCCCTTTTCGGCGATTCGAAATTCTCTTTTTAATTCGCCGGGATTACCAACAACCGAACCTTGCTCAACGATCCCTTTGATGCGAACTTTTTGTCCGGGAAGGTCTGTACCGACGGCGAGTGCTTCATCAACGGTGTAGAAGTAGGTTTCGGATTTAGTTGCATCGAATACGATATAACCCAAAGCCAAAACGACGATTAAAATCAGCGCAATTGACCAAAGCGGCATCCCGCTGGCTTCGTGTTCGCGGTCGTCAGATTCGTAGGTGTCATACTCTTCATTCATAAATTTCTCACCGTTAAATACCTAATAACGCTAGCCTAAGTTATTGAAAATGTCGAATAACAAGCAACTGTTTTTCCCTAAGAGTATAGAAAGACTTGCAAAAGCAAGTCCCGAAGGGGTTATCTATCGGAATGGCTCTAATCCAAGATCTGGTCTTCAAGAAGCTCAATTAGGCTTTCTGCGACGAAGCTGTTTCCAGCCTGATTGAAATGGATGTTGGTGTACCAGTGGATTCCCCATCGTGCGATTCCTTCGGCATCATCAACGATGTTTCCAACGATATTTCCACGGCGCAAACGAGAGTCCCAAGCGTTTGCTTCTCGCATCTGCGTATGGATGTCCAACATGAAGGTGTCGGGTGAAGAGTTGGCAATTTGACGAAGTTGTGCGGCATAAGCACTAGACTGAGCGTCAACATCGTAACTATAATGATTAACGTCTGCCCAAACGGCGCTCATTAAAATGATTTCGGCGTTCGGGTTGTGAACGCGAATCTCGTTAATGAGTCCGCGAATTTGCTGATTAAAATCGGCTGCAGCTGCAGCAAGCGTCGAAAATCTTGCCGTCGCGGGATTGTGGAAATCGATACGAACATCGTTAACCGTGAAGGCGAGAACGTAAATATCGCCATCGGTAGGCCAGTTATATCCACCGTTTCTGAAGTCACTTGCGCGTTGATTTCCAACGCCGTTGTTTACAATTTCGATTCGGTTACCGATTGCGTTTTGCACCAAATCACTCCAACGTGTTATTCCTAAGGTTGTGTCGTAAGTAATTGCCGTGTTTGAATCGCCAAGGAGCACAACCTTTTTCTTGCCTGTAGCTGTGTGGGTAGCGGTTTGTTCTATACTTGCAACTTCATCCATTACTTCGATAGTAACTTCGGAACAGCTTCCCCAGCACGTTCTCGCGCTCGTTACATTGCAACCGGCGTTGCAATGTAGGTCCCATTCGCCACCGCCGCGATTACAAGCAGGCTGCTTTTTGGCACCACAAGTGTTGTCGTTGTTATCATGAGTTTCTGTATGAATTGGGTCAGCAAAGTTGATGTCTGAAGTGTTTTCATCGGAAGTATCATTTTCAGAACTTGCATTGTGCTTTTCGATTTCATGCGGAAGACAGTCTCTCTGTCCCACGCGTCCGCACCAAGCAGGTGTCGAAATTGAAGCGCCATGGTGGTCTGAATTTGTTGTATTGTCGGAAGTGGTGTCGTTGTTGGTGTTAGTTTGGGTTGCGGCATGTTTTTCGAGCTCATGTGTGTAGCAGTCTCGCTGCCCTTCACGTCCGCACCAAGCAGGTGTTGAATGTGAAGCCGCAACGTGGTCTGAGTTTGTTGAGTTGTCGGAGTCGGTATGGGTCGCGGCATGCTTCTCGAGCTCATGCGTATAACAGTCTCGCTGCCCTACACGACCGCACCACGCTGGCGTTTCAGTATTCGAAGTATTGCTCGTGACATTGGAAGAGGGGTTTACTTCGTTCGGGTTACTGTTTGTACCGGGGTCGGCGAAAGATTCGGCACAACTCCCCCAGCATGTCCTCGCGCTGGTAACATTACAACCTTCGTTGCAAAATAGGTCCCATTCACCGCCACCTCCATTACACGCAGGTTGTTTCTTCGCGCCACAGCTTATTGTTAGAGATGATGTGTCTGAGGTAGGAGTATCGCGGCTCTGTTCGTGTGGGTTGTAAGAGATAGCTCCGTCTCCTGTATTTCTTCCCGACGGTACATCATTCTTTTTATTTATTGAGAAGTCATCCGATTTGGAATTTTTTCGTTTCGGAACGGCAGTATTCTCGACGCCATTTTTATTTTCGTCACCGTTTCGGACTTCAATCTCAACGTTGATTTGGTCGACTAATTCTTCATTCGAATCTTCAGCGAATTGGCAACTTTGGAAGAATATGCTGAGGATAAGGATAAGGGGGTATCTAAAGTTCATTTCATTTACTCAATAATACTGTTAAAAAATTTATAAAAATTGATAATAAGTCAAACATTCATTCATTCATTGGACGCGGATCTACGAAACTAAAGTAAATAAGTCAAATTTTATTGAAGAAAGTTCTTGCTTTCCAGATTTAGGTCTAATTTAAAGGGGATAGTCAGCCTTGATACTTCAGGTTGGATTGTTTTTTTACCTATCAAAGAGGCGTTTGACGCAGTCTGAATAGCGGGTTGTACGGATGAAATTTGCTAGTCTATTTCTGAGTTGTGAAGCGGAAATATCAAAGTAAAGCACGCGCCCTTATCGTCGGATTCGACGAAGATATCCCCACCCATCGCGGTCATCATTTGGTGAACGATGGCTAAACCAAGTCCGGTTCCTTCACCGGGTTCTTTAGTAGTAAAAAAGGGATCGAATATCTTTTCCAAATGTCGATCGGAGATACCTGGACCGTTGTCTGATATCCAAAAATTTGAAAACCCGTTTCTTTCGTCGATTCCGAATCGAAGCGTTTTTTGTTCTTGTGCGCCGCAAGCATCTACAGCGTTGAGAATAAGGTTAACGAGTATCTGAACCACTTGGGCGGGGACTGCGTGAACAAGATTAGCGTCGATGGTATCTGCGTATTCGAATTTTACGTCCCGAGATTTGGGGATGGCTTTAACGAGTTCTATGGCTTGATCTAGGCAGGCCTGCAGCGATGTTGGCTTGGGGATTGCGCCGTCTTGGCGGCTGTAGTCCAGAAGTCCGCCAATGATCACTCGTATGCGTTCTAATTGGCCGGAGACGCGTCGAAGCGCATCGGCACTTTCCCCTTCATCTAAAGATCCATCTTCCATAAGTTCGATATATCCGGAAACGGCCGCAAGGGGGTTTCCAATTTCGTGCGCGATACCTGCAGCTAATTGCCCAACGCTTGCCAGCTTTTCAGATCTAACCAGAGAGATTTGCGTGCTTTGTAGAGAACTGTTCGTGTCTTCTAATTCTTTGAGGCGACGTTCTAGTTTGCTTTGATAGTCAGCCAATGCGTGAAACATTTCGTTGAAGCTTTTTGAGACTTCGCCGAACTCATCGGCCTTATAACCTTCGATCGGCAAAGTGAAATCGCCTCCGGCAGCGCGTACGGCTGCCAAGCGAATCGCGCGCAAGGGACTCATGACGGCAAATCCAAACCAAGCATAGGGAGCAAAGACGATACCGAGCCCGATTAAGAGAAATACGACTAAGCTAAAGAGGTATTGTTCTTTACTATTTTTTAAATATCGAACTTCGACGATCAGATCTTTATATCTCCCCGTTATTTTTTTACCGCTATAGTTTTCTTTCTTCCAGACAAAGTTACCACCACGTGAAACCGAAACTAGATCTCCCGGTTCGGTATCGAAAACCAGATTGTCTCGTTGTTCTAGAGAACGGGCGATATTGTCTGCGTAGCGTGTTGCAATTGACCTTCGATTATTTTCGACCGTGAATTGGAAAAATAGAAAAAGGAGTATGAGAAAAACGATAACGCCTAGGGCCGAAACTTTTAGGAAGCGTGAACGCAGTCCGGAAAAGTGCTTCAGATCTGTTCGGTCAGATGTTGGACTCATAAATACAATAAGACCATATTTATTTCGGGAGGTAGGAGGTGTCCAAATAACATGAATTCAGCGCCCGCCAGTGCGAGAAAGGGGCCGAAGGGAATGGCTGCCATACCAAAACCTCCATCGTCTTCTTCGGTCTCCGAGTCCTTATCTGTTTCTTTTGGAGGTCCATTATCTTCTTCATCTTCATCATCTTCAGCAAAAACCTCATCAATATTTCGGAGAAAGTTTGGTTTTATGAGGTAAGCCAGGCCTGCTGCGATAAGCCCTTGCATGCTAGCAGCAAATAAAATGAAGATTAGGGCTGGCCAGCCAAGCCATGCTCCTAGCATCGCCATTAAGGTGACATCGCCACCTCCCATTCCCTGCACGTTTCTAACGCTAAAATATAATTGAATAATAAGTATTATGAAAAGACCGCCGACGAGCCATCCTATGATGCTTATCATCGGCGTCACTGGCGGCCAGAAAAAGGTCTGATAGCCTTCACCAAAACCGGCTTTAAGAATCCAGGGTGACGCTAATCCTAATGCCATACCTGGGAAGGTGAGCTCGTGTGGAATAATGAGGTGTTCTAGGTCAATAGCTGTAATTGCGATAAGAATTACAAAAAATAGGAACCGTAAGGCGACCAATGCTGCTACCGGCCAGATTGGAATATCATACCCATCTAGAAGAGGGTGGGTATGTTTCCACCAAAGCCCGGCGGCGATGAGGCCTGTGAAAATTTCCATCGCGGCGTAACGAAACGAATAGCCGGACTTACATGTTCTGCATTTTCCGCCGAGAATAAACCACGAGAGTATAGGTATGTTGTCATAGAAACGGATCGGAGTTTCGCACGATCCGCATCGGCTCGGGGGGTGGGATAAGGACATTTCGAGCGGAAGCCGATAAATGACGACGTTAAGAAAACTACCAATACAGGCTCCTACTAAAAAGGAAACCACGAGGCCGTACCAAAATAAAATTACGGGTGTCATTTATTTCTTCTCTCTATAGCCGCGACCGAAAAATGCGAAATGTGATAAAATAGTGATAGATGCAAGCATCGTTAAAATTGCACTAATCCACAATGAAAAATCGGCATCACGCAAAATCAGTCCGTCCGGACCGGGGCCATATTGTGCTGCGGCTTTATCTATGCAGAAAAAAGCAATGATGATTGAGAGGGAAAAGATCGCAAACATCGACGACCACCACAATAACTGGCGATGGTACTTAAACGATACGCCGTAGAACCAGGTCCAAATATAGAGAATGAACCAGCAGCTACCGATCGACCAAGGCGTCCATTCGGGATTGTTGAATGAAAAGAGGACGGCTATAGCGCCGGCTATGATGTTAAAAATCATCGACGGGAAGATGAAATAGTTCGCAGGAAAGCGCCCTTGAAGGAGGCGCGCTCGAGGTTGGGCCGATGTTGCGTCGACCTCTCCTAGAACAACTATAGCTAGTTCTTGAGAAGTTTCGGGGTCAGCCTCAGGTTTAAGGGCGGCTGGGGGAAGGTCGGGATGTTTTGATTGTTCTGTCAAATTGCGTTTGCGCGTAAGGCCAGTTCACACCCTACGACAATGACGGAGTCTGGAAAACATCGGATTTCATTTGCGTGGCTACTTTTAGTAGCGTCTGCGTTTCGCGGGGACGACGGGCTGTAGTCGATTTAGGATTTAAATTTATCGGACCAGCGTTGAAAGGAGAGACGTTAAGCGGGTTGCGACAAAGGTATTTCCATTTTGGTTGAAATGTATATTCGTATACCAACTCACCCCAAACTGACGGACACCCGCGGCATCGCTATTTGCGTTACCAATACTGCCGTCTCTTCGAACCCGTGAATTCCAAGCTCCGGCGCTTCTCATATCGTTAAATATGTCCAACATGTGAACATTTGATGCTGCGTTAGCGATTCGATGGAGCTGGTTGGTGTAAATATCGGTCCCAGCATCAACATCGTAGCTATATTTTCCAACACTATATCCTGCCCAAACGGCGCTCATGAGGACGATTTTTGCATGAGGACTATTTCGCAGGATTTCCTCAATTAAGTTGCGAATATTTCGGTCGAATCCAAGCACCGTCGTTTCAGGCGGGATACCGGTAATGAAAGAATCTCGACGAACATCGTTAACGGTAAACCCAATCACGTAGATATCACCATCTTTGGGCCAGCCGAATCCGTTATTCAGGAAGTCTTCTGCACGTTGGTTACCTCGACCGAAGTTTACAATATTTACTTTATTGCCCATCGAATTCTGAACCTGGTCACTCCAACGGGTTATGCCCACGCTGCTTGCGTAAGTGATCGCCGTATTTGAATCGCCAAGTAAAACGACTTTCTTTGTGCCGTTGGAATTATGAACCGGCGTGTTATTGTTGTTCGTATTATTGGGATTATTGTTGAGTTCGTGCGGATAACAAGTTCGTTGCCCGACGCGTCCGCACCATGCCGGAATAGATGTTATCGGGGTGGTCGTTTCACTTGAGTTTGTGGATGGAAGTTCGTGAGCATAACAAGCACGCTGTCCTGGACCTCCGCACCAAGCAGGTGTTGAATTTCCAGTATTCGAAGTACTTCCATTTGTATTCCCATTGGAGGTTCCGTCGCTCGAACAGTTCCCATAACACTTTCGATCACTTCCAGCAGAACAACCCGAGTTGCATTCGAGATCCCAAGCTTGTGGACCGGTTACGCAGGCCAACTGTCGAAGTCCGCCACAGGCGTTTCCCGGATTAGAGCTAACCGGAGTGACCGGTTTACCCGTTTGGGAGCAGCTGCCATAACATTTTTTATCGCTTCCGGCAGAACAGCCGCTACTACATTCTAGATCCCATGGTTTTGGTCCAATCACGCAAGCAAGCTGTCTGAGCCCACCACACATATTTGAGTTACTGTTGTTTCCTGCCTCTGGCACACTGATATTGGAATTAGTTTCAGCACAACTTCCGTAACATTTTTTGTCGCTTCCGACCCGACATCCTTCCGTACAATAGAAGTCCCATTCGCCGCCTCCACCGTTACATGCAGGTTGTCTGCGTAGTCCACAGTTATCAACATAAGCTTCGTATGCGGTTTCTGAAACTTCATCGAAAAGAACTTCAGAACTTATTTGTCGTCGAGAAAAATCGATTTTCTGACTAAACGCATTATCGCCTATGATTAAGTTCTCTTCTGGATACCCATTTAGACGGTTTTCGACGTTGACATTAAAACGTTCGTCTTCGTTATCAGTCGAGTTATCGATTTCGTTGTCGATACTCGTGCTACTTTCTTCATTTGGCCAGGTTGTTTCGTCAGACGACCCATCGCTGGCCTCATCAGCAAGTTGGCAGTGCACAAGAAAGAGGCAGAGAATAAGGGAGTAAAATTTAGTATTTTTCATCATTCGGACCGCTCTAATTTTTTGGAAAGCTCAATTAGCTAAACATTTGGTGGCCCGTTTAGTAAATTACGAAGATAAAGTCTAGTCTTTTTCTTATGCCTAGAACAATACTTTAGGTCGGCGAATATCAGATTCGTTCGTCATTCTTCCTATTCAATGAGTCCACGTTTGGCTCCGAAATTGGAGACAAAGTTTCAAATGGAAGCAAGGACTGTTAAATCCGACTACTAGGGTTGCTGAGTTCGCAGAATTAAATCTTTTGGCTGTAAGGCTTGCTGTTCTTTGCAGTCGGTTCAAAATTCTATACTTTTAATAGATCCAAAATACCCACCATTCGTTTTAAGAAGTACGACCATCTAGGAGAAGAAATGAAAAATAACAAAAAGTTAGTACTATCTGCAATCGCACTCGCCGGCGCTTTAAGCTGTAACAAATCGGGCCCTTCGGAATCAGCGTCTGTCGTCAAAGCATCGCCAGCCGATCGGGAAAAAAAGGAAATTCAGGCAGTCGAAGAAGTGAGTGCTCCGCGTGAGGGCGCGAGTCTCAGCGATGATATTCGTATCGGAAGTGGGCGTGGCAACGGTATTAGAACGTCTAAGGCGGCACCCGAAATGCAGAAAACCAATCCTATGAAGAAAATGAAATCTAAGGGTGGTGTGGGCCCGAAGGGCGCTTTTGGTTCTGACCCTACCGGAAAAAGAAGTCGCGTCGAACACACGGAACGAGTCGACCGAGCTACGAATACAGAAGGATATAAAGATCACGGAGTGAATCCACTCACTAAAACCGTCGATGATAAGTTTTCGACTTTTTCTATCGATGTCGATACAGCTAGCTACTCGATTTCGCGAAAAAAGTTGAATGCTGGAATTATGCCTCCGCCGGCGTCAGTTCGAGTTGAAGAATTTGTAAATTATTTTAAATACGACTATCCCTCACCCGAAGAAGGAGCATTCGCTGTTCATCTTGAGGGGGCTCCAAGTCCCTTTGTGGCCAACGGCGGCGATTACATTATGCGAGTCGGCGTTCAGGGCAAAAAATTGAAAAAAGCTGAGCGTAAACCGGTTCATCTTACCTTTTTAGTTGATGTTTCAGGTTCGATGTCGGCAGCAGATAAGTTACCACTTGCTCAAACAGCGATGCACATTTTGGTCGATAATTTAAAAGAGGGAGACAGCATTGCCTTGTCGACCTATGCCGGACACACAGCGGAGGTTCTTGCCCCGACTGGAATCCAAAGCCGAGAAAAGATTAAGAAAGCAATTGATAGTCTGACTTCAGGTGGTGGTACGGGCATGTCTTCTGGAATGGAGTCGGCTTACAAATCGGCGATGAAAAATTTCCAGAAAAAGCACGTAAATCGAGTTATTATTCTGTCGGATGGGGACGCAAATATTGGACCCAAGTCCCATAACGAAATTTTGAGCCGTATTAAGCATTTCGCCGATGAAGGTGTCACACTTTCAACAATTGGCCTTGGTATGGGCAATTATAAAGATACGATGATGGAACAGCTAGCGAATAAAGGTAACGGAAATTACTATTATATCGATACGGCGAAAGAAGCGAAAAAGGTATTCGGAGAACAACTCGACGGAACCTTACAGGTCATCGCTAAAGACGTAAAAATTCAGGTCGAATTCGATTCTAATAAAGTCCAATCCTATCGTCTTATCGGGTACGAAAATCGCGAGATCGCCGATGAAGATTTCAGAAATGATCGTGTTGATGCCGGGGAAATCGGTGCTGGCCATTCGGTCACGGCGCTATACGCACTTAAGCTTACGAAAGCTGCGACAGGGAAGCTTGCAACCGTCCGTGTTCGTGCCAAGAAGCCGAATGGACAAAAGGCATCTGAGCTTGCTTTTGATTTGAACCGTTCTGCGATACGGGACACTCTAGCAAGTGCGAGTAAAGATTTTCAGTTTCAAATGGGTGTGGTTGAGTTCGCTGAAGTGTTGAGAAAGAGTCCTTACGCCGAAGGATTAACGCTTGCACTGGTACAGGAAATTATTAATCCTGTTCTTGCAGGGAAAGAAGATCGCATTGAGTTTTCGAATCTTCTCAAAAAAGCAATCAGTCTGAAGTAACTTTATTCAAAAATTGAAAGCGTCACACTTGCTTCAGTTTCTTCGGCGAAGTTGTTTTGTTCTGTTTGATAAATAAATATACCTGAACACCAGATTACAAGTGTAACCCCGTAGATTGCCAATAACGCGGGAGAGTCTTCTCCTATTTCCAACGCTCCCATTAACATTCCCATTCCAATGAACAATATTATGGGTGAGGCGGCAATTAGTCCAATCAGACCCGCCTTGGGTTTATGATCATCGGAGCGGGCCTTGTACCAGTTATCGATTATTTTTTGATTTCTGTATGGGATGTAGAGTAACCAAGGAGAACATCCAATCAAGATTAAAATGATATCTAAGCCGGGCTTGAGATTTGCACCTGTTTTTTGCTTCAATTCTGAGGTTGTTTTGTAGGCGTATATATACAGATAGATGCTAAAGGTTAAAAACATCAACAGAATAACAATAAGAGGATTCCGCTTTTTCATTTTCAAGTTCCGATTATCTAAGGTTTTTCGTCGGGAATATCGTAAACAGTGCGAAACCCAACACTGGTCGATCGCGTTTTGCTGATGACGAAAACACGGCTTGCGATGCGACAGCTTCGAGCATCTTGGTTCCAAGCTCCACCACGAATGGGTTGTTGGAGATTCTCGGGCGGAAAACCGCCAACCCACTCTCGGACTCCGCCTGCCATGTCCCGAATCCCGTAAGGTGAACGATCTTTTTTGAACGCACCAACGGGTTCTATTTGAGAAAGTGCACGGCGAGACGAGCGCATCTTGCAAAAAGTCGGGTCGAAAGAGTCGCCCCAGGGGAAAAAGCGTCCGTCGGTACCACCAGCAGCTTTTTCCCATTCTAGTTCGGTAGGCAAGCGTAAGCGGCGTCCGATTTTTTGAGATTTCCACGCGCAATACGCCAAGGCGTCCTCATATCGGACCCCTATCACCGGCAATTTCCAATCGTGTCCCTCGCCAATCGGGTAACGTTGTCTTGCTGGTCCCTCAATCAAAATGGGGCGAGGAACGAAACGCTCTAGTGCTTCGTCTCTGGAAACGAGTAAACCTTCAGCGGCTCTTGTTTGAGGTGCGCGTTCAAGCGCGAGTTTCTTGTCGTTCAAATATATCTCATCTACCATCTCGAGGTATTCCTCAAAGGTCACCGGAAAGGTTTGGCAAAAGATACTTTCCACGAATTCGATGCTTTGTTCTCGGGCATCAAAAGCTTCTTTGTCGCCGCCACAAATCATGTTGCCCTCGTGAATATATTGGTAATCGCTATGCCAGATGTCATCGGCAGGAAGGTCGATTTGAATGTCGAAAAAGTTCCCTTCTTGAATATGTATGGGGATAATAAATTCGAATTCTAAATGCTGAAAT
The DNA here is from genome assembly GCA_937981985.1 of uncultured bacterium. Classification (GTDB taxonomy): domain Bacteria; phylum Myxococcota_A; class Bradymonadia; order Bradymonadales; family Bradymonadaceae; genus CALJNB01. The sequence goes on from CALJNB010000004.1 coordinate 53,192, forward strand.
CGCGCAACGAAGGACGCCGGATCCAATTGTGTTATTTCGGCCGGAGAGTTGTAATTTCCTACAGATTTAAGCGGGCGCAAAATACGATCAAGTGACATGAGCTCTCGAAGCTCAAAACTTAGGTTCTGAGGCTGGGTCTGGATTGCTAAACTTCCTTTGGTTTTTAGTCCAGCCGCTTTGGTTCCATCATCATAACGTAGCGCTAAGGTTTCGTTATAGATCGCTTCGACATAGTTGCGATGCTTTATGGCACTGCCTCGCTTGTGCCAGTACAAATCTGACAAGCCTCGTCGTGCTGACGCGTCGTCTGGATTGAGCGCTATGGCTTGTAAATAATGTGAGATTGCCTCTCCAAAAACGCGTGAACGTTCTATTTTGGTTGTTTTTATTTTATCTTCAATCGACCAAAGTTCGAGCTTAGATTCCACTGATTCCCAACCTTGGAAACCTTGTTGGGCCAAACGATGGCTTTCGGTCAATTGAGCTATCGTTTTGCTTAGCGCTGTATATAGCTTGGCTGCACTTTCACCGGAGATACGTTTTTCGTCACCTTGCCGTTGTTGAGAACCGTCCAACCATCGCTGGAGTTCGTTGGAAAAGTCCCGCGCCGAAGCGTGCCGTTTTTTGGGGTCGGAAGACATCGCTTTAAGACAGGTCTTTTCCAGGGCTTCGGGCACTGTTAATTTCGGAGCGCGTTCTGAGGGCGATGGAAAACGACCTTCGGCGACATGTTCCATGATATCGGCGGGGGAGGCTCCTCCGAATGGAGACTGAAAAGTAAGGACTTCATAAAGGACGACCCCAAGCGAATAAATATCGCTTAATGCGTTTACGTTTTTTAGCTCACCCCGGGCTTGTTCGGGGGACATGTAAGCTGGCGTCCCAAGTGTATAATCGCCAGTTTCAGGAATCGCGTTTTTAATCTTTTTGGAGTTCGCGAGTCCCCAATCTGTAAGGAGTACTTCTCCGAAATCACCGAGCATAATATTGTCCGGCTTGACGTCTCTATGGACGACTCCGCGAGAGTGCGCGTAACCGAGAGCTTCGCTAACCCGTAAGATAACGGTTATGAGACGATTGAATGCGTACCGTTTTTTCGTGTTTGAGTGTTGGTTTTCCGAATGGGCTCTGATTGCATCCCTAAAGGTTTGAGGTCGCACTTCTCTCATCGTGTAAAAGAGTTCCCCAGTTTCCAATTTTCCAACATCGTAAATCGGGACGATATTCGGATGTTCGAGTTGGGCTGTAATTTGTGCCTCAAAGCGAAAGCGACGCAAAGCTACTCGGTCTTTATTTCTCGAAGTAGGAAATAGTTTCATCGCGACGTTTCGATCAAGTTGTTTATCGAAGGCTCGTATCACGCTGCCGCCGCCACCTTCACCGAGAATGTCTCCGAGAACATAGCGATTTGCATCGGCAACCCGAGAAATCGGTAGAACATCTATTTGAGTTACAGCTCTAAAAGGTTTCGTTGGCTTTAAGGCCCGTTTGGGGGATTGGACGTTTTTCAAAAAAGTCGTTGTTTTTTCGTCAGTAAATCCTTGATTCCCATTTGGTTTATTCTCACCGTCTACTTCGTTGAGTTCGAATTCCTTTTTCTCTACGACCTTTTTACATTCTTCAAATTGATTGGGGTCTAGCCAGCCTCTCCTCGACCAATCTATTTCAGTGTTGTTTTCGTTCGTGAGCGACGAGATAATTTCGACGAAAATATCTGGAGTAAGAAATGATCGATGAAAAGCTGCAACCGCTATTTTACGGTATTTTTCGTTGATATGTGAGGATGCCATGTCGCATGATACGTAATTTTGTATTTCACGACAATTGCCTTTTCTTAGGGTTCTGTTTTGCTACGGTGTGTGGACAGATGTGGTCCGCATGGGTCGACGAAAGCCGCGGGTCGTTGAATTACAATAGTTACGGGAATCAAAATGAGTAAACAACAATTAGGGTTAGCGCCCTATTTAGTAGTCCAGGGTGCTTCGGATGCTTTAGCTTTCTATGCGAAGGTTTTTGGTGCGCGTGAAATTCGGCGGATAATGGCGTTCGAGAAGGTGATGTATGCCGAAGTCGAAATAGGGGATTCGACCATGATGATTTCTGACGAGTATCCCGATTTCGGACTCAGTGGTCCGCAGTCGTTGGGTGGGTCTCCTGTTTCACTTCACCTTTATGTAGAAGACGCCGATCAAATTTTCGAAAAGGCTATCCAAGCGGGGGCGACGATGATCAAGCCCGTGGAGAATCAATTTTTCGGTGACCGACATGGTCAGGTTAAAGATCCTTTCGGGTACACATGGACGATCGCAACCCGCATAGAAGAAATTTCAAACGCTCTTTTTCAAGAAAAAATGGACGCGGTTTTCAACCAGGGCAAATCATGAGTACGGTTTCAATTATAGCCGTTGAGGATGTAGAAGCGACTTCCTTAGTCTTACAAGAGTTATTTGATTGGAAAAGTTCTCACGGAGGTCCGGAGTTCGATGATTTAGTCGATAAAAATAATCGGTCGGTATTATGGCTTCATAGTTTTGAGGCAGATGACCACAAACGATTTAGAGGAGCTAAAAACAAAGAACGCGGAGTCGGTTCTTCACTCTATGTGCTGGTGGAGGATATTGAGGCCACCTACGTGAAGGCTCAATCCAAATTGGAGAGTATCAGTATTGTTGAGGAGTTATTTCTTAACACAAACGCCCAGTTTCAAGAATTCACATTCAAGTTAAAGGATGGCTATCAATTCACAGCGTGCGAAAAAGGTCCTTACTTAAAAATATGAGGTTAAGAACCTTATTCGATGAATTCCGAACGGTTCGGCCTGAATCCTGAATTTACGCGAAGAATTCCAGCACACGTTCGTGTTCAGTGATGTGGGAACGGGGTGCCTTTAAAGTTGCGGTATGACCGCTTGGCTCAAATCCCCAGCGGGCATAGAAAGAAATTGCCGCGCTATTATAGTCGCCAACTTCTAGGCGGGCGCGAAGAAAACCTTGTTCTTTTGCGATCGAGATGCATTTTTCCATCATTGTATCGCCAACGCCTTGGCCTCTAGCAGTTGGTGTTACCCAAACGCTGAAAATACCAACACTTTCAGCGTCTTCCCAGTGCGGCGCCAACGTAACAATTCCAACATCTTGTTGATCAAATGATGCTATCAACGTTGTAGCATCCGATTGGAGACGGCTTTTCCAGAAGCTGGGACTTTGATTTAGCTCTTCAACTAATGTTGAACCGAAAGCATCGGGATCAGATTGCAGAGCTTGTAATCTAATCGTTCTAAATCTGTCCCAATCAACGGCTAGAACACGTTGTATTGTTAATCTTTGCACTGCGTCTCCATTAATAAGAAAGGACCTTAATGAAAATAGTCTTGATTGTTTAAGGTTGCGATGATGGCGTCTAGGCGTCTTTTTCGCGTTTCGATCTTTTTCGCAGTATGAAGACGATGATAGATCGTAAATAGGTTCTTTCGATTGAGCGTTTCGTAGTGTTGTTTAGCGACTGGATGAGTCTCTAAAGTCTCAAGAAAGTCGGCCGGAATAACCATGTCGGCCGATCCAGCGTATGCGTTTTCCCAACGCCCATCTTCTATAGCTGCGTTCACATGAGACAAGCCAGCCGGTTGCATGCGTCCTTCGTCGATCAACTCTTGTACATGGCGACAATTCTTCTTAGACCAATTCGATTTTGGTCGTCTCGGGGTCAGGCGCTGAAGGTAAGAGTTGTCATCCAAAGATTTCTTTTGGCTATCGATCCACCCCCAAATGATGGATGCGATGACACAGTCATTCCAGTCGACGCTAGGTATACCTGATTTTTTTTTGAAAATTTTCACCCAAAGCTCGTGTTTGGTTTCGTGATGATTCTCGAGCCAGCTCTCAAGCTCGGACGCGTTTTCAAAAGACTTTATTTCGGGTTCGGTCATCTTAATCTTCCGGTTCATTCGATGCGGGCTCAATGGAAGCGTATTCGATCCTTACATCATCGTCATCCCTCTTTGGTCTTTGTAAGTAAAGAGCCTTTATTTTTATGAGTCCGTCAAATATACCTCGATCAACGTTGATGTTAGCTATCGACACATCCTAGGATATTCCATGATCGACGAAAGCCAAGTACTTAAAATGGCAAAACTTTCTAAGTTAGAACTATCAACAACCGAAGCTTCGGCCCATCAGGAGACTCTTCGGCAGATTCTCGATTATATCCAAAACCTAGATGAGGTGGATACCGACGGCGTAGAACCTACGATTCACCCCGTCTCGGTGGGTATGAATTTGCGCGATGATGTTGTTACTGATGTGTTGACTCGCGACGAGGTTCTTCAGAACGCTCCAGCAATGCAAGACGGTAAGTTCGTCGTCCCAAAAATGATAGGGGATTCGTAATGGATTTATCTTTTGATACACTTCGAAAATCATACGAAGGAGGTGAACCCCTTAGTTCGGTTCTTTCGCCGTTACAGCTTCGGTGCGAAGAAAACCAACACAACTCCTTCATAACTCTCCCCGAAATTAAATATCAAGATTTCGACCCGACTAAGAAGTTGTCGGGAATTCCGATAGCGATTAAGGACAATATTTGCACGAAAGGAATTCGAACAACAGCAGCAAGTAAGATCCTTGACCGCTTTATTCCGCCTTATGACGCCACGGTTATAAAAAGATTAAACGCGGCCGGTGCTGTTCTTGTCGGGAAGACAAATATGGACGAGTTCGCGATGGGATCATCCAACGAAAATTCGGCTTTCGGAAAAGTTCTAAACGCCGCAAATCCAGACTACGTTCCCGGTGGGTCGTCGGGAGGAAGTGCGACCGCAGTAGCGGCTCAATTGTGTTCGGCGGCTCTTGGTTCGGATACAGGCGGAAGTATTCGCCAGCCCGCAAGTTTTTCCGGAGTCGTTGGAATGAAGCCTACTTATGGTCGTGTTAGTCGCTACGGTCTAATAGCCTTTGCATCAAGCTTGGATCAGATTGGGCCAATTACTCATAATGTTCAAGATGCGGCAACCCTCTTAGAAGTCATATCAGGTTTTGATCCACACGATATGACGTCGTCTAGAGTTGAAGTACCTGGGTTTTCTAAATTTGTTGGAAGGGATATTGAAGGGATGCGCATTGGCGTACCAAAAGAATATTTCGACATAGATGGAAAGAACGTGAATTTAGATCCTGCTGTGCGTGAGACCACTCGGAAGTCTATTGAGTCACTCAGACAACAAGGGGCGGAAGTTTCATCTGTGTCCCTTCCTCATACCAAGTACGCTGTGTCGGTTTACTATCTCATTGCGACGGCGGAAGCGTCTTCGAATCTTTCGCGTTTTGATGGAGTTCGATTCGGTCACCGAAGTGATGCTTCAGAGGACCTAAATAAAATGTACGAAAAATCTCGATCTGAGGGGTTTGGAGAAGAGGTGAAGCGAAGGATTATGCTGGGAACTTATGTTCTTTCGGCAGGGTTCTACGATGCGTACTACCGAAAAGCACAGCGTGTTCGCACGCTTATTAAGCGGGACTTTCAACAGGTTTTTGAGAAGGTGGATACTTTACTTACACCGGTGACTCCAAGTCCTGCATTTCGCTTTGGAGAAAAGTCACAAGATCCTTTGCAAATGTACTTGGCCGATATTTTTACAATCAGCTGTAACCTTGCCGGTTTACCCGGGATGAGCGTTCCTTTTTCAGAGTCTGAAGAAGGGCTCCCAATCGGTGTGCAATTACTTGCTCCATGGTGGGAAGAGGGGCGACTTTTTCAGATAGGTCGGCAGTTGGAATTAGTTAGGGGTAACGCATGAGTGATTGGGAGATTGTCATCGGGTGTGAGGTTCATTGTCAGTTAGCCACACAGACTAAAATATTTAGCAGCGCACCGACTCTGTTTGGAAGAGTTGCTAATTCTCAGGTGGCTTCGGTGGATCTAGGTCTTCCGGGAGTACTTCCCGTCCTGAACGAAAAAGTAATTGACTACGCGATGCGTACCGGATTGGCATTGAACTGTAGGATTAACCAGTATAACGAGTTTGCACGTAAGAACTATTTCTATCCGGATTTACCCAAAGGTTATCAAATTAGTCAGGCTGAGTTGCCGATTTGTGAACATGGTCATTTAGATATCAATATCGAGGAACGTCAGAAAAGGATTGGAATTACTCGCATCCATATGGAAGAAGACGCTGGAAAATCGCAGCACTTAAGTGGTAAACCTGTCTCCCTTATTGACCTCAATCGAGCCGGTACTCCGCTGATAGAAATTGTATCTGAGCCCGATATGAGTTCGGCCGAAGAGGTCGTCGCTTATCTGAAAGAACTTCGTTCGATTGTGATCTATCTTGGTGTTTGTGATGGAAATATGGAAGAGGGCTCTTTCAGATGTGATGCTAACGTTTCGGTTAGAAAGAAAGGTGCGCAGTTAGGCACGCGATGCGAATTGAAGAACATCAACTCCTTTAAGTTCATTAAAGACGCGATAAAGTACGAAGCATTTCGCCAAATCGAATTGATTGAATCCGGTGGCGTTGTTCATCAAGAAACCAGACTCTATAATCCCGACCGCGGAATAACTTTTACGATGCGCACAAAAGAGGACGCGCACGACTATCGGTATTTTCCGGATCCGGATCTCCCCTCGGTTATAATAAGTGACGCACAATTGGAAGCAGCAAGAACGAGTCTGCCCGAGTTACCTGCTCAAAAACGACAGCGGTATTCAGATTCCTTTTCGTTGAGTCTCTACGATGCTTCTATTCTCGCTGCCGATTTGAACGTCGCGAGCTATTTCGAACAATGCGTCTCATCGTTTTCGATAACTCCAAAAGTAACAGCAAACTGGATTATCAATGAAGTTCTTCGGGAAACCAATCCAAGTGAAATTGCTGATTTTACAATTTCACCCGTGCGTTTATCCGGACTCATTTCATTATTAGATGAAAAAATCATTAACGGCAAAATCGCAAAAGTTGTTTTCGAAAAGATGCTCACACAATCTGAACCAGCGATCGAAATTGTAGAGGCTCAGGGGCTTAAACAAGTTACCGATACCGGGGCCATAGAGGTCGTTATCAATCAATTGATCAAAGACAATCCAGAAAAGGTTCTTCAGTTTTTAGAAAAGCCCAAAATGTTAGGTTGGTTTGTCGGCCAGGTGATGAAAGCGATGAAAGGAAAGGCGAATCCACAAATCGTCAACGATCTTTTGATTCAAAAGTTAAACACGGACGGAAAATGAAAAGCGAAGTAGTGCCTATTCGAATGGTTAATGAAGATACATTCTTCATAGAAATGATAGACCAAAAAGAATTACCCCAAAATGAAATATGGGTTGCCTGCAAAACCGTTGAAGACGTCGCAGATGCGATTCGTTCGATGGTGGTTCGTGGTGCGCCAGCAATCGGCATCGCTGCGGCATACGGTGTATTATTTGCGATAAGGGACCATGGAAAAGAGAGTTTCGATAAGTATGCCCGTTTATTAGGTCAGACGCGTCCAACAGCGGTTAATCTTTTTTGGGCAATTGACCGAATGAAGACCGTTGTTGAAGACTACGAGGGCCGAGACCTCGCAGGCCGACTGAAGGTTGAAGCTGATTTGATTTTTGAAGAGGATAGGGAGAACAACCTACGAATGGGTGATCAAGCGCAATCTCTTTTTACAAAACCTTCAAATATTTTGACACATTGTAACACCGGAGGACTGGCCACTGGAGGATTCGGTACCGCTTTAGGTATTATTCGCGCTGTACACCACGCCGGTAATTTAAAGAAAGTATGGGTGGACGAAACCCGCCCCTACCTGCAAGGCGCTAGATTAACGGCGTGGGAATGCATGAAGGATGACATTCCATCGACGCTGATCACAGATAATATGGCGGGTTACTTTATGCAAAAAGGTGAGGTCGATGCTGTTATCGTTGGTACCGACCGCGTGGCGGCCAACGGTGATGTTGCAAATAAGATTGGGACCTATAGCCTCGCCGTTTTGTGTAAGTTTCACAACATTCCCTTTTACGTTGCCGCACCTGTTTCGACAATCGATCCTAATACACCCACTGGTAAAGAGATTGTGATCGAACAGCGATCTTCAGAAGAGGTAACTCATGTGAGTGGGAAGTCGATTGCGCCTGAAGGTGTGAAGGTTTCTCACCCGGCCTTTGATGTAACGCCGGGTAATCTTGTAACAGCTATCATTACTGAAGACGGAATCTTCACATCGCCTTACGCATTCTAACTATTTTATTCAGCTTCTAGTTAGGTCCGCCGCATGCTGCGGGGACTACGGGAAAGCTGCCGTTTGAACATATAAGGTTATCAGCATTGCATTCAGCTGGCCCTTGCTGGATGGCCATCCGCGCTACGCATTTCTTCGTAACGTCATCACAAAAACTGGAAACACCTTTTTGACTGCTTTGCGGACAATCGTTAGCACTCCTGCATTCTTTTTTAGGTGTTGGTCGTTCTCCCGTTGCCGGTTTATCGTCTTCGAATCCGACCGGGCTATCGGTATTGTCGATGTTGCCGTCACCGTCGTTATCTTTTCCATCGCAAATTTCTGGCGCACCGGGGAAAACGGTATCACCGCCGTTTTCTGGATCGTCGTTCAGGTCTTCCATACAGCCTGAACCGTTTGCAGGTGTATTTATGCATTTATCACAAACGCTTGGGTTCTCGCCGGCTGCAAGAAAACCATCTCCATCTCCATCAAGATCTTCACACTTAATCGCTTCGCCGGTCACAAATATGCAGACATTCTTTTTGCATTCATAACCGGACTGGCAATCATCTTTTTCCACACAACTAAATTGTTGTGGCTCGTCAGTATTAAAATCGATCGAACATGATGAAAGAGAAAAAAGAGAAAAGATAAGGATGTGAGACCTGTTCATGAATTTACTCACTGACAAAACGCCGGAACTTCAGGAAATGCTCCATCGGTACAGTTTAGAACCGAACTATTGCAAGGACAAGGGTCAGGCGCATCGGCTCCGAAACAAATCGTTGTTCGCATCGTAGCCTCGCAGATTTTTGAAGTGGGGTTGCAAAGAATAACGACACCTGGATTAGCGGTAGGGTCTACTGCCGCACAGTCATTGGCGCTATTACACGGGGTGCCGATGTTATCAATGTTCCCATCTGAATCATTATCCTTGCCGTCACACTCTTCAGGAGCGTTCGGAAAGATAAATGGGTCGGTATCATCTGGATCTTCTTCACATTTGCTTTGAGTTTTGCACAGGTCGCAGTTTACACGGTCCGGACCGACCCCATATTTATCGCCGTCTGCATCAGGACATTTCGCAGGACCGGGTGTTTCAACTTCACACGTATTGGAGGTGTTGCAAAAATATCCGGACTCGCAATCATCTTTGTCGTCACAACTAAATTTTTGCGGATCATCAATATTAAAACCGATTGAACAAGCCACTGCGGAAAAAGCGAAAAAAAGTAGAAAAGAAGCTTTGTGATTCATCATAAAAACCTAATCAAATACTGCTATTAAAAATTGAACCCGCCACCGAAACCAACACTGTGTTTGGTAATCATAGGTGCGAGCTTAAAGTTACTTGGAAGACTTGCATCGAGTTCTTCTTGGGTTGCGACATCACTTCCCCCCTGAATATAGAAGAGAATGCCTGAAGCGATAGCAAGCCCGGCGGCGACGCCGTAAAAAATATTTGCGGTTACGGCTGTCGTCTCCGCATCTCGAATCTTCACCGCAGCTTCTTTTTGCGTCATATCATAGACGTCGCCTGTTTTCGGTGATTCCTCAAGGTCGGACTCCATCGCGCTGGCTTCGAGTCCGAAATAGATGCCGGCACCTAAGGCTCCGACGGCGAGTACGCCAGTTGACCACGCAAGGATCGTTTGGAATGTTCCGTCGCCGGCGTCATCCACGTAGTCGGGGCGCGCCACTAAATCTCTGACATCAAGGAGAACTTTCAACGAGGGTTCGATCGCAGAAACGATGTTGTCGTCGCCGGAAAGTCCTTTGACCGAATCATATTTAATGTAGAGGCGGTCTTCGACGTCGAAGTAGTCGGTGGCTAATTCAAGAGCGCCAGCCTGATCCGGCCGAATTCTGGCGGTTAGGATACGGTCCACGCCTGCGGCGGATCCAACTTCTGACAGACAAATAGGTTCGTTGAGGCATTCATCTCCGCCTCGTTTTTCGAGTTCGGATTGGATCGATGTTCCGGTAACAACCTTGATGTTGGTGACCGTAGCTGCGAAACGTTCAAGCTCGTTCTGGACGCGTGAAAGGAGTTCATCTTTTAGGTTTTCGCTGCGAATCGCAACGACGGCTACATTCTGGGTGCCTTCGTCAGAAAGAGTGCCCATGCTGGTATCATCTCCATCGCTGCCAAAGTCCATTCCCTCAGCTTCTTCTTCGGGTTCAGCTGACTCAACTTCTTCTTCGTCGAAGTCCATTCCTTGGGCGACAAGATTGGTTGTCATCAGGGACATACTCAGACACAACCACAGAATATGGGTAGCGTATTTCATAATTTACTCTCATTCAAAGATGTTTTTAATCTACAAGGGAATTATCACAGGTCTTATATTCAAGCAACAACGTCCCGTCTGTGTGCAAAGTACCAGCAAAAGAGATAAACGAAAATTATTCCTTGAATTGATCCTCGGGTTAGTTAAACTCACATTATCCTACATAGTTGACCTCCCACTGGAGTATTTCATGAGATTGCATTTTTTGTTGATCGTTCTACTAACGTTTTCATTCACCAGCGCGTGTTCTGACGACGTTGGATCAAGTAGTAACAACACCGTTAAGAAACCAGATGGTAGCAGTTGTCCTGATGGTAAAACCTTCAACGCAGTTTCAGGTGAATGCCAGGATATTGCCACGGGTCCCGGGGAGAAGAAAGAAAACTTTAAGGACGACGTTACAACTGATCCATACGCCGAGAACGACGGAGATGGAATCGCAGATCGACTCGATAACTGCCCCTTTGATGCGAACCCAGACCAGCGTGATTCGGATCAAGATGGAATCGGAAATGCCTGTGATAATTGCGTAGACGTTTCAAATACTCCGCAAACAGATTCCACAGGAGACGGAACAGGAGATGCGTGCGCCGATTCGCCTGTAGGAGAAATTTGTGGTCGTCAAGATGTTAGTTTTGACGTGCTTGCACCCAACATCTATATTTTACTTGATAAGTCCGGTTCAATGGGCGAATGGGGATCGTGCCAAGATCCCGATACTACGGGTTGTGCTTCGGGTTGTGCGACAGATCAATGTTTCCTTGAGCAATGTTGTCAGCAACGCCAACGCCCTTATCCAATTGACCAGGCTAAATCAGGTTTAGACGCCGTTGCTGATGCGCTATCTACTAAGGTTCGTTTTGGCTTTGCGGCTTATCCATTACCGGTGACCCAAGACAGTTGTAGTTCTTCCGAACTCATCCAACTCGGTGATCACTCCGCGGCCGAACTTAAGTCAGCTTGGGCATCGATTCAACCAGAAGGCGGTACTCCGACGGGTAACTCCCTTTTCACGATTCGTGACGAGGGGCGATTCTCAGATCCTAATGATCCCCAAGACGCCGGACGGGCGCGTGCTGTAATTCTAATTACTGATGGTGACCCAAATGCATGCGAAGAGTTTCATCCCTCAGTTCGCGAAGCACAAGCGCTGGCTGACCAAAATACGCCTGTTTACGTGGTTGGTTTCAGATCTGGTGCGAGAGAGGAAGTATTAAATGCAATTGCCGAAGCCGGTGGAACCGATAACCCGAACGACGCCGTGAAAAGGTTTTATACAGCCGAGAATACAGACGAACTTGTTAACGTCATTAACGATATTTCAAGCGAAATCGTTTCGTGTAGCTTTACCTTAAATCCGAAGCCTGAGGATACGAATAAGATTTGGGTTAAACTCAATGATACCTTCCTTCCTAGAGACGGATACAGCTACGAGCCAACAACAGGAACGCTTCAACTTTCGGGCGCTACTTGTGACCAGCTTAAAGCAACCGAAGGTTCGGAAATCGAAATCGTTTTGGGTTGCCCGTCTGAATGTGATGGTTCCTCGTTTTGGGGATGTTGTGTCCGCGAATCTGACGCTTCAGCGGCTTGCGACACTCCTGCCGATTGCTGCTTCGGAAATTGTACTGATGGACAGTGTAAAGATCCATGTCGTCCTGCTGGACAAACTTGCCAAGAAGATGGTGATTGTTGTGGCGGGGCAGTTTGCGGCGATATCGGCGATGGAAGTGGAAATAAGTCATGTATTGCCGGGTAATTCATAGAATTCTCTTAGGAAACTAATCCCCTTTGAATTCATTTCTCTCCCTAAAATTTATATAAAAAAAGCGGCTTTGAGCCGCTTTTTATTTTATGTCACCTCGTCTATTTTAAAACGAACGTGATTTTGAGATCAACGCGATATTCAACAATTTTATTGTCTCGGATCATTATTTTCTGATCTTTAACCCACGCACTCACGACACCATCAATGGTTTTACAGGCGCGCGAAACGCCTTCTTTGATAGCATCATCGAAAGAAGTTGGGGATGACGAAATTAGCTCGACTACTTTTGCAACGCTCATACTATACTCCAAAGTTTTATATATTTGCCCTTAAGGCGTCCGAATTGTGCCACAATGGATATTGCTTTAAAAGCTTGATCTTAACATAGTGCCAACGAGTTGAAATTCTATTTCAGCTGATTGGACATTTTTTGTGAGGAGTGCACGATCGACGCTATCGATATGAATAAGCATCACGGTTATCAGGGGGAAGATGTCAGCTTCTTTTCGATGCTGCCAAGCGCAAATTTGGCATACCTCTTATGGTCTCCAGACCCTTTCTTGGAAATCGATTTCATGAATGCTGATTTCGGCGTGGTTTATACCCTTATTCCTAAGGTTTTCGGGGTCGCTTTGACGGCTTCTGTGAGATTAGTGTAATGGTAGAGATGTTTACCAATCCGCAAGAAATACAGGATGTCCTTCAAAGACAGGGAGCCCATCTTACGCGTCTTCTTTTGGCCGATAGCGGACTGTTATCTTTTCTCGAAGAACATTATCGAACGGGGGATTTACCGAATTTTGAACCCATATGGAGGCGCTATTTAGAAAGTAACTCGGAAGTTCTTTTTGAAGACCAACTCCGGATTTTTAAAACTCGTTTTACCGTCCTTATCTTTTTGCGTGAAATTATGGGGGAGGCGGTTTCGAATTGCGCCTCAGATTACGCTTTGCTTGCCGATTTTTGCATTTCAGTTGCTCTTGATTTCTGCGCGATTGAGGAAGACGTTGCCGTTATAGGCCTAGGGAAATTAGGTGGTATTGAACTCAACTATGGTTCTGATATCGATATCATGTTCGTCGCAAAAAGTGCGCAATCTATACAATTAAAAAAGGTGGAGCATTTTGTCGAAGTGCTCGATGAGGTTCGATCTACTGGTCGCCTTTTCAGAGTCGATCTGCGCCTGCGCCCTGAAGGGAGCGTTGGACCCTTGATCCAACCTTTAGATGTCATTGTGAAGTATTATCTTGATTGGGGACGCGAATGGGAGCGCGGAATGCTTCTCAAAGCACGTGTTGTGGGCGGTGATCATTGTCTCGGTAACGCATTTATTGAAGATGTTTCCCCTTTCGTTTTTCGGCGCTCATTAGATTATCGCGCCATCGATGCGTTGAAGAAAATGAAGGCAGCAATCGAATCGGAGGCTGAGTTTACACAAGTCTACGGACAAGCCGAAGAGTCCGAGACAACAACCAGCGCCTTATCCCTAAAGTTACAACGCAAGCTTGGTCGCCGTCAAAAAAAGACAGTCGTAAAAAAGGTAGTTCAATCACCCTCTTTTGTTTTGGGTTGGGATATAAAAATCGGACGAGGAGGGATTCGCGAAATCGAGTTTTTTGTCCAGGCGCTTCAACTTGTGCATGGAGGACGAACACCACGAGTGCGAACTTCAGGTACACTTAGTGCGCTGAAGCGCTTGTTTTCTGTGGGACTGCTTTCTGAAAAAGACAGCCTGATTCTTCGCGATGCATATACTTTTTTTCGAACTTTGGAACATCGCGTTCAAATGAAAGACGGTGAACAAACACATCGCCTCCCGTCTTCAACGCTTGGTTTTGATCAACTTGCAGATTGCTTGTCGATGTCGCCTGATGACCTAAGGGTCGCAATTATAAAAAAGAGAAAAGAGGTGCACACTCGTTTTGAGCGGCTTTTTTCGGATAGTGAAAAAAAGCCCGGGAGCCCGACGGTATACAACGATACGCGTTGGTCTGCGTTATTGGTCGTCGGTATCGATAGATTATCAAAAGGCCGTGCGATAGAGATTCTTCAAGCAAACGGTTTTAAAAGACCCAAAGACGCGGCGTCTCAAATTGCTTCGATTCAGACGAAGCGCTTCGGACCATTTTACGAAGCTTCAAATCTTGCGAGTTATTGCTTGAGTTGCTGCGCGGAGTCGCCTGACTCCGATACCGCGCTCGGTAACCTAGTGCGCTTTTTCCAATCCGTTGGCGATCGTCCGGCCTTTTACGAAATCCTAAAGGAGCACCCACACGCAACTCGTCTTTTGATTAATATGCTTGGCGTTTCCCGAACGTTTTCAACACAGCTCATTGTTGACCCTAATCTTTTTGCGCGTTTTATAACTGCCGGTACGATTGCGGTAGTCCGGTCCCGTGCAGATTTGCAAAAGGATTTGGAGAATCGTCTTCTCGGAATAGAAGATGTTGACCACCGTTTTGGTATTATTCGCCGATTTAAACAAGACGATACACTACGGGTCGCTTTGCACTATATCGGTGGAGTCTCGAAAGAATCCCAGACTTTCTCTCAACTTTCGGACTTGGCCGACATTGTCGTCGGACGCGTGTTAGCTGAAGTTTATGAAACGATGCGTGACGGGAAAAGGGAAGGGCTTAGGCTTCCAGAACTCAGTGAGCTCCCCTTTTCTATTATCGCTTTGGGAAAATGGGGTTCAAAAGAACTATCTTTTTCCAGCGACTTGGACTTGATGTTTATTTATGAAGAGGAGCGCCAATATCGTCTAGAGCATGGCTTCTTTACCAAGTTGGCGGCTCGCGTGATGCGTCAACTTTCGTGGCAAAGCGCTTTGGGTCGGATGTACGAGGTCGACGCCAGATTACGTCCGTCCGGTAGTCAAGGAGCGTTGGTTGTAAGCACTCAAGCCCTGATGCAATATCATGAAACGAGCGAATTATGGGAACGCCAAGCTCTACTGAGAGCTCGCTCTTTGGAAAGTTTACTTGCCGAAAAGTTTCAGGGTATGCGGTTGAATACTGTCTTTAAAGCTGAACGCAGCGATGTTGATTTAGGTGCGCATTTCGTAAGTATGTTTACTAAGATAAGGGATAGCAATTATGTAGTCGGGGACCGAAATCCAAAATTTCAGCCCGGTGGATTAGTTGCGACAGAATTTGGGGTGCAATATCTTCAATTTTGTTTAGGTATCGACGGATCGACGATGGAAGATATTGTCGGAAAGATCGGCGCCCTTGAATCCGACGCCGAAATATTAGGGAGGCTCGCAGCCTCTCAACTCATACAGGATTACCACTACATCCGAAGGGTGGACGCATTCTTGAAAATTTCGGACGAGAAAATTTCCGTCATTCCTAACAATGACGGACTGCTCACGTTATCACGGCGTGTGGGTGAAGTCTCTGTTTCAGAGTTTTTGAGGGCTTATGATGAAACGATAGAGCGTTTACATAGATTTTGGCTGGATCTTTTCGCTTAGAAGTCAGCGAAAGGGTCGGGGCAACGAGTGAGTTCGAAGTTTCCGTTAATTTCGTGCTCTTTCGTTTTTGCAACCAGACCACCGCGGATCGTGTCTTCGTCTACAAAATCGAATCGCCACTTACCGGTCGTTGCAACGTGATTATCGATACCGTCGTCCTCATTTTCGAAAGAAAATGTGAGGTTTTCTGCTAACGACATATCTCGAGACGCTACGACGGGTTCTCTGCTCATAAGGATTGCCGCACCTTGAGACGCTTGAGGGTTTGATCGGCAAGGCGAGGCTTGGTCTCGGTCATAGGGAACCATTTCGATTCTTACCTCGCCTGTTTTCGTCATGGTTGCGATGCCTGATTTAAAGCTCCAGTTTTCTCCGTTTATCGTACCTTGAAGTGGTTGATCTATGATTTGAAGCTCATTCACGTCGTCGTTGGCAGCATCGCCACAACTCAACGAAAGAACGCAGATTAAAAATGGGATAATAAATTTCATAACTTCTCCTAATGGGTACCGCGATTGACGAAGAATCGTGAGGAGTATTCAAAAATGGGTTAATAAATACACTTACTGCCCTTTTTTCGGGATTTAAAATCCTGTAACTGACAAAAATTGTCGTTCAGATTTTTTTTATGTCGTTCAGTTCCGATGTTTGGTTCCAAACGCGTTGGCACAGCTTTTGCTTTTTGGGAGTAGCCCAAACTACTTCTTGACCATTTAGGACTAAACTATGTTCAACAATCTACTGGAGAAATCTAAAAGAGGCTTCACGCTCGTAGAGTTGATGATTGTAGTAGCTATCATCGGAATTTTGGCCGCGATCGCGATACCCGCATTTCTTCGCTATATTAAATCCTCGAAGGCGTCCGAAGCCGAAGGGGTTATTAAGAAGATGGCCGACGGCGCGAAATCATATTATACATCGGAACAACGTTATTCACCTGTTATGACCGGCGATCAACCATGGCACGAAGAAGATTCGGCCGATGCAGCGAAGAAAGCGGGATTCCCCGTAGCTAGTTCTCTGTACGTCTTCCCGGGTGGGGCAACATTTTCGATGAATACAGCAGGTAGTTCCACGGCCGCGACGATAGCGGACGCGCCCAAGGGCGGTGCGAAAATGATCCCACTTTTGGCGATCACCGACGAGGTTAGGGCAGCGGTCAATAAGTTGAATGTGACCGTTCAAGATCCCATGTATTTCGTTTACGACTATGTCACTGCCGACTTCTCTGGCAACGATGCAGCCGTGACGATTCGCGCGCTGGCAGATTTTAATCCTTCATCCACCATGTTAGTGCATACGTTGGAAAGCCAAGTTTCAGTCGAGAATAATTCCGGGGAAGTAGTAATAGCGCCCGCGTTTGTCATCAACGAATTCGAATAAGTCAGCTTTCTAGTTTCTCGACGACTAAATCGATAAAGGCTTGAGAACTAAATTCAGTATAATCATGGGCCTCTTCGAACCATTCAACAATGGGATCCTTTTTTCCGAGGTTCATATTCGCTGTGACCGAATTGTGTCCACCTGTAATTTCGACAATTCTTCCTAAAACTCCAGCGCCATTGGCTGGATCTTTTGCGTATCGATGTCGTAACCAGGTTAGGATAAAATAGACCAATGCGGGGTCGCAATTATCGAGTCTGTATCCAGTGTCGGAGCCACGCGTAATTCCGTTTTCGATGTCTTCAAGAAGCATCAACGCTTCTCTTTTTTCACTTACAAACGCCATGTTCGCCTCGATGCTTTTTAAATATCGTCTTCAATAACGAGTTCGATTCCTTTCCGGTCTGTATAAGGTCGTTCGTAAACACGTTTACCGATGAGTCCTAGAAATTTTTGAATGTTTTTTTTGCCGCCCGCGAGTTCGAGCTCATAAACCCCAACGGAAGGGTTGTCTAGGAACTCGGAAACATGAACAGAATACCTGTCCAAGATATATTCTAGAGGGTTTTGGGAATCTTCGCCCTTCTCTAGCTCGAAGCTAATTCCTATTTTGAAATGGTCATCCCATTTACTATCTTCTGCAATAGCTTCGATAATGCCATTTTCGACGAACTTGAATTTGCTAGAGTCTTCGTGTTTTTGAAGTTTGATTATTTTGATGTTTTTCATGGTATTCCTAAAACGCAAACATCACTACTAACCCGGCTGCGGCAAGAACTAGAATTACGGCCAAAGGTACAAGCCATGTCGGGATCGTTTTCTCGGCGTTGGTGAGCTCTTTGGATTCTGATTTGGCAACCTCTTTTTCTTCCGTTAGCGCTAAATCACTTGTGGCGTTGTCTAATTCGGCTGCGCTTGTTTCATCAACGTCAGAGCTTTCTTCGCGTTTCAATTTCGATTTAATGAATGCTTCTTTCTCTTTGTCGACGCTAAGAAGAGGGCCGTTTGAAATACTACTATTTGCTGGGCGGCTTTCCGAATCGTTTCCAGTCCAAGGTTTGGGTAGTTCTATGAGTCCAAATCCCTTATCTGATTTTTTCGGTAGCGTTGATGTATTGAGGTAAGGAAGGAGTCGAGAAATATTGCCAAACCTCTGCTTTGCCATCGGCATCATGAGTCTTGCAACGATGAGTTGAATTCCGTCCTCGAGTTTTATTAAGCGATCGTAGGCGGCTCGCGGGAATGGACTTTCAGTATTACTTTTCGGTTCGATACCCGTGAGTAAGAAGGAAAAAAGTGCCCCGAGTGAGTAGACATCGCAAGCAGGTTTGATGAGTTTTCCTGACATTTCGTTTCTGATCTCGGGCGCCGTATAAACAGGATTGGTCTCGAATTTCTCGGGATTCAGTTTTTCGTCCGCATGCAACGCGTTTCCACAACCCACGACATGAATAATATCGTCAAATCCAACGATGATATGACGGGGATCTAAATCTCTAAAAACGTATTTTCTCCGATGAATCGTCTGAAGAAAGATAGCGATTTCTCGAATAAAACGTAATGCGCGATTGGGATTCATTCCTTTCGGATAACGACTCTGAACGAGATCGAAAAGATTATCGCCATGCATATATTCGTATACGAGAACCGGTTCACTAGGAATTGAAGTTTCGGAGTCCAACTTGATCCAGTCCAGCGGCTCTGGAAGAAGATGGCAAGATTCCGCCAAGAAATTCAGTTCGTTCTTCAAAGCTTTTCTTCTTAGATCGATGTATTCCTTTTCTTCTGTTCGATTCGCATCGTAGTGGATCGTTTTCACACAGACTAACTTGTCGTCCATTGCAGTATCTTCGGCGAGTGCGATTTGATACGAGTCACTTTCGTTAAGAAAGGACTTGATACGAAACCGCTTTTCACCGCGCTGTTCGTCGATTAAATATTCGTTAATTTCCATGTCCAAAAAGTACACCTTTTCTTAGAAAGGTGCGAATCCAAAATTCAGATAAAATTTTGTCTTTGAATGCGCAATTGTTTTGCCTATACTTACAAAAACAATTCAAAAGGAAGACTATGAGTCGCGAGAACAGAAAAGATCCACGCGTTAACCTCGCGTTGGATGTGACCATTTTTACGGCACCAGGCGAACAAAAGTTCAAAACCAAGGATATTTCTTTTCGCGGCGTCTTCATCGTCACAAAAGATCCTTATAATCTTCGTCACTTGGTCCGTTTTCATACCCAAACAGAATCGGGTGAAAAGTTTGAACTTTTGGGACTTGTTGCCCATCGGATAAACTCTTTTGATGCGAAAGAACGTAACAAATTGCCGGGTATGGGCATTCAATTATATTCGCTTGGTCCCGAAGCTCGGAAAAGATGGCGACGTTTTGTGACGGATAGCTGTGAAGCCGACCCGCAAACTAGGCACGAACTTGAAATGAGAAATATGCCACGCGTAAAAATTCACTTAAAAAATGAAAAGATGAAAAAACAATTCATGGAGCACGATTTTCCGAGTAGCGGACTTTTTTACCGAACGAGTGCATTAGCCCCCGTTGGATCACGAGTATTATGCGAGATTGTTCACCCGGTGACAGAAAAGAGTTTTCAATTGGTAGCTACGGTGCTGGAGACACGTCAAGGGAGCCGACGTGAACGGGGGCTTCAAATTCAGTTCGATGAACTATCTGAAGCCTCAAATGTTCGTTTTGGACGATTTGATGCTGGTGAGGCAACGTCGGCAAGCGAAGTCAGTGAAGTGGATTCTACTCCGACAAAAGCGAATAAACGTACAATTAGCCAAGTGGATGAAACGGTTAATATGAGCCATGTGGACGATACCGTTCAAATGCCACAGCAGATAAGTGAAGTCGAAGAGGTTATGGCGACGAGTGATATCTTGTCGGTGGCGGACGCGGAAGCCGCGTATGTCGATGGTATTTCCGGTTCGAGTGAGACAACCTAGCTCTCTTAACTCAAAATGAAATTTGATAACGGTGGGTTTCTTACTTTCTTTTGACAAGCTTGATGCGTACGCTTGCGGTGTACCCAAATTAAGGAAATCTAAATGAAAACGAAAGCAGCGTTAGCGGTTGGCCCTGGTAAACCCCTGGAAATTGTCGAGTTAGATCTGGAAGGACCCAAAAGAGGAGAAGTCCTCGTAGAAATTAAAGCAACAGGTGTCTGTCATACCGATGCATTTACGCTTTCCGGAGATGACCCCGAGGGTATATTTCCGGCAATCTTAGGACATGAAGGTGCTGGAGTTGTTGTGGATATTGGTCCGGGTGTGACTCATGTTGAGAAGGGAGATCATGTTATCCCACTTTACATTCCTGAGTGTCGCGTCTGTGATTATTGCTTAAATCCGAAAACCAATTTGTGCCAATCTGTTCGTTCGACTCAAGGCGCTGGACTTATGCCTGACGGGACATCGCGGTTTTCGTTGGAAGGCGAGCCCATCTTTCATTACATGGGGACATCGACGTTTTCCCAATATGTTGTCCTACCCGAAATTTCTGTGGCCAAAGTTCGCAAAGATGCCCCACTTGATAAAGTGTGTTTAATTGGTTGTGGTGTCTCGACGGGAATTGGTGCTGTGATCAATACTGCTAAAGTTGAACCCGGTTCCAATGTTATTATTTTTGGTCTTGGAGGAATTGGTCTTAACTGTATTCAAGCCTCAAAAATGGTGGGCGCCAATATGATTATCGGCGTGGACCTCAATAATGATAAAAAAGCTGTCGGTGAAGCCTTTGGTATGACTCATTTCGTTAATCCAAACGAGGTAGATGACCTGGTTCCATATCTTGTGAATATGACGGGCGGAGGCGCAGACTACACCTTCGAATGCATCGGTAATGTCGAAGTAATGCGACAAGCTTTGGAGAGCTGCCATAAAGGCTGGGGCGAAAGCATTATCATTGGTGTTGCTGGCGCGGGGCAGGAGATAGCGACGCGTCCCTTTCAGCTGGTCACTGGCCGTTCTTGGCGAGGCACAGCTTTTGGTGGATTCAGAGGTCGTACCGATGTCCCCAAAATTGTCGATTGGTATATGGACGGAAAAATTGAAATCGATTCTCAAGTCACCTTTGATTTTGGTTTAAATGATATCAACAAGGCGTTTGACAAAATGCATCACGGCGAAGCGATTCGTAGTGTTATCCACCTTCAAAAATAAGAGATATTGATATGAAACAGATCTCAAAAAAGCGGTCTTTTGGTGGCTGGCAATATGTCTATGAACATGAGTCGACGACGCTTTCGTGCACGATGCAGTTTTCGGTTTTTCTTCCTGGTGATCTTTCTCTTGAAGGATTTGAGCGTGTTCCAGCGTTGTGGTTCTTGTCGGGACTGACTTGTAGCTGGGAAAACGTTACCAATAAAGGATTCCCACAGCATGCGTGCGCGAAACACAACGTTGCATTCATTTGTCCCGATACATCGCCTCGAGGAGACGATGTACCTGATGATTCGGAACGTTGGGATTTTGGAAAAGGTGCCGGTTTTTACGTTGATTCAACTGAAGAACCGTGGAAGAAAAATTTCAAAATGTACACTTATATTACGGTCGAGTTACAGAATTTAATCGCTGAACATTTTCCGATTGATATTGCGAGGCAGGGTATCACCGGCCATTCAATGGGTGGACATGGTGCGTTGGTTTTAGGGCTTCGAAATCCTGACCTGTATAAATCGATTTCCGCGTTTTCGCCTATTTGCAATCCTGTGAATGTTCCTTGGGGAGAGCTGGCTTTTTCAAGATATTTGGGCAGCGATAAATCAACTTGGTTAGCCTACGATGCTAGTGAACTGGTGAAGTCGATTACGACGTCTCATGCCAATATTCTCATCGATCAAGGTGCTGATGATAATTTTTTGAAAGAACAGCTTCGGACCGATGTTTTTCAAGAGGCTGCAAAAAACGACAACGTCATCGTTCGTTTTCAAGAGGGTTATGATCATAGCTACTTCTTTATCTCCACCTTCATGGAAGATCATATTGAGCACTTTTCGAGATCTTTTCTTTAGGTTTTCGACAAGGGTAGTGTCCGGTATTAGAGCATATTCGCTTTCGCATTCCCTAACTTCTCAAATAAAAAAAATAATCTTTCCGCTTTTTGGAAGCCGGCGTGTCTAAAGTACTCCGGAGCGCAATTGGGCGTCCCGAAAAGAGAGAAAGAAACAATGATTAAAAACGCATTAATTTCACCTTTAAAATCGCTACGTTCATCGACCCCGTCCGCCGAACAAGACAATCGTGGGAGCATATCTCTTGCGCGGCAACTCAGCTCACGAACCGGCCCTAAGCTGAAATTATTGTTATCTTTGCTTCTCGTGTCTTTACTTTCTTTTTCCGCTTGTGGCGCCGATGACGGCGCGCTTGATGTGGATGGGAATAATAGTTCGACTAATAACAAACCTATCGGGACTACGCCTACTGGGACAACGCCTGTGGAGAATAAAATCGCGTTAGGAGGCGATTGCAACGCGCAAGCAGACGACCCAAACTGTGTTGATAATGCATATTGCCTAGGGAGCGATGATGATGTTTGTGCCGGCACGTGTACGGCTTATGTTGCTCGAGGTGGAGATTGTTCAAGCGATACCGCCCGTTGTGGTCGCGAAGATAACTGTGCCAGAGACTCAAATACATGCGTTGAAAACGGCGGTTTAGATGCAGTATGTGAGAAAGGGCGATGCGCGGAAGGTTTATATTGTCACAACAAAACCGGAACAACAGGCGGGGATCTGAATTGCAAGGCGTTGATCGCAGACGGTGCTGCCTGCGATCCTGATAGTTCGGATCGTTGCGCAAACGGAACGTGTACTTTAGAGGGGATATGCGGTCCCAAACTAGCCATTGGTAGCGATTGCATTACACCCGCTGGCAATGGGGTCGAGTGCCAGACCCAATGTGATTCACTCACAACCCAAAAATGCGTGGACTTCGTACCTATCGGCGGTGATTGTACAGGTTTAAATTGTGTGGAGAGTGCGCAGTGCGACCAGTTCGGCACCGAAAAGTGTGTCGCTTATTTGGGGGAGGGGGAGGATTGTTCTGAGTTAGATTGCGACCCTGCAACGCTTGAGTGCGATTACGATGACACGTTCACGTGCGTAAAGTTGAAGGTCTGTAAGTAGGATGCTTCATTCCTAAAAAACCGACCCAAAGGATCGTCTTGTTTCAAGTTCGATGTACTGACGATCTTTAGGTGCTGGTTTTCTTCACGAGCAACACAAATACAGCGCTCAGACTTGCCGAAATCCGCGCAAGAGAACAATGCGACATTGGGTATCGCATGTGCCGCCTTCGCACTTAGACTTGTAAATCTTAGGTTTCGCGTTTAAAACTCAGTTTTTAATTTTGTATGGGTTCAACCTATGTTCTCGCTTTTAAAGAAAAAAGTCGTAAAGCCTCAAAAACCCATTCCTTTCGGATGGAAGACCGGTTGGTTTTGTATTCAGGCCGAACCCGATTTCATCTTGTCAAAAATCGCAAAAAGGTTCGAACCCATTTCGTGGGAGGATGCCATTGAGACTCGTCTTCTAAGATCGAAGCCCTTCCTCACTCCAAGTTTTGAGGGATGGACGATCTTATCTCACGATTTGACTAGCAATATTCAAAGTAATTTAAGTTATTTGGTCGGCTTATTAGATGTTGATGTCGCCCACTTTGAGTCATATCGGGGTGTCAGCGCAGCGGGTTTTGGTTGGACAAAAAATAAGAAAGTTGTCCGTACGCATCGCCAGGCCGACGGTCAGCTTCTCGAAAATTTTGGTGAAATATCTCCGGAAGAGATTTCTTTAGGTATTGTACCGATTCTTGACTTCGAATTGGAGTTCGGGCCGGAACAAGAAGACGAGATTTGGGAGGCAAATCCTGATGAAGAAGATATCACGAATCTTAGTGGTTTGATTGGAGTTGACCCAACTAAAATCGATTCATTTCCAGATTCGATTCCTTTTCGACTTGATCTAATAAAGTTTCCTGTAGAATAAAACGATTAGATTTTAAAAAAAGTAAACTCGCCTCCCTTATCCGTATCTACGTTGACCGATTGGCCCTCTTTGAATTCCCCACTTAGGAGATGTTTTGCCAATTCATTTTGGAGGCGTTTTTGTATCACTCGTTTTAGCGGTCGAGCTCCATAATTAGGATCATAACCCAGTTCAGCGAGCTTATCCTTAGCTTGATTCGTTACCGAAAATTCAAGCCCGCGATCGGACAGCAACTCAGTTAATCCGAGAAGTTGGATATCAACGATTTTACGCATATCCGGAATCGTAAGAGCTTTGAAGGTTATAATATCATCGATACGATTTAGAAATTCAGGTTTAAAAGAACGTTGTAATTCTTCCATGACCTTCTGATCGGTCTCCTCTGAAGCACCATGTTCCAATATATAATGACTACCCACATTTGAGGTCATTATGATTAATGTGTGCTTGAAACTGAC
>CALJNB010000005.1 GCA_937981985.1 uncultured bacterium
CCAGCTGCAACACCAACGCAAATTGTTTGGACGGTTTTTATTGCACCGACGACAATGTGTGTTCTGACGATCTTTGCTCAGATACCGTTTGCGATAACGGTATTTGTGAACTCGGAACCGGCTCGTGTATCAACGCTGATACGTGTCGTAAAGAAACTCAGGCGCAAGATTGTTTGGCTGGATTTGGATGTGTTGCGGGTTCTTGTGTAAACGAAGCTGATTTTTGCGAAGAACTCGATTGCCAACGCGGCGTGTGTTCATTCGAAGCGCAAGGTTGCATTGATGCCCCCGATTGCGGTGGAGATGATATTAAATGTTTAAGCGGGAATTATTGTGACGCAAATAATGTCTGCGAAACGAATCGCTGCGATATCCTCAATACCAATTGCCCACGTGGTGTTTGTGACCCAGCTCAGGGTGTTTGCGTTGATGCTGAAGAATGCTCGGGCTCAACCGATTGTGTTGACGGTAACGTTTGTCTGTCTGGAACATGTACTCCATTAGGTGAAGTTTGCGGCGAAAATGGTTGCAGTGGCAATCAAGAATGTTCTTTCAACGAATCGACTTCAATGGCGGCGTGCGAGGAAAGCGCCGCGGGCTGTCTCGCGGCGCTCGATTGTTCTGGCGACCGTATTTGCGTTGCTGGTGCCTGCGCAGAACCTAGCGCATGTGGCGATGACGCTTTAGAGCCTAATAATGTTACGGGTCAAGAATCAGAGATCGTTGGCGTTCATGAAGAGCTTTCTTTATGTGATGGAGATACTGATCTCTTTATTTTTGATACAACAAAAGACGCGGATCCTTTCGGAATGTTGAACGCCGTGGTTGAAATTGAGCCCGCAGATGTGGGTTTGGGCGAGGTAAAATTAGAACTCGTTAATCCGCTCGGAAATGTTGTCCAATCTGGAAGTTCTGTCGTGAATGGGATTCAAACAGCAGTGATTGATCTCAGTCATCTCATTGATGTTATTACGCAAGGAAAATACATTGTGCGTGTGACTGGCGATGGGATTTCTACCGCAGGCGTTCGTTACGCGCTTCGGACCGATGTTGTGGATCCTAATGTCCTTAACGCATGTGGTTTGGTGACGCCGATAGATCCAACTATTCCCACTGCTGGCAACACCGCGATGGGAGGTTCGATTGAACTTAAATCATGCGGAGATAGTCAAGGAATTGCGAAAGAAAATATTTTCTCTCTCACAGTGGATGTACCTTCTTATGTGACGCTTCGGGCTTTACCCGCGATCGGAGTCGATGTGACTTTGTCGATGAGATCAATTTGCGCTCAGGATGATACCGATTTGGGATGTGCAAATTCATCAGGTGAATCTGACCCAGAACAAATTTCGGGCGCGCTTTCTCCGGGCGTCTATTACGTAATCGTCGAAAGTGAACAACTCACCGAAGGTGCTTATTCTATCATTACCGAGATCGAGCCGATCATTTGCCAGACCGCCGACAATACTTGCGCGGATGCCAATAACGCAAGCGTTTGTAATGCTCGCGGAACGGCTTTTGAAAATGAAGTGTGTGAAAACGGCTGCGATATGGCGATTAATCGATGTACTCGCGATGCTGGCGACGTTTGTGGGACCGCTATTCCTGTCACCGGATCGTATTCCGGGACGATAGATTGGTCTTCTTTCATAGGTGATTATAATCCCGATGCTGCATGTGTTCCTTTGGATGGTACAGACTCCGATGTTGATGGCGAAGATGTGGCTTTCGCCGTTACTATTCCGGATGGTAGCGCACTTGTCGCTTCACTAAGTCGAGCCTCTGGCGTTTATGTTTCCATGTATTTCGTAACAGAATGTTTGGACGTGAGTTCATCATGTGTTGTCGGCGCAAATAACGGCCAGTTTTCTAACGAAGAATTATTTTACAAGAACGACACCGGTGCAGAAATTTCGGGCTTCCTTATCGCCGATAGAGGAACCGAATCGACAAGTAATACTCCGTCTAATATCGAAATTTCCGTAGCGCCTGTAGTTTGTACTCCCGCCGAAAAACGTTGTATTCTTAATCGTGAATCCCAATCTTGTAATGCCGCAGGAACTGCGTTTGATAGTTCTACGACATGTAACTTTGGGTGCGATGACGCCACCGGCGAATGTGTGACCGCGCTTAATGATGTTTGCAGTGGCGCCGTCGTACTTTCATCCGGAGTCACTGAGTCCGGAGATATTGGGATACTTTCACCAAGTTATAATTCCGCGGGTTGTAATTCCCGCACCAATGGTCGTGATGCTTCTTACGTTTTAGAAAACGTTCCAGTTGGGTCTCTCATTGAAGTAGATATGGTTACTGATTTCGATGCGGTTCTTTGGGCTGCTCGAGAATGTACGATGGATGTATTGAGTGCCTGTACCTCGCGCTCCGATTCCGCTTTCTCTTCGGGAACCGAATCCTTAAGTTTCATCGCTTCGGACACCGGAGATTACTATTTCGTTGCAGACACTTATTCAGCATCGGGTTCAGTAGGAACCTTTACGATAACGGCAACGGTTACCCCCCCACAGTGTAACTCTGGAGACCTCATCGGCTGTTCAGATGCGAATACGCTTCAGTATTGCGATAGTACCGGACAAATCACAAGCATCTCTTGTATGGGCGGTTGTGCGAGCGATCGATGTAATACACCCTCAGGCGATATTTGTTTGGATGCCAAACCCTTGTTGGCAACGCTTACCAATCAAAACGTTAGCGGCAGTACCGATGATGGCGGTAGTAATTCTATGACGCCAAACGGAAACTTGGGGAGCTGCAGTTTCACCAGTGCGCTCGACGAAGCCGATCGATTCTTCACCGTTGATATCCCCGCTGAACACGCTTTGGAGATTTCATTCGACAGGGGATTTTACCCACAACTTTATATCCTCGATGACTCGTGTGATTTGAATTCTTGTAAAGCTCAACTTACCGGTGATGGCGATTTAGATTACTACTCCTTGCTGGGAGAGACCGTAATCATCGTAGTGGATTCTAGTACCCTTGCCACTTTTGATCCCACTGATAACGAATGGGACTTCGACTACAAACTTGTTCCTCAACCTGGTCGTATTTGTACAGCAGGCGAGTCGGTCTGTAACGGAAACGTTGCAGAAGTTTGCGATGCGTCCCAAACGACGACCACCGGCTTTATCTGTCCAAATGGATGCGCGAATGGTCTTTGTATTGACGACCCAGCGGTTTCCCAAACATGCGCAACCGCACCAGATGTAACAGGTGGATTCATCGGATCAATTAACGAAGATGATTACACGAATGATGTTGATGGAAGACCCTGTGGGTCACGTTCGGCCGGCGCAGACTCCCATTTTCAAGTATCGCTTCAGGCCGGTGAGATCTTACATGCGACCGTGAGTGGCGGTACCTGGTATCCGCAACTTTATTTCTACACCGATTGCCTTGATCCTGTTGCAAGCTGTCAGGCAGGAAGTCCTTATGCTC
This sequence comes from uncultured bacterium, assembly GCA_937981985.1. GTDB lineage: Bacteria > Myxococcota_A > Bradymonadia > Bradymonadales > Bradymonadaceae > CALJNB01. The sequence goes on from CALJNB010000005.1 coordinate 3,457, forward strand.
GGGAAAGTGAACTATTTTATCAGGCCCCTGTTGCGGAAACCGTATTCATCGGAATCGATTTCGAATCGTCATCTGCTAATGCATCACATGAGGCTCAAACCCTTATTGAGATTTTGCAACCGGAGTGTCTGGACGGCGACCCACCGATTTGTAACGCGACTGGTGATGCTCTCGCCGTCTGTAATAACGGACGTTTTGAGGACATCGCTTGTGGCGGAAATGGGGTTTGTACCAATAATAAATGTGAAACACCGACTGGCGATGTTTGCTTCGATGCGATTCAACTCGACGGCGTTCCCGCAGGCGTACTCTCGGTTACGAGTACTTTTAGCGGCGCTACTAAAGCGTTCCAAGCCGATCAAACGACCCTCGCAGGCGCATGTCGCTTTAACGCAGCCGGAACTCGCGATCGAATTTTTGAAATTTCACTTAATCAAGGTGATAGCCTAAAAATCGATCACGATGGAAGCGATGATACCTATATTGCGCTGGTCGAAGATTGTACCGATGCCAACACGTGTCTGGCGGCGAATCGACTTGCAACTGACGATGTATCCATTGAGTTTGTGGCACCCGCTACCCGAACCTATTTCGTGATCGTCAGAGCCGAGTTCAGCGCAAGCAGTTCGTTTTCTTTTGACTACGAAGTAACATCGGCCGCCGGTAAGGTTTGTAATCCCAATACCTTCTATTGTTTGGATGGTTCAACCGTTGCAGCTTGTGATGGAAACGGTCAAATTAGAACGCAATATAATTGCCCAGCAGGGTGTTCAAATGGTGCGTGTACCTCGTTACCGTCTTCTTCAACATGCGGTGGCGCACCAAGCATCGTTGGTGGGGGTTATTTCTTAGAAAATCTTGGAACAGGAACTAAGGATCTCAATATGTCATCGTCAAGTTGTACTGGCGAATCTTCACCTGGGTCTGACTTTTTCTATGCGATCGATGTCGATGTAAATGAAACCATTGATCTTCGGGTTCAGGCATTTGATGAAATTGATGACCCGGTTCTTTACCTCTTCACAAGCTGTGCAGATGCGGAAACAAGCTGTCTAGCGGCGACCGCTACCGGCGACGCTTCACAAAACCTAACTTTCCAATCTCCGATCGCTCAGACGGTTTACGTTGGATTGGATACGGACTCATCGTTTGACAGTTCTTGGCTAGGACTTGAAATCGAAGTGCGTCAACCTGATTGTGTTCCAGGTACGACACCGCAAACGTGTACGGTTGATACTACGAGTTTTGAGTATTGCGACGATACTGGATTTTTGCAGAGCTACTATTGTGGTGGGCCGGGCATGTGTGATGCCGCTACGAATCGTTGTACTTCGCCACTTGGTAACGTTTGTCGTGATCCGTACGAGGCTACGCCTGCAGCTCTTGCAACGCCAAATGTTATCGCGGGCTCAATGAGTGGTGATGATAATTATTCGTTAGTCACCGGTAATATTTGTACCGGTTCGCAAACGCCAGGTAGAGATCAGGTCTACGTTGTGGACTTGATTGCCGGTCAAACGCTCACTGCTTCGCTTGTTAGTACCGATGCGACACCTGAAGATATTGCGATGTATCTGACAACCGATTGTGAAGCGCTTCCTAATAGTTGCGTTGCTGGCGCTGATGCTCAACCGGCAGGTTCGACCCCAGAAGCACTTACTTACACCGCCACATCGGCTGAGACTGTTTTCATTATCGTCGATTCATTCTTTGCGAATGCGAACGGGACCTTCGATCTTAGCGTTGAAGTAAACTAAGTTAGCCACATACCCAATAATACTGGCCGACTCCGATGGAGTCGGCTTTTTTGTACCCAAAACTAAGGGGAACCGAACTTTCTTGACAAGATTAGACCAACGCGGTCTATTCTTGGTCTTCCATTTCAACGTGTGATTACAAAATGATTTTTAGGCTTCTACTTCTTAGCTTTGTTTTTTCTTTTTCTTTTGCTTGCAAATCTAATAAGGCCGCGATGCCAAAAGATCCAACAGCGAGAGCAGCAGTATTCGCCGCTCATTTGCCCGCCGATGCGGAGTCTCTAGTCGTCATTGCGGAGGTCAAAACATTTCGAGAGAAAGTAAAAACCTTGAAGAAAAATCTCGGCGATTCAGCAATGGTCGATCAGGTTCAGAAGCAATTTCAAAAAGCATTTGGCATCGATCTTCTTGACGAGAAAAGTTGGGTGGACGCAGGACTCACACCCAACTCCTCGCTCGGTCTCGCCATTTATCGCGATCGCCCAATCATCTACATGTATGTCGATAATCGACAAAAGTTCGAACAAACAATTATTCGCCGTATGGAGTCAACCTTTCAATTTAAAGGGGCCGCAAAGACTTCTAAAGTGGGAGATTATACCGTCAAATATATAAGTGACGATCCTACTAAGCAGATGTCATGGCTTTACAACGAAAAGCTTGTCATGCTCACGATGCCGTCGCTGTCAACAACTGGGGCGCTTGAGGCTGGTGGCGCATCTTTAGTGCTTACAGATGCCAGAAGTGTGAAGCCCGACGCGTCGTATAAATCACTAAAAATGTTTACTAAATTCACCGATCGTTTTGTTAAAAAATATCCGGTTGCCGGAATTGTTCCGGTGGAAAATTATTTGAAAAATCCCGACGTTCAAAAACGAATTGGTGAACAACCTAACGGTAAACAAGCCGAAGCAATGATTCGCAAATATGCCAAGCATTTCATTTTCGCCGCTGACATAAAAGCCGAACGACTTTCGGCTGAAGTTTACGTGGCGGGTTCAGATCAACTCAACAGCACCGTGCAGATGTTGTCTAAACTCGAGCCTGAAGCTCAATTGCAAAATCTCGTAACCGAAAATACCGGATTAGGGGTTCGTTTAAGTATCGACCCTATGGCGGCTTTCGGTTTCGCGACAACTGTAATGCCAGAAGGTGAAGTTCGACGATTCAAGCGAAGATTAAAGAGCTTGGGCGATCAACTTGGTATCGATGTTGAGAAAGATGTCTTAGCCGCGCTAAACGGTCATGTCGGGATCTTCTTCTATGGCATTGCTGGAAATGCGCTTGAACTCGCAGGCGGTGACCCACAAACAATAGCCAATAAGTTAGGTTTGATGGCTTCGCTTTCATTTAAGGATCAAAAAGGACTCGATAACTTGGTAAATAAGTTAGTTAAAAAACCCATCGAAGGAGTAACCGGAGACGATGCTATTGCCGATGGCAATACGCCTCTGCCGTGGTCTGTCGACGAGGTAAAATCAGAAAGTGGTGTCCTGCTGGAAGGGATGCGTTCGGTGAAGCCGCCTTTGCCTTTGCCCGTTCGGATTCTTACTTATAAGGATAGGCTGGTCATCGCCGCCCCCGCTCTTGGCGAACAAACCGTCTACGATTATCTGACCGGCAAAAGAAGCAAAGATAAAAAGATAGGAGATGTTGAGGGCTTTGATCTTGGAAACGACTTTGCGACAACCAAAGCTTTCAACGGCTTGTACGCGAATGTGAAACGTCTCAAGACCAACCCCGGTCAAATTCTCAGCATGATCGGCGCAGGTTTCCTTATCGATAACTTCGATGAAATGTCACTGAAAATAGATCCTGATGAAATCGGCCTTAAAGTGTCGTTGACCGCGGATATGAAAAAATCCGAAAAAGCTGCTCCGAGTAAATAAATGATTGACGTTAAAAACGTCTCAAAGTTTTACGGCGAAGGGGAGGGAAAAACGACGGTCTTAGACAAGGTTTCCCTTTCCATTGACGCCGGAGAATTTGTCGCGATCATTGGTACCTCAGGATCTGGGAAAACAACGCTATTGAATACCATCGGGACTTTAGATTCTCGTTTTGAAGGTTCGCTCGCGATTGATGGAAAAGAACTTTCAAATTTGGGCGATCAAGAGGCAGCAAAATTACGTAGCAAACACTTTGGCTTCGTGTTTCAACAATTTAATTTGCTCGACCACTTGAGTGCGATCGAAAATGTGATTCTCCCAAGATTTTTCGGTGAAGTTGTCCAGAGTCCAGAGAACTTGGGAGCCGAACTTCTAAAAAAAGTAGGTTTAGAGAAAAAGATTAACGCCCGCCCACCAGAATTATCTGGAGGGCAAAAACAACGTATTGCAATCGCGAGGGCGTTATTTCGTAAGCCCAAGGTTATACTCTGTGATGAACCGACAGGGAGTCTAGACCGAAAAACAGGTTTGGAAATTTTGGACCTTTTTACCGAGCTTAACGATAAGGACAATATCACACTCATCATGGTTACTCATGAGGAACACATCGCAAAACTTGCCAGGAGAATTATTCGAATGGAAGATGGCAAAATCGTCTCTGATGAAGTGAATATTCCCGAGGTTGCAGATCGAGCATTGAAGTTGGATACGGTAACAAAGCGAGGAGACGAAAATGAGTAATCGTATTTTTTCGTTGGTAAGCCAATCTGTTAAAAGGAATAAGCGCGATTTTATTTTCTCAAGTATCGGGATTATCGTAGGAATCGGCACATTAATATTCTTCACCGCACTCGGTGCTGGCGTGAAAGAAACCGTTCTCGAAAAGATCTTTGTCATTGGCCAGCTCGAAGTTGTTAAGCCCAGTGTGGGGCTATTTGCGGGAAATCAATTAAGCGATAAAGATGTAAACAGGCTTACAGATATTGACGGGGTTAAAGGCGTTTTTCCTAAGATGAAGCTAACGTTCCCAACGAGTGCTCGCGGTGGGAAAGCGCTTATTGGAAAAGATATATGGGCCGAACTTATTGCCGACGGCATTCCGCCGGAATTGGTCCAGCTTGATGACCCAAATGTTTTCCAAGATTTCGGCGCAATCGACGGCCCCGCTTGTGAAACGGGAAAGGATTGTAAAGATGGGACCTATTGCTCGGAAGAAAAGAAGTGCGAGATGCCGATACCCGTCGTCATTTCGCCGACGCTTGTTGAAATTTATAACGGAAGCATTCACACCGCTATGAGCGGTGCATCGGGCGCGCTTTCAATGTTGCCCAAGCTGGAAAAGAAGAGTCTCATAGGTTTAGAGTTCGAGGGCGTTTTTGGGAAATCCTACCTCGGTCGATCCTCTAAAGGAAAAACGGAAACCAAAAGAATGCGTCTGGTAGGTTTTTCAGATCAGGCGATCACGCTCGGTGCGACGATGCCGATAGGTTACGTAAAACGACTCAACGCGAAATTTAAGGGACAGAGTGCGTCCGAGGAATATCATTCGATTTTGGTCGAAACTGAATCCAACGAATACGTTGCCGAGGTGTCAAGAATTCTAAAAGACGAAATGGGGTATTCGCTTAGCGAAAAATTTGAACAAGCCGAACGAGCTGGCCTCCTGATCTTTTTGATGACCTTGGTATTCAATCTTATTAGTCTCATCATCTTAGCGATCGCTGCCGTAAATATCATGCACACCTTCTTGATGTTGGTTCTGGAACGAAAGCGCGAGCTTGCGCTTATGCGCGCTGTAGGTGCAACGCGTTCTAATATACGGATGCTGGTACTCGGCGAAGCAGTATTGTTGGGACTCATTGGCGGCAGCGTAGGTACCCTATTGGGTTTTATAAGCACGCTCGTTGTCGATCTGGTGTTTAAAAATTACGTGGTCGACTTTCCTTTTAAGCCCGACTCCTTATTTGCTTTTGAACCTTGGATGTTTGGTGCGGCGATAGGGGTAAGTATCCTCTTCTGTGTTTTGGGGGCTGCGATACCTGCCATCCGCGCAAGTCGTATCGATCCAGCATCGGCCCTTTCTGGGTTTTAAGTTCAGTTGAGGTGACGATGTTCTTTCTACATGGCTTTTTGGGAAGCGACAGAGATTTCGATTTTTTTCCAGACACCTTCCAGGCACTTAGTTACTTTGATGTACCGCTCGCAACGAGCGTGCCGAAGCAATGGGACTTGCTTGGGCACCATTTGTGGGATCAGGTGAAAGGACAAGAGCCTATTTCCTTGTTCGGTTATTCGATGGGCGGTAGACTTGCGTTAGCGATGTTAGCGGCTGAACCTGGTCGCATCAAAAGTTTAGTCTTATGTAGCGCGCAGTTTCGACCGCCACCAAATTCTACAAAACGAAACGAACTCGATCATCAACGCGCGTTGTCTCTAGCAGAAAATCCAAGAACATTTTTGGAAACATGGTCGACTTTACCTCTTTTTGGTCCTCAGGACGGACCGGCTTGGAAAGACTTGAAAGACCGTAGAGTTGAAGCCTTAAAAACCTCGTCGACGATTTGGGCATATTTACTCGAGGGTTTCTCCGTTTCTGTTCAACCGGATTTTTCGACTTTGATAAAAAACCACGCACAAAAAATCACATTTTTATACGGCGAACGCGACGAAAAGTATAAGGCTTTTGCCGATGATTACCGAACTTTGGGCGTACAGACGACAGAAATCCCCAATGCGTGGCACGCTGTGCATTTGGATAATCCTGACGGCCTCTTGTCGGCCCTCAAAAAGATCGCTCAACGCGCAAAGTGACTCCGCGTTTACCATCTTGCCTACCGTGATGGTTTGTAGTTTATTGAGCTTTTATAAAATTCGAGTACCACTATGAAAACACTCTCCAAAAAGTCCGTGGTGATGTTGGGAGCCATTTTTACTATTATAGCGGTGACGCTTTTGACGGATAATGGAGAGTTGAGACAAATGGCGATTTGTGCAACCGGAGAGGGGGTTGCCTACATCCCGGCCGAACGCGGAAAGTTCACACAAAAGTTTTATGGATTCGACTACTCAGGAACAACCCAAGATCTTATCGATATCAAAGTTTCAGCGTTTGGTTCCTACGAACCCAAGGTTCTCCACGCCATCGAAACACTTACGCTTCTCGTTGACGATAAGCCGGTCTTTTTGGACGTCGGCGCAAATACCGGCACGCATACGATGTTTGCATCTCGTTTTGCCTCGCAGGTGATTTCCATCGAACCTTGGCCAACCATGATCCAAAGATTGGAAGCTCACATTAAAACGAACAATATTTTGAACGTTGAGATTCATCCTGTGGGATACGCGTCCAAAAAAGGAACGATGCCTTTCAACGTGCCGCCGGATTTTAATCGCGGATGGGGCTCGTTTTCGAGTAGTTTCGCCGGTCTTTATAACGCAAAAGACGTGATCGATCTTCCTCTTGTAAGGGGGGACGATGATCTCGCCGGTGTTGCGAAAATAAGTGCTATCAAAATGGATATCGAGGGTTATGAAAAACCCGCGTTAGAAGGTTTGAAGAAGACACTTGAAAAAAATAGGCCATTGGTATTTTTTGAACTCAACGTTGTGGGTGTTGATGCCTTCAAAACCGTCGATGAAGTTCGCGCCGTCTTTCCAGAAAAATATAAGTTCTACTACATCGTTCCCGCGTTGGAGATGACTTGGAATCTTAACGGACATCTTTTGTTGTGTGATGATGTCGCGTCGGACTTTGAGTTATTACCTTTGAAGTTACATGAATCCAATTTTGGACGAAATACCATCGCAATTCCGTCCGAACATCTTGAAAGGTTATCTAAATTCCTCCCTCAATAGAGAAAAGACCTATTTCTGGACTGATGCAACTTTAAAAAGAAGTCACAAACATGACGGCGCGTCGGGGAGGAAGCAAAGGTTCTAGAAGAAGGCCCAACCCATTCCTGCCGTCGCCGGAGATCTGAAGGAGAGACCGAGGCCGAAAAAAGTCATTTGATTGTTGCCGTAAAAAAACTGAGAGCCTTCGACAAAAATACCAAGGGCCGATTCACCGTATGCGGTTCCTTGACTACATCCCCTTCCAGTACAGCGATAGAAATCGTTATCCGAGAACTCAAATATCTCCATGCCGAGTTGTCCGGTTCCACCAAAACCAAATTCAGGACTATTAAGCAATACTTTCCCTTTAGCCGAGATGTAGCCCCTTATTGGAGTGGCAGAGTCGATCGGAAGAAAGTAAACCACGTCAACGTAGGGACCGTGAAGGTATTGGCCGAGTATTTGGTCTTGGTCGGGAGAAATATATAAAAGAGTGTATCCGACACCTGCGTCAAAGTTTCGTTCGTAATAGTCGGGAAAAACTTGAAGCGGGTAAACGCCGGCCGTTCCTTGGAAACCGGCATTAAAATCGCCGGCCTCGGAAACAGCTAGACCGCCGGCAAGCTCAAACTTTGCGGGAGGTGTTACCCAGGCGTAGGGAAAACAGGCGAAAGAACACGTAACGGCGATAATGGGAATGAGTTTTAAGAGTTTCACGCGTCAATGTTATCACTTTTTTACCGGCGCGGAGAAACAAAAAAGCACTTATGTTTCCATAAGTGCTTTTTATCGGGGTACTCAGATTCGAACTGAGGGCCTCTTGTACCCAAAACAAGCGCGCTGCCAGACTGCGCCATACCCCGATTGGAAACAAAGAATTAAATTCGTTGGGTCCAGGTCGAGCCTTATAGGGTAATTTTGCTCAACAGACAATGAAATAAGCTCATTTTCACAAATTAAATTCCCGAAATTTGGTTTTTGAGGTGAAAATGCGTAAAATTGTCCATTCTCGTAGAGCGAATTTGCGGAGTAGCGGACAGGTTTCCTGTCTTTCCCCTATGGTGTTGGAGGTCTTACCCAGACCTTCCGCCAGCTTGGCATGAGTTGCGCGCGAGCCGCGAAGAATCGCACACAAAATCCGGGGCCGGCTTTTTGGGCATGATGGAACTCATAATTTGTTTGCTCCCGAAAGGTGATTATCCGAGAGTCAACTCGATCGGATTTCCAATGATCGTTTTGATCATATATGCGCCTCCGAATTGAAAAAACGGCTTAAAACCGCCAATTTTGCAGAAAAGCGGGCCTTTTCTTGCCGTTCTATTGACATCAAGGGCCTGATTCCTATAATCCCGCGGCTTCGGATCTAAAAATGTATTTAGATTCAGAAAATTGAATTGGAAGTACGGACGATTAGGAAATAAAATGCCGACTATTAACCAGCTGATCCGAAAGGGTCGCAAAAAGCAAAACTCGAAAACAGATGCACCTGCTCTAAAAGGTTCACCTCAAAAACGTGGGGTATGTACCCGTGTTTATACAACTACTCCAAAAAAGCCGAACTCTGCACTCCGTAAAGTAGCGCGTGTTCGTCTTACTAATGGAATGGAAGTAACAAGTTATATTCCTGGTGAAGGTCATAACCTTCAGGAACACAGTGTTGTGCTCATCCGTGGTGGTCGTGTTAAAGATCTTCCGGGTGTTCGTTATCACATTGTTCGTGGAACTTTAGATGCGATCGGCGTTGCTGATCGTCGTAAAAGCCGCAGTAAATACGGAACTAAGAAACCCCGCTAGATTGCGGTTTTAGGAGAATACAGAATGCCAAGACGTAGAGAAATACAAAAGCGAATTCCGCTTCCAGATCCGAAATATAAAGATGTTTTATTGGCTCAGTTCATCAACGTAATGATGATTGACGGTAAAAAGTCTTTGGCTGAAAAGATTATGTACAATAGTTTGGATGCGATTGAAGCGAAAACAAGCGAAGAGCCTCTTCGCGTGTTCAAGAAAGCTATCGAAAACTGCCGTCCACAGGTTGAGGTTAAGTCTCGACGTGTTGGTGGTTCAAACTATCAAGTACCTGTTGAAGTGCGCGCTGAAAGACGTGACGCTTTGGCATTTAGATGGATCATTCAGTTCGCTAGAAAGCGTTCTGAAAATACGATGACCGAACGTCTGACTCAAGAAATATTGGATGCATCCAATTTTCGTGGTGCCGCGATCAGAAAACGTGAAGAAGTACACCGAATGGCAGACGCTAATAAAGCGTTTGCTCACTACCGCTGGTAACTAAAGGATTTAATAATGGCAGCACGCAAAACCCCACTTAATCGGGTTCGAAATATTGGAATTATGGCGCACATTGATGCTGGTAAAACCACCACCACTGAGCGAATTCTATTTTATACTGGAAAATCTCACAAAATTGGCGAAGTCCATGATGGCGCCGCTGAGATGGATTGGATGGTTCAAGAGCAGGAGCGCGGAATTACGATTACGTCGGCCGCAACGACTTGTTTTTGGAATAAAGATAAGAAGCCATATCGAATCAATATTATTGATACTCCTGGGCACGTTGATTTCACTATGGAAGTTGAACGTTCTTTGCGTGTTCTCGATGGTTCTGTCGCTGTTTTTTGCGGTGTTGCCGGTGTTCAGCCGCAATCTGAAACCGTTTGGCGTCAAGCAAATCGCTACAAAGTTCCGCGTATCGCTTTCATCAACAAGATGGATCGTACCGGTGCAGATTTCGCAAATGCCGTCGAGACAATGATCGATCGTCTTGGTGCCGTGCCTGTGAAAATGCAGATTCCAATTGGCGCTGAAGATAAGTTCAAGGGAGTCGTTGATATCTTAACCAAAACTGCAATCGTTTGGGAAAATGAAGATATGGGCGCCGAGTATACCGTTATCGATATGCCTGCCGATCTCGCTGAAGAAGTGGAAGTGCTTCATATTGAATTGATGGAAGCGGCTGCCGAAGCTTCTGACGAATTAATGGAAAAATATCTCGAAGAGGGAACTTTGTCTGAAAAAGAGATGCTGGACGGGATTCGTACTCGCACTCTTTCGATCGAAATTGTTCCGACTTTCCTTGGAACCGCTTTCAAAAATAAGGGCGTGCAGCCTCTTCTTGATGCTGTTGTGAATTATCTTCCTTCTCCGACCGATATCGGAGAAATTGAAGGTGTTACTGTTGACGCTGCAAGACGAATTGCAGACGGAAACAGTGAGCCACAAGCGGGTGACCAAATCATTCGTAAGTTTGACGATAGCGAGCCCTTCTCTGGACTTGCGTTTAAAATTATGACCGATCCTTTCGTGGGACAACTTGCCTTCTTCCGCGTTTATAGCGGTGTATTAGAAGCCGGGAGCCACGTTCTTAACTCGTCAAAAGGCAAGAAGGAACGAATCGGACGCATCCTCCTCATGCACGCAAATAACCGTGAAGATGTGAAGGAAGTTCGTACGGGTGATATCGCTGCAGCGGTAGGTCTACGTTCTACTACTACTGGAGACACGCTTTGTGACGAAGCAAATCCAGTTGTGCTTGAAGCAATGGATTTCCCTGAGCCGGTGATTGAGATTGCAGTTGAGCCGAAAACCAAGGCTGACCAATCTAAACTCGGTGAGTCGCTTGCAAAACTTGCTGCTGAAGATCCAAGTTTCCGCGTTCACTCTGATGAAGAGACGGGTCAAACTATTATCGCTGGACAGGGTGAACTTCACCTCGAAATCATCGTCGATCGTTTGCTTCGTGAATTCAAAGTCGAAGCTACTGTTGGTAAGCCTCAAGTGGCCTATCGTGAGTGCATCACCAAAGGTGTTGAGCACAAAGAGACGTACAAGAAGCAGTCTGGTGGTAAAGGAATGTACGCCAAGATCGCCATTCAGGTTGAACCTGGTGAAAAAGGAACAGGAATCGTATTCGAACAGTCCATCAAGGGCGGCTCGGTACCACGTGAGTTTTTCAACGCGGTCGAAAAAGGCGTTAAAGAAGCGTCAGAAGGCGGCGTACTTGCAGGCTTCCCTGTTATCGATGTTAAAGTTAATTTATTCGACGGTGGATTCCACGAAGTGGATTCAAACGAGATGGCATTCAAAATTTGTGCTTCTATGGGTTTCAAAGCAGCGGTTCGCGCCGCCGCGCCGCAAATCCTTGAGCCGATGATGGAAGTTGAAGTCGTTACACCTGAAGAGTATATGGGTGACGTAATTGGCGATATCAACAGTCGTCGTGGAAATATAGCAGGTATGAATGAACGCTCGGGTGTTCAGGTTATCGATGCGACTATTCCGCTTTCGTCGATGTTTGGTTACTCAACCGACTTGCGCTCTAAAACGCAAGGTCGTGCGACTTACACAATGCATTTTTCTCACTATGATCCCGTTCCGAAAGCAATTGCGACCGAGATTATGGCTGAGGCAGGTAAATAATAATTTAACAATAATTTAGAAAATAGAATCTAAAGAGATCATTTAGGAGATACAAATGGCAAAGGAAAAATTCGAACGTAATAAACCCCACGTAAACATTGGAACTATTGGTCACGTTGATCACGGTAAAACAACGCTTACTGCGGCGATCACCAAAGTTCTCACCGAAAAATTCGGTGGTCAGGCTATGGATTTCACTGATATCGATAATGCTCCCGAAGAAAGAGAGCGTGGTATCACTATCTCAACTGCACACGTTGAGTACGAAACAGAAACACGTCACTACGCACACGTAGATTGTCCTGGTCACGCTGATTATGTTAAAAACATGATCACTGGTGCGGCTCAAATGGACGGCGCTATCCTTGTTGTTTCTGCAGCTGACGGCCCAATGCCACAAACGCGTGAGCACATCCTTCTTGCTAAGCAGGTTGGTGTTCCAGCTATTGTTGTTTTCCTCAACAAAGCAGACATGGTTGATGACGAAGAGCTTCTTGAGCTTGTAGACATGGAAGTTCGTGAGCTCCTTGATAAGTACGAATTCCCAGATGACGGCCCGATCGTTGTCGGTTCTGCACTTATGGCTCTTGAAGGTAAAGACGGAAAATACGGTGTAGATTCTGTTCTTAAACTTATGGAAGAAGTTGATGCGTTCATTCCAATGCCTGACCGCGAAACCGACAAGCCATTCCTTATGCCAGTAGAAGACGTCTTCTCTATCTCAGGTCGTGGTACGGTTGTTACCGGACGTATCGAGCAGGGAATCATCAACGTTGGTGAAGAAATTGAAATCGTTGGTCTTGGCGGAAAAGCTGAAAAATCAACTGTTACTGGTGTTGAAATGTTCCGTAAGCTTCTTGACTCAGGTATGGCTGGAGACAACGTTGGTTGTCTTCTCCGCGGTATCAAGAAAGAAGACGTTCAGCGTGGACAAGTTCTTGCTAAGCCAGGAACAGTTAAGCCTCACACCAAGTTCAATGCTGAAGTTTACGTTCTAACTAAAGATGAAGGCGGACGTCACACTCCATTCTTCAAAGGGTACCGTCCTCAGTTCTACTTCAGAACGACCGATGTTACTGGAGCTGTTGAGCTTCCGGAGAACGTAGAAATGGTTATGCCTGGCGATCGTATTACGTTCAAAGTTGAACTTATTACTCCAATTGCTATGGATGCTGGACTACGTTTCGCGATTCGCGAAGGTTCACGTACTGTTGGTGCCGGCGTTGTTACTGACATCGTTGAGTAAATAGTAACCTTTGTTACTTATCCAATTGGAGGCTCTAAGCCTCCTTTTTTTTTTCTTAAAAACGAACCGCTAATACATGCTCACCAATGTTTCACAAATTCGATGATATTTATTATGAAAATGATGCTACTGATTGCCAGTTTAGTGCTCGTCGCATGCGCCACCCCAAAGGTCAAGCAACAGGAAGACAATCCCGACGAGGATAATTCCAAAGGCGCTACACACGCGTTCGCTGCTTTGGAACCGACGATCCTAATGGAAAAAACGAACTCCGAAAAATAGTTTTCGGCTCAGAAGGGTCTTCGATAAAAAACAAATCGCGATAAAATTTTGGAGTCAAGAGTCGATGACGCCAAGCCTTCGTCCATTGAGAAATTGATTGACCAAGGAGGTTATGGAGGGTTGGGAATAAGTTCAACCGCGGGCGATGCGTCGAACGGCAAGGCGGTACCGAAAAGAGGATTAACGAAAGCGGCGATACGCAGGGTCATGAAAGTAGCCGTACCCGAAATAAGAAAATGTTACTTAGACGAGCTTTACGCTAATCCAAAACTTGAGGGGAGCTCAAAAGTCAAAATTCTTATCGCTAAGACGGGTAAGGTGACCGACGTCACGATGACTAAACTATTCCATAAAAACGTGGACGCGTGTTTAATCAAAATTGTTAAGGATTTAGAATTTCCTCCACCTTCTGGCGCCGGAGTTGTGATTATACATTACCCGTTCAACTTTTTTCGATAGGCCAAGAGCAAGTTTAGCGCAGGCGTTTTTACCAGTTTGTTGCGACCATTGCGCTAATATTAAACGGCGGAAACCCCTCGCCCCGAATTATCGCTAACTCGCCTCCAAGCCATATCTTTTCTACGAGTGCAAATTTTGCGCTTCCAACCAGTCCCGGGCGGATATCGGCGTTATCATGGATAAATTGTCCCGCAATTCTCCAATCGACTTCGGGCTGTTTGCGCCCGACGCCAAACTCCATCAACGACGGACTCTCCAATAATAGTGGACGTTCCAAAATCGAGAGGAAGCCATATACACCCTTCGCGTTGCCAAACCAAATACCTAAAGATGGAATGACCGGTAAGTCGTCGTTGTCTAGAGAATAGCTACTTACTGAAGCACCGACTTCGGCTCCGAAGTTCTTAAAATGCCAGCCTCCAGCGACACCAAGCGAGAGATTAAGGTAGGTTTCTGATTCGCGGTTCCTCCCTGAGTCGAAGTCACCGCTAAAACCGGCATTTAGATTCGAGCTTTCTAAAACGGTTTCCGAAGCACCTCCGCCTTTTACTCCCAGAGAAGCGCCGTTCGCGAAGCGATGTTGTACCTCTGCGATAGCCTGGGCTTTAGCCGTCCTATGCAGATAGCGGGGTTGCTCGCAGCCGCCGGTTTGAAATTGGTCGAGTCCCCCGCCGATTTGCGCATCTGCGCTGGTGCCCCCTGGCGGCGGACCCACACCGACGAGCATGGACGCAACGAAAAGGGTACGAAAAACTACACTACATTTTCTCTTAATGAATCTGACCAACATATTTACCTGGGGGGGGCATCAATATTACCGAAACGAAACAGACAGACAACCTTAATTTTCTCCGAGAAATATCGAGCTTATTAATATTCTATGTTGATTTGTCGTCGCACGTCCTCAGAGTAACCCATATCAAGTAACTTGGCGGCCGCCTCTAGTTCTTCGCTATGCAAGTCCGGCGAGTGTATTTGGATTACGACGAAGAAGTCGCCTTGTTTGCCCTTGCGTTTGACGCCTTTTCCTTTGAGTCGAAGCTTTCCCCCGGAATGAATCCCAGACGGAACTTTAACGTTAAAGACGCCTTCGGGTGTGGGAACTTCTATCGTTGCCCCTATTATCGCCTCGGTCATCGTGACGGGAAGATCGAGATACAAATTGAGATTCTTTCTGCTAAGTTGAGGATGCTTGCGTATCTTTAGTTCTAATATGAGGTCCCCGGCAACCGCACCGCGCATCGCCGGCCGATTGCCCTTGCCTTTAAGGCGTAATTTATCCCCATCTTCGGCACCGCTAGGAATCCTTACTTTTAATTCTCTTCCACCGACCGTCATTGAAACTTCTCCACCCATTAATGCTTTCAAAAAGCTTAAGGTAAGTTCGGCTTCGACATCACGTCCACGTTGAGGCCCGCTCTGAAAGCCACCGAAATTGCTGAAGTCACTGGTATCAAACGTCCCGCGACGTCCACCAAAGAGAGAGCTAAAGATGTCGTCAAAATTTGAACTTTGAAAAGCACCCGAGGATCCCCATTGATGATGTTGCCCCGGGCGGACTCCGTCACGAAGCCCATCCACACCATAGGTGTCATAGGTTTTTCTTTTTTCCGGATCTGAAAGGACCTCAAATGCAAAAGACGCTTTTTTAAAGCGTTCTTCAGCGGCCTCATCATCCGGGTTGCGGTCAGGATGGTTATCTCTCGCGATCTTTCTATACGAACTCTTTATGGTTTTCGCGTCCGCTGTGCGGGAAACCCCTAATATTTCGTATAAATCGGTATCCACTTGGACCTCCTAAAGGGCGCTATTTTATGAATCCAGGACCCATATTCTCTGAATTACCCTGTCGGCCGATCGACCAACCCGTGCACGGCTTCACCTCTTTACTTGGGGATTGGGTTTGACCTCGTCCGTGTCTTTCTACGCCAAAAGAAGCGCCGCCAAATTGTATTCCCATTCCTTGAGGTACCAGGCCAAGCCACCCGCACAGTTCGGGGGTGGTGATCTGGTTGGCCATGTTGTTTAACGAGGCGAGCCAGTCCGATGCTGTCTTTGTGAATGCGTCCACTTCTGCAAATATTTCAAATGAGGTCTGTTGCTCTTTAGGACGCATTTTTATTTCGCCTGTTTTGATAAGTCGAGCCAAGGCAGCGTTTCCTCGGGCAAGAATATCTTTCACGGCTCGTGGTTCACCCAGATGATTTGCAATCGTTGGATCGGTTGCAATCGTACTCAGCGCACGCATGACCTGGGCTACAACTGTTACGGTATGATCATGGGCATGTAGGTCTTTGGCCAAAACCATAGAAATTGTAGATTTTTCAACCTTCCCGCGTAATTTCGAGCCGACTGTCTCAAGCCACATTTCCGCTTCGCTCGCCGCGAAGTGTAGCGCGTGTTCTCTAATTCGATCTTCGCCGCATTTATCGGTCTTCTTTTCGATTAACGATTCTCCACGATGATGCAGTTTTTCGGCGTTGTAGAGAAAGTCTTGGGTCCCGCCGGCGTTTTTAAGTTCAACAATAAGGTCGGTCGAATACAAAAAACCGTTAAAAGCGACGGCGCAATGTCCGAGTAATCGATAAAATTGTGTGGCCATAGGTATTCCAAAAATAGTAATTCAAAAAGGAACGTATCCACCGTCTTGGTGCGCGTTCGCGTTGATCCCGAACCTATCCTTGGTTGGACTTTTCGTCAAATATGCTGGGTGGAAAAGGCGCAAAACTAGAACGGGTTGTAAGCGTACTTACTACTTAAACAGCGCGTCGAGTTTGGCTTTTGCACTGTCTATTTCGTTGTCTGTCGCATCATTATCGAGGACGCGGACCGAATAATAGGCGCAAAAATTAGCGCGTTCCTTTTTGTAGACGTGTTCGGCCATGGGTTCTTTACATTCCGACGATGTATTGGGGTCGTAATGCCTGCATTGTTTGCACGATTTTAGGTCTGCGTCGCATTTTGTGCAGTAATCTCCGCGATGTAATTCGTCGAATTCCCTGCGTTCGTTACAAGACCAACAATTTAAAACGTATGTCATAGGTAGCTCGATTTATGAGGCGAGTAGTTCTCGATATTCAATACGATCGGCGAAAAGGCTCGTGAAATGACCGAAGTAGAGCTGACGCGCTAGTAGTCGTTTATAGTTCGCCGAACCGCGGACATCAGAGATGGGCGATATTTCAGATTGTAAAACCCGAGCGCCGTGCAGGACGGTTTGGGTATGGATCGGTTTTCCAACGAGGTAGGCGTTGGTTTTCTTCAATAGAAGCGGCGTAGCAAACACACCGCCGAGAGAGATGGATGCTTCTAAAATAATTCCGCTCTTATCGACTTTGAATCGTGCGCCTGAACATACCGTGGCAATATCGAGTTCTTTTCTTTTAGAGACTTTTTCAAAGTTAAAAACAGTATCGGCATCCAAAGAGAAGGAAATCTCTTTGACGAGCTCACCCTGTCTTAAATCGATTTTTTTATAGTCCAGAAAAAACTCATCTAATGGGACTTGGCGCGTCTTAGTCCCTTTTTCAATCGTGAGCGTTGAACCTAGCGCGAGTAGTATTTGGGTCATATCTCCGATAGGCGAGGCATTGACTATATTACCACTTAGGGTGGCTCGGTTTCGAATTTGTAGCGACGCTATCAACTGCAGGAAATCATCGATGTTTGGAATCAACTTTCGTATTTGCGGGATGGCTCCAAAGGATTCAAATGAGGTTAGTGCACCCAAAATAAGTTGACCATCTTCGACCCGATAGCCTTTCATCCCCGGAATTCGATTGAGAATTTCTACGCTTTGAGCTGGGATTTTCTCGCCTTGTTGAACATATAAGTCTGTTCCTCCAGCGACAAATAAATCCGGATTCTGGACACGATCTAGCTCTTCTATTTTTTCTAATTCCTGCGGGATGCGGGGTAGATATTTCGGTAGAAAATCAAGATCAACGAGTGCCTGTAATCGATCTTTGGACTCAAGTAGCTTGTGTGGTGATTGGGTTAAGATCTCGATGAGCTGTTCGCCGGCTCGCATAATAGACGCGTAACCCGTACAGCGACAAAGGTTACCGCTAATTGCCCGTTTAAAGCTATCTACAGTGGGACGTTTTTCGGTCATAAAGAACCACGTCATCGACATAATAAATCCGGGCGTACAATAGCCACATTGGGAGCCACCAAACTTAACCATTGCCGATTGAACAGGTGACAAATTGTTCACACGTAAGCCTTCAATGGTCACGATATGTTTCCCGTGGGCTTCGCCGACCGGCATCAAGCATGAGGTTATCGCCTCATAATTGATGTGCCCCGCTTCGAGCTCTCCAACGAGCACCGTACAAGCGCCACAATCGCCCTCTTTACAGCCTTCTTTGGTTCCTTTCAGTGATTCTTTGCGCACAAAGTCCAATAAGAGTGTTCCGGGGCTGACACCGGTCGAAATCAAAGTATTATTAAGCCAAAACGTTGTTTGCAATTGAAACCTCAGCAATCAGAAAGCGTATCTTATAGGAGCCGGTCGTTGAGTCAATCTTCGTCATAAAAGCTACGAAAACATGACTTTGTCTGATAGAAGTAAAAATCTCTCATTACGTGGAAAAATGAAAGCACTCATTCAACGAATCTTAGAAGCCAGTGTAGAAGTCGAAGGCGAAATTGTCGGAAGCGTAAGTAAGGGTCTATTGGTTTTTCTTGGAGCTGGAGAGGGAGATGCCACTTCGGATCTAGAATATGTATTTAGTAAATTGATTCATCTACGTATTTTTGAAGACGAAAATGGAAAAATGAATCTATCTTTGATGGATGTAAAAGGTGAGCTTCTTATAGTAAGTCAGTTTACGTTATACGCGGATATAAAAAAGGGGCGTCGACCTAGTTTTAATGAAGCTATGAAACCTGGACCCGCCGAAGAAATGTATGAACGTTTTGTCGAAATGTCTAAGGCCGCTGGAATACGAACCCAGACGGGAGTGTTTGGCGCAGATATGAAGGTGTCCATTGTTAATGATGGACCCGTGACCATTATGGTCGAATCCCCAAAATAGAATGTTCAATGAAGGGCAGGTTAGTATGACTTTATTCTCAAAAATAATCGCAAAAGAAATTCCCGCAGACATTGTTTACGAAGACGATGATATGATGGCGTTTCGGGACATCAACCCGGTTGCACCGGTCCATCTTTTATTAATACCTAAAGAGCCTATGGTGAATCTTCTTCACGTTGAAGAATGCGATGGGATTGTTTTAGGGAAGATGATGACCAAAGCCGGTGCTATTGCAAAAGCCGAAGGTTTGGATGATTTCAGAATTGTTGTAAATAATGGCGCGGGCGTGGGTCAGACCGTCTTTCATCTTCATCTACATATTTTGGGAGGGCGCGACTTTTCCTGGCCGCCCGGTTAGAGGAATTCTAATGATTCCAAGACTTGGCGTACGCCGGGTTCTGAATTTTGAAGTGTCTTCTCATTTCCGTCGACAACAACCCTTACCGAACGGTCGCCTTTTTCGACGAGATAGCGGGTTTGAAAGTCGCCCTCCGCCCAATCAAATGAAAGTTCACCCTTTACAACCTTGTCCAGAATAGTGGTTTGGACTTCTCTGATCTGTTCGTACTTGGGTGGTAAAGAGACCTCTGTTTCTAGTGACAAGTTCAGGGTGGTATCGCCATCAAAAATTCCCAAAAAACGTTTTTCACGAATCATGATCTTTGTGCCAAGGTCTGAAATTTTCCAATTCCCCGGATAGGAAAATTTGATTGTTTTATTATCGTAGATTTTTGGACTATCAATCGCCGGTCCACAACCGACAAAGAAGAGTACGAAAATCAGCAGTATCACGGAGTACAATCTCATAGTTCAAATATCCGTCTATCTCATCTGACTGTCAAACCTGATAGGTCGTTTTAAGTACATAAAGTTGAACAAATTCCTATCACACGGAGAGTCCAAAACGACGGAATAGTCGCATACTTTCATAGACCATTGGAGCACTTTTCGTCACGGTCAGGTAAGCGCCAAGGCCTAAAAGATTATCAAGGGATGGGTGTTCTAGAGGTGAAATCCTTTTGTCGTAAAATTTCAGGAAAGTAGGGTCGAATTGGGTTTCATCAGCCTCTATCACCTCTAAAACGAAGTCTAAAAATAAAAAAATCTGCCAGAGATTCTCTCGCGCAAACATTCCTACTTCTCTCCAAAGCCGTACCGAGCGTACCCAACCAAGGGTTTGGTGTAACTGTGCAAAGGTTTCGAAAAAGGGTCGCATATCCAATTTTCCCGCTTCATCTTGGTTTATATATAAAGTAGGCGCGAGTTCAAAAAGTTCTTCGGTCTGGGTATGATAAGCTCCCATGATGATCATCATTAAATAATAGCGTCTTACAAACCCCTCTTCTTCGAATCGTCTAGCCGACGTTAAAAGCAAGTGAGGCAGAGTGAACATCTGACCCTTCTCCTGAATCTTAGCGGCGATGATTTGATCTTCAAGAAATGGAAGTTGCTCAGAAAAACCTTCGATTTCATCAAAGAATGTACTGGAAATCATTAATCCCTGATCTCCGTTTGTGGAGTTTTTTCGATTAAGTTGTGATTTTTTTTCTAAGAATCCAAGCATGAAACCAAGTTGAGGAATGTTTGTTTGAAACGATAACCCAAAATGTCCGGCTATAAATGGCGTATCTTTTTCTTTCGATTTGATAACGTCAAGGGCGTCGCGGAGTTGGTGGTTTTTGGAAAGTTCGGAGTCGGCGTGCAGAAACAAAAGATAATCCGAACGCGCGTGAACGCGTCCAAGATTCATTTGTTTACCGCGTCCGGGTTCTGAATGGAAATAACGTAATTCGTTTTTACTACAAATTCGTTTTGAAGCGGTGCTTTCGTTCGCTTTGGGTTTTCCGCCGTCGACGACGATGACCTCAAATTTTATTTTTTTCTGTGTAGATAAACTTTGGGCTAAGTTTTGAAGGGCTTCGCTGTCGTTAAGGACAGGAATAATTACCGACAGTTCTGGTTTCAATAAATTTAATGGGGGTCTGGGAAGTTCGGCGTGGAGAAATTAATATCCGACAGCAGCTCAAAAACATCTGAAGTACATTTGAGCCCACTTTGCGGAAATAAGATTCCCTTATCGCTAAATTCGGCAAGGAAGAGAATGGGATCGCCGGCTCGGTTATAGCCAAGTTGGGCTAGGGTGCCAGACGGAATCATCTCTTCGTGCGATAGATGAATAGGTTCGTTAATGACATAGTAACCTTCAGGTTTGAGCTTCATTAGGGAATCTAAAAACGATTCCTCTCTGATCAAATACCCTTTGTCTTGAAAGGACCATCTATTGGACATATTTACGGCCGGTAGCAGCAATAGGGGCAAACCCTGTTGCGAATGGTTATGAAAATATACCAACAAGTTTTCTCTAACCCATTCCTCTTTTCCAGGTAGTGCTTTCTGGGTTTTATATAATCCGCATGGAGGGTAGTTATTCATCAAAATCCTTTTATTCCTAAATTACGATGTATAATCGTAGCCTTATTTATAACCAACTAAAATAGAATTTATTTCCCTTTACGTTTGGTCGACAGGGTCTTTGCAGTACGACGAAGCGGCGTAGAGACGTTTCTGTCCGATGCAATTTTTTTGAGTTCTTTGGGTGTTAAGAAATTCATGAAACGTATTGCTGCTGCGAGCGGTGTTTTGGGGTTCAGACAGAGTAGAAATTTGATTTCTTTCTTTTTCGTGTACGGTTTGGAATCGGCAATGAATTTAATGACCGAATCAGGAATCGACTTATTTTTCGCCCATGACCGGATGTCAGGATATTTAACGCGGGGGCTTTGACAGGCGGCGCCGTGAACCAGCGGATTGGGATCTTTTACCAAAATGTTGATCTCTTCTCTGGACCCCACGGTCGCAAGTCTGATTTTCTGAGAAATCGACATACGTCCAATTTTTGCCGAAATTGGCCCAGAATTCATATAGGTATCAAGAATTTGGAATGATCTAGCGATATCTTCGATATTGTCAGGCATCACTTCAAAACTAATCATTCGAATATAGGCTTTTTCGATAGCTCCAAAACCCGCGCCATCGGGTTGTTGCAAGGTTTTCAATGCTTCTGTGATCATATCCTTAGTGATCGTTTTCATGTCGATGTGTATGTTTTCGTTGTAAAAGCGCCCGCGTTCTGACGGAGTCATGGATTCTGACTGCGCAAAAAGAGCATCTTGTTTATCGCCTTTATCTCCCACTTTTTTCAATAGAGTGTCAAAACCGATTTCTTCATCATTCGCGCTTTCAAAAATATTTTTGCCGGATTTCAGCGCATCGTTTAGACCTGGTATTCCCTTAAGCTGTACCTTTTCACGTTGTGCGAGCTCAACAATTCTATCGACGGTTGCCATACGCGAGTTTGCGTTGAGATAAAGTTGTTCGATAATGACAGGGGATTCTAGGAGGCGAATTTGATTCGTCGCGATAATTTCAGTGAGTGCTGTTTTAGCTTTTCCGGCAAGTCTTGCGATGGTTATTGAGTTGATATTGGAGTTACTAACAAGGGTTTCGAGAACCTTATCAGAATCGCGTTTACGATCGGCAATCCAATCAAGAATACCCTCATGTTTTTCCGCTTTTACCACGGGTAGCAGAATGTCATCCGGTAAAGCATCGAACGATTTCACGGCGATACGTTGGGTATCAAGATCAGAAAAGTTAGCGAGTTCGTATAACATCGCGACATTTTGTTCGGATGAAACCGGTAGCATACCCTGGGCTGCCATCATTTTTAACGGTGGAGCCGCTTTAGGATCCAAATGCTTGTGAAGTTGCGCAGGAAGTATCGCAAGATCTATAGATGACCGATCAAGGTTGAGTGACATGTTCTACCGTGGATGTTGAGGTCCTAATAAATTATATTGAAGGCTTTGATATTACAACCCGTTTTTGGTGCGATCGAGCTCGAAGAAGAGAACACCCTTTTATTTTTCGCCGCTGCAGTTGTATTTGCGCGACCAACGTTGCGTAGCGTTACTGTTGGAGGCGCTTCGGGTCGTTTCGATTAAGGATCCGCCTGCGTCATAGGTATATTGATATTCGAGTAAGGTTGCGTCTTGAAGCTCAACCACCGATTTAGTCTTCCTTGAATCTGTATAAAACGATCGGTTAATCTCTAAGATTTTGTCATTTGAACGTGACGTTCTTTGTCGTTCCAAACCCGAATCGGAATATTCTACATTAACGAGAATAATCGGCATGTTTTCGCGTTTGATCGATATTTTTGTGAGTCGTGGTTCGTCGTTTTCTTTATTCGAGGGCGTATAGAAATAGGTTTCTTCCCGGTCCATCTTACCATCGGGCGTTAATTCGCCTTTTTCATTCGTATCGTCGATTTCGCGCCTCTTTAGTAAGCCATTTTCGTAGTGATATCGAATTTCAAAAATCGTTTTTTGTGCGTTTTTTCTTCGTTTTAAAGCTATTCGATCGCCTGACCATTCTGTCGTCTCAGTGAAAATAGATTCGCCTTCTGCGTTCAAGCGATCTGTTCTAACGAGGCGTTCATTCTCGTAGGTGTATCTTTCGAGTGCGGTCTTCTCTGCGCTCTTAAATACCTGTTGGCAAAGTTGCGGATTAGCGCCGATTTCATCGGACGGCGAATGAGCGTTTAAATGGGTTGTTTTGCAGCCAATGACAATCGTTAGGAAAAGACTAAAAAGTGTGTAGACGAGCGTATGTTTCATCAAAATAACCTGAGTGTCTGAGACGAGCTATGTTCCGAATGCTTGCGTAATCAGATCTAACTGTCTAGAGTCCCGCGGCGTTTTTAAAAAAGAATGGAGCGATGATGTCCGACGATAAAAAGAAGAAAAAAAGTGTAGCAAACGACCTAGGTGGTATCTTTGGAGTTGCGGCATCGGGTAAGAAGAAAAAGAAGGTCGTTAAGGAGGTTGAACCCGTTTCTGAAGACCTATCAGCTGCAAAAAGTTCTGAAGAGCTCCCAGAAATTTCTGAGGCCAAGGACGGATCAATCGATGCGATTTCGGAGGCGATTTCGGAGGCCGTATCCGAATCACAGGATATGTCGACATTGCGTGATACAGGTAGTCGACCGCTTCAAAAACAGCTTACCAAAGCGTCAAAGATTTCTTCTAAAAAGAACGCGGGTCTAGAGGGGATTCTGATGCCCGGTGGACCGCAGATCGATGCATCGGATTACCTAGGTGATGATGATTTAGGCGAAATAGTTGCCCCGGCTGCCAAATCAAACTTTTTGATGATGGCGATCATCGGTCTTTTGGTTCTCGTAATTGCTGGAATGGCGATCATGATGACCGGAAGCGGCGACGATCTCATGTCCGTTTTTAAGGGCAACCTAAAAGAGAAGAAGCTTGCTGAGAAAAAAATGCTCGAGGAAGCTTACGCCAAGGAACAGAAAGAAAATCTTCGTTTATTCGGAAATATGCTCATTGATGGATATCCAAAATTTTCTGAAATTCGTATAAATGGAAAGAAGTACTACGGCAGAACATCAAAAGGTGAATGGAGAGAAGTTAGAATCGGAACCACCAACGGGATTCAAGATTTGGAAATTAAAAAGACCCATAATTTGGAGGTCTCACTTCCGGGTTACGAATCTCGTAAGGACACTGTCAAACAAGACATGTGGCAGCCCGCTACCGGCGCCGCTTTTGGATACGCATATAACGCAACGCTCACTCCAAAATCGGAAATCGAAAAATCTGAATTCGACGCACGTATGTCCCAGGATTCGGAAAATGAATTCTTTGGTAAGGTTACCTTAACTTCGAACCCCGCCGGTGCGACCGTACGTTTTGCCAATGAACCCCTGCTGGACGAAAAGGGAAATGCTTTAAAGACGCCCGTTACTTTTTCAAAATGGTACGCCAAGGATAAAAAGACCGGAAAACTCGTTGGGAACGATATACGGGTCGATAGCACGATCGATCGCGGTCATAAAATTCAACTTTCAATGGAATACCCAAACAGTTGCCCGGATGCCCTTCCCGCTTGTGGTGTCTCAGATGGATGTTGCCCAAGTGAATGTACCGTAGCAACAGATATGGATTGTAAGTCTCCGAAAATTGTTGATGCACTTAATCGCCAAATGTGGACATGCAACTGGAAAGACGGAGCTGCGCCCAAAGAGATAGCGAAAGGTAAATCAATTCAGCACTACTGCGATTATTCTTTTACCTATAACTACGATATCGACGCGATTAAAAATTTCATCGTTGAAGGCCATAAAGAACGCGAGGCGATCAAAGCTGAAGCTAAAGCCTTCAAAGAAGCACAAAAACAAAAACGCTTAGATCAAATGAATAAAAAATAATGCATCAAAAACAAATCCAAAAGCAAGGTAGCAATGAATACCGAAATTAAACTGGCTCGTATTCCGAATGGAACGAGCCCTTTTTATGTCGTCAAGAAGGGCAACGATTTTCGAAGACTCGAAATGCCAGTTGCAGATTTCTACGAAGCTTATTTTTCTGAGTCCGAAATTGTTCTGGGAGACCCTTTAGCTTTACCCGAAAAGTTACTTCCACCCGTGGAACCGACAAAAATTATTTGCGTTGGATTGAATTACCGAGCTCACGCCGAAGAGCAGGGGAAAGCGCTACCGCCTGAACCGCTTATTTTTATGAAACCAACAAGCGCCCTTATTGGTCACGGTGGACAGGTCGTTCTACCTCCTCAATCCGAACTCATTCATCACGAAGCAGAGCTTGCGGTTATCATGGGTCGACAAGCGAAAAATATCGCCCCCGATTGTGTAAACGATTTTATATTTGGTTATACATGTGCCAATGACGTTTCTGCGCGTGATATTCAGCGTATGGAAAATAAGTATACGCGTGGGAAGGGGTTCGATACTTTTTGCCCACTCGGTCCCTACGTTATCGATCGTGCATCGTTCAAACCCAGCGAAAATAATATCCATCTAAAAGTGAATGGAGAACTTCGCCAATCATGTGGCTTTGACGATTTTATTTTCGATATTCCGACCGCTATTTCATTTATCAGCAAAATAATGACCCTAAATGTCGGTGATGTTATTCTTACAGGTACGCCTGCAGGTGTTGCTCCGATCGTCGACGGAGATGGTCTCGAAATCAGTATTTCTAATATCGGAACGCTTCGTCATAGCGTTTATCGTGAGTCTTCTCGATAGGTCGTAAATGAGTCAAACGAGTACAGCTTATAAAACCTTAGGCGAAGCCGAGCTACAGTTTGGAGTTTCCGACGAAGACATTCTCTTTGGCGATTTGTTTAAGCAAGACCAACTATTTCTTGGCTATTACTCACAAGAAGGGCTCGATATCGCAATGGCCGAATACGGCATCAAAGATGATCTCGCCAAGCGCGGCTTTGCGGATACCCATTTAAAAAGCGGTCGACATCCGAACGGGTATCAGCTTCAAATTCTTAGCGGAACCGATGTGCTTATTGATGTCGTTCTCGACGTCGCGCACTTGAATCTTGGGGAGACTCTAAAGACCCAAGCACAATCGGCTTCTCACCGTGTTCTCTATGTTCATTGGTTGGAAATGTCGAATCCTCAACTTAGCTTTGATGAACAATTTTTGCCCTTGCCGGCGCAGCTTTATAGGGGCTTAGGTTTAGGGAGCAAAATATATAGTATCCTTAAAAATGTATGCAAGCGTTTGGGTTTGGACGCAATTGTAGCCGTTCCTATGTATTTCCATAACGCGATCTTCTACGCGAAGTGGTTCAAATATGCGGACCCTAAGTTCGCAGGGAAATTTAAGGCGATTCAACGCGATAGTAAGCAAGTTTATAAAAAAGGGATGTTGATGTCGAAATGGAATTCGATTGCTGCAACCTCTTGGTCTTTCGTTTTAGATCCACCATCAGAACGTTCAACATCAGAAGTTGAGACTTGGTTTACAGAGCCAATGATTTCTCCTTTTTCTAAACCCCTCAAGAAATTTATAGAATCGGACTGGTATGCGCATCGCAGGGACGTATCAGCGGACTTGAGTTCGCTTATTTTTCCTGAAGAGACCTTTCTTAAAATGCTTGAAGAACGAGGATTAAATCCTTTCAACGATGAAAAGTTTCGTCGACTAGTCCATCAGAAAGGCTAGTCGATTCCGGATGTAATCCACGCGGAATAGGGAACAACTCTCAAGAAGCTTTAGCGACAACGAGACGCTATTCTTTTGCAAAATTAATTCGATCGCACCGAGCGCCAAGAGACTATCTCCTAGAGCGGTCTGAAAAAGCGTTTCTTCATCTCCTAAGAATATAGCAACCGCATGATTGCTCCGGGGTAGATCACCCATTAATGCTTCTTGTTCATCAAAATCGGTAGTAATGATTTCCGAATATAGTCGGGCCCTTTGTACTTTTTCGGACGGTGTTTTATCACGTCGCCCGATAATATTTCGTGCTGAATCTAATTCAGAATCGTCATACTCGCTTCCCGATAAGGGGGCGCCGTCGATCGCAGGATGCTCAAAATTACGCCGCGTCAATATCTCAACAGAAGCACTTTGTACAAGCACCGCTTGCTCCTCAACATCCTCGATCGCCGCGTAGATAAGATCAAAGGTTGGGTCGTGGTCGAGGTTTCCTTCTGCCAAACGATAGTAGAAATCGTTACTATTTTCAGCGGTTGATGCTGCTGCCGCGGAAAAGACGGCCGCCTCTGCGGCCATTTGAAATGCCTCGTGGTCATCGTTTTCCGATAGAATCGCAAGCGCAATTATCCACGATGAACCGTTGAGTCTACAGAGTACATCAGCAACGGTCACAGGATCTTCAATCCATCCCAGTGTCCCTTCTCCGTGCCAAATCTGTTTGGCAAACTCCAAGGGATCCATCGCACATGCTATACTATAAGGGAGTTCCGCTGAGTAGTCCTCGCCTCTCATATGATAGGTTCTTTCGTCGTCGAGCGTCATCCACGAAAGAAGTTCTTCAGGCGCCTTTGAAAGGGCGTGATGCGTCCAATCTAGTCCAACTCGAATAAGATCGGAGAGTCGATCAAATGTCGACTTAGAAAATTCGGCATCGATACGATCGGGATCACAATCTGCAATAACGCGTGTGTTCAGCAGTTTTGGTAATTCTTTAAGATGAGGTTCCAGAACGCTCAGATCATCTTCGTCGCCCGCGAGAACAAGGGTTGCTAGTATATGTTCTTCATTCTTAGGATCGAATCCAGAAAGTGCGGTGAACCCGTCGGTTTTTATAGCGCCAAAAAGGCTGTTTGTTTCGGTCATTTTTTTTGTAATTTCTTCAATTCTAATAGAGTTTTGCCCAACAATTCTGAGCCTGTATCTGTTGTATCCCAACGCACGAACGTCGTTCCAAACTCTACTGAATTCACATCACGTCCGTCGCTCAATTTTTTGAGTTCTTTCACTTGTTTGCCCGTTGTGCAAACGAAAACACTAATTGTTGCATCGAATTTCTTTTTATCGGCTTTAAGGGTTCGTAAGGTCACGCCATCTTGATAGGGGAGTACATCGCCCTCGCGCACTATCCAACCGGTAGCACGCAATGTAGTGGTAATAAAATGTGGATCAAGAGTTTGTTTTGTAAGCTCTTTGTCGTCTTCTTGCGCCGCGACTTTTTCTAATACTTCTTCTTTCATTGTCGGCGTGTTGGTTAGCACAAAATAGACAAATCCGCCGATAATTAATAAAACGATCAATAAAGGAATAAATACGGTAACTTTCTTCGAGTCATTTTTATCTTCATGTCGATAATGTGGCTCTCTTTTTACGATGGGTTCGGGGTGAGCGAGCTCTAGGTTTTCAACTTCTGAAATAGGTTGCAGTTCGGAAATAAGAGATTCGGGTTTTTTCATTGTCTTTTTTTCGCGTTGAGGTTTTGGTTTTCGAACTTTTGGAACCGGACTGATATAACTATTAAGAAGCGGAACGTCGGAGTTGTGCTCTAAACCAGTGATATCTCCAAATAGATCATCTAAGGCTATATAGGAGTCCGATTCTTCAGTGATCGAGAAACGAAACTCTGATGGTTCGTGTTTGATTGCGCCTAAAAATATTAATAGATCCTCCGATAGAGCCTCGACGTTTTGATAACGATCTTCCTTCTTCTTTTGCAATGCCCGGTGGACGATATCAGCAAAGGCAGGAGGCGTGTTGATGTGCAGCGGAAGTCGCCATGGTTCGGGCCCTAAGTGGGTTTCGATACACGACGCGTAATCCAGTGCTTTGACCGCAGGGTCGCCGACGAGCGCTTCCCACATCACCATTCCCAGCCCATAAATATCAACGCGACTATCCACATCCTCCTGTAATAGTTGTTCAGGAGCTGCGTAACGGGGCGTACCGACAAAAACACCGTTATGTGTCAATTTTTGTTTTGGCCGACCTTGGGATGTGTTCTCTATAGGGTCGTCGATGTTCGAATCTAGAAATTTGGCCGATCCAAAGTCGAGGATTTTAGCGGTAAATCCGTCTCCTGTTTCGGTTAACATAATATTTGAAGGTTTAAGGTCGCGATGGAGTACACCTTTTCCGTGTGCTTCTTGAAGAGCACCGCACACGAAAAGAATAATATCGGCGATTTGCCGGGCCTGAAGAGCGCCGTACTTGCGAACTTGCCTAAACAGTGACCGGCCAGGAACGAACTCCATCACGATATAATGAAACGCACTTTCTTCCCCGTAATCCAGAAGTCTAACGGTGTTTGGATGAGAAAAATTTTTGATAATCGAAGCTTCCCTTCTAAATCTAGCGACCCAAATTGGATCCAATTTGTCGTTTTTCTCCAAAATTTTGACGGCGACTGGCGTATCTGTACCACGGAGCTTGCCGAGATAAACGACACTAAATCCACCACGCGCGATGGCAGTAACAATCTCAAATTGAGAACCTATGGAGGTTCCTCGTTCCAAAAATTTTGACATGAGGCATATTAACATCCTCCTTCGATGGCGCAAACTAATCAGTTGATGAGGGTAAATAATGACCCGAGTTGTTATTTGGAGCTAGCTCCCTTAAAGTCGGCAACCGATTCGCGAGGAAACAAATGTTCTCAAATGATGAAATGAATTTTTCAGAACTTATCCAATCGTACTTTTTAAAAAGGACGGGTAAGGGTTTGATCTTTTCTAGCCGAGATCTCGATCTATTATTGAAATGGGAAGAGTCGGGTTGTTCTGTTGGAACGATTTGTAAAGGTATTGACGCGGCCGTGGAAAGGTCAAATCGGACTCCGCGAGACTTGTTCGCATGTCGAAAATTCATCGAAGAGATGATGGGCCCCAAAAAGCCTTTTAAGTTACACGCGTCCTCGCCTCAAATAATACCGTTAGAAGAAGCTTCCGTGCCACCTCCACCCGACGATCGCGACGCGTTGTTAGTTATGGTCAAACGTTATGCCCAAAAAAGCTCAAACGATAGGTTTCAAGAACTCTATGCCCAATCTCTTAAGCTCTTAGGCGATCCAAATGTCGAGATCGACGTTTTTGAGTTCGAAGACAAATTCTACCAGAACGCATTTTTTGCTTTGGCAGATCCGCTACAACGAGAAATAGACGAGGAAATCAATCGCACATTAGGTCCAGTACTTTCAACAATGTCGCCAAAAGCCCGAAAGGCCACAATTAAAGCAAAGCGCCGCGCCCTGCTTGAACGAAAAATGAGTCCGGCGAATGAGTGATTGGAAGGATATCCAAGATATATTCGGTTTAAGCGATAGCGAAACGGATCATGTTTTGGATATAGTAAATTGGGTTACCGCTACTTGGCTGCAAGAGAAATTTGGGTACGCAAAAGACACGCCTCAAAGTTTTCCGATTCGCGACCGCTTTTCAGATGAGACCTTTCAAATTCTATTCGAAACAGCTCTGTTAGAAGCTGAATTTAGTTTGGATTGGAAAGGAATGTTCAACGTAAAATAATAAGACAACTTTGCAAACATAAGCTTGACGTTCTGGAAGTTCTCTATTAACTTCCCGGTCCCAACGGGGTCATAGCTCAGTGGGAGAGCAGCTGCCTTACAAGCAGCAGGTCCCTGGTTCAATCCCAGGTGGCCCCATCCGAAAAAGTTTACTTTTTAGGTAGACAACATCGGAAACTCGGTATACAAACCGGGTCCGAACTATCAGGGGTGGTAGTTCAGCTGGTTAGAATGCCGGCCTGTCACGCCGGAGGTCGCGGGTTCGAGTCCCGTCCACCCCGCTAAAAAGCCATCGTTTAACGATGGCTTTTTTGTTTCTTGTTGGTTTATTAAGTCGTACGAGAGGGGCAACCCCTAAAGTCTTGAAAGTCGGGTCTCTAGTGTACCGTTGGGGTGGTTTGCGCTGGCCGCTCGCTGATGAGATCGGGCGGCGTTATCGGCTGAGCTAATCGCTTTTTAAATTCTTCGGGTTCTTTTAATTCCAATGCATGCATTAAGACTTCGTCAGCATGCTCAACCGGAATCATAGTCATACCTTCTCGAATCTCTTCAGGGATTTCTGGCAAATCTTTTACGTTTTCAGCGGGAAATAAAAGCGTTTTGATTCCTGCGCGTTTTGCCGCAAGTGTCTTTTCTTTAAGTCCGCCGATCGGAAGCACTCTCCCCCGTAGTGTGATCTCGCCAGTCATAGCCACGTCACGTCGAACGGGGATATTGGTCAGCGCGCTGACAAGTGTCGTAACCATGGTAATACCAGCTGATGGTCCATCTTTGGGCACAGCACCTTCGGGAAAGTGAACGTGAATATCTATGCGTTGATGAAATAACGGATTGAGCCCGAAATTTTCGGCGCGTGTTCGGATGTAACTCATCGCTGCGCGGGCGGATTCCTGCATCACGTCACCGAGTTTTCCGGTAATAATTAATTTTCCATTTCCCGGCATGATCGTCGCTTCGTTTACCAGCATCACGCCGCCGTATTGAGTCCAGGCGAGACCGTTTGTGAGACCGATTTGGTTTTTATCTTCGATGAGGGTGCGAGACATTTTTTTCGGTCCGAGGAAATCCGGTATAGATTCTTCGGTGACTTTAAAAACGTTTTCGGTAGATCCTTCAACAACTTTACGGGCGATCTTGCGACAGATGCTTCCGATTTCGCGTTCCAAATTACGAACGCCGGCTTCGCGAGTATATTCTTCTACGACGCGATTAATGGCTTCTGGTTCGATGTTGATTTCCTTGTCCGCAATCCCGTTATTCGTGATTTGCTTCGGAATCAAATAGGTTTGTGCGATGGCAAGTTTCTCGTGGTCAAGATATCCACCAATTTGAATGATTTCCATTCGATCACGCAGTGGGCCGGGGATTTTACTTAAATCATTCGCGGTGCAGATGAACATTACGTTCGAAAGATCGTAATCAAGATCAAGGTAATGGTCCGCAAAGGTCTCGTTTTGCTCTGGATCGAGAACTTCCAACATCGCGCTGGATGGATCGCCACGAAAGTCTGTCGACATCTTGTCAATTTCATCCAACAGGAAAACCGGATTACTGCTGCCGGCTTTTTTCAGACTCTGAATTATTTTTCCTGGAAGGGCTCCAATATAAGTACGACGGTGACCGCGTATTTCAGCCTCATCTCGTACACCACCTAGGCTTAAGCGGACAAACTTTCGATTCGTGGCCGAGGCGATAGATTTACCCAACGAGGTTTTACCGACACCGGGAGGCCCGACGAAGCATAGTATAGAGCCACGTTGTTTTTCGACCAGCTTTTGGACCGACAAATATTCAAGAATACGTTCTTTGGGTTTTTCTAACCCGTAATGATCGGCTTCCAGCGTTGCTTTAGCAGCGTCAATATCGAGTCGATCTTGAGTTTTTTCGTTCCACGGCAGCGATAGAATCCACTCAAGATAATTGCGTACGACGGTTGCCTCTGCCGACATCGGACTCATCATCTTGAGCTTTTTTAGCTCTCGTGCGGCGCGTTCCTGGGCATCGGCTGGAAGTTCTTTTTGATCAATGCGTTCTTCAAGTTCTTCTATTTCATTTCGAAATTCGTTCGGGTCACCAAGATCGCGCGCGTGAGCGTCATCCTTATCTGAGTTTTCCATTTGTTTTTTAACGCGTGAACGTATTTTCTTTTCGACTTGGAGAATTTCTATCTCTTCTGTCATGATTTTTTGAAGCAGTTCCATACGCGCGGAAACATCATTAATCTCTAGTATTTCCTGCTTGTCGCGCAGTTTGTTGATTGCCAGCTGGGCAACGATTGTATCCGATAAGCGCGAAGGGTCTTCAATTTTTGCAACCAATGAAAGTAACTCACGCGGAATGCGCTTATTAAGATCTACATAAGTTTCAAAGGTCTCACGTACGGTTTTGACAAGAGTCGCAAAATCGACTTCTTTATCCAGAAGATCGGGTACGACCTCTGCATCCACTGAAAAGAACGCGTCGTCTTGTTTAAACTTCGTGATTTTTACGCGATCGGTTCCACGTACGACGACCTTTACTGTTCCGTCTGAAAATTGAAATAACTGGCTAATGACTGCCACGGTGCCGATTTCAAATATTTCATCGGCAGCAGGGTCTTTTGTCTTTGCCTTTTTCTGCGCAGATAAGATAATTTCCTTATTTTCGTTTGCCATCGCTGCTTCCAATGCGGCGCGACTTTTTGGCCGTCCAACGAAGAGGGGAAGAACCATGTTAGGAAAGACAATGATGTCCCTAAGGGGAAGAAGGGGTATGTCTTCGAATCGTTTAACGTCGGACATGTTTACTCTCGGTTGGGATTACGCCGATTCGGCGGTGTTTGTATCAAATGGAAGATTATCATTCTCAGGGTTTTGAATCATATCTTCGGTAATCGTAACTTCTTTAAGGTCAGTGCGCCCTGGTATTTCGTACATCAGATCTAGCATCGTACGTTCTAGTATTGAACGAAGACCACGCGCACCTGTCTTTTGTGACGTTGCAGCGGTAGCAATGGCCTTTAGCGCTTTTTCTTCGAACGTCAGTTTGACGCCGTCCATCCTAAATAATCGTTTGTATTGTCGGATAAGAGCATTTTTGGGTTTTGTTAGAATTTGTATTAACGCAGTTTCATCCAGCTCTTCCAAAGTTGCGATAACGGGGACACGCCCTACAAATTCTGGGATGAGACCAAAACGCATGAGATCTTCAGGTTGGATTTCGGCAAGGAGCTCTGATTGAGGACGTTCTTCGGTGTTCTTCATCACATCGGCTCCGAACCCCATCGATTGCGTTCCGGATCGACCCTCAATGAGGTCGGTAATTCCTGAAAAAGCTCCTCCACAAATAAATAAGATATTCGTGGTATCAATTTGAAGAAATTCTTGCTGTGGGTGCTTACGTCCGCCTTTGGGTGGTATGGAGGCGATCGTCCCTTCTATGATTTTAAGCAGAGCCTGCTGAACACCCTCTCCGGAAACATCTCTTGTGATCGATGGATTTTCTGACTTGCGTGCGATCTTATCGATTTCATCAATATAGATGATTCCACGACTTGCTGCTTCGACGTCGTTATCTGCTGCTTGAAGAAGATTCACGATAATATTTTCTACATCCTCACCGACATAACCTGCCTCTGTCAAACTGGTCGCATCGGCAATCGTAAAGGGAACATCGAGAAATCGAGCTAGGGTTTGCGCGAGCAAGGTTTTGCCGCTTCCGGTAGGGCCGATGAGCAGAATATTAGATTTCTCTAATTCTACATCAGATTTTTCTACACCGCTTTCTACGCGTTTATAGTGATTGTGCACTGCGACAGCGAGGACTTTCTTTGCGCGCTCCTGACCGATTACGTATTGGTCTAAGACTTCTTTAATTTCAACGGGTTTTGGAACTTTGCGGACACCGGTTGCGATGTCTTCTCTTTCGAGTTCGGTATCGATGATGTTTCCGCACAGGCCGATACACTCATCACATATATAGTCTGTAGGACCGGCGATCAGCTTTTGGACTTGTTTCTGGTTTTTATCGCAAAATGAGCATGATAAATTTCCCTGACTGTTTCCGCTTCCCTTTTTCGACATCCTTTTTCTCTCAGCTTCTTAGGAATTCTTCTATGTAAGACAACAAATCTAAAACGCGAATGATTCCATTGATTTAATCAAACTCTAACAGATAACCAAAATCTCCCAAAAAAAGAGTTGGCATTGCAGATCGTTTTCTATTTCTTCACGTCGTTTTTGCTTCCAATCACTTCGTCAATAATTCCATACTCTTTGGCTTGGGCCGCGCTCATGAAGAAATCGCGATCCGTATCGGCTTTAATTTTCTCAAAATCTTGCCCCGTATGATTCACGAGAATTCCAGTTAACATTTTTCTCAGCTTTAGAATTTCCTGGGCTTGGATATCAATATCTGTAGCTTGGCCTTCGAGTCCACCCATGAGTGGCTGATGGATGAGAATTCGAGAGTTAGGAAGACTTAAACGCTTCCCGGGGCTTCCCGCCGAAAGAATTACAGCTCCCATCGAGGCCGCTTGGCCAAGACAGATCGTCGAGATGGGACAACGGATAAATTGCATCGTGTCATAAATCGCAAGACCAGCCGTTACGCTGCCTCCCGGTGAGTTGATGTACAGATGAATCTCTTTTTCTGGATCAACACTCTCCAGGAATAGCAATTGGGCGATAATCGCATTCGCAACGGCATCGTTAACGGGCGTACCTAGAAAAATAATTCGGTCTTTTAGGAGACGACTAAAAATATCCCATCCGCGTTCTCCGCGATGGGTTTGCTCAACTACATTTGGGATAAAGGCCATTGTTATAACACTCTGTTCGGTAGAATAGATTAATAACCCAAGGCTTGTTTCCTTACAACCTTGGTCTGTCATAATGTGGTCACCGCTCCAAAAAAGTCCCGTATTTTTTACTTTTTTAAGCGAACTCGCCAAAGCCGCGTAACTGCTTCTAGAGCAATTCCCACATTCATTTTTGATTCACCACGCTGCCTATCCGGGAATACGATCGGAATCTCAACATGAGAACAGCCCATTTTTTTGGCTTTATATTTTAGCTCAATTTGAAATACGTAACCGGAAGCTTCAATGTTTTCGAACCGGAATTTTTCAAGGACATGTCGATTCCAAACAATATAACCGGCCGTTAGATCCCTAATTTCTAACCCGAGTAAGGTTCGTGCGTAGAGCCCACCGCCTTGCGAAATACATCGGCGAATCAGTCCCCAATTTTTAGTCCCACCACCTCGGACATAACGGGAGCCGATTACAAAATCATGTTTCTGGGCGGCAGCCAACATGACCGGCAAGTACATGGGCTGATGACTAAAATCAGCATCCATTTCTACCACCAGATCGTAGTCCTGAGTTAGCGACCATTTAAAACCCGCTATATAAGCGGGTCCGAGTCCGTTCTTCTGTGTCCGATGAAGGACATGGATGCGAGGCTCTGACTCTGAAAGACGGGTTGCAAGTGCCCCCGTTCCATCTGGTGAGTTGTCATCGATGATAAGGATTTCGACGTCGACTTCTTCGAAAATAGCTGAAGTAATCGCCTCCAGATTATCGATTTCGTTATAAGTTGGAATGCAAATGAGCGTTTTCATCAACCAAGGTCAGTTCGAGTAAGATCCAACTTTTTTAAAATATATTCAACACTCTTGCGGTGTACTCCTGCGATTCGCGCCGCTTTGGAGATGTTACCACCGGTATGTTCCAATAATTGTTTCCAATAGGCTTTCTCAAACGATTCTATGAGATGATTTTTGGCTTCCTTAAAAGGAACATCTTCTGTGATTGCTTTGGTTGCAAGCGTTGACGAGCCATCGGTATCTAAATCTCGATCTTTGGGCGCAGAATTTACATTCAAAAATTTAGTTTCAATCTGATTGTCTTGAGTGAGAATTACGGCTCGTTCGACGAAGTTTTTGAGTTCGCGTACATTTCCTGGCCATGAATGACGTTTGAGTTTTTCCATCGTTTTATACGAGATGTCGACGGCTTTTTGTCCCGAGGCTTTTGATGCGCTCGCGATAAACGATTCGACCAAAGCGGCGATGTCATCGGTGCGTTCCCGGAGCGGCGGAATCGCAACCTTAATCACCGCGAAACGGTAATACAGATCTTCGCGGAAATTTCCTTCTTTAACCTCGTGAATCAGGTTTCGGTTGGTTGCAGCGATAATACGAACATCGCATTTAACGGTCTCGTTACCACCGACCGGTTTTACGGCGCGGCTTTCCAATGCGCGAAGAAGTTTCGGTTGTAAATCGATGGGTAGCTCACCAAGTTCATCGAGAAAAAGCGTTCCGCCGTTGGCCGCGATAAAGGCGCCGTCACGGTCGGTGTTTGCACCGGTAAAAGCGCCCTTTTTATGGCCGAAAAGCTCTGACTCGATAAGTTCTCTCGCGATCGCTGAACAATCAACGATAATAAAAGGACCGTCTTTACGATTGCTATTTCGATGGATTGCGTCTGCGAATAGTTCCTTGCCCGTACCCGATTCCCCTTCGATGAGTACCGTCGCGTCAGTGGGCGCTACACGCTCCAACATCGCAAATATTTCTCGCATCTCCAGGCTGCTCCCTAAGAGGCTTCCAAAATGGGTTGAACCTGAAAAATGAACTTCAACTTCTTCGTCTGATAGTGAGAATTTAATTTCAGTTTCGCCCAGTTTAAAAACCGAACCATTGTCCAAATAGACTTCGTTTGCGCGCAACCCGTTGATATAGGTTCCGTTTTTCGATTCCATATCGATTAACGCGTATCCGTTTTCATCCACGAGTATTTTGGCGTGAATTCGGCTTACCGTCTCGTCATCTAGGATGAGTCCCGTATCGGGGGCGGTTCCGATTTCAACTTGTCTGGATTTAAATGATTTTGACAATCCCTCGTTCTGTCCGTTCTGAACGGTTAACGTATATTTTTGAAGTTCTAGGGTTTGTGCGCCGCTTTCCAAAAAAACGGTTCTCGTATTTTCGCTCATCTTATTTTTCCAGTTTCTGTGATCAAGAATACTGTAGTCTAAGAGCGAGGACTCCGAAACGCTAGTTTGTTTTCATCGAAGTTGAAAAAGTATTGGGATTTCATGTGTCTCGTCGGGAAATAATATACTCCGCTTGTCATGCTTGAGCTTTTAGTACCTCACATCATTAACCTTTTGATCAATTCTCGGAGAACCCGCAGGTTTTCAAGTTCGTGGATTTAGAGTAAATACCTTTATCGAATTCATTTAAAGGTTAGAAAATGCGTATTGGAATTTTGACAGGTGGTGGAGATTGTTCTGGACTCAATGCAGTTATTCGCGCGGTCACAAAACATTTAATTATCTCAGAAAGAGCTGAAGTCTTCGGCTTTGAAAATGGATTTTTGGGGCTCATCGAAAATCGATATCGTAAACTCGATTACCTTTCGGTAAGTGGTATTCTCGCTCAAGGCGGAACTATCTTGGGTACGCACAACAAAGCGAACCCATTAAAGTACTTTGGGGCGGATAATGCCGACGTTTCCGACGTCGTCCTAAAGAACTACAATGATTTAAAGCTCGACGGTTTGGTGGTCATCGGCGGTGACGGAACAATGTCGATTTCTTTCGCACTTCAGCAAAAGGGGATTAATATTATTGGAGTACCCAAAACGATTGATAATGATTTGATGCAGACTGATCGGACCTTTGGTTTTGACACAGCAGTTGGCGTTGCGACCGATGCTGTTGATCGATTACAAACGACAGGGCAAAGTCATGATCGTGTCATGATCCTAGAGACCATGGGTCGCTATGCAGGTTGGATTGCGTTGGAAGCGAGTATTGCTGGTGGGGCGGACATCGTCTTGATTCCAGAAATTCCCTACGATATTGAGGTGGTTGCCGAAGTTTGTCGCAATCGAGCTAAAAAACAGCGCTTCACAATTATTGTAGTGGCCGAAGGCGCAGCTCCAAAGGACGGAAAGATGACCGTTCGTGAAACCATTGACGATTCGCCTGATCCTTTGCGTCTTGGTGGCGTTGCAAATGTGATTCGATACGAGCTGGAACAAAGAATTGATTCTGAAATTCGTGTTACCGTTCTGGGTCATATTCAGCGAGGCGGTACACCAACGCCTTTCGATCGCATTCTTGCGACCCGATATGGCAGTTTCGCCGCAGACGTGGTCAAAAAGAAAGAGTGGGGTGTTATGGTTGCACTTCAGAACAATGAACTTGTGACCGTTCCACTTGAGTCAGTAGCCAACAAAACAAAAACCGTGCCCTTAGATAGCGATCTTATCCGGACTGCTAAATCGGTTGGCACATCGTTTGGTTCGTAAACAAAATCACGAGCTTCGAGTCTGCGTATAAATTCTCGTTCCCGCGCTCACAGACACCGTTGTTTCTCGCCAAGTGACGGTGTTATTGAACGCAGCTGTTGCCCAAATACCTATCAATAAAATTTCTTTTAGAGGCGAAACGATTGCGACCTTGAATAATCCCTTTGGTCCCCGCAACATATACCAAGCAGCCATATCCCGAAATATTGTGATTAAAACGCCCAAGATTAGTGGGAGCAAAGATAAAGAAACGATGCTCAATATTGCGCCCATGAAGATCGAATAAGTGAGAACCTCAAAGGGGTAGGCGAGAGGTTTCAACTTGCTTCGCATTAAATTCCAACGCGCGTTTCTTTTCCAAAACGAACGAACGCTCATGTGAGTGCTGACATCATTGGCAACGCAGTTATCTACGGTAATTTTATACCCAGCGGCGAGGTAAATCCGCCCCAGTATATAATCTTCGGCGAGGACGTTCCCAAGCGATTCGAAACCGCCGAGTTCGAAGAATTCATCTCTACGCATCATGATTGATTTTCCGATAACAAAGGGTCGATCGCCCAAATTAGAAAGTCCGACACTTGGCGCCGTGTAGCCGTTCATGTGTACGCTGTTTAAAAGAGCTCCCAAAGTCCTTTCTCCTCGACCTCGCATGATATGGGTTACAAGACCGATATCAGGCATATTTAAGTGAGCGATAGATGATGCGAGGTAGTGAGAAGGAACGCTGACGTTTGAATCGCTAATGACGAGGACGCTTCCAGTCGCGATTTTTGAAATCCCAGACAGGTTTGAGACTTTAGGATTCAATGTGTTTCCGCGTGGATGAATGTGTAACTGAGCATCCACTTCAGGATAGATTTTCATTAAATTTTCAACGATATAAACCGCGCTATCATCCGGGTCTTGGACGCCGAATATAATTTCGTAGTCGCCATAGTCTTGTTCGAAAAACGATTTTAGATTTTCTTCGAGTTCATCGTCGGAGCCACATAGAGGTTTGAGTAAAGAAATTTTTGGTTCATGGGTCGATCTCAAGATGGGTTTGGGGCCGATCGTTTTTTTAAGACCAACCAAGCTCCAGACGGTATAGATGAATGAGACAAATAATCCTGTTAATGCGATAGCGAACATAAATAATTCCTTTATCCGTTTTCTAAGCTCGCATGCTAAATGAGCAATCTTGATGCCAAAGCAACTGACTCGTATTTGTGCCCAATCATTGAAAGGTTGGAGTAGTAGCCCGCCTAATGTGGACGAACACTCTCCTCTTCCGAGGCAGGCCGACCAAAAACGTATCTCCAGAGAGGATAAGAAAAACAAACATAGACCAGCATTCCGACGCCTAAACGCGAAGTGATATACGGGAGGCCGTTAACGACGACAGCGAAGTGAAACAAAGCGGCGCTGACTAATAGAGCTCCGGTTTCTACGAGTGAAAAAAGTAGGCCTTGTTTTAGCCAGGCTTCGTCAGTATTTTGGAAGGCGTAGAATTTATTTCCTAAAAACTGAATTCCAATTCCAATGAAAAGCGCAGGAACGTTGGCCCATTGAGTTTGTATGGAGAACCACTCCACCATAACAAAAAGCGCAAACAAATCCGCGGCGGTAGCGCTCAATCCAACTAATGCGCTTTTAGAAAAAGTCCAATGTTTATATTTCAATGATATCTTCGTGTTCATGGCGCGAAGTAGATACAAAAAGTGTGCCGCTATCGGATAATTGTTGTTAAACCCAAACGACACGTCTATTCTCCGCAAGTTGAACATTTTCTAATTTTTGGCGTCTAAAATAGTGCCAAATGAACCCAATTGGAGCCCGTAGTGAAAACTTGCTCGCTTATAAAAATACTAACCTTTTGTTTCGTCCTCATTTTTCCAAGTTTGGCGTTTTCGCAATCGGCGTTTGAGTTTCAAATAAAAAACAAAGTGCAGCGAGGTCAAGGAAAGCCGTCACTCGTTCTTCGCGCCACCGAAGGTGTAAAAACAGCCAAGGTTGTAATGGTGCGCTCTGACGGAAAGACGCGTACCGTGAAGATGGGTTCGATGGCCTCTGGAAAAACCAAAACGATTGTTTTTAAGCAGCCCAAAGGAATTTTCACTTACGACGTCACCGTCACAGGGACGACCCGCGGTGGGGAAAAAATGAGAACGACCTTTGGGACCGAGGTTGCATTCATCGACCCGATAAAAATTGGAATCAAAAAAGACAATGTAGACCTTGCTAAAGGCGAGCTTCTCTTATCCTCCAACGTTGCGCTTACTAAAATTGATATCGAAGTTTACGGAAAAGGCGGCGACGTCATTCATACATCTAGTCAGAAAATCGATGCGATGCGAGGCGACCTAGTGATCAATTGGAATCCTCCGGCTGGTGAGGTTGGGTCGGTTAAAATTACGGCAACGGACATTGCCGGTTTTTGGAGCGCCGTCGTCCTAGAACCTTTTTTCGTCGATATTCCACACCAGGAGCTCGTTTTCGAGACAGGAAAAGCAACTTGGGTTGAAGCAGAGACTCCCAAATTAAAAGAAACCTTAGAACGAATACTTGCGGAGATGAAAAAACATAAACGGAAGGGACTTTCTCTCCAGCTTTATATTGCCGGCTATACAGACACAGTTGGCACAGCTTCTTCGAACATGACCTTAAGTCGAGCACGCGCTAAGTCCATTGCAAAATGGTTCAGGAAATCGGGCTTGCGTCTACAGATTTTTTATCAAGGTTTTGGAGAAACGGCCCAGGCAATTAAGACTGCTGACAATGTAGACGAAAAAAGAAACCGTCGGGCTGTTTATCTTTTGGGGAATGCGAAACCTCCAACTTCACCGCAGCTTCCTAAGTCAAATTGGGGCAAACTCTAGGATGTTAAAAACGAAATTTGACGAGCGTCTTCGTGAAATTCCGATCGATATTCAAGCCTTATATCTGGCAAGAAAAGGCGTAGAAACGGATCTGGCGACTGCATTGAGTTCGCTAGAAATGAGTCCAACAGAACTCGATAAAATGGACTATTATCGTCTGCTGAGTAGAGCTTCTGATTTGGAACGCTTTGAGTACAAATACGCTCCGGCTCTTAACGGTTTTGAACGTACTAGTAGATTTTGGACATCGGTCGATTGGGAGAAGGCTGCGTTTTTATGTGATCTAAAAGCTGAACTTTGTCGCGGGTATTTAGAAGTTGCCTATGGGATCTCTAGCCGATTCGCACCTCTTCTTGACCGTCTAGAAAACGACCCTGCCGCACTAGATATTTATCGTCTGTTTTTTTACCAATTTAGGGGACAGGTTTTCGCTTTTCATGAGGATTTTGAACGAGCCCGAGCCGATTTTAGTTTAGCTCTAAAACTTTCTGTTGACGCTGGGAAAAAAAAACAAATCGAACGCTTCACCTACTTTGTCGAAAGTGTACCCAAGATTTAGTTTACTTCGACGCTGTGGATCGTTTCTTCAGCGATTTCAAGTTCGAGATCAAGTTCTGCCAAGATCGTATCAAGATCGTAATGACTTGAATCGCGATCGCGACGTTCTCGAATTTGCAGAAAGCGTGTTCGCAGGGCTTCCATTTTCAACGAGATAATTCGAAATTGCGCCTTTATCTTTTCCATCGCAATAATATTTTTTTCGGCAACGCGAACCTGCTTTTCAAATTCAGATATTTGGTTTTTGAACAACTCAGCATTGGGTCTCGACTTTAGTTCATGTACTTTTTGTTGAATTACTCTCGGATGTTCGAGTTTTTCAAGCTTGGAATAGGTTTCGCAAATACCAAAGATCGATTCGAGGAGTTCAGACAAATGGTTTCGAGCGTGCTCAAGGACATCGCCGTAAAGATTTTGTTCGGCGCGAAACCCTTGAGAAAGAGAATAATACTCCATAAGGCAAATCGATAAGAGCTCTTTTATTTCTGTATCTCTAATATGCTTAAGTAGATAAACAGATTCCTCTATCAGCATCTGGTTAAATCCGGAGGCATGATTGAGAGCGCGAGTCGTATCGATGGTGTACTTTTCCTGATACCATCGAAATTCTTGGGAACCTAATCCAAAGGTGATCGCTAGGATCGGTAAAATAAGCATCGGGTTGAGGAAGAATAAAGTATAAATAATCGCAGCAGTTAAGACAATCATCACTCCCATTTTCAATGGTGAGCGAAGTGCCGATTCTCCCGTCTCACGCACCCAGTTCACGGGGGCGTCCTTCATGAGATATCCGTTGGCATAAATCCCTATATCGTTCATACGAGCACATAAGGTTGAAACTTGGTCCCGTCTAG
Organism: uncultured bacterium; assembly: GCA_937981985.1. Classification (GTDB taxonomy): domain Bacteria; phylum Myxococcota_A; class Bradymonadia; order Bradymonadales; family Bradymonadaceae; genus CALJNB01. The sequence continues at coordinate 46,834 of CALJNB010000005.1, forward strand.
CGATTATGGAAAAAACGGCGGGTGGATCGGATAAGATCGATGCGATCTCGCTGCGATTTGTTCCGGGGATTGCCTCGGAGATCCAAAGGGCTGCTTCATCGATGGAAAAAGAGTCCTCACTTTGATTGACAACGATAGCAAACCTTTCGGATCTACGATCTGCACGAGGTGTCCCGCCACAATAAACACAAAAAGTGAGGTCTGGAGGAATCGCTTTGTTGCATTGAATACATCGGTGAAAGAATCCTAAGCCGATGGGACCTTGTGCGCGATCTAAAGCGCGTTTTTTACTCCAATCGAGTTGGTCAGAAAAGTCCTCGGGGGGATGGTCTGGTTGTTTAATTTCGTTTTCGTCGTTAAAAAACTCCCACCATTTTCCATCGCCGGTTAGTAATTTTTTTTCGAAATCGTCTGACATTCTTATTTCGCGAGCAGATAAAGGATCTAAATCGTTTGTGTTAAGTTTCCCGACGATTCATTTGAAGCGTGTCTAGATAATGTAGCATGAAATCGGTCGTTTAATAAAGAAAGGCGAACGCTAAAAATACCGTTTGGCGATTATAATCCTCGCCGACTCCGAATTCCTGGAGGAATAAACTATATCGTAATTCAGCTTCCCATTGTTCGCCGAAACTTCGCGCAAAAGACGCTACGATCGCGTTACGATTATCCTCATCGACAATAAATGAAGCATCGATGAGGACGGGATCTTCGTAAGTAGTGCGTTGTAATTCTAGTTTTAAGGTTGCAAAAAAATCCCAAGGAAGCGGAACGGTCGCAGATGCATTAATGCCGTGCCGAAGTAATTTTTGTCCGAAGGAATTGGAGGTGTTCAATGATAACGCATACGATACAGTCGCGATAAAGGAGGCCGCGTAACGTCCTTGTACGAAGATCGAATGGAAATCATCTCGTCGGACGCTTCCTTCATCAACTTTGATTTCGTTACCGTCCTGAATAAATCGATCGTTTTCAAAAAAGCGCTGAGTGAAGTTATAGCCACCACTCAACGTTAGCCGTTCTGACGGGGTCCAGACCGCATTCAGTTTAGCTTCTATGTTGGAACTTCCTGCCGTAGGGTTGGGTTTAAACGCAAAATAGCGGTATGCGCCGCCAGCTCTTAGTCGCATTTTTCCTAATGTTAGTGTTGCCCCCAGACCCACACCACCGCGATTATAGTCTCGCAGGGGAACGCGCTCGGTACGATCCTTCATATCGATCGTCGCGTCCATTCCTAGTTCAGCAATAAGTTGGTGCTGTAAACCCAATGACAAAAGGGTCACGAGAGTATCTGCTTTTGCGTTTTGATTTTCGATAAAAAATTTACCGCCGTGTTTAGCGTTGAAGGTGATTCTCGAGCGCGAAAAGGGTTGTGAGACTCTTAATGTGCCGAAGTATCGGGCCAAAAACCCCGCGCTGGGCGCCGTGCTTTCGCGATTTACGTTATCGTCATATTCGATGCCTGTACGAAGAGACGCTTTGAGTTCGTCCGCCCATCCGTTTTCCGGCAGCAAAAACAACAGCAAAACAAATAAAAGAATACTAGAAAGGGAATTGCCGATCTTTACAAGCTCACACACACAGTGTTCGTTTGAGCGGGCCAAATAGCCGTTCATTTACTGATTCTTTTCGATAAAGGCTTGAAGAGTGGCTTTAGGATCGGTCTCCCGAATAGCGGATTGTAGTCGTACACGATCGACGGTCGAAAGGACCGAGAAGTCGGTCCGTTGAATCGCATCGGTGAGTCGTTCTAAACTCTTGAGAAAGGATACGAGTTCTTCGTTAGATGAGTCGGCCGAACCAGATTGAGCGTTCGACTCTAGTTCTTCTTTCTCTTTTCTAAGTTCATCGACAGTGGCTTGCAGTACTTCCTTCTCATAGTTTTCGGCGGCGAATTTTGCTTCCCATTCGTTTTCAAGATTTTGCGCGTGAGAGTTACTGGACAATGACCCTGCGAGGACATTAAGTTCTGATTTTAGATCTGAAATTTCCGCATCGGCTGCTTCGAGCTTGGAAGTAATGTCGTTATTGAGGTTTCCAAGACGGGCGTTTTCTTGGCCGAGTTGGTCGAGCTCTTCTGTCTTCCGAGCGAGCAGCGACTCAAAGCTTGCTTTTATTTCATCGCGGCTTTGGGTTAGGTCCAAACGTAACTTTTCGTTTAATGCTCGTAATTCAACAACTTCTTTTTCCAGGTCGGCAACGGTGCTTTCAGACTTTTGCGCTGCTATTTGTTCTCTTAAGCGTTCTTTTTCCGCTTCGGTTTTATCACATTGATTTTGAAACATCATAGCCGAGCTGGCGGCATTCTCTTGTACTGTTCCGACTAAAGTTTCTAAACGCTCAATCTCCGCTGCTTGTCGTGTTGCAAGCTCTTCGATGGAAGATTTTTCGGCCATCAGTCGCTCAATTTCTTCGATATCTGCCGAAAGTGGTTCAAAACCGCTCTGTTCTAGTAATCCTCTCGGTTCTCCTCCAAAAGCCGGTGGGTTCTGCGTTAGACCTGCTCCTATCGGTGGCGGGGGACTTGGCGCAGGTCGTGCCGACATGTTTAATTCGGGAGAGTTCGTAAAAGTCGGGATCGGCGGACGTTTTTCGGATGCGACATTGTCGTTGTGATAACGCAGGACGAAATCCCCACACCAGACTTCATCTCTGTCTGTTAGGGTGTGTTTTCCTGAAATGGGATGGCGCTGGTCATCGATGATGACGAAGGTTCCGTTGGAACTTTTGAGATCGACAACATGAACTTGGTTATTTTCAAGTTTAAATTCAGCATGATGGCGAGAAACGGACTTCCGATTGGATCGGATGTCACAATCAACGGCCCTTCCGATAGTGACCAAAGGATAATTTGGACCGATGGTTATGGTCTGTTCAATCCCCGACATATCCGTATAAATAATCCGTGCCAAATCATGCCTCTAGTTTGTTTCCTTTTGAATCTAAGCGCCAACTAAAGTGCCGTCAATAATACTGCTACGAAAGTCACTTTCAAAACGGTTTTCTTGCTTTCATACGGGGCTCGTTGGAAGCCGAAAATACTCAAAGAGCAGTTTCGGTTCTATTCTAAGATATTGAGGAGATCGCTTTCTGATCTCAACAGGGTCGATGGCTACTGTTTTGGGACGTTAAATTGTGATCTCGTGACGAGATTTAGAGTTCACCAATGTGAACAAGATGTTTCTTTCTTCTAGATTGGTTTCCTTGGCCTCACGTGCGCTTCTGGTACTTGTGGGAAGGAGAAGATCCAGTTAGTGAATAAGAACTTTGGAACTTTTTCTGATGAAAAGAGTCTGAATGTGTAGAGAAACGTGAGTGTATAAAATGAGCGAAAAAAACGAAGAGATAGATCCAGAACTCCTAGCGTTGGCCGATCCGAAACACGATACGATTCTAAAGCCTTTTCTGATGATTACTGTCATTTTAATGGGGTTTTGGGTCATCAACGATTGGGAGCAAGAGTTACGATATTTCTTCCAATCGGCTAAGCCAGTCGAGCTTGGCGATTCAATGGAGATGGAATCCAATGCGATCCAAATTCCTCACAATACTTTTGTGACCACCACCGGGATTCCGACACGCCGAAGTAATGCCGATCGCTATCGCTACTTTTCGTTGGTCGGCTCAAAAATATTTGTTGAACAAAAGCGCGATGACTACATTGAAGATCCATTTGAGAGGGAGGTTAACGGAAATAAAGGCGATGTGGATCGGGTTTATTTCAGAGGAAGTGGACGGATTTTGCATTTTTCTAAGCTGGGTGGTCGATATAACGGATTGCGAGAATATTATAGGAAACGATACAACACGGGGTTTTGCGAACAACTCTCACCGGCGGCCATTGAAGAGCTAAGACAACGCCAAGTCGATTCTTTGACGCTGTTTACCCAGAAGACCTATGATGCAGCCTCGCCGGAGACGCGAGTTAAGAAATCGCTTAAACCCAAACCTAGCGCCGAGGATATAGAAACGCTTGCTAAAGAAGAACCTGTTTGCATCGACGCCTATCTGTTGCAGGCTGATATCGAACCTAAAAACCATATTGGGTATCTTATTGGTTCCATCTTATTCGCATTCTTCATGCTTTTTAATTTGTACTTATTGATCCGTTGGATCAGACGTTTTTTGGGAAAGTAGGTTAACTAAGCTTCGTAGATAGTTGCCAGCGGCTGCAAATCAACGTAACCTAACACAAAATATTTCTTTTGTTATGAGTTTGCTGTGGAAAACGGAAAAGTACCGCCAGATTTGTTCTCGCTTTCAAATTCAGATGAAGATGACGATAGTAAATTTGTCATGAACAGCGGCGGACGTTTTGGAACGTCTGATGATGTCGTTGATCTAGCCACGAGTTTACCCGAAGAAGATGAGGCCATCTCTAATCTTGCTTCTCGTTTTCGACAAAATCAGGTCGAAGTTTCAGCAACATCGCTAGACGAGGCGAGTCTTTCTGCGAACGTCTCTGACGATGATTTGCAGGGCTTTATGCTCGACGCATTGGAAGCGCCAGCAGAGAAAGTCGAGGTGATTCAACCTCAAATTAAATCGAAGAAAACAGGTACCACTCAAAATATCGCTGAAGCCGAAACACCTCCAATCTCAGGAGAGAGTACCGATGAACAAACGGCATCAGGTGTACAGTGTGCGAATTGTCATGGCCTAAACCCGCCAGGGATGCGCTATTGTGTGCAATGCGGCGGTGGACTAGCAGTTCAATCCAAGGGCTTAGTTCAGGCTCCTCTCAAGGAAGCACCACCTGCATCCAGCCGTGCTAAAGAACCTAACCCATGGCCAATAAGTTTGGTTTCGATCAACGAAGATGGGAGTGATGGTGTCGAGGTTCCACTCGAGTTTCTTGAGACAACTATTGGGCGCGAGGGTGATACTCGCTTTCCAACCGACGCTTTTTTGAGCCCAAAGCATGCGAGATTCCATGTTGAAAATGGGGTCCTTTCAATCGAAGATCTTAATAGTTTGAACGGTACCTTTCTTAAATTGAAAGAAGAGACGAAGCTTTCACCAGGTGATACTTTTTTAATGGGTCGACAAGTACTTCGTTTCGAGCCTTTCGAACAATCGATAAAAGCTAAAACGAAATCTACCGACGGTACCCGATACATGGGTAGCCCTTCACCCGGAGGAACCTACAAAATTCTTCAGATTGGGATCGGTGGCGTTGTTCAGAATATCTACTGCTTCCCAGATTCAGGATCGGTCCTAGGGCGTGAAAAAGGCGATATCATCTTTCCCCAAGATAAGTTTATGTCCAGTCGTCATGCCCAAATCTATACCGGCGACGATGGGCACTGTTATCTCGTCGATCTCACTTCTTCCAACGGAACTTGGATGAAGATGTGGGAACGGACGAATCTCGGTAACGATGATTTCATCTTCATGGGCCAACAACTTTTTAGAGTCAATCAAAAAAAATAAGAGATTGACAGACAGGTCAGCATAGCAAAAACTGCCTCGAGTAAAATCGGAGTAGTTAGATGACCAAGTCAGAGTTAGTAGATGCCATTTCTATAAAAATTAATGTTCCTAAAAAGCGGGCTGAAGACGTCGTGAACGCTGTTTTTGAGTCCATGAAAGATGCACTTCTCGAAGATGATCGTATCGAAGTTCGTGGGTTCGGGAGTTTTTCGATTAGAGAACGTAAAGCTAAAAAGGGGCGCAATCCAAGAACGGGAGAACAAGTATTTGTTGATAAAAAGAAATCTGTTCATTTCCGCCCCGGAAAAGAACTTCGCGCTATCGTGGATGCTAAATAAATCATGCTCCGACTCATAGAAATTTTTTATAGTATTCAAGGCGAAGCAGCAGCAGCAGGACGTCCTTGCGTTTTCGTTCGGCTGGCCCGTTGTAATCTAAGATGCACTTGGTGCGACACGACCTATTCTTTTAATGGGGGCGAAAAACAAAGTATCGACGAAATTATTAAGATTGTTGCCGACTACGGTTGTAATCTGGTCGAAATTACAGGCGGCGAACCGTTGCTGCAACCTGAGGTTCATACCCTCATGAAACGATTGTGTGATGAAAATTACGAAGTGATGATCGAAACTTCGGGGTCGTTGACGATCGGAGATATCGATCCTCGTGTTTCCATCATCATGGATCTAAAACCTCCAGGTAGCGGCGAGGTTGAAAAAAACCTTTATGAAAACATCCCGCTCCTAAAACCATCAGACGAAGTCAAATTCGTTTTACTTGATCGGACGGATTACGATTGGGCCAAAGAAAAAATGAAAGAGTATGCATTGACCGATATTTCAGAGGTCATTTTGTCCCCTGTTCACGGTGAGCTTGATTCAGGAAAGTTAGCGGAATGGGTTTTGGAAGATCAGTTGAAAGTCCGTTTGGGACTTCAGATTCACAAATTTTTAGGCGTGGAATAAAGAGATTCGATTCGCGCCGTTATGAGCTCAGCTGATTCCTCGACGCTCTTTAGTCCATCGATCGTAAACAGGGTTGAACCAAATTCTTGGGCAAGTGCTCCTAATTGACGGGTGGTCTCATTCGAACGATTTAGAATTGCCTTATCTAAATCTTTCATCGAATCGATTTCTCCCGGAAAGTGTTTCAAGCGTTTAGCTCTTTCCTGCATCCGTTCCCAAGCCACGGCACCGTTGAGGTCAATATATACGGTCATGGTGGGAAGCCAGTCTTGGATGGATTGAAATAGAGGGCGCAACATTGCGTCACTTGCTTGCCGTAAATAGAGAACGCTCCAGATCTCTTGCAAAATATCTTGCTCGTGAATAACAAAATCAACATCTTTGCTTAGGTCTTGGGAATGAAAAATCGCAGCGTTCTGGCATTGCTTTATAAAAATAAAGCTCCGGCGAAGGCCAGCTCGATGTAGGGGTCTTAACGTACAACTTAATTTTGATAGATGAAAAACGAGAGCTTCGTTACTTTCACAAAAATCGAATAGTGATGCGAGACGTTCTTTTTTGGATATCCTCAGGTAATGATTGGCCACGCACTTTTGTTGATCACGACGGTTCATTACGCGGTAGTTTTTGTCCGCAAGTTTGTTGATGACCAGATCACTGATGGTAGATTTTCCGGACCCCGGTAGACCTATAAATTCGATTTGTATGGACTTCAAAGTGCGTCCCAAATGACCTGTTTCGCATCATTTAATATCTTTTCGGCAGGTTCGGATGCATCGACCTCGATGACCAACGAATGCGCAAACTTCGCATCTTTTAGAGCTTCTGTTTTAGCCCGAATGTCTTCAAGGTTGTGATCTTGTTTTCTCGCCCAGGCGATCTCAGGCGAAATGGTGAGACGAAAGACGATATCGGGATTGAGGTTTAGTTTACTAAAAAAAGCCTTCTCGGCCGTTGAAAATATGTTTTGGGATGTCGATCCATCCACTTCGATAATAGCGCCGTCCATCAAATCGACATCGATGAGGGGAAATCGGTCAGTGACTATGATTGCGCCATTTTCTCGCGCATCATTGACCCAATTAGCATCTCTAAGTTTGCGCTCCGCTAGAGCGATTCGGGAGAGATTTCGTACGACGCGTTTGATACCTTGTTCGTTGCCTCGTTTTTGGACCATTGTCATTTGTTCGCGTTGTTTCCCTTCACGAAGTTTCGAATCGGGAATGCCCCCGCGGAGTGCCCATTTTGCTTGGGCTAACGTCTGCCAGGTCGCCGAAATTGCGTCTCCTCTTCCGAAGTAAACTTTATGAACGTCAAAAAAGTCGATTAACCATTCTTCTAAGGACGCTGAAAGTGTTGATTTTCCTGACCCGTCCGCCCCAACCACGGCTACGACCAAGCCTCTTTTTTCGGTGCTTAAACCTTTAGAAAGCGGGCGTAACTCAGGAAGTAGTTCGTGCTTAAGTTTGGAATAAGACAGACGCCCTATTCCTCTTAGGCTACGAGCTGCAAAATATCCGGACGAGAGTGTTGGTGACTTAACTTCTTCCAGGCCATTTTTTACAAGACTCTGAATTTCATTTCTTGAAGGTATTCCTTTGCGGAGTTTCTTCCCTATTTTTTTCCCTCGTCTTTTTCCCAATACGAGTGAAGTGTGCTCTACAATTTTTTCAATTGTGGTTCGTTTCATGGATTCCCGAACAAGCTCTTCGGTAATTTTTTTCTCGAATGCATAACGCGTTAAAAGTAGTATGAAATCAACTTCCGGTATCGGGATGGGAATGCCCGTTTCGGAATCGACTTCACAGTGATGAAGGATATACTCCACCCACGGAAGACGATGGGTGAGCGGTGCCGTGGTGCCGGTATAGATCCGTTCATGAACGTGTAGGTGGCAAAATCCGCCTTCAACGGGCTTCACCCAATTGGTGACCCCACGAAGTTGGTGGCGTTCCTGCGCACGAAATTTTTTGAAACCAAGCTCAACAAGAAGTTCCGTAGGTTCCCTCTTACAAAGCAAATCGACATCCTTTTTGAGGATGTCTAAGGCGTCATTGAGTCCCTGAGGCGATTTCCAATAACAGGCTAATTGACCGCGTTTGTGAAACGCTTCAAAAACCTCGAGTACAGCTTCTCGTTTTTTCATATTTATTCTATTTGAACCGAACGAACCAATCTAAATCCGGAGTTGTATATTCGTGTCCTGGCTCCTGGTCCAGTACGATATGCGATTCGCAGATATTGACCATGAGCATCAAAGGGGCCACCGCGCATTCGACGCACTCTGGAATCATCGGCTTGCGCTATGGTCGGTCCGGTCGGGTCTATGACCGTCGTACCAGGGTCAGGATAATTACCACTGATATCCCAAACTCTTTCCCAAATATTTCCCGTAATGTCATAGAGACCCCACATATTAGGCGCCTTCTGCGCCACAGGATGCGTGCCTATAGATTTATCTTCGGGAAGATCGAGGCAGGAAATCCTTGCGTCTGGCATGAGACAATTTATCCCGCCTACGTAATTTACGGTTGCATTCCCGAAGTACCAGCCGATGGTATCCATTTCAGGTATGAGGGGTGATCTTGCAAAATGATCGAGCAACCCGGATGGAGTAATGAACGCGCTGGTTGTCCCAGCTCGGCCAAAATACTCCCACTCGGATTCGGTCGGTAGCCGATAGCCGTTACAATCTAATGCGGGGCTAATTGCATCATCATCACATACGAAAGTGTTCGCCGAACAAAGTAATCCCTCTCTACTCGTCGGTGGGCAGCCCTCATTATATTTATCGTTAGTGCAATTTACCAAATTATAACATGCATCCAAACCCTCGCTGACTGAAAGCCGATTGGCATATTCTAACATTTCATAGAAGTTAATCCGTTCTACGGGGCAATCGGGTCCGCAATTGATAAAGTAGGACGGATTTGCTCCGGTAATTGTTTCGTATTCTTGTTGAGTAACTGTTGTTTGTTTGACGAACAAGTTTCGCGTTAGGGTAACGTCGTGCTGACCGTTTTCTCGGGTAGGGTGCGCGCCCTTTTCTCCGATCGGGGCGCCCATCGTAAAGGTTCCTGCCGGTACGTGCGTATATCCGACGGGACTACAAACACCGAAAGAACAGTTTTCTGCAAAGCAGTCGCTTTGAAAACTGCATAACTCGCCTTCGGTCTTCGTGCATTTAAGTGCGTCCAAACTTTCATCGCAAACCCAAAGATTTTCCTCAGAATCCCCGCACGAGTCGCCGATATCTTCCATAATCGGTAAACATCCCCCGCAAATATTCACCCCCGGATCGATACACGACAACGCATTCAAGCCATCGCAAATATTTGTACCGCAATCTCCACATGCCTCTCCAGGCGAGTCAGTTAACACTTCACATCCCCCACAAAGATTTTTGTCGATCGTATCTAAACACGACACAGCTCCTTCGATGCACGCGAACGTTCCTGCACATCCACATGCCTCACCGATAGACTCAAATTCAGGGTCATTTTCGCATGGAAGAAGACAACTTTCAGGTAGCTCTAGTGATTCGTCTTTTTTGCAGATCCAATTGAAATCTTCACAGACGGGTTCTTCTAATTGGCATGGATCGCATTCGATCGACGACCCACCGCATGTTTTCATTGGGATCGCTGTAGTATTGTTGTCGGTTGGAAGAGTCGAATTGTTGGTTTTAACGATGGGAGTTGTATTATTAGGGTTATTATTGGACAGCGAGTTTTCATTTTCGCAGCCTGCTATAATCAACAAGACAGAAAGGAGTATTCGTTTCACAATTTTCCAGGATCGACAAAAATTTATGGTAGGGTGGAGATGCTTTTTGATCAAATTAAGCGGGCATATTTATCGGTTTTAGTTCACAACATCGTTTATCTTTCCTGAAAACGGAATTAAATTGTATCTCATTCGTCTTTATAAGTAGTTATGGAAGAAAACCCCCAAAAAAATGAAGAAGAGGCAACAAGTCTGGTTGTGGCAAGGCTTCCGTGGCGAAAGCGATTTCTGATTCCAATGGTTTCTCTCATAGTTAGCGTTCTCCTACACGCTTTGGTTCTCATACCTATCTTTTTGTCCGATTTTGCAGGTGTGGATTCGAAATTAGAATGGATGGAATCATTCGACGATTTGGAAGGATTAAGTACTGAAACGGGACGTTGGGCGAGCATTGAAACACCTCCGGAGGAGAAAGTGGAGGAGGAAGCGGAACTGGAGCTCGAGCCAGAATCTGAACCCGAGCCAGAACCAGAACCGGAACCTGAGCCGGAACCAGAGCCACAACCCAAGATTAAAAAGAAATCGCCAACGATAGCAAAGGTCAAGAAGCCCAAAAAGAACACCGAAAAGAAGAAAGAAAAGGTCGAAAAGAAGGAGCCCGTACCGAAGAAGAATAATAAAATTGCGTACGACAGAAGCGGTCCAAATGGTCTACCAGACATTGCGGGCTACGGTCCGGGTAATGCTGTCTATTCCGCACTAATTCGAACGGATCGAATTCGAGGAACCAAATTTGCGCCGGTCATGACCGAGCTCATTGAGAAGATTCCCGACTACCGCATTATTTTACAAGATACCGAAATCAACCCGATCTCGCATGTCGATATGCTATATGTAGCGTCGGCTAAACCGGCCAGTATTTCCTCAACGTTTTTGGCTATTAAACATCGCATGACCAATGGGATGATAATGAATAAGTTGGATCGCCGTTTTAAACATGTTCCCGAATGGCGAGCCTTTAAGAAAAAACCGATGCGAGATCTTCTTCCGGCCAACGATGTTTATCAGGACGAACGGAAAATCTTTTTGCCGAAACATGGGTTGGCGGTCTTGGGAAAGGAAAAGTGGATAAAAAGTCTTTATCGTAAAGACTCGCGCTCAGATTCTTCTATGATGGAGACCTTAAATAAGATTCAAGAGGCGACCGAAGATGAACGAACTTTAATCTTGGTCACCGGTCGTAAAATGCGGATTCCTATCCCCGGTGTCGGCAGGCAGGTATTCGAAGCCGTGAAGCTCGAGATTTCAGATATTAAAAAGCCCAAGGTTTTAATCGAATTGAGTTTTAATGATGCAGCACACGCAAAAAGTTTTTCGTTGCAATGTGGTCGAATTAAGAAAGCGCTGACTTCCTTGGTACCTGGCTTATATGAGAATTTGGTTAAACGTTTAAATTGTAGCACTGAAGATAAATACGTTTTAGTCAAAGCGACATATGAACAAAAAGAGATTTTTCCGGTCCTCAAATTATTAGCCTTATTTATGCCGAAGCCAAAAATGTTAGACCAACTTCCGGAAGCTGGTTCGCTTTCTGATCTCAGAAATCCGATCAGAAAGAATGCCACCGAAACGACACCTGAGACGGGGACGAATGGTACCTTTATCTCAGAGGAGTTAGCCAAACCGGCAGAAGGTGCGTCGAATAATCCACCGGAGATCGTGATGCCGCAAGAAACTCAAACACCACTTATTTCTAATCCTGGACTGGGGGCGGCAGGAGACGAACTTAAGAAAAAGACCGAAGAAAAATTAGAGAGCGCTAAGAAGAAAGCCGATGAGGCGAAACTGAAACTCGATGAACTTAAAAGAAAAGCCGAAGACCTAAAGAAAAAGGCAGAAGACGCCAATAAAAAAGCGTCGGACTTAGAGAAGAAAGCTCAGGACGTTAAAACGAACGATGAGTAACCGAAGCGTTCTACTCAATATTTTTTATCTGCATAGAAACCACTTTTCCATTTTTAAGTTCGGTTGAATCTAATGCGATAAATCCGTTTTTATTATGGAAATTCAAAGAAATTTGGTTCGGTGGAATCAGATAGATTTCCGCTGCAAGAGTGGAAACGCCATCTTTTTCGCTTAACTCAGACAGATGATTGTAAAACTGAGTTCCAATTCCTTCTCCCCGTCCAGATTCGTCGATAACGATCCGATCGATATAAACGAAGTTTTTTAGACGTTCGGAAAACCACTTAAAGTTTTGATTTTCATAGGGTGCGCCCTCTTTCATCGCCAATATAAATCCCAAAATTTTCGAGTCACGTTCTGCGACGATACAATGATGAGAAATTTCGAAAAGGTTTTCAAAGCGGTTCAGATCCATTGGGCTGGTTGCATCTACAGCAGCGTCGTTCAGAGCGAGAATCGTCTTGGCATCTTTAATGGTAGCGGGGCGCAAATGTATCATTTTTACTCGGACTTCGTTTATTGAAAAATTTCGATTATACTTTTCTTTATGCTTCATAGGAAAAGAGACCGAATGGAAAGTACAGAAATAGGTATCGATAATCAAAATACGCGTAACGCGAAAATAATGGCAGGGCTCTACGGCGTCGCAATTTTTCTATTTTGTTTTATGGGTCTCGCTGGGCTGATCTTCGTTGCCTTGGGAAGTGAGAGCGATGGTGTACTTGCTGCGAAAATATTATCAGGACCTATAACTTTTGCGCTAACCGGTTTTGCCGCGTCAGTACTTTCGATGTTTTTTTTGAAGGGAAAAGCTCTCCTTCAAATTCTCGTTCCGATATTTGTAAGTATGGTAGCCGGGGTGCTTGGGATTATTTTTACGTTTATCTTTTTTGGCGTAATTTGGCGTATGCTCTAACTTCGCTTCCGAAAAAGTAGAAAACCAATCAGAAAAACGAGCGGGAAAGAAGGTGAAGCGGTGGTACTGCAGCCGGATTTTTCTACTGGCCCTTGTGGTGTTTTGGGTTCTTGGTCATTCCCGTCCGTATCTTTCACACCCATATCAGCGGTGTCGGGAGAAGGGTTAAGTTCGGCGACCTTACCAAAGTATGTTGCGGTATCTTTCCAAACGATAGGACAGATGGAACTCACATCCGATTCGTCCGGACAACTATTCTTCGGACCTTCTATATCAGTAAACTTACTTACGCCTTTGAGCGATCCCTTTTCGAGTTCAAAGATATCGTATCCATCACGGCGTTCTAGACCACAAATATAGATTTTTTCACCAACTCGTTTGAGACAGTCGACCGCACGATCTTTCAATATGGTTTCGAATACTCCGGAACTTCTCGAACCCACGGCGATTCCAGACCCGTTCTCGACGCCGCCGATAAATATGTTTTGTCCATCTTCTGAAAGCGCAGCACCGATCGGCCATGATTTTGGTTCATACTGAATTTGGTCGGTTTCTGATCTTGTTCCGACAAAGATTGTTTGTGCTTCTAAGCGACCAAGCCAAATAAGCCCTTCCTCATTTGCGTCTAGAAGATAGGAAAATTTCACCTCGTCTGGAATGGCGAGGCTCGCCGATTCAAGGCTTTGCGTCGAAACGGAGATCAAAAATCCCTCTCCGGCTTGGTTCGTGTCGTATCCGCTAATAATCATGGTTGCGTTGTTTTCGAATCGAAGGGCGGTAATCTGTAACCCTTCGACTTCGAAATCTATTCGTTCGAAACTCTTACCACGATCCTTGCTTACCCAGATGCCAGGCTCTGAACCACCATTGGCGTAATAAGCGACTGTTTTTTTATCGGGCGACACCCGAATATCACCGACGATCGAATCACTTTCTTTGATGGTTTGAAATGAACAACCGTCTTCAGTTCTCTTAATATTATTAGAGCCGTAAGTAATCCATTCTGTCTGGTCAAGCACAGCGACCTTCCATGAATCACCGCCTAGAAAGGCTTCCTCACAAACATATCCGTCCGAGAAGTCGTCAATGATACCAAAATTAGCTTGTATCAATATTCCATTTTCGGTTTTAAAAATAGATTTAGCTGCCGGCTCTTCAGCATGAGCGAAAATCTGAACCGGGACCAAAAGAAAAAGAACGATGAGGATACTTTTAGTCAAGGGTTTCCGTGTTTGAAACTTTTCTTTCGATATGGAATTAATCGGGACAACCGTCTTCGTCGTCGACGCCGTTAACATCTTCGGCGTCTAGCGGGCATTGGTCGTCGATATCAAGGATTTTATCGTTATCATTATCAGGGTCCGGACAACCGTCTTTGTCCCTATAAGAATCGTAATCTTCAGGCTGGTCTACACATTCGTCTGCTCCGTCGTATATCCCGTCTTTATCTGTATCTACGCCGCCGCCTCCGATAAATTTGGCTCCTGGTTCACAGCATTTCGGGTCGCATGGGACGACTTCTATTTCAACAACTGCACCATCGGCTACGCGTGCTTCTATTACGCACTGATCTTCATCGTTTGGCATACAGCCTTGAATGCACTCTGGGGATGATTCAACGCTCTCCTTTTCAACAACTGGCTTAGAATTTTGCGGCGTTTTGGAAGCGCAAGAAAAACAAATAGCCAGAAGACTAAGTGATAAAGTGTACCCGAATTTTAATCGTAGATTCATTGAAGACCTCTTGTATGATTCAAGCTTAGTCTTCGTTTAACAGAGGGTCAAACTTTTTGATAGGTTTGGTAGGTTATGGGAAATCATCGAATTGTTGATCTACTGCAAAGATGCGTGCCGACGGCCATTCGATGGTGGCTACTTTCCAAAAGGTTCCCGTGGATGGAAGAAAGACATCTTTCTTCTCAAATCTTTGCTGACCCTGAATAAAGATTCGAACCGTCGCATAACTTACACCGAAGGCATAAGCGTTGAAATAATAAACACCAACAGAATAACTAATACCTGCTTCTGGATTATTTAGATTGATATTCTCTGGTCCAGCTCCGTTGGTATCATCAGCATCCAGACTTGGATCATCATCGGGTCCAAGCGCTCCCCATTCTCCAGTTTTATTCTCGTAGAAAATGTCCCAAGGCTCGTTGTTCCATGTTCCGAGCGGGTGAAGGAGATGGAGATCCATATCAGTTCCTTCGCTATCGGTTTGGTCCTGATCCGCAGGTGTATTCCATACAAGTTGAATATGAATATCTTCATCCGGCGTTGCTCTAATAGTAACAAGAGCTTGTTCGCCACAACTTGCCGTTCCCTGATCGTCGTATGCTACGAGTTCAACGACATAATCACCGGCAAGGTCTAGAAATAGGGTTGGATCCTGAATTTCACCTGAGGGTTCAAGCCGGGCGGTCGAATTCGGTGGTTGGCTCACGATTGTCCAAACGTAACGTGCAATAGACCCATCAGTGTCCGTCGAGTTGGAACCACGGAATTGAACTGATTTAAGCGGTATAGTGTTGATTACGGTTTGGTAGCGATTTGTTTCCGTTAACTTCGCCTCGGCGATCGCGGTAGGACATCGATTGTCAGTACCTCTCGCTGTTAAAGGAATTTCGAGACGTGATTTAGAGGGATCATCGCTCTGAATAGTGAGAAGGCCAGTAGAAACGGACTCATCAATAGGGGTGTAAACAATCACAAAACTACGCGTTTCTCCTCCAGGAATAATATCGGGAAGGGTAGGGAGAGAATTTTCTTTTATTTGGAAAATTTGATTGAGTTCGCAGGCGTTGCTCTCATCGGTACAAACTTTAACATCCTTTAGCTCGAGGTCTCCGGTGCTACAGTTTCTAATCGTAATTGTTTTATTGTTGGCAAATCCGATCCCGCCTTCACCAAAGTTAATTTCATCTTCACCGGTAATCACTTCGATACATGGTTCACCACTATTTCCGATAAGATCGACTTTATATGTTGGTGCCTCCGGATCGTCACTATAGATGAAGAGTTCGGCTTCAGAGCCTTCTGGTGTCGTAGGATTGAAGAAAATTCGAGCGGGTAGAGTTTCGGTTGGTCCCAAAACAAGTGGAAATCCGGGATCGTCTTTGTCGTTTTCTACCGAATCATCGGTGGGATAAACGATGCGAAAATCAGACAATTTTGGTGAAATTTCGACGCGGCTAATTTTAAGTGGAGATTGACCAACGTTGGAAATGTCGGTGAGTTCCCAAGCTGAATCAACGGTTGCTTCGGTCACCGGAGAAACTCGACCGAATGAAATTTGGGGTCGTGAGAAAACGCGTGGTGCTAAATCTCCAGAACGAATTGGAACACGGAGTGTTCCGTTATCGGGGTCATTACTAATGATCTCAATATATCCGGTATCTATATCGGTATCACGAGGCGTGTATTTAAGATCCAATTCAAGAATTTCATCCTGTTTAAGACTCGCGCTACGTTTCCAGTTTAAACCTTCTGAAATTTCTCGTCCGCCGCCATCATTAAGGGTCTCTTCAACGAGTCTGACGTCTGAGATGATCAACGTACCGTCGCCATTATTGGAAATGATAAGTGTTTGAACATCGGTTTTAAGGAGATCAACTTGCGCGAAAACAACTTCGGCCGGATCGACTAATATAACACCAGGATTGACTGCTGTGAGGCCATCCTTATCGATTGGATCAACCTCGGATCCCGACGTTTTGTCGATACACTTCTCACCTGTTAAGGTCGCCGTATCTGGACAGAGAATTTCGTCATCGCCGCAAGCGACTAGAAGAGACGTGGTCATCAGTATTGCGAATAGGGCTTGGAACGTTTTCATTATCTACCTGTACAGATCTCAAAAAAAAAATTTAGGTTCGGACTATAGGTAGTTAGCAAATTTAGGTCAACGAGTCAGGGATTTTATTGCTTTGTTTCAAAATAGCGCAAAAAAGATCCAAAATTGTCGCATTTGATTGAATTTCGTTCGTTATCACACGTTAAAAACACTATGAGTAAACGAAATATACTAATTGGAACGTTGGAGTCCTCGATGAAACGCAAAAACTTACTAAGCGCTTTAACAATATTAATGGTCGGGTTCTTCTCGTCCGGGTGTCTGGTCGTGTCCGAAAATGGCCATTACGAGACACAGTGTCGTGATGAATGTGAAGATATCGAAATCTGCGAAAGCTTCTGTGATGACTGGGAATGTTGGGATGAATGTTGGATCGAGACATCATGCGACACGATATGTGAGGAAGTTTACGTCGAAACCGAAGTGGTTGAGGAGATCGTCGAAGAGGTAGAGGAAGTTGATACCAGCGTCGAGTGTTACTCAAACCCCGATTGCGGAGACGGAAAAATTTGTGTCTCAAACGAGTGTAAACCAAAAAATACAACTGATACTGGGTTGTCTGGACTCTGCCAATCTTGTGAAACGAATCAAGATTGTTCAGAAACTGGCGCGGTCTGCATCAAACTCAATTTCGATATGTCGAACAACTCCGGCGAAAAAGTATGTACTCGTGCTTGCGAAATTAATTCGGAATGCCCCACGAACTTTGAGTGCGTTAACGTCGGCGATTCCACACAATGTCTGCCGAAAAATAATGACTTTGGAAAACGTTCCTGCAGTGCCAATGATCTTGAATGTGTAAAAGCGTCCGATTGTGGAGTGGGTGAAAGCTGTGTCAGCAATTCTTGCACCTCTCCTGAAACGGCAGAATGTGATTCCAAGACATCATGCAAAACCGGGGAAACATGTAAAGATTTTAAATGTGTTGCCGAGACCGCTTTAGAATGTGTCGAACGAAAAGACTGTAAGAGTGGAGAAACGTGTATTGATGGGGCTTGTGAAAAGAGTGCTGAAAGTTGCGTATTTAACGAAGAATGCGACGGCGGTTCATGTGTTGATGGCTCATGTTTGTCAGCTTGTTCTGAAAATTCAGATTGTGGATCAAACGAAAGATGTCTTTCAGGATTATGCGAAGCCTTAGAATGTCGGCGAACTGCAGATTGTGGCGGAACAGAAATTTGTGTCGATGCTCAGTGTGAAGCACGCTGTACGGCAGATTCCAACTGTGGCTCGGGATTTGTCTGTAACGCAAACAACTACTGCGAAGAAGATCCGAATGTCGCTTGTCGAAATAATGCGCAATGTTCACAAAACGAAATTTGCGTCAGCGGCACGTGTGAAAGACCATGTAGCTGTAATCAAGAATGCGGATCGGGCGAAGTGTGCGGCGCAACGGGCGTTTGTGAGGCGCCAGCATCCTCCCCGGCTCAATGTCAGACGGATTGTGAATGTGCTTCAGGAGAAACCTGTTCAGCGGGAAGATGTAAGTAACCAACCTATAAGGTACCAATCATTGAAACCGCGATTATCGTGGCTTTTTTTTCATCTATTAAAAAGAGAAACCATATAACCGATATAGGCACCTAAGAAAATCAACCCGTGAAGCCGGGTAATTTTCGGTTTAATGAGCATAAGAACCCAAATCGTTACCGCTGTACCTAACATTATCCAAATATCGATCTTAACGGCGTCGCCTATATTCAGTGAGGCAATCGAAGCTACGATTCCCAATACTAAAAGCGTGTTAAAGACATTAGAACCCACAACGTTGCCAACCGAGAGATCGGACTCACCTTTCGTCGCCGCAATCACACTTGTGGCGAGTTCTGGAAGACTCGTTCCGATTGCAACAATTGAGATTCCAATTAATAGGGGTGATATTTGGAATTCGGTCGCTATGGAGACCGCAGCATCGACCATGAACTTTGCACCGAATGCGAGGCCTAGAACTCCGAGAATCAAAAAAACAATGTTTTTTGCGGTGCTTGTGTCATCATCTTGGTCTAGATCAGCAAGCATATCGACGGTTTTTCCCGCGGCCATAGCCTTCTTTGCCGATTGAAATTGGTAGGCGATATAAGCGAGCATTGCAGCGGAAAGAATGAGTCCATCAAATCTTGAAATCACGCCGTCAAACCCCAGACCTGTTAGTAGACCAAGTGCAGCCAACATGATCGGATACTCTCGTCGAATAACTTCCTGATTGATTTGAATGGGCCGAATTACGGATGCCATCCCAAGGATTAGTAAAAGATTGGCGATATTTGACCCGATGATATTTCCAATTGAAACGCCATCATTTTCAGAATAAACCGCGGCGAGACTCACAACGAGTTCGGGGGCACTGGTTCCGAATGCTACAACGGTACATCCAACTACAATCGGGGTTATCCCAAGACGGAACGCCATTGAACTCGACGCTGAAACTAGAAACTCGGCACCGTAGTATAATAGGACTAAACCGCCGAAAAAAAACGCTACTTCTGCTATCATTCGTTTACCTCAGAGGACGGGCAACGTAGTGACTCATTTTAACTGTCGCAAGTCACTTGTTCGATTTAATTTGTCTCTAGAGATAAAATCACGTTACCAAAGTTGCTTTCAGGTCTGAGCTTTTATAATCACCTAGTTATATTGCGTTAGATTTCGGGCGATGATACTACCCAGATTGTCTCTCATACGGATTCGATTCATCTCTGATGACGTGCATCCACAAGGTTGAAGTGTTGAAGTTACCCTCCATTTTTATTTTGGCTTTAATCGCGCTTATTGCTTGCGATGGAACCTTTGTCGAACCCCTCCCTTCACGTGATAATATTCATTTTCCTGTGGGTTTATCAGCTCATCCTTCTGGCGATTACTTATATGTAGTTAACAGCAATTTCGATGCGAGATATAGAGAAGAACTTGGCGGAACCGTGAGCGTCATTGATTTAGATAAACGACAAGTCTTAGCGCAAAATAGCCCCTACATACCGAGTTTTGGTGGAAGTATTAAATTAAATGCCAACGCCTCTCGCGCCTACGTTGCCACGCGTCAATCCAACGCTGTTGTTTCTTTTGCGCTTTCAACGTCCGGCGACCGTATGTTTTGCGATACAAGTGAGACCGGCGAGAGAAATACAAGCACATCGGATCCCTCACATTGCACCCTCCGTCGTGTACCCGATACCGAAAGCTCTCCTGTGCTTCCTTCTGATCCTTACGATCTTGATGTTAGTACGATAAATATTGCCGAGAATTTAACGGCTGATTTGGTTAACGTTTCGCATTTACGCGGCAATAACGTGAGTTCAATGGTGATTCCACATACTGATGATGGAAGATCGGTCGACCTTTCAGCAGCTAGTCTTCGATCGGTCGCAATAACAGACGGTTCGGGCTCGATCGCTAAACGACCCGGAACCAGAGACGTATTCGTTGGTGATCGGCGTGGAGGAGAAATAGTAGTTTATTCACCTTACCTTGCTCCTGGGACGTCAGATATCCAAGCGATGGTTATTCGTTCAACGATTTC
The DNA here is from genome assembly GCA_937981985.1 of uncultured bacterium. Lineage (GTDB taxonomy): Bacteria > Myxococcota_A > Bradymonadia > Bradymonadales > Bradymonadaceae > CALJNB01. The sequence continues at coordinate 67,209 of CALJNB010000005.1, forward strand.
ACTTACCCACGATCCCGAAATTGTCGCGGATGTACGCGGAATGGTATTCTCAAATGATGGCAATATCTTGTACGCAGTAACTCGTGCGCCAGATGCTCTCCATATTATCGACCTCGGTCCAAGTAATAGTGATAAGGTTTCAGGAACTCTATATTCTGTTGTAGATGTGATACCGATCGATAATCAACCTTCAGATGTTACGCTGCACACAAGTTCAAACGGGCCACTTCTCTACATTCCCAGTTTTGAAGAAGGAACCATTGTAGTCGTCGATCCGAGAGTGCCTGCGATTGTTGATCGCATTGACGTCGCTGATAACCCTTCTCGTTTTATTGTTAACGAAGGACAATGTCGCCTTGGGGAAAAATGTGAAGCTTACGTCTCTTTTTTTGACGATACTGGAGATACCGGAAAAAGTTGTGCGGAATCTAGAAGCATCGTTTGCGGTTCGATAGGAATTATCGATTTGGATCCGAACAGTAATCGTTACCATCAATTAGTAGGTAAAATCTTTTGAAATTTGATCTCACTCAAAAATTCAACAGCTCTGCGTGGCTTGCCGTTATCACGACTCTCGGGTTTTCTTGCGGCGATCCCTTATTAATTCCTCCAACAAGTTTGGATGCACCGACCCATTTTACGACCATCGACGACGTCTGTTTTACGATTGGGACAGATAATAGGAAGCAGGTTAACTTTGAGGATTGTAGTAATCCTTCCCTAAAAGGTAGTCTCGCATTCATTCTTAACGAACAGTCTGATCGCGTTGCGATGCTTCAACTTGCGACTTACCCCCCGAGTATGATTGATATCGACACTTCGATTCCCGGTACTAGCCACCTCGTTGTCGGTCGACTTCCTGTTGATATAGCGATCGCACCCGAAGGGGCTGCTGCCTATGTTCTCAATCAGTTGGATCGCACCATTTCTATTATCGATACGTCTGGAATAAGCACCGGGAAATTTCCGCGAGTGCTGGATACGCTCATTCAAGTACCGGGTATTCCGATTGCTTTAGAAATACAACCCACGAGTGGCGATATTCTATCGATCTATGATTCGCCTTCTCAATTAGATATTATTGATAGTTGGACCGCTTGTACGGATGGTGCCTGCACGATAACACCTTCGGAAAATAGGAAAACGCTTTCTCTGCCAGGCACTGTAAGCGATTTCGAAATTTCAAAAGACGGCAAGATAGGCCTTATCTCTTATCGAGATCTCGATCGCTTATCACAGATTACCTTCGATGGAACCTGTCTGGACCCTGCTCAAACTGCACCCTGTATTGAAAAAGAAATTTCTCTCAATTTCGGATGCGCTGATGGGCTCGATAACGACGGTGATGGCGACATCGATTCTCAAGACGAACAATGTTTTGGACCCCGTGGAGCAGAATCTGCGGCTGGAAATGGACGTCTCAATTTCGGCGCTTGCAGCGATGGAATGGACAACGACGGTGACGGTCTCTTAGATCGAGAAGATCCGGAATGTGTTTTTTCCCATGGTCAAACCGAAGATTCGAATGTCTTTTTGGAGAACCCGACGACGCCTTGCAACGATGGAATAGACAACGACGGCGATGGAGACATCGATGCAGCGCAAGATTTGGATTGTTACGGTTCGTTTGGCCGGTCCGAATCCACACTTCCGCAACGTGGTGTGGGCGCGATTTCGATAGATCCTTTGGGTATAATCGCCTACGCAGTAGACCGCGTTAACAATGAGATAAAAGTTATCAATATTGGACAGGGACAATTAATTGATGTTGCCCGTTCGACCTTACCCACCTTTGAGTCGTTTGTGAGTACCCCAGGTATTCGCGTCGGTTTGTCTCCACTTGATGTTTCGGCGCTTGTTTTTCGAAGAGTGAACGCCGATAGCGTTTTGTATTCAATCGGTGCCTGGGTTGGAATTGATAACGGTCAACTTCAATATATTGACGCTTTGCAGGTGAGCTGCGATCTTAAAACAGATTTGGAAAGTGCCTATATTACCGAACTCACTGACGCCGAAAAAGATTGTCTTGTTTTGCCATCATTCCCCTTGCCGGATCAAAATGCGCGTTTGGCTTCAGGCGATTCAAGTTTGCCCGAAGACTGCCCAGCCCTTGGTGACGACGCATATTGTCAACGTGCTTACAAAAATGGGGAGCGTGTGGCGATTTTCAATCCGAGATTTTCTCTCGCCGATACCGAAGGAAACCCCGGACGTGCGATCGGTAACCGCAACTGCGAACAGCCACCGGAAATTGTTGAAAGTATGGAAGAGTTCGCAAGTAAAAATCCTAGGGCACCGCAGCAATTTAAATGTGATTCTCCACTAATGCCCCAACCGGTTGCTCTTTCATTTTTGGCGGATGGGTTGGATAGCGAAGAGGTTGATGTCGATCGTCTGATTGGATTGGATCGTGCTACAATCTTGACTCGAAAAACGGTGCTCGCAGCAGACGAAATTGAAGAACTGACTTTAGACCAAAGTCTAGACAGCGAAAATTGGACCATTACTTATGAAGGAGTAATTCCTTCTACAAGTCGCAAAGACGGATTGTTTGATACCGATAGTAACGGCGGTCTGTCTGTTTCTTTTCAGAGCGGCGTTAATCCGTGCAATGCCGGTGTTGAAGTAGGCGACATTTTGATCGTAACTAGCGAGTCTACTTGCGAAGCTTTTCAAAACGATAAAAAAGATTTTCTAAGCTTTGAAATTTCGGAGATTCAAAGCGCGAGTATGACGCTCGTTCCGCTTTCAATCGAAGGTGAATCATTTTCAGCCAACGTTCCCGATAGAAGCTGTTTTGATACAGCGATCGAGTTTGAAATTAGAGCCAGGAATGCTTGGACAGTTGTCGGCGACGACACCGGGATGACTTCGAAAAACACTTCGCTTTTCGGAGAGTGTATCCCGGTATTTGGAGACGCGACTCGAAGAAATGGTCGCGTCAGAACCGGAGAACGTTATACTGGTCCCTACCTTTCCTTTGATCTTTACCCCGGTTTTGGTGGTGAAGAAATTCCGCCCGTTCGCGATCTTTCATACACCTTTACCGTTGATCGCAACTTTGTTTCGTTGCAGTACGACACAATCGGTTCGTTCCCATCAAATGTTAAGTTTCTTCCAAACGTTCGTACCAATAGTTCTTATCTGGTATCCACAGATCCCGAAGGCGACTTCATTTATCTAAGAAACCTCCAAAGAACCGACGAGCCAATTTCTCGACTGAGATAAATTCTCACGAAATCGAATCCAGTTCTTTATTGAGGGCCGGATATTCTAGAGTTGTCTATCTTTTAAAGATGTTCATTTACGTGGCTTCGTAAATTCTTTTACCGTCCTGCCACACTTGCAGCACTTTCGTGTCCCAAATTTTATCAGCGGAATCCAAAAATGGATCTGTGTCGGTAACAATAAAATCGGCAAGATACCCAGGTAATAAGCGACCCAACTTATCCTCCCAAAACGCGGCGTAGGCAGCACTAGACGTATAAGCGCCGATAGCCTCGTTTTTGGTTAATCCGGTCTGTCGAAACGGCTCACGATTTTTCACGGCCCTAGAAATCGCGACCGAGATTCCATGCCAGGGATTGAGGTCTTCAATAGGGTAATCTGAGCCTCCGCAGATTATTGTCCGATCCGCCAACTCTCGCCAGCGAAATAGGCGGTCGACTTGAAAGGGTTTAAGTACGCTATCTGCCCATTCGCAATCCGAATATTGATGAATCGGTTGAATGCTAGCGATGTAGTTTTTCATCCGATCAACATCTATATCGGTCAGCATTTGTGCGTGTTCTAAGCGCGGCCGAATCGTCGTTGAAACTTCGCGAGGAATTCTATCGTATTGATCAAGGATTCGTTGTGCGCCCCGATCACCGATTGCATGAACCGCCGGTTGCCAGCCGCGTAAAGCGTTTGCCTGGAGACTTTCTGTTAGCCGTTCATCAGTATCTACGACCTCGCCAAATGTACTATCATCGTATGCCTCCAAAAGCTGGGCTCCTTTCGAACCCAGAGCACCATCGGCAAAATATTTTACGCAATTGAAGTTTAACCAACAGTCTTCATCCTTGTGAGGCGGTTGAGAAAGTCGCTCGGTATTGCCTTCGTCGGCAGCACCCAACATGGTATGTATGCGTAACGGAAGTTTCTTTTCGGCGTTTAACTTCTCAAGCATCCCAACACGATTTGCTTCAACCCAAGCGATGTGTGCTGAAGTAATTCCATGCCCGATCAACGTTGCAGCAGTCGCCAAGAATGCATTTTGATCATCTTCTAAAGAGGTTTGTGGTGCGGCGTCGTAGACCGGGTTCATCCATTCGTCGAGTAGTAAACCGTTTTCAGCCGAAGTCTTCGCCCGCTCCAACGCAACAGAATTTACCCAAATCGCGTGGCCGTCGATGCGTCTCAACATGAGAGCTTGGTCAGGAAAAATAGCATCCAGCTTTTCAAGCGAAAGCGAATCCGCATCTTCCCATTCATGTTGATTCCAGTCATGGCCGAAAATCCAATCGTCTTTAGATTCAATTTTTTCTAAAGCTTCGTAAACAGAAGCTGCACTCTTAAAACCTCTTAACGAAACTGAATTCGGTCGCAGGCCCATGCCCCACATATGAATGTGAGCATCTGCTAAGGCGGGCATAACACAAGCCCCGTTCGGTTTTAGTACTTCATCCACTTCGGCATCCATTGCGGCTTGTCCAATATGAACAATTTCGGGTCCATCAAAAACGATTGCCTGTGTGACGTCGCCTTTTTCGCTAAGATAGATTTTTGCGTGTTCGATACGTATTTTTTTCATCACCAACCTTAAGTTTGCAGAGGTTTTTAGTAATCGAATTCTATTAATTCGAATGATTCGTAGAGGACGCCGTTCGGCGAGGTTCTGTTTTTTCCGGAAAACCGACCCCGAATTTTTATCGTTTTAAGATCGGATTTTGTATATCTCTGAACAGCATTTAGAACCTCTTTTTTTCCCGTGAATGGCGTGCGTATCCATTCTCCGTACGCATAAATTTCAAAGCGCGGACATTCACATCCGGTAGGATTATTTCGGGCCAACAAGGCGAAGTCGTTTTCCGAGTTTGCTTTTTTTGAGGATTTCAGACGGACACTTTCAAACGTGTTCATCGACCTCAAAATAGCAGTTTGGTTTGGTAACGGGTCTATAGCAGTACACGCAACGAGGCAGGTAAGTGCTATTAAAAAGAGTGTCTTCATGCTTTAGCCGCATTTTCGAAACGACGTCGAACTTCTTTTTTAAACCCGTCGCCTTCGTGTAAAATTAGGGCCGGCCCCACCTTTACGTGAGAGACAGTTCCGCGTTGCAGCCAACATTCCATGAGGTATGCATCTTCGTTTTCGCGAGAATGAACGTATCGTAAACTCCGCAACCCGAAGTCGGTTCCGGAAATGATGTCCGTGAGATCTGTTAAACGAAATGGCGGCAGTACAATTTTGAGTTTTCCTTTGGGCTTGGCAACAAATTTCGCCGCCGCGATAAAGTCGCGAAGGCTTCCGTTTAGTTCTTGATGAGCCGCCGCTTTTTCAGGAGATACGTTTTGTTTCCCATGTCCGGGTTTGTAATAGGGGGGGTTACACAGGACGAGATCGGCACTTTGATGGTCGAGATGGTGTCTACAATCACGGACATCGACCATCAAGGCTTCTGCTTGAGATTGCAGAAAATTAACAGCAATATTTTTTTCGATAAGTTGATATAAAGATTTTTGTCGTTCTACCAATTGAACACGACAGTCAAGATGGCGCGAAGCGACCATCAATCCGACCGCTCCGTTTCCGGCACCCAAATCGACAACATGTTCGTTTGTGAGTTCCGGTAGGTCAGTGGCGAGCAGAATCGAATCTAAACCAAAGCGAAAGCCGTCGCTATTTTGATATAGGTAGAGTTCCCCGTCCGAAATAGCATCTTTGGTCAGGGGCATTTTACGATGGTTTTGTAATTTCTACGCCACTTACGATAAGCTCAAATACTTCTTCGTCACTTTTCACAACTTTAGCTTTTTCTCCAGCCTTCACCGCATCATCTGCGTAATGTTGGGCTTCGGCCTTAGGTACAATTCGTTTCGATAGAATGCCTTCAACTGTCGCTTTCCCGCCGTCGGCATTTTTCGGTACGAAAAATCCGTAGTCTTTCATTTTCACTCGAACTTCAGGGCTCTTATCATGCTGTAATGTGAACCAGCATCCTTTGGCCTTGCAGACCGTAGCAATCTTTCCTGAAATTTTCATAGGATCTTTTGAACCACCTTTAGAAATGGCAGCGGTTAAGGTTATTGCTTCTTCCTTCATGGTCAAAGGCGCGCCAAAATGAAGTGTTTCCCCATTTTTCATATTTTCTGGAAAGACTTGCTTTTTAGCAACTGTATCAACCTTTTTTGACGCAGCTTGTTTGCCGGGCTCGGGTTTGACGGCGGCGTTTTTAACTTTTGGCGCAATTTCTTTTTTGACGGCCTCGGCCTTTTGAGATGTCGTTTCGACGGTCTTGTTTTGACATCCAAAAATCAAAGCAGCGAAGCAGAATATTCCAAGAGTTGTGAGTTTCATTTTTGGTCTCCTTAAAACTCGGACTTTAGCGTAACAATATTCAGAAATACAAGTTAAAGACGTGCAAAAATTACGCTTCTTCAAGCTATTGCTCAAAAAAATGGCATCACTTTATCTATAAAAATTTTATGAAATCTAAAATTGTCCCTGTCTTCTTTTTGATTTTCGTTTTGATTTTTTCCGGTTGTTTTACCTCTAGTCTTCGAACCGGAAATATCTCGACTAACGATCCCGTTGTGAAGGTTTCGATCGGATTCCAATTCGCTTGGGAGAAAGATCCTCGTTCTGAGGAGATGAATACGGTCCAAGGATTGAAGTATATTTTTTCGTCCCTGCTCACGGGGTTAGGGATAGAGTTTGGTACGATTTTTTTTGAAGATTCATCTTCGGGTTGGGCATGTAGCTTAGGGTTAGTTTTTGGACTTGTTCAGCAGGATATTCATCCTCGTTGCGGGCTGCTTCAGGAGGGCAGCGGGGATAAGCTTTCCATCGCGTTAGGTTATAAATTATCTCTAAATCTATTATTTGCCGATGGTGCGATACCCGGCTTGGTTAACGGAAACGTCGTGACCATGGATGTGAGTGGATGGATCGGAAATACTTTCTCTCCGATCTTTAATCTCGAAATTGGAAAAACCATTATTCCAGACAAAACAGAAGTCCGAGGTGTTCGCGATACACAAGACCGCCTCTACAATTCGCCCGAGATCCAATATATTGACGCTTGGATGTTAAAGTCGACATTCGGTATGGGAGTGCGTTCTAGTGCTATCTCAGACGCGTCCCAGTTTGCGGCCTTATTAGGATTTACTCCGATATTCCGTCTCGATGAACCGAGCCTGAAAGGATACGAGGCGGCGGCGGTCTTTCAGTTGGAATAACGACGAGCCAACTTCGTTTGAAAGTGAACCATGGATTAATAAGGTAACAATATTCGAATTTCGATTTTAATCTCGATGCGAAACGAATTTTTCAAGATGGGATCTTTACAATTTTCTTCGTTATCCGTAGATCTTGTGTCCTAAAACTTACCCAACCGGAGCCCAAAATGGCAAAGCATACACTTCCAGAACTTCCTTATTCTTATGACGCACTTGAGCCGCAGATTGATGCGAAAACGATGGAACTCCATCACTCTAAGCATCATCAAGGTTACGTTAACGGACTTAATAACGCAGAAGCAAAATTAGCGGAAGCGCGTGAAAGCGGCGATTTTGGGCTCGTTCGTCATTGGGAACGTGAACTTGCCTTCAATGGTGCTGGTCACTTTAATCACGTCCTATTTTGGGAAAACATGTGCCCGGCCGCACAATCGGGTGCTCCCGAGGGCGCTCTTCTTGACCAGATCAATGCTGACTTTGGAAGCGTTGAGAAAATGAAAGCCCAGTTCGGTGCTGCTTCTAAGAAAGTAGAAGGTAGTGGTTGGGGAATGTTGGTCTGGGACACAATCGGACACCGTCTCGTAACGGTTGCCGTCGAAAATCACCAGAAAAATTTCCCGATTACGGCTATGCCTATTCTTGTTCTCGACGTTTGGGAGCACGCTTACTATCTTAACTATCAGAACGCACGTGGTTCTTACGTCGATAATTTCTGGAATATTGTTAATTGGAAAAACGTAGCTTCAAATCTTGAACTCGCCAAGAAAGCAAACCGCTAATTTCCCAACCTTATACCCCTCCTCTAAATCATATGGTCAAACTCGTACATATTACGACCGTTCCCGATTCTTTGATTTTTATTGAGGGGCAAATTTCTTATATGAAATCGCGAGGTTTTGACGTCAGCGTTATTACCTCGCCGGGCGAAAAGCTGGAAGCGTTTCGAACACGCACTAATATTCGATCTTATGGAATCGAAATGCCGCGTGCGATTACGCCCTTACAAGATATTAAATCTGTTACCGAAATTAGCAATGCGCTTTTTGAGATTGAACCCGACATTGTTCACGCGCACACACCTAAAGGTGGACTGCTTGGAATGATGGCTGCATCGGCCGCGATGGTACCCCATAGAGTTTACCAGATGCGCGGTCTATTAACCTTTACCGCCCAAGGTCGGCGGCGTGAGATGTTTCGTCGCGCAGAACAGCTTAGCTGTAGACTTGCTCACAAAGTAATTTGCCAAAGCCATTCGTTAAGACGAGAGGCTCTTTCTGAAAAGATGGTCCACGCGAATAAGTCAACCGTTTTACTAAATGGTAGCAACGGTGTGGACGCTATTGGAAAGTTTAACCCCAAAAACTCCTTTGCTAATATCCGAAAAGAATTAGGTATTAAACCTCAGGAAAAGGTTATCGGTTTTGTAGGTCGAATGGTAAAAGACAAAGGCATCGAAGAACTTATTCGCGCCTGGGAAGTCGTTTCAAAAAAGGAAAAAGCTAAGCTGATTTTGGTCGGTCCTATCGAAGAAAGAGACGCAGTTGATAAAGGTATTATCAAAAGTATTAAATCTTCCAATGATATTCACTGGGTAGACTTCACTCGCGACACACCGTCTTATTATAACGCTTTCGACTTTTTAGTATTACCAACTTATAGGGAGGGCTTTCCTAATGTCCCGCTTGAGGCCGCTGCGATGGGGATTCCTACTATCGCTACTAACGTCCCTGGGTGTATTGATGCCGTGGTTCATCAGCACACAGGTATCTTAGTTCCAGCAAAGGATTCAGTCCGTTTGGCTGACGCGATGCTTCGCTATCTCAGAAACGATGGTCTGAGAAAAAAGCATGGCCGACAAGCTCGCGCACGTGTACTTGAATTTTTTCAGCCTGAAAAAATCTGGGAAGAAAATTATAAACTTTACCTCAATATGCTGAAATAGAATGCACTTAGCTGTTGAATCTGTCGGTACAAAAAGAGGAGGCGGTTGGGTTATTCTCAACGAAATTCTTAGTGCGTTAAGTGATGATTCACGTTTTACCCGCATTACCGTTTTTGGATCTCCGCAATCGATCTATGCCGAGGCCAGATTTTTACACCCAAAGATTGAGTGGAAAAAACGTACTGTCGCCGACCGTTTTTATGCGGCGAGAATGCATTGGTTGACGACAGGATTTAATCAGGCTTGTAAGGAGGTGCATGCCGATTGTGTTCTACAAATGAACGCTGTTGGTCTTTGCGATCTTCCAACCGTCTCCTATTCCCAACAGCCGTTATTTTTTTCGAGCCGGGCCAAAGCAACTTTGAGTTTTTCTCACCGTCTACGTCTCAAGGCCTTAGAACAGCTCACCAAAAAATCGTGCGAACATAGCGATCGTGTTTTTGTTCAAACCCATTGGATGCAAAAAGCAATGAATCAAAGGTGGAATGTTTTCCCGCAGGTGGTTCGATCACCACCACCTAATATAGAGCGCATGTTCGTCGCCAAAGGCCAGAATGGACTACTATGGATTGGAAGTGAGCTCGATTATAAGCGCCGTCACTTTTTCGAGCGTCTGGAGAGAGAGCTTTCAGATGAAACAGACTTTTTGACCTTGTGCTCCTCAAATGCCGCAATGTCGCGAGAAGAAATATTGGCGGTGCTTAAGCGTTCGTCGATTTTGGTTATCACGTCGCTGACTGAGAGTCTCGGTCTCCCATTAATAGAAGGCATGGCAAAAGGAACGATGATCATCGCGCCCGACTTGCCTTACGCTCAGGAGACTTGTGAAGATGCTGCAATGTATTATGAAACTCGCTCTTATTCGTCGCTCTTGTCTGCCGTACGGGCGGCACTAGATAATGAAACATTACGTCGTCGACATATTCAGGCAGGAACTCGACGCGCCTTGGTATTGGATGCTGAATCCGAAAATTACCTCGCCTTACGCGATGGGCTTTTCGATGTTTCGCAATGAAAGTTAAAGTTAACAAAAAATGGATCGACACCGTCGATTATGATGGCAAAGACAATGTCGTAATTCAGGTTACGAAGTGGTTATGTTTAGCTCCTGTTCCGCGTGCGTATTTCTCCTACCCCTTTTCTCTCAAGATATTGTGGCACTACCGAACCATCGGCATGAAACCTATTGCTCGTAAAATCGTTTCAAGAACGAAAAATAATTCCGTATCTCAAAAATTTATTTCTATCGGAAAAGGAGTCGTAGAGAAATCAGAAGGTCAGTTTCAAGTGGGAGATTCCGTCGTTTTTGTTGCGACGAACCATCCTGAAGGGCTTACCCGAATCGCGTTACCTTCATTATTGGTCAGAGGGACCGATACCGTCGAGTCAGGTGATACGAAATGGAAAAAAGGAGCTCATGATTTTATGAATGCAAACGCGGGTTTTGAGATTGAATCCGAAAAATGTTTGGAAGACATTAATTTTTCTAAAGTAGAATCGATTTTATCTGCGGTTCATTTTTCCGAGACAATCAAAGACGATTTCCCTTTTGCTAGTGCGCGTATTGCAAAACGAAATACCGATAGGGGAATGACTAATAGAGTAACGATATTCGGGTGGGGTCATCATTCCCGAACTCAAATCGCCCCGCATCTTCCGACCGGATATCTACTTTCTCGAATTCACGATATTGATCCAGTTGTTTTAAGATTAGCGCCCAAAGATATCACGATCGATGCAACGCGTCGCCTAGCTAAGAATGACGATTCTTCGCTCATCATCGTCGCAGGCTATCATCATACTCATGCGGATTTAGTTTTAGAAGCGCTTCGCGAGGGGAAGTCCGTTATCTGCGAGAAGCCGCTCGCGACATCTTGGGAACAACTCGAGAAACTTGAAAAATTTGTCGAACCCAAATTATCAATGGCTTATCATCGTCGATACGATGCGTTTTTTGATCATATTCGTCACGATCTTTCACCCGCTAAATCCAAGATGGATTATCGATGTGTGGTTCACGAAGTAAGTCTTCCAAAAAACCATTGGTATAATTGGCCGGTTTCGAAAAGCAAAATCGTTTCGAATGGTTGCCATTGGATTGATCATTTTTTGGCCCTTAAGCCCGGTTTTAAGGTTATATCCACCGACGCTTTTCAAACCCACCAAGGCATTCATTGTCATCTCGAACTTGAAGACGGTTCCACATTTCAAATGATGTTGTCCGATAAGGGAAGCGACGAAAAAGGAAATCGCGAAGAAATTTCAATAGAGGTGGGTGAGAGAACCGTTTTTATAAAAGATTTCGAATCTTATACTTTTTCAAAATCGGGTAAAAAAATAAAATCAAGAAGTGTCAAAAAACTCGACGTTTTCCCTCGAATGTATGAACGAATTTTTAAGAATATTGAACGAAAGAGATTTGATGATTTTTCTCAGGTTTTGAGAACGCAGCGAACGATTTTAGCATTGGATGATAAGTTGGCGGAGGGCGAGAAGTAATCTTCGCATTCACACATAGTGCAGGGAAAACGAGTTCTTTTGGAGAAGGCTAGGAGTCTTGTAGGTAAGTTTCAACGCGTCTGGAGTCGACGGCTAAATCAAGATCTTCATACATTTCTTTGGCGCGTTTCCAAAGTGCTTTCGCTTCGTTGAGTTTTCCCTTACTCGCATAAAGGTTCGCCAAGCGTTCTAGGGGTTGGGCATAATCGATATCTCTAATTTTAGTTTTCGAAGCCAATTCTAACAACGCGCTGATATCACCGAGCTGGCCGCCAAGCGATTTAGCGAGCGCCAAGTTATATTCAATTCCGTCTACGAGATATGGGAAATCATTGGATTGTATGATGTCCGCAGCCGAAGATAGATAATCTTTGGCTGCTCCAAAATCCCCACGTGCCATCGCGTTAATTCCTAAATTCGCCATCACGACGGCCATGCCGTATTCGACACCGATCGAAGTGTATAAATCGAGGGCTTTTGCGTAGAAGCGTTCGGCTTCTGCGAAGCGAGATTCAAAGCGTTCGATGTCGCCAAGACCGTTATAGCACTGCCCTTGTCCACGTTTATCGCCCAGTTGCTCGTAGGAGGTAAGGGTCCGAGTGTAGCGTTCGCGAGCTTCCGCGAAATCTTTCTGATAACGGGAAAGTTGTGCCAGGCTTAGCATATTTCTAGCTGAGCCAGTCTGAGAACTTTCTTGCGCGTAAAGTTTCATAGATAATTCAAACTTTTCGCGCGCGATATTAGCTTTACCCATGAGACGAAAAATTTCCCCGAGAATCCACATCGACTCAGCCTGTCCAATAACATCGTCGATACCTTTTGCAATCGAATAGGCTTCTTCGGCGAGAGCTTTCGCGGCTGAATATTCTCCGCGGTACCAAAAGACGCGCGCTAATCCCCGTACCGCTTCGACGTCTAAAATAATTTGGTCGGTATAGGTGTTTACTATTTCTCGAACCTTTTTAAACGCCCATTCTGCAGCTTCAAAATCGCCACGTTGCCAAGCAATATGCCCCAAACCGAGCCAACTATAACCAAAAGGTCGAACGAGCTCTTCGGGCAGATTTTTGGTTTGCGCTATGATACGTACAACGCGCCTGTATCCCCGTTCGGCCATCGGGAAGTTGCCGAAGCCTTCGTACAGGTCGCCGAGTCGGGAAAGAACTTCCAAGTAAATTGCAGGATCGACGTCTTTTTCGCCTAGTTCGGCCAAAATAACGGTATTACCGAGTGGGACCGCTGTACTGCTTTCTATTCCTAATTTACGATCAAGAATTTTTAAAACTGCTTCGAAGGCAGTCGACGACCGGTAAAGTTCAAAACGTTGTAGTGAATCGTCACCGGCTCCTTTATACCAAAAAAGAGCGTTGTCCTCGTCTCCGCAAGCTAGAAAATGTTCGGCTATTTCGTAGGAGAAGGTTCGCGCATCATCGGCCGCAGCGTATGCGATTGCCGCGGATCGGTGTAAAGATTTTGCCATTTCTGGTGATGTATTTTGAACGATGAAGTCGCAAAGTAGTCGGTGAGAAAAGCCGTACCATTCCTGCGCACTTCCTGGAATCTCTACAAGGAAGCCCTCTGCCACTAGAAGTCCAAGATCTAAATCGAACGAGTTTTGAAGCGTGCTAAACGAGACGTTTGGGCCCTGTCCGAAAATCGAAATAAGACTCTTATCTTTAAGCATTCGTCGGACAACGTCGTATCGGAAACGTGCGCCAGCAAAAGCGGCAATTTGAAGAACCTTCTCCAAACGTGACTCCCCATCAGTGTGGGATTCGGCTTGGCGTAGGCGTTCTTGAAATAGTTCGCCAAGACTCGGAGGAACAGTACCTTTGATCGCGTTTATATCAGACGCGCACCAGCGACCTTCTTTCCACTCCAATAATTTTTCTTCACGTAAATAGCGAAGCAACATGATTAAGTGAAGCGGGTTTCCCGAAGATCGTTCCAGGACGATATCTACAAGTTCAGGTTCGCTGGGCAAGATAGCTTGAACCAATTCGATGCCGTCATGTTGTTCGAGGCGTGCGACATTGATTCGATGAACCACAGGATATTTACGAAGCAGTTCAAGACGTTCGACAATATTGGGCCTTTCCACCAGATCTTCAGTTCGTATTGTACACACAATAACAATTCGAAGGGCACGCGCGGTGATTTCGGAAACAAGAATATCAAAGAATTCGAATAACCCTTGGCCAGCCCAATGAACATCATCAAAAAATAGTAACCGGGGCATACGTTCGGACGCCATTTCAAAAATTCGAATTACCAATGCGAATAACTCGGAACGGTTTTTTTTATCTTCGAACGCATCGAAGGTTTCTGAAGGACGTAAGAAATTCACAAGTGTTTTAATATCTTTTGCAGATTCGTGACCCCACGCGGACAAGCGTTGTTGAACTTTAGCTGATACTTTTTCGTCAGGTAGGCCCGTAGTTCTGAACATAGAAGCGAGCACCTCGCGCGCACCACCGAGTCCACGCACATCGGGTGAAAAGGTTCCCGAGTGGGTACGAAACGCGCCTTCTTCTTCCAAGGTTTGTTTATACCAATTTGCTATTCTCGACTTTCCGACGCCGGCCTCTCCCTCTAAAAAGATAATAGAACCGACGTCTTTGTGTCTTGCCTTATCGGCATAAAAACGGAGTTGGTCACGTTCTTTTCCTCTTCCGGTAAAGGGAATCTCCTGTTTCCAATGATCGACAATAGAACTGTCAGTAGCCTTTTTTAGTCGAGACCCCTGTAGCCCCGTCGCCTCTTGGGTGATGCGATTTGCGCGCAACTCATTTGGGGTAAGATCTTCGCTGGGGTGTATGCGGTATTTTTTTTCATCGGCGATTTCGCTTTGTATTTTTTCCAATTCCTCGCGCATCTGCCCGCAAGAATTCCAGCGATTAGCAGGTTTCTTTTCCAGAGCACGCATCACAACGTGTTCAAGACTTTCGGGTATCTGGATACCTTTTCGTGGGACGATCTTCGGAATCGGGTCGTGAACGTGTTTGCTCATGACCGCCAAACCCGATGTTTCCAAATAGGGACGTTCTCCAACAATGAGTTCGTAAAGTAGTAAACCCAAAGAATACATATCCGACCTAGGGCCCAGAATAGATTCTCCAATTGCTTGTTCGGGACTCATATATCTTGGAGTTCCGACGACTTCACCGACTTGGGTTTCACGCTCTCCGCCAATGTAGTCATCAAGAGTAGCAATACCGAAATCTACAATTTTAACCGTCCCGATTTTTTTAGGTAAACTCGATTTTGAAAGTAAAAGGTTGTCGGGTTTAAGATCTCGATGGACAACCCCGCGCGCGTGCGCGTGCGCCAAACCACCGGCGAGTTGAATTCCCAACTTGATAATATTACGAACCGAAAGACCCACTTGAATGGCCTCGTTGAGTGTCGGTCCCTCGATGAGCTCCATCGCGATATAAGGAGAATCGTCGACTCCAAATGCATAAACACCTGCGATATTGGAATGTGATAACTTCATTGACGCGCGTGCTTCGCGGGTGAAACGACGTCGTAATTTTGGGTTACCCAAATACTCAGGACGCAACATCTTTATAGCAAACTTGCGGTCTTGTTTTTTTGAGCCTCGAGCTCGCCAAACTTCTCCTACTCCGCCCTGGCCGATGAGTTCTTCCAGCACGAAGCGATCGGAGATGGTATCATCTGATTTTGTCACTAGTCGTTCCTAAGATGTATTCATTTGACGTTCGAGCTCGTAGATAAGCTATATCATCGTCTGAATCAAACGCATAAATAAAAAAATTGCTCGCCTGGCAAAGCGTTGTAGAATTTCAGCGTTGCTATCATAAAAAGCAACCTCACACGGATGTTAATAACTGAGACAAAGGAGTGCCTCATGACTGTAATTCCATTTGCACCAGAGCGTAGACGACAACGCTCTAATAACGTTTACGAAGCGATAAAATTTCAATTAGAGGAAATTTATTCCACAAAAGAACTTCGTAACCTCACGATCGGCGATTCGAGAGGTTTACTCGTAGCCTATGCCGGGCATATTGAAGAAGCTCAGGTTCTAGCAGCATACGCGCCTTTGATTTCTCGGGCTGAGGAAAAAGAAAATTACGAAGAGATAATGTTACGTGTTCGGGGCTTTATTCCCGATGCGGCGAAGGATACGCTTTCTACACGCGCGTTTGTCATTGACGGTGAAGAAATGTTTATCACCATTGTCGGCCAACCCGGCAAAATAGAACATAACGATTTATACCGCGCGGTTTCCGGTATTAAGCGTATTCTCACCAGTGATAAAGTAGCTGCCTAGTTGGGGCGACCAACCGTCCTGCGAACGGGATTGACCTATATCAATACTACGTTTGCTTCGCTGGTAAATTACTGCTTTTCTTAGAAGCTTAATCGCAGTCCTACCCCTTTTACTTCTTTAGAAAGTTGAAGAGTGGGTTGTATTGAAATGATATCTTGTCGTTTGTCTGACAACGCATGTGATATCTCGTATCCGCCAATCATTCCCACAAAGGGCGATGCTATAGCTAATAGAACGAGCGCTGTTGCGCTTTCGCTATGTGAGGAAGTGATGCCTGAAAGGAAGACGAAGGAACCTAAGAGCCCGACAACTTCGCCGACGTAGACGGCCCAAAGTTGTCCATTACCGCCCATCAACTCTCCTCCAAAATAAACACCAAGCGGTGCTAAACCGATTTGAGCCGCAACGAGTGCCAAGAAGAGATCCGTCGAACCTGCACTCCTTCCGAAATCAGCGACAAAAAAACTGAGTCCGATCGTAAGTGCAGTTATCGCTATAGCGCCTATCGCTTCTACAGCGATGCGGCCACCCATGGATGAGTTTTCTGCCCAATTCTGATTCTGGAGAGAAGGTTTTGGTTTTCGTTTCAATATTACGGGGTCTTTTTCGGTGCGTTGATTTTCTTCTATCCCTTTTGCGTCCGAGGTTAAGCCATCGTATTGTCTTTTTAAGGTCTGTGGTTTCGCTGGGATTTTCGTAGCCGAAGGTAGGTTTGGGCGCGTTTCGTCGGGTTTGGTTAGCGGTTCGACCTCTATTCCTTTTTCGTCTTCATTCCCACTTTCGAGCTCTCTTGTTGTTTCTTTCGTTTCTTTGGACGCCTTGATTTTTTCAATCGTTTTTTCTGCTCCAATTTGAAGACGCAACGAATCGGTAGATTCAATTTTTCCCTCGACGAGATGGTCAAGCTCAATGAAAAGCTGGTCTTCTGGAACACTCACTCCAATCGTGAACTTACCATCGATGGTGGCTCGGTAACGCCCGAAGGTTTTTCCATTGATGCTCAGGTGGAGCTTTGCACCCGCCTGAGCAGTTCCCGTTATTGTGAATGATCTCGGAACGATATTCGATGTTGGAGATTCAATTTTTACTGGAATCGACGTTTGTTGTGCCGAAATCGGGCTGGCTGAAAATAGAAAACAAAAGAAAAAGATGATGGTTTTTAAAACCCTCATTTTTCTCAAAATGCGTACTTTTCACGTTCGATAGTAGCCTCTGCTACTGTTCTTCGAAGCGAGATAAGATCGATCTGAGTTTTGCAGGTCAAGCGATCAAAGTTTTTCAAGTGTGCTTCTAGTTTTTCGCCTTCAGCCAAATGAGAAAGTAGGTTCAAACCGATCCGCTCGCAATCTTGATAGTGGGTGGCGACAATGATTTTGGTCGCAGCACGGTGAAGTTCTGTTTTTTCGAATCCGATATCTTTGATGATTTGCCGGGTACGAGCTACCACAGAATCCATTGCATAGACCGCGATGATGAGATCGGCGAGGTCGGTCAAGATCTCTTGTTGGTCGCGCAAATCGGCCATGTGTTTTTGAATCGCTTGATTCGCGACGTACATCGTTACTGCTTTGGCTTGTTCAGTAACAAAGCAAGCGAAGGTCATATCTTCATCGTCGGCGCGAGGTGGCACCTCAGGACTTGTCGGTTCTTTAAGCATCTTGTCGACATCTTGAATGACGTCAAAAAGGCCAAGTTGTCCTTTCATAGTTCGCTTTAAAACCATTCCGGGAATCAACATCCTATTGATTTCGTTGGTTCCTTCGAAAATACGATTGATTCGTGAGTCACGATACATTCGTTCAACATCGTACTCCGAAGAATATCCATATCCTCCATGAATCTGAACGGCCTCATCCACGATAAAGTCGATGGTTTCAGAACCGTAAACTTTCATTATGGAATCTTCTATCGCAAATTCTTCGATAGCCTTCATGACCGAGTTGGAATAATCATCGGCTTTGGAATCAAGAATATCTAAGGTTTTATCCATATCACCGGCGACACGATAGGACATCGATTCGAGCGCATAAAGGCGTGTAGCCATGTCGGCAATTTTTGAACGGATGGCGCCAAAATCCGAAATGGGCTGACCAAATTGCTTTCTTTCTTTGGCATAATCGACGGCGAGTTTAAGTGTATATTTTCCGGCTCCGACGCAACCCACACCTAGCTTAAAGCGCCCGATGTTTAGGATGTTGAAGGCGATTTTATGGCCTTTGCCAACTTCGCCTAAGATATTATCTGGAGATACTTTAACGTCTTTGAAGGAGACCGAACATGTTGACGATGCCTTGATTCCCATTTTGTGTTCTTCGGCACCGATCGTGACGCCTTCTTGGTCGGCTTCGATTAAAAAAGCCGTGAATTTGGATCCTTCAACCTGACAAAAAACGGTAAAGATATCAGCGAAGCCGGCGTTGGTAATCCACATCTTCGAACCGTTGACGGTGTATAGTCCGTCATCTCCCATGATCGCTTTGGTTTTGGCTGCTAACGCATCTGATCCGCTTCCGGGTTCGGTTAACGCGTACGCTGCCATCAATTCACCTGTAGCCATCCGCGGTAGCCATTTTTCTTTTTGGGCTTTGTTGCCGAAGAAGATTAGGGGCAGTGAGCCAATTCCGGTATGCGCTGCGAAAGTTACAGAGAATCCTGCGAAGATAGAAATCGCCTCGGTAACGATCATGCTGGTCGTTTTATCGACTTGGAGGCCGCCGTATTCTTCGGGGACATCGACCAATAAAAGTCCAAGGTCGGCAGCTTTCTTTAGGATAGATACCATGAGGTCGTGGTCGCCTTTTTCTAGCGCGTTGATGTGCGGCATGACCTCACGAATCATGAATTGACCGGCGGTCTCAGCAAACATGGTTTGTTCTTCTGAAAAATTTTCTGGTGTGAAAATAGGAGTACTTCCAACCCGTTCGATTAAAAACGCACAACCTTTTGGACTCTTACTCATCGTATCTCCGTGAAAATAAACATCGTTGAGGTATAAGTTTAATACCGTTCTTCGGGAGCTGATTCAATATTCATTTCGCCCTTTCTTAGAACTAAAATAGAGCGCATAGCCGCTCCAATCGCTTGCTCAATTGCGCTAAAGCATCTTCGTTTAGAATCTTATAAGCATACCCCTCATCGGATGATTTTATGCGCTGGATGTACTCCCAGTCTTGAAGAAGTTTTAAGCCATTGAGGTAGGTCGGTTTAGACAAGGTTTCTCGAAAATTGAGTTCTCCTTTCTCAAGTCGTGTTTTTGCGTCTTTGAGTGCTTTGCGTATCAGGTCTTTTTCTGAAATTGATGAAGAATTTCTCAAGGCATCTACGATAACCCAATAAGCTTCAACGAAATTTAAAACTTGGGTTCGAAAGAATTCCAATTCCTCAGGAAAAGGACGTTGATGATTGATGCGTTCGTTTTCGTTTTCTGTTTTGGAGCTCACCCAGGATTTGGACTTGAAGTAGTTGAGTGTGGTCGAAAATACCTTATTAAATTCTGAACGTTCTTCGTAGATCCATTCGTATTTGAATAGGCGACTCAGAAAAAGTGTCTCTTCCTTTACCCTCTCTAAATTCATGTTTTTTTCATCAAAGCTGCGAATTGCGGTTGCCAGAAGTGCCTCAGGAACGAAGTGATGCACGATCGAATTTTTTGAATAGGCGAGTTCGATTCTCCCGTCGGCAGGCACGATAAAACGATCTTCTTTTTCCTTATTTTTTTGAACGAGGATTTGATCGGATTGCCGGAAGCGTTCTAACGCGATATCGATGAGCGGTGCTAGGGACCGACCAAGTATAGATTCAATAAGAGGATGACGTTCGCCCTGGCTGGTTTCTTCTAATCCTTCGACCGTTTCTTTTTTTTCACTTAATGCATCTTCTATCGTTTTCGAAAATCGAATATTGCGTTGGGGCTCATTGAGAAATCGGTAAACGAACCCGATATCGGACAGTAATTCGGCGCGTCCTATTCCCTCCTTTTTCCTGTTAGCGTGCGATAGTAAGACAAGTGAAGTGAGTGCCGAAGGGGTCACGGTCGTCACGGTATTGATATCGTGAATAATACGGTGTCCTAAGCGAACCATCAGCGCAGCTCTATCGTTTTCTTGGACCTTACTTTTATTGAGATAGTTTTTTAAATCAATCGGATCGTTAAATTCGATATGGATCCGTCCATATTTACGCGCCAAAAATTGGGGAGTTTTGAGTAAACTGCTTAGTCCCTCTTTTTCTTTTTCTGCACCAAGTTGTTCTTGTTTATGCGACTTAGATTCAATCACGTGTTCGTACACTACCGATATAGGTATGAGCTTGACCGCATCGAGCCTAGATGAGGTCATCGCTGAAACGATCATTTCCAACATACCGTAGCGGGGTTTTACAAGTTTTCCGGTTCTACTTCTCGTTCCTTCAATAAAGAACTCAACCGGATAACGGCGTTCTAAGACAGTGTTGAGATACTCTCTGAATACAGCTCGATATAAGGGATTATTTTTAAACGAACGTCGTATAAAAAAAGCGCCACCACGTCGAAAAAGATAACCGAGTGGCCAAAAATTCAGATTTGCTCCGGCGGCAATGAGGGGGGCTTTGATTCCGTAATGATAGAATACGTAGGTGATAATAAGGTAGTCCATATGGGACTTATGGCTTGGAATGAGGACGATGGAATGGTCCTTTGACACGTCTCGAATTTTTTCGAGGCCTTGGAGGTCAATTTCTAAGCCATCATATAAGCGATACCAAATGAAGCTGAAGAGGGATGAAAGAATTTTGAGAACCATCAAGTTGGGTTCTGCAGCGATTTCTCGAAAGAGCTTCTCGGCACGGATTAAGACTTCTTCTTCGTTGATTCCCTCATCTTTTGCTACCTCGGAAAAAGTTTGGACCATATGTGACTTCGTGCTTATTTCTTTCCAGATGTGTTCGGGTTTGGCTTCAGCTGGTCCTAATATTACGTGGCGTTCATCGTGAATCCGCTTATTGAGTTCTGTTTCTAATAATTGGGCGAGGTCCCCTGTCGTAGCGTCGGGTAAGTCATCAATAAAGCGGTTTAAGAAAAGCGGTTCACATACGCGGGCGACCGGTTGGCCGAATTTTAAGAAACTCTGCCAGATCGTGCGAAACCAATACAAAAACTTTCGAAGAAAACGCGGCGATTGCGCGCTTCCAAAAACTTCCTCTGCAATCGTTGCATGAGGTTGATCAGGTGTGCGTTCCCAAACGATCAACAATGGAATGATACGAATATTTTTTAAGTTTTCTTTTTGTACGCCAACGGCTGAAAAGAGAAACTTTTGAACATAATCCTGATTCTTTTCTTTGGTTGTGTCGGGACGTTTAAGAAAAAGGAATGCCGAGAACTCGTTTTGGAGGAGCGTCGTGAAAAAGGTTTGGTCGTCTTCTTTTTTTCGAAACTGAAACCAAGAAATAAGGTTCTTCCATAAACTCAAAAAGAATCTTAATTTAACGCCGTTTGAAAAACGGGCCAACGTGATGCCTTGGGTTACAAAAAGCCAATTGAAGTATAGGTAATCTAATAAACTTCGGCTTTGCATAACATAGATAGAAGATGTTTCGCTTTCGCTTTGGACGAGCCTCTCGTGGTCCCTTGGTTCTATGAAAACATGGTCAAATAGGACACGGCTTATAAACTTTGCCACCCACCCAAACGAAGAGATCATCGCGGTTGGATGTATTATTTTTTTCGAACGTGTTTTTTCTAGAGTTTCCACGAGCCTAATGTAATTGGGTGGACGGACATGAGCAACGCCACAACGAGAATAAAGCTTCTGCACCGATTTTGCGACAAAAACGCGCCCTAGTGCATGACGTTTCGGTTTTAATTATTTCGTGAAACGATTAGCGTCAACGCCATGAATGAGCCAAAAAACATATTAATCGTTGAAGATGATGAAGACATTCGAACACTCACGAATCTTGCACTTTCTTTAGACGGTTTTGAAACAAGTGTTGCAAGTTCAGGTATGGAAGCACTGAAGATTTTGGAAACTAAAAGGCCCGATGTGGTTCTATTGGACGTCGTCATGCGTGGTATGGACGGTCTTCAAACCTTTCGTGAAATGGAAAAAATACATGAAAATGTTCCTGTTATTTTCCTAACAGCTCGTGTTCAAAATGAAGAGGTGAGTACTTATCTCGCCTTGGGAGCCGTTGGCGTGATCGCCAAACCTTTTGATGTGACCGAACTGGGAGAAATTATCAGAAACATTTGGAATAGCAGAGCAAATTTAGAACATTGACAATCCCCTAACCCCTATTGTATTCCGCGGAATAGTTTTAAACAAATAGATTTAATTTTCTCGCCATGTGGCGAATGTTATAAACAAGGTAAAAAAATGAAAAAGCAGTTAAAATCACTTTTATGTCTCGCCGCTTTTGGCGCCGCAGTTGGATTTGCTCCAACCGTTTTCGCTCAAGCAGAATTGATGCCTGAAGGCGAAATCGTCGGTGCTGGCGATGCTGATGTTGTTGGTTGGAATCCATCACTTGCTGGAACGGGAACCATCAATATGATTTCCAACTCTAACGTGATTGGACAGGTTGAAGGATTCTCTCTTCTTCTTGGATTCGGAATCACTGGCGGAGTGGATTACGTTAACGGTCCTCACCTTTGGCGAAATAACTTAAGCGTTTCACAAAGTTGGGCGAAAACACCTGTTTTGGATGCTTTCGTTAAGAATAACGATGTTATCGATTTCTCAACCGGATATTACTACTTCTTCCTTGATTGGGCAGGTGCCTTCGCTCAGCTCACTGCAACAACTTCTCTTTTGCAAGCTCAGGCAATTACTGCTGACCCTGTTACCTACGAGATTACAGGACAGGGAACTACCCCTACAACTTCTAACTCTACTACGGACGCTTTGAAACTTGCTGATCCCTTTGCGCCGTTGTCTCTTAGTGAGTCTATCGGTGTTTTCGCTGAACCAGTTCAGTCTGAACCAATCAACGTAAGTCTTCGAGTTGGTGTTGGTGGACGTCAAACCTTTGCTGACGGTGTATTGATCAACGCAGATGATGCAGATACCCCGAACATCGAAATGCAAGAGCTTGGTGATGTTTCACAGTTCGGTGCTGAGTTTTACGCAGGTCTTACCGGTAAGTTGCAAGAAGGACGTCTCACCTACCACGCTGGTGGTTCTGTGCTTTTGCCTTTCATCAACAACGATCCTTTCGAGCGTAGTGCTACCGAGTTGACTCGCGTTGCTCTTGAAGCTGGTGCGACTGTTACTGTTTTTGATTGGATGTCTCTTGTGTACGAAGGAAAGTACACCATTGATCCACAACTTTTCCCAGCAGGCGAAGAACTCAATCAATTCCAAAATAGCCTTCTTCTTACCTTCACTTACACACTTATCGACCGTCGCGTGGGTATCAAAAAGCTAGAAGCTGACGCAGCAGCAGCAGCCGCTGAAGAGAAAGCCGCTAAAGAAGCAAAAGAAAAAGCTGACGCAGAAAAAGCAGCAGCAGAAAAAGAAGCAGCAGAAGCTAAAGCAGCAGCTGATAAAGCAGCAGCAGAAGCTCAAGCAGCCGAAGCTCAAGCAGCAGCAGACAAAGCAGCAGCAGAAGCAGAAGCAGCAAAGAAAGCCGCAGAAGAAGCACAAGATGCTGTTCCAACAACTCCGCCAACAACACCTTAAGTTGTAAATTAAAACCGTCGCTAATATTTAGTGATTAACGGAAGATTACCGGACCGTAGGTCCGGCTTTTTTTTGCCTTTTCTTTTGTCGTCTTACATAGGAGTTGCGCAAATCTTCGCGTCGTCGTAAGGAAAGCGAGGGTGTTTAACGACGTCCTCCGACTCTACGAAAGTGAAAAAGAAAAATGCGCTATTCCAAAATGTTCATGCCTACTCGTCGCGAAGATCCAGCCGATGCTGAAATCGCGAGTCACAAACTTCTCATCCGTGCCGGCTTTATTCGCCAGATTGCGCGAGGGGTTTACACGCTTCTTCCTCTAGGCCTACGTAGTGTGAAGAAGATTGAAACGATTGTGCGCGAAGAAATGGACGCCGCTGGTGCCCAAGAGCTCTTGATGCCGGCCATTCAACCTGCAGAACTTTGGAAGGAAACCAATCGATGGAACGAGTACGGTGCCGAACTGATGCGTTTTCAAGATCGCAAACAAAGTGATTTCTGCCTTGGGCCAACGCATGAAGAAGTGATTACTGAAATTCTGCGAAATGACGTGACAAGTTACAAACAGCTTCCTATCAACCTTTATCAAATTCAATCAAAGTTTCGCGACGAAATTCGTCCCCGTTTTGGATTAATGCGGGGTCGAGAGTTTATCATGAAGGACGCCTACTCTTTTGACGTAGACGTTGAGAGCGCGACTAAAAGTTATAAGATTATGTACGCCGCGTATGAGAAAATATTCGATCGCTTCGGATTCGACTATCGCGCGGTTGAAGCGGATAGCGGAAACATCGGAGGTTCTCAATCCCACGAATTTCAGGTCCTAGCTGAAACTGGTGAAGACGAAATCGTTTCCTGTAAGGGCTGCGATTACGCGGCAAACGTAGAAAAAGCCGCTATTCGTGTGAGCCAAGAAGAGATGGATGCCTCGATCAAATTTTTGGAAATGAGCGAGGTCGAGACGCCCAAAAAGAAAACGATCGATGAGGTCAGCGCCTTCTTGGAACGAGATGCGACCGACTTTGTGAAAACCCTGATTTACGTTGCCGGCGATCAATTTGTAGCCGTACTCGTTCGTGGGGACCACAATGCAAATGAATTAAAGTTGCGTAGTTTACTAAAAGAAAGTGGTTTGGATGTCACCGAGTTTAGGATGGCAAATGATGTCGAAGTAGGGAAAATGACAAAAGCGCCGGTCGGATTTGCCGGTCCCGTTAACCTCCAAATGCCGATTTACGCAGATTTAAGTGTAGCGTGCATGAAGAATTTCGTAGTCGGTGCGAACAAGAAAGACACGCATTTGACTCAAGTAAATCACGGGCGCGATTTTGAGGTGTCCAAGTTCGTCGATTTACGTGAAGCAAAAGCGGGCGATGAGTGTGGAAAGTGTGGCGGCGAGTTCGAAAGTTTTCGAGGCATCGAGGTTGGACACATTTTTTATCTTGGGACAAAATATTCCGAAGCAATGAAGGCGACGGTTCAAGATCAAAACGGAAAATCATGCGCTCTGGAAATGGGATGTTACGGCATCGGTATTACTCGTATTCTCGCGGCCGTAGCTGAACAAAATCACGACGATAAGGGAATCATGTGGCCATCGGCTATCGCTCCCTTCCAAGTCATGGTTCAACCCCTGCAGATGAAGAGCGATGAAGTTATTGCTGAATCCGAACGCGTTTATAGCGCGTTAAAAGCAGCTGGAGTCGATGTTCTTATCGACGACCGTGATAAGGGTGCGGGCGCGAAATTCAAAGATTTCGAACTTATAGGCATTCCTTTACGTGTCACGATCGGTGCGCGTGGTCTTAAAGAAGGAATGATCGAATACAAAAAAAGAAGTGGTGGTGACCTTGAAATGATCCCGGTTGGAGATATCGTCGAACGCGTCATTTCTGATCTAAAAGTGGCTGTGAATTAAATGAGTTAGAACCTTAAGCCGGAGCGATGATGGAAGACAAATTCGAAATTCTAAAAGAGAAAACGATTGTTGCGTTGGACGTCGATACACTCGCCGAGGCCGAACGCCTTACCCGTTTGCTTTCACCCTATGTAGACAAGTTTAAGGTTGGTAGTCGACTCTTTTCGGCTCATGGGCCCGTTGTCTTAGACGCGATAGACCAATGTGGCGGAAAAGTTTTTCTAGATCTAAAATATCACGATATTCCAAGTGTGGTTGGGTCAGCATGTAGAGTGATTGCCGATAATCATCCTTCCGTATTTCTTCTTACCGTGCATGCTTCCGGTGGTCCCGCCATGGTAGCACAGGCGGTAGACGCTACATCCTCCCGAAATGATTTGGATGTGGTAGCGGTTACGGCACTTACATCTTTGTCTCCGTCCGAAATGGGTTTGTTGGGGATAGGGAATACCCTCGCTGATTGGGCCGAAAAATTGGGTTCGCTTGCGTTGGATGCGGGCGCTCAGGGCTTGGTTTGCTCAGCACGAGAAGTCGAACATCTTCGGTCTTGTTTTGGAAATGAGTCGATTTTCGTGACACCCGGAATTCGCCCTAATAGCGCGCGCAACGTTCGTGATGATCAGACACGGACTCGTACGCCCGCGGAAGCAATTTCGGCGGGTTCTTCATATTTAGTCATAGGTAGGCCAGTTTACCAATCTGCGGATCCTGTGGCGACCCTGAAAGCTATAGCGGAAACTTTATGACTTGGAGAACACTTGTAACCTGTCAAAATGAACCAGAAGCCAACATATGGAAAGCCAAACTTGCTGAGCACAACATTGATGCGTTGGTCCTAGATACCAACGTAAATGCGTTGGCTTTGTATAGTGGTATGATCCCCGTTCGCGTCCAAGTTCAAGAAGCAGATTTCATCCGCGCCAAACGTTTGGTTATCGATCATGGAGAAGACGGGAATCTTCCAAATATAGATCTCGAAGAATTGGCTCTCAGTCATCCTCACCCCGACGAAGCATTTCTTCAGAAGTGCCCCTCATGTCGCGGAACCAATATTTCTATTCACGTTGATACATCCCAAGGTTGGCTAGGGCGTGTAGTGGGTAAAAAAATTCGTAAATGCGAATGCGGATACGAATGGAAATAAGTGAAATGACCTTCCTTCAAAAAAGATCAAATGAATGAAATTAGGTGAACCGAAGAAAGAACCTCAAAAAGCGTTCTGGGCGCTAAGATTCGGTTTTTGGATTGTAATTATGATCGTCGGGGTGTTTTTCTATCTTCATTACAATCCCATCCTAATAGCCAACGAACCTATAAACTTCAGTTCTTACGAAATTTCCCGCTCTTTGAAGACTGATGTTGCGATCGTTGTCGACTATGAAGCGATAAGAAAAAGCGAAGAACTATTTTCCAAAAAAGATTGGTCGGCCGCGTGGATTGATACCTTCGAACAGGAGATCGGTCCGATTACCGTCGCAACACCGAATAGTTTAACTCAATCTATTCTTGAGCGTTCTCGCGTTCTCATTTTGACTGCAAGTGTTGCGAATTCGGTTCCAGATCCGATTATTGGAAAAATACGAGACCGTGTTCGAGATGGTATGATTGTTGTCTTAGAACGACCTTCGGGGAAACTCCGAGAGACATTTTCGGCGGATGGCCGCGGAGGGAATCGACCTGCAACATCGATTTCTTTTGGTCCCTCTTTCGGACCCAATGATGTAGCGTTGAAAAAAATTCCTTTATTCGGTTCGTTTGTCGCATCCACCGGAACTCGCGAGAAGTCTGAAACGTTCCTTGCCTATAACGGAGCGCCGACAATTTATTCAATTCCTATCGGCGATGGTTTTGCGCTTACCGTCGAATTTGAGTTCGGAAAACAGCTTGTTTCACTTCAACAAGGTATCCCAAACGATGACTTTACTCTCGATAAGAAAGATGACCTGCGTCCCTTTTTCCGTACTGAAGATCTGGTCGCTAATCCTTCTCTGATTGGTGAAAGTATTCCTTTTGCCGACTTGCTAGAAAGAACACTAGTTTGGAAAGCGATTGGTGGTTTGACGCCTCTGGCGGCAATTTGGCCCTTTCCGAAAAACGCTGATGGTGTACTTGTTTTTCTACACGACGATCAAAGTTTAGGAAAACAAGCATTCTGGTTAAGTAAACTTGAATCGGAAAACGATGCGAAATCGACTTATCTGTTTTCGTACGATGCGCTTAGTGAAGCGGATTTCGCAAAAGAAAAAAACGAAGTGGGATTCCTATGGAAGATTGGAAACGATTCATCTGAACTCCAAGAACGTATGGGCGTCCTTGGTTGGAATCCATTAACTCGTCCGATGGGAATCGCGGCCCAACACAAAACCTTTTTGGAACGTTCTGGAACCAAACGCATCACGACATCGGCGACTGCCGAATCGAATTGGTTGGATTTATGGGACGAACCCTTTCGGCAACTTGCTTCCGCGAAGGTTCGAATTGATACTTCTTATGAAGTCGAAAAAACCTCTGGCTACCATTTTGGTACAGGATTTCCATTTCTTGTTTTGTCCCGCGATGGAATTCCGGTTGGGATGCGTGAACAACCCGTGGTGCTTCCATACGGCGCAACACGCGGACCGATTCTAAAGACACTTCTTGAAGATAGCGCACAAGAGAACCATCAGGCAATTACTAGTCGAATTCCTGCAAATGCTTTCGCGGGAGATATAGATCCGAGTGCGTTTAAATCATGGACGCAAATTTTCGAAACGGCCCGCCAGCATAATCACGCAATGATGAGTGTTGGTAGTTACGATATTTTTCTTCGAGCTCGAAGGGTCGCCGAGATGCGCTCTCGTTTTAAAGAGAACGTTCTTCTTCCCTCCCTTCCGAGCCTACCCGGAACCGAGCTTAGCGATCTTGAACCAAAAACAGTTTCTCGTTTTCGCGTTACAATCAATGCGAAGCGAACCGACCATGCGATCGTAGTACCAGAAATGATCGGCGAAAAACGTGCTATCGCCGTTCGTGAAAAAAGCAAACGAGTCGAAGAACGCGAAGTTTCCAAAGCACTAGAATACGAACATGTTCAACTGATGGGAACCTCGCTGTTGCGAATTCCAGTTCCACGCGGATTTTCGACCGTTGACGTTTTCTACGAATAAATGAACATTATCTGTTCTGACTTGGAGTGTGAATGAAATATTATCGAGCCTTTCTTTTTCTCGCAATTATGAGTTTTATCTCGTGTTCAAAGACAAAAGTTCCGGACGCAAATGTTGGTGAACGGGTTAACGAGCCTATGCAAATTGTACTGTTTAACTACGAATTTTATCCTTCAGAATTACTCGTACCGATTGGAAAGAAGGTGGAATTTACAAATAAGGAGGCCGCTAAACATTGTTTGAGAATTGAGACCTTAGACATCTCCGAGGACATGGAGCCGGGGGCGATGTTTAGCTACACCTTCGACGAAGCAGGAGTATATGAACTTACAAGTAGTTGCGACCCGCCCAAGATGAGGGGCGTCATCACTGTTCAATGATCGTTTTATTTCGTGAACTCTAAAAATCGTAGATGAGTTCGTCGATGTTTTGAGCCTGTTTTGTTCCAACACCTGGTGCCATCTCCGTCGGCGCGTTTTCAGTTAAAAAGGGGTAGGTATCCGCGTATTGATTTGAATGCGCTAATAAGCCGGTTTGCGGATCTATGCGTAGGTCTTCAGTACCTAAAAAGGGTTCGTTTATAAAACGCGGATCTTCTTCACTCTTTATTCTGGCATAAGGACCATAAAGACGTTCAAAAATTGGCATCGCAACGGTAGCGCCGTGCTCACCTTTGCCAAGCGGAACATCGTTCTTATCGCTACCTATCCAAACGACGGTTGTCAGTGATCCATCGAAGCCAGCAAACCATCCGTCGTATTTATTAGTCGTGCCTGTCTTGCCGGCGACGAGCCAATTTTTAGGGAGCTCGTGTGCGGTTCCTCGAATCGCTACCCGGCGCAATAAGCGCTGCATCACGTAGGCGTTGATTGCCGAACTTCCCCGCGCGGGTCGTTTTTCTAAACGAGTGATACGACTAAAGAGCGTGTCGCTTGCCCACTCAGGATCAACGAATGAAAACTCATCTTTGAATATATCTCCCTGGTTTTTAATCGTTGCGATAGCGTGCACTTCGATCGGCCATCCTTTTCTTTGGAAAGCTGTATAAACGCGCGCCACTTCAAAAGGACGCGTACAATTCGCACCCAGAGAGGCACTCGACGACGCGTTTATAGGTGATCGTATTCCAAGTTTCTTCGCGCGTTGAACCACGCGTTCGGCGCCTAGGTAATCCATCAGACGTGCCACCGGTATATTTCTACTGGAAGCCAAAGCGTTCGCTAAGGTCAGATATCCGCGAAAATTTCTGTCGGCATTTCTGGGTCTCCAAACACCGCCACGACCCGTAGATAATTCAATGGGCACGTCAGATAACATCGTGGCAGCGTTTAGGTTTTGATGAAGCGCTTCCATATAGACCACTGGTTTAAATACGCTTCCAGGTTGGCGACATCCTTGTAGTGAACGATCAAAGGCATCGCGTTCCGGATCAACCGCACCCACGTGACTTAAAACGCGTCCGGTATGAGTATCCACAACTAAAGCCGCGCCCTCGAAAACCGGGAATTGTAGCAAGGTTTTATCCTCGTAATTAACGTAGACCAAATTACCTTTTTCAAATTGTTGTTGGAAGTCTTTTAGGAAGATGGGGCGCTTGAAATGTCGCGGTTTTTCCGATCCCTGGGCCCACTTTGTGGTAGAAATAGGCACCACCACGGAAGTCTTACCACCGACAGAAATCCTAAGTTCGTCTTGAGTGACCTCAGTTATCAGCCCCACCCGGATATTGTCATTTTGAATGCTCAACTTCTTAAGTATTTTAACGCGGTCTTGATCTTTAACCTGGCCTAGACTTCCTCGCCATCCTTGACGTTTATCGAGCCGGGCCACTCCGTTAAATAATTCTTGGTGCGCACGTTTTTGTAGGTCCAAATTCACACCGGTGATTAAGCTATATCCACCTTCAAACCAGCCTTTCTCTTCGAGCTCTTCGTTGGCTCTTCGAATCGCGGTGTTGTGAAGGGTTCGATCCTGGGGAGCTTCATAGGATGGTATTATCGGTTGCACGTGGGTATTTTTTTCTTCTATAGCGGAAATCATTCCTAATTCTCGCATGCGTCTCAGCACACGCGTACGTTGTTGATTGGCGTGTTTGATACTTTTTCTTGGATTATAAACTGAGGGTGCAGGCGCAATTCCAGCTAGAGTTGCCATCTCAGATAAAGTTAATTCCTGCGGGGTTTTGAAGAAGTATCGATGCGACGCTTGAGTAACACCTTCGGCTCGGTGACCCAAAAATACGGACTCGAGGTACACGTGCAGAATTTCAGATTTCGAATAAACGGATTCTATTCGTTTTGCTAAAAGTAGTTCTATAACTTTTCTACGGTACGTTTTTTCGCGGGTGAGAAAACGCCGAGCCAATTGTTGCGTTATCGTACTCGCACCCTGCGTCCGTTCTTGTTGTCGATAATTTGACCAAGCTGCGCGTAGGATTCCCCGAACGTTATAAGCCGGATGGACGAAAAAGTCTTCATCTTCTGCTGCCAAAAAGGCGGCGATCAGAGTTGGAGGCAGGTCTGCTAATTCTGAGCCTTTTGTGCGTTCGGGGCCTGCTAAGACGTGTCCGTCTAGACTTAATAGTTGGCTTGGATAGGTTGGGAGCAAGCTATAGATATCTGGAGTTTCGGGAACTTCTCCCTCGACATCTTCGAACCAAATCCAACCACACACCGTCAGGATTAGACCCGCGCCGAGAACGATGAGAATGCCGGTTCTGAATAATTTCCAGAACATTTTGAGCGTTTTTTTCACGGTTTAATTTCAGATTTATAAGCGAATGGCAGGAAATCATTAATGTTTTCGCTATTTTTGGAAACCATCAGTAAGCG
The DNA here is from genome assembly GCA_937981985.1 of uncultured bacterium. Lineage (GTDB taxonomy): Bacteria > Myxococcota_A > Bradymonadia > Bradymonadales > Bradymonadaceae > CALJNB01. The sequence goes on from CALJNB010000005.1 coordinate 98,942, forward strand.
ATCGACGCCCACTGCGACACCAGCAGATTTAGGTAGACCCTTTTCTAGGGCATGGAGGAACTTCTCCGGCATGGGCATTTTGGGTTTTCCGAGTCGTCCACGTTCTTGATTATCCTCCTCAAAACGTTTTCTCTGTTCACCAGGGTGGGTAAGTTCTTGAAAACCGTTCGCAATTTCCAAACCATCGATATAGAGCTCAAACCGATCGGCCACGCGCGGATCCTCTTCGTTCTTTTGAGCTAGTACAGCTAAGCGAGTTGGCCACTCTACCACAAAGACTGAGCCTAGTGATTTTAAATAGGGTTCAACGTATTCTACTAGAGTATGGAAGAATAAATCGTTCCAATCATAGGAATTATTGCTTTTAGCGAAAGAGGGTAGGCCGACGCCTTTTTCTAAGGCTGCTTTTAACGTATTTTTGGTCTGCGAATCTCGAATATCGATTTGGCAAGAAGCGAGAAATAGTTCGTTCATCGTTACTTTGCTAAATGCGTCAACGGGAATCTCACACGTTAATGATACTAATTGCCTAACGTCTTCAATAATGACATCCAGATTTTCGTCGGCGCGGTACCACTCAAGAATCGTAAATTCGGGGTTATGTCGGTTGCTCGTTTCGCCATTTCGAAAGGCTTTAGTAATTTGGTAGATTTGTTTACAACCTTCTGCAAGCAGTGCTTTCATTGCGAATTCAGGAGAGGTTTGTAGATAGTGTTTTTCGAAAAGGTTAGCCGATTGAAAACTGGTTTCGAAAACATCAATGAAGACATCGGTTCCTGGCGACCGAACAAGGATTGGTGTCTCGACTTCCAAGAAATTACGCTGAACGAAGAAGCGTCGGATGGTTTGATTGAGGTCCGCTCGCGCGCGAAGTGATTCGTGAAAATCCACTGTTTTTTATTTCCTTTTCCAAACATGTTTAAAGGTACATTTTTTCCCTTCTTTAATTACTACAGAAAATGTCTCGTCTTTTTGGGCTGTTTCGTTTTTCACTCGGATTTGGTGATGTCCCACCGAAAGAGGGTGTCCCTGTAATCGCCCGGAAGTGCCCTTTATCCATTCGCCATCAATAGCGATTCGGGCGACCATCGGAAACCCGATAGAAAAATCAAGGCAACCTTGGGTCTTGGCTACCATAGTAAACGATGTAGACCTTTTAAGCTTAGCGGCGGTTTTTTGGAGCTTGATATTTTTATAACCGGGTTTTCGAATCGTTAAAGAAAGCTCTTGGTCGGATTTAAACGTTTTCTTGAACGGCGTTTCTCCGATTTTCGAATCGTTGTTAAAAACCGATGCACCTTTGGGTCGGGTTCGAAACCATATTTCTCTCTTTTTCGGATCGATCTTGTTTCTATCGATATTGGAAATAGCTTCTAGGTTTTCGGTCGGCAAGATTTCGACTGTACAATCTAACTCGATCGATATTTCATTTCGTAGATCCTCGTAACCGACCATCTCTAACCTAGAAACGCATCCTTTTTTGCGAGCACTTAATTTAACGAGCCCGTTTCTTTTGATTAAGATTGTTCCCTTTCCTATGCCAATTTCGGATTCATCAACGAACAATTTGGCGTCGTTGGGAGTGACTACCACCGAAAGCGATCGTGGCCGATCATCGGTGAGCGCTTTAAGTTCGGCGACATCAGATGACAATATGTTGGGTCTGTCTTCATGGATATCAACTACGAATTTACGTTTTTCGTGACCGGGCAGACTTAATGTGATCTCTCGTTTTCCGATTTCTAATTCTGTTGTGTAGGGCGTTCTTGAGCCAGGAATCGTAGCACCATCGATCGCGACCTCGGCTCCCGGAGGTGAACTTTCGATCAAGACATCGGCATAACTTTCCGCGCTTGCTACGTAAATTAGACCGCCGATAGTCAAAATCATCCCGAGGAATAGACCGATTGCCATTGCTCGTTTTCGGCCACTTGGTTGGTTTACCGCGCCGGTGACAACCGATATTGAATCCGAACTCGCAGCCGGCGTTTGAATCGCCAACGAACTTACAGAGGACGGTGTGAGATCGTTGCTGGCCGAGGATATCGCGGTAGTGTGAAAGGGATCTACATGTGATTCGAGTCCTTCCAATTGCATCGCCAATGCATCGTCCAGGCTCATGCCTTCACCGGATGCAGAAGCCATGACTGGTTTAGAATCTCGGGCACTTCTCAGTGCACTGTGTTCTAATCCCTCTGGGAAAAGTTGTTGAAGGTAAGCACCAAGATTTTTAGAACTAGGACCACGACCTTGTGCGTATAATAGGGGCAGCAACGCCGATTGAAAATCGTCCACTGACGCAAAGCGATCTTCGGGCTTTTTAGACAGCACTTTCATTACCAAAGCATCGATATCTTCATCTATTTCGTGATTAAAAGTAGAGGGCGGATCAAATTCACATTTGCGTACAAGATCTAGACTTTCTAAATCGCTCTTACCTTCAAAGGGGCGATGGCCTGTTAACAGTTCGTAGAGTACGACGCCGGCTGAAAATAAGTCGCTGCGACCATCGAGTGCTTTTCCTGAAGCTTGTTCAGGACTCATATAACAAAATTTTCCTTGAATCCTACCCGTTACAGTCTTCCCTAATCGACTGGTCGCCCTTGCGATTCCGAAGTCGATCAATTTCACTTCGCCTTCGCCTGAAATTAAAATATTGGACGGGCTGACATCCCGATGGACGATTTCCAGACTTTTGCCATCCACGGTGGTTTTGCGATGTGCGTAATCGAGCCCTTTACAAAATTCACTGACAATAAAAAGCGCCAAATCGATCGGGATCATTTCTGAATCGTTTCGAAGACATTTTTGAATCTCTCTTAGATCGCGCCCGGCGATATATTCCATGGCGATAAAATATTCGCCGTCCTCGTGTCCCATATCAAAGACGGGAACGATATTGCCGTGGACGAGCTGAACAACGGTTCTACCTTCATCTAAGAATTTTTCGACAAATTCTTCTTCTTTGGCAAGGTGCGGAAGAATCGTTTTGATGATGAGATTTTTTTCGAATCCGCCGGCCCCACGTTGACGGGCAAGATAAATTTCTCCCATCCCACCTTCAGCAATACGTCGAAGGAGTTCATATCGGCCAAGTTTTCGAGTTACATCTGGCATCTTTGGATCGGCAATCTAGCGCTGTTCTAACTTTACTTCTTACTCTTTATAAGACCATTTGTCTTTCTGAGTGGCAAATAAAGTCGACCTATAGTTTTGGATTTTAACTGAGTTGGAACAGAAATGGATCGTTTATTCGTCACCCTTTCTTTATAAGTATGATGAGTGTCCGAGTAAGTATTTGGCGTCACTCTTCCTAGGCCCGTAAACACGGGTCTCCACGTTTAAGATTGGTCCCCTCTTTAACATTAGGATGAATCCTACTTTCTGGCACGCGATCTGCACATGTGACCCTCGTCGTTAAATGTCTAACGCCTTTTGGAGTAACAAAATGAAAAAACTACTTTTATCTCTATGTTTTCTTTTAATTATAACTCCAGCCTGTGGTGATATGCTCTCAGATGACGAGAGTGATGATGTCGCCGCCACCGAGCAGGTTGAGCAATTGGATGGATCTACGGCCATCGGTGCGGCTTATTGGCACTCGAAGAGCAACTGTAGCAGCTACAATGGCGATTATGAACAATGCCTCCTCGACGCCCGCGCTGAGGCCCAAGATGCGCGTCGTAGAAAAGATCTCGCCACGTCCGGCCAAGAATGGCACGCAGCCGAGAACGCTTATCGGTACGCGAAGCGTAAGCGCTACATAGCAGAAAGAGGCATTGTTGCCGCTTTCGCAGCCAAATACGGCTAAATTTATCTCGTTTTAGGCCTTTGGCGATCCTTTCGGATCGCCAAATCTGTTTGGAGTGCTCAAAAATATCAGACTTTGAATTAGATGTAGGTGAATGGCTACACGATTAGCCTATGTATGGTTTTGTAGCCATAAGTGCGATAGTTGGGTCCTTTACACTTGTCCGATATCGATTGAGTTAGCTTCCCATGTTTAAGCTAGATTTAAAGCGACCCACAACAAAGCTTGGTGAAAGGTCAAAGTTGGCATTCAAAATGCATCAACGGCCAGATGATTAAGATGATATTACTTTCTTTATGGAGAACAAATGAAGCACTTACTACTAATTCTATCTTTTCTACTAACATTAACCTCTGCTTGTGGAGACATGTTAGACGATCTTGAAGACCAAGAAACAACAACCGCTACCTTCGAAGTAAGATCGGTACAGGGGCATTCAAAATCGCTTTCAAGTTGTCGTGGTTACGATTTCCGAAAAAGAAACATTTATGATTATTTGGCATGCTATACCGACGCTAACGCCGAACTCCGCGCCGCAAACGGTCGGATGCAGCGCGCTATACGCGCCGGTCGGAATGTACGAAAGGCCTACGGCCGAAATCGCATAAGTCCATACAGAGCACAAACCATGGCAAAAAGTAAAAAGAGAGCGGCCGAAGCCGGGTTGAATCGAGTATTGCGATAGCCTCCACAGCCTCACTGAAACGGTTATCGATGCTCTTTTGGGCATCGATTTTTTTAAATCTAATTTCAATTCTTTTTGGCGCTTAATTTGCATTGCAAGCAGTGATCCCAATAAGTGTGTTGCTTAGATCACGGAGAATAAAATGAAAAATCTATTATTAATGTTTGTGTGTCTGCTGGCATTCACGTCTGGATGCGGTGAAATGTTCGATGAAGAATTTGTCGAGGAAGAAACCGAAACGGTTACTTTTGAAATTAATCGGAGATCAGTGCAAGGCCATGAGAGAGCTAAGTCTTCATGCCGCGGATACGATTTTATTCAACCTCGTGTCTACAATTATCGTGAATGTTTTAGAGATGGTAGAAACGAGCTCATTGCCGCGGAAGGACATTTGGAATGGGCCAAAACAATCTGGAGTCCAATAACGTCGTTTCGCGAACGTCGAGCAGCCTCTCGAGAAATATTTGAGGCCGAACGAAAGAAGAGATTAGCGTGGGAAGGGCTTTCACGTGGACCCCATTGGCAGGGCGGCGCCTGGTAGTATTTTTAGCAAATTCTATTTTTTCTGAACGCCGAAAAGCGCTCAGACGAATTTGTTTCTGTCTCTTCCGTACATTACGCTAACTTTGGAAAATAAATGAAACACGCATTACTAATCTTATCATTTTTATTTGTGTTCACACCTGGTTGTGGGGAAATGTTAGACGACGATATCGTACTTACCCAAGAATCGACAACGCGCTCATTTGACATACGACGGACACAGCAGCGATCCAAGTCGAGTTGCTTAGATTATTATATGCCTGAGGTGGGGGCCTACGATTATTGGGGTTGTCTTCGCGATGCCAATAATGAACTACGTCTAGCAGAATATCGATACAGTCGCGCCCTGATTAACAGTAGTTGGGATCATAATGTGCCCGATTTAGGGGTGACGATAAAAGAGGTTCGAAATGCTAAACGGAAGAAGAGCATAGCCGAACACGGCTTGCGCTACGGTAATCGCCGATAGCTTATATGCGTGGGTTTCACGGATCGTTTATACCTAAATATCGGTTTCAAGCCTTGGGCATAAATCTAGAAATTTTGGCATTCTACCAATCTCTTTAGCGCCCTTGTATCTTTTCTGTTACATATTGGGTCATGAAAACAACGCATATTCTGATAATTGATGACGAGGAAAATATTCGTCACATGTTATCTTTGATCTTAAGAAAGGAAGGGTACGACGTTTCAACAGCAGAGAACGGAGAAATAGCTCTTCAGATTGTTGAAAAAGGAGACATTGATATTGCGATCTGTGATGTTCGAATGCCCAAAATCGGGGGGATGGAATTCTTGGAAGAACTAGCGGCTCAGAAGATAGATCTGACCGTAATTGTGATGAGCGCTTTCGGAAATAGGGAAATTGCAATTGAAGCGATTAAGCGCGGCGCCTACGATTATATTGATAAACCTTTCAAAAAAGACGAAGTGGTTCTCACCGTTATTAAGGCTGAAGAGCGACTAAATCTGAAAAGAGAAAACGTTCGTTTAAAAAGCGTTCAAATTTTTGAAGGCGCTTATGAGGGGATTATTGGCAAGTCCGAAAAGATGAAAACGGTTTATAAAACGATTTCTAAAGTAGCTCCTTACGACTCGACCGTTTTAATTTCCGGCGAATCAGGAACAGGGAAAGAGTTGGTCGCCGGCGCGGTTCATAATTTGTCACCGCGATCGAAGCATACTTTTATCCCTGTCAATTGTGGGGCGATCCCCGAAAATTTAATCGAAAGTGAGTTTTTTGGTCACGTTAAAGGGGCTTTCACTGACGCCCATTCCGATAAAAAAGGTCTGGTCGAAATGGCTGAAGGTGGGACTCTGTTTCTCGATGAGATTGGTGAACTTCCGTTAAACTTACAGGTTAAGCTTCTTCGTTTTTTGCAAGAAGGCGAAATCCGCCCGGTGGGTGCGAGCATAACTAAGAAAGTGAACGTTAGAATTGTCGCCGCGTCTTTGAAGGAGTTAGCTGACGAAGTGAAGGCAGGAAACTTTCGTGAGGATTTGTATTACCGTCTAAATGTGATTCAGATCCCGCTTCCACCTCTCCGATCTCGGACCAGCGATATACCTCTACTTGTTGAGCATTTCGTTCAGGTTCAAAATAGCCGACTCGGAACACAGATAAAAGGCATGACACCGGAGGCGATGAAGGTAATGATGCATTACGCATGGCCGGGAAATATTCGCGAATTACAAAATGCGATTGAGCGCGGTGTCGTGCTGGCCACGGGTGATTTGATTGATGAGTCTGGATTACCCGAACGTTTGAAGAAAGCTAACAATCCGCTTTCCAAAGTGTTTGATGGCGATGAACTTTCTATCAAAAAAATGTCTGCTCAACTTGAAAGGATATTAATCAAAAGAGCGCTTGAGAAAACCGATGGAAACCGTACCGCTGCGTCTAAACTTTTGGAAATTTCTCATCGTGCGCTTTTGTATAAAATTAAAGATTATAATTTGAAGTAAATAGGTTTAATAATGGACTCCTTAAAAATTTTTAGAATCGTTAATAAGTTGGAAGGTATTTCCTATTTATTGCTTCTTTTCATTGCAATGCCACTCAAATATGTTTGGGATATGCCATATCCAACAAGCATTGCCGGACGTATTCATGGCATTTTATTCGTATTGTTTTGTGCGGTATTGCTTTTTGCAATTGTGAAAAAATCGGTGACCTTCGGCGAATCGATTCTGTACTTTCTTCTGTCTCTGGTGCCCTTCGGAAGTTTTTATACTGACAAATTATGTGCAAAAAAAGTCGAAGGGGTAAGCGAATCACAAGGTTGAATGCTATTCACAAACGCCATCGACACAGGTAAAGTTTTGCGCGCATTGGCTATCTGATTCGCATTGAATGGGCTCGGCGTCCTCTTTAACTTTTTCCGGATAGTCTTCCTCGAATTTCGTTCTTACTTCGGTGAACTTCTCGCGTTCTAACGGAGTTTCTGAGCAGACGGCGAAATCTTTCCCCTCGCTCAATTGAGGAAGATCGGGAGGACAGCTGAATCCGTTCTCAACCACGACTTCTAGTTGGTAGACACAGTATGTCTTATCATCCATTGTTACCCGATCCCCGCCTCCACAATCAGGGTTTTGTATCGCTTCGTCGCAACCCCACACACAACAAAGTAGTAATCCAATTAGTAATAGCTTATTCATGTTCATTCAATTTCTCCTGATCTGGCGTCCAAAGAAGGGATAACTTCATGGGCGTTGAAGAAGCTTCGTCTTCTACGGCTCCGTCGAGCTTTACGATAAGTGGGAATAGTTGTTCTTCATAAAATTGTTGAATTTTTTCAAGATCTTCGTCCCGAACGCGAAACGCTAGATTACGCACATTTGCGCGATCATCGTCCTCAAAAAAACGAGTTTCGATAGTACGACTCACAAATTCTAAAAGGGTATTGAGTCCATCAATCTTTGCCATCCAAGGGTTGGTGTCTAGACGATGGGCTGCCGCGCTAAGTTTAAACAGCGGGGTTCTACCATCGATCTCATGAACACGCTCCTCATCGATAAGTTGCTTGATTGCTTGTTCTACAGCCGCTGATTCAAAGTCAGGCAAGGCTTGTTGGATCCGGCTTTTTGATAATGGACCGGCCCACAGAAGGGATAAGATTTTTCGTGAAACGCCGTGTTCGACATCCGGTTGCACGAAGTGGTTTTTTAGCCCTTTTGAAAGCAGGCCTACTTTGGCCATCGATACTGATAAAACATCGCTAATTTCGCGCATTTTTAATCCGCTTGTTTTAGCCTCTTGATAGAACGCGATTTCGACGAGTTTTTTAATTTCACGCAAAGAAACTCCGGCCCCGAGTGCTAAGCGTGCAGCTGGCCGCAATGCCGCGTAAGCGACTTGTTGGGCTTCTTTATTTTCTAGTTCGAGCGTCATGCGTTCTTTGGGTTCACGAAAATTTATTGCACTTTCTTTGCGGCCCGCAACCTAACACAAGTACAATTCAAAACAGAATCGAAATCACCGAATATCATTTGTCCTTATAAGTCTGGATCGTTCTCATTTGTACAGACGTTGCGGCTGCATAAATGTCCTTCTTCGCAATCTGTATCTACCGAGCATCCTAACGTTGTTGATTCGCAAACCGAATCAACGCATTCTTGATCATTTTCGCAATCCGAATCGGCCGAACATGCGTTTGTCCGAATCGGTTCACAAGTTCCCGCGACACACTGCTCGCCGGCTTCGCAGCCGGTATCGGCAGTGCACGTGGTGTTTGCGCCCGATTGGCACGTGCCGCTTACACATTCTTCGCCGTTGCCACAATCTTGGTGGGATGAGCAGGCTAGATTTTCGGTTTGGCACAGACCACTTTGGCATTGTTCGTTATCAGCGCAGTCTTGATCAGATGAACATCCTAAGATGGCGTTTTGGCAAACACCGCTTACGCATTCTTCTCCGGCGTTGCAATCTGCGTTGATAGTGCAGGTCAGCGTCGTTGTTTCTTCGCAAGTCCCTGCGACACAAACCTCGCCTGCCTCACATTCACTATTCGATTGACACGTTGCAGCCACGGGCTGCGCTAAACATAATCCGTCGACGCAGCTTTGTCCTGATTCGCATGCGCTATCTGAAACACAAAGGATCGGGGCGATTTCGCAAACACCGTCAACACAAATCGCGCCTTGAATACAGAGTTTATCTTCAAGACAAGAATCACCAACTTCAATCGAGCTTAGGTGAGTTACTTGTTCCTGTTGTCCTCCACAGCCGAGTAAAACAGCACAACTCAAAACGAATCCAAAACATGTATTAAATTTTTTCATTTTCCATTCCTCAATAATTAGCGGTCAAAGACCATCCAAAGTTTAGGAGCTCTTTTTGACAGATTCAAAAATCAAAGTCAAACATTTATCTAATTTATTGGATAAATTGTCGGGGTTCGCATTTCTGTACACGCTTTTTCAGTCGGGTAATAAGATTTTCATATGCTAAAGAATATGCTAAAGAATCGATTCGAACTTATTCGCGAGCTAGGCTTTGGTAATCAGGGGATAATTTGGCTGCCAAGGACCACCAGTTCAATATTGAAGTAGCCGTAAACTGCTTATATTCGAGCGTTCATAAAAGGTTCAATTGACCGAATTCATAAAGTGATGGATTCCTACTAGTTTTCTCTTCTCGATGGTTGCGCGCTAAACAACTTAGCTCTAAGACAGCGATATGAATTTACGAACTCCAGGTATGCCATTCGGTCTTCATCGGGTTAAGAATCCGATGGGGAGTCTTCCCCAAGCTGCAACAACACTTGATGCAGAGGGTCCTCTTTTCGATAATGAAATTGAGATCGCCGTTGCGACCTTGAACATTGATTCGGCAAGTTTTCATCAGATTGTGGGTGAGCTTGGTCAGGACGAAGAGGCGTTTAAAAAACATATCATGTCTATCGTCTCTGAACGCGGAAAGATGCAAAATCCAGTCACTGGAAGTGGTGGGATGTTACTTGGCACTATTATGAGAAAGGGGCCACACTATACAGGCGATTTGGAGGTAGGCGATCGCGTCGCCTCCTTAGTTTCATTAACGCTCACGCCGCTGAAGATTAAAGAAATTACAAAAGTACATTTTAACGCCGATCAAGTGGATGTGCACGCTACAGCCTATCTTTGGTCCGACGCACCGATTGTTAAACTTCCAACTGACATGGATGAGAACTTAGCGCTCTCAGCATTGGATGTTTGTGGAGCGCCGGCCCAAGCAGATCGATTGTGTAAAGGTAAGCAGCGCGTGCTTATCATGGGGGCCGGAAAATCCGGTGCGCTATGTGCCGCGGCAGCGAGAGAAGCGATGGGTTCTTTTGGTTCAGTTTATGGGTACGATCTCAATAGTACCAACTTAGAAAAACTGAAAAACGAAAAAATTATTGATGATTTTCGTACCGGTGATGCCACCAACCCCGTGAAAGTTTTTGACCAAATTATGGAAATGACTAACGGCGAGTTGATGGATGTGGTGATCAATACATGCAACGTTTCAAACACGGAAATGAGTGCCATACTGCCATGTGCTGATCGTGGAACAACCTACTTCTTCAACATGGCTACATCTTTTGGCAAAGCTGCTCTGGGTTGTGAAGGCGTTGGAAAAGATATCAATCTTCTCATCGGCAATGGCTATGCACACGGGCATGCAGAAATCACACTTAATCTCATGCGCAACCATTCGGTGGTCCGCGAAATCTTTGAACAAATTTAGATGAACGCTGATGTTGTCGTTTTAGGTGGCGGTGTGATCGGTCTTTCGGCGGCATGGAAACTCGCCAGTCGAGGACTAAGTGTTGCTCTCGTCGAAAAATTTTCTCTCTATTCGGGGACCTCCTACGTTTGCGGTGGAATGTTGGCCCCTAACGCTGAGGCGAAATTCACCGAACCCGATCTCCTAAAGGCTAGTAACACTTCTCTTGAGCTATGGTCCGATTTTCGCAACGAATTAGAATTAGTAAGTGGACATACGATTGGCTTCCGTGACGAGGGGACGTTAATGGTCGCCTTAGAACGCGATGATGTTTATCTTCTTGATCACGCTAAAAGACAACATGAAGCGCTTGGTTTAAAAACCGAAGTTCTTAATGCCGAGGAAGTGCGAGAACGAGAACCCAATCTATCTCCACGAATGTTACGCGGGATGTATTGCGAGGATTTCCAAGTCGAACCCCCTAAGCTCATGGCGGCTCTCATCGAAGCATGTCGAAAAACCGGCGTCCATTTATTCGATGAATGTGGCGACAGTGAGTTAGGCAAAGACTTTGTGAAGTTTAAAAAGACTGAGATTTCGTTCAAGTCGGTTTTGATTGCAACCGGAGCCTGGCGAGTTAATCGCGAGGATGCGCCGAAAGTCAAACCGATAAAGGGACAAATGATTGTATTGGATATGCCCATCCCAATCTGTGAGCATATTATCCGTGCACCCGACGCATACCTGGTGCCTAAGGCGGATCGGCTACTCATCGGCGCGACGATGGAAGAAGTGGGTTTCAAACGAGGATCGTTAGCTGGAAGTGTTATGGATCTTTTGGTTGGCGCATGGGAAGCGATGCCCTCGGTTTACGATCTAAACATTCGAGAATTATGCACGGGGTACCGACCTGTCGGAGAAACGAGTATGCCTAATTTGGGTCCGTCGCGTGTAGATGCGAATGTATTTTACGCTACCGGTCATGGGCGTAACGGCGTCTTATTAACGCCTTGGACGGCCGAAAAGATTAGCGACCATATTTTGAAGTCCTTTTAAATACTTCTCATTTATTAAAGAAACGAGCGTCAGTATGACCGATTTGGAAAAAGAAATTCCCAGCGACAAAAATAACAACGAAGAAGTTAAAAAGGCAGGCCGAGGTTTTATCGTCATCACGATAGCCAAACTTTGGTTTATGGTGACGGGGGCATCAATCCAACTGGGTCTACCCATTCTTTTTAGTAGTGCAGAAGACTTCGGCATCTTTAAGATTGTGACCGAAGCGGTTTCGCTTGTGAATATGGTTGTTATCGCTGGGACACTTCAATCTGTTAGTAAACTCGTATCCGAAAAGCCAGAACGTGCAAACAAGCTGTTGAACCTCGCACTAAAGTTTCAGTTTTTTGTCGGCGTACCTATAGCACTCGCATACGTTTTTTTGAGCCCTCAGATTGCCGGCTTTTTTAATGATCCTTCGCTCAGTGACCTCATTCGGTTGTCAGGATTTATCGTTCTATCGTATGCGTTTTATGCCGTTTTTGTTGGCTATTTAAACGGTCGAAAGATGTTTGTCAGACAAGCCATGTTAGATATCTGTTTTGCGACCTTGAAGGCGGTCGGTATTTTGGGGGCCGTAGTAATAGGTTTAGGCGTGGCAGGTGCCGTGTCCGGATTTGTCGGAGCCGCAATTATGATCGTCGTCATTTCGGGATTATGGACTTTAAAAATATCCAAACATGAAACAGCAGACGAAGAGTTGCAATCGGGAACCGGAAAGCGCCTTCTTTCGTATTTCATAACGGTTATGCTTTATACATTCGCGCTTAATGCATTGATGCGATCCGATTTGTTTGCGCTCAAAAAGATTGTCGGTGTTGTCCCAATCGGATTTGAGGGATGGGATTTTCTTTTTAAAACGATAAGTGACAAGTTTGCCGGTCTATATGGCGCAGTTCTCAATGTGGCACGTATTCCCTTTCAAGCTGTGATCGCGGTAACCTTTGTTATTTTTCCAATGATTTCCGCGTCAACCTTCGCAGAAGATCACCAGGCTACGCAGCGGTACATTGTCAGTACGCTACGTTATTGTCTTTTGTTAATAACTTCGGTCGCATTTCTTCTGATCTTAAACGCCGATTCGATTATCGCCGGATTATACTCTGCGGAGTATCAGGCTGCATCAGGCGCGCTGGCGATTCTTAGTATTTCTATCATTTTCTTTGCGCTACTTTTCGTGACAACCACGATGATCATCGGAGCAGGACGACCCATCGCGGCTGTCATTATCATGAGCATTAGCTTCTCGCTGAGCGCTGTGCTTAACTGGTTATTTGTCGGTGACATGCATGCTTTAGTATCAAAATTTACATCCGTTGATCTGTCCTTTTTTGCCACGCCTAAAGCGACGTCTGCTCAAAGTGCAGTTGCGCATGCTTTAGACATGAGTCAGCGTGGTGCTGAGATAACGTCAACCTATTTGGCGGCCGCGCCGACCTACATGCAAGCCGCCGCAAACGCTACCTTGATCGCCATGGGGACCGGTTGCCTCTTATCGCTTGCTTATCTTTGGTACAGCTTCAAGGCAGTGCCTCCCTTTAAAACCCTTCTTCGAATAGTTGTCGTTTTTGGATTGCTGATTGGAATTGATATGATTATTCCTACTCCTCTTTCCTGGTTGCAAGCGCACGGAAAAATGGTCTTCCTTGGAATCGTTGCAGTAAAGATGGCCGTGATGGGAATCTGTTATTTGATATCAATGTGGGTGTTGCGTGAATTTAGTGCCGACGACATCTCGAAAGTAAAAGCGATCCTTTCTAGAAAAAAGAAAAAGGCCTAGTCCTTACTTTTTTCGTTTTGTTTTTCGAAACAATTTTTACAAATACAACTTTTATTCGCGAAGTTGTTTTCTAGATTCGCTTTTAAATCTTTAGAAAATGTAACCGAGAAGCACCAACAAGTGGTCTCCCCTTTCTCCATTCCACAGCTATTTTTTTCATCGCACATAGGACAATATGCGGCGCTTTTGGGTTGTATTGGATGTTTTTCTTCGGACATGCTTTCTACTCAGTAAGGAAAAAGGGTTTGGGTTCACTCAGTTCGGCTTAGATCTATTGAATTACCGTACATTCAACGCCCAGAGCAACACCGACGTTATCGTCTTCGTTACATTCGTTATGTCTTTCCTTTTGTTCGGTATCTGAATCGGTGCGTACTTCGACATCGATTTTCTTTCCTAGTAAATCATCGGGTACTACCCAATTATATACTTGAGTTTCCATAGCTCCGGGGCCTAGTGGAAGCGTGTTTTGGAGTGTCACCACTGGCACTCTCGTCTGTCCTTCCTCCGCTGCGTAAATCGTTGTTGAAAGAGCACCGATACGAACACCGATACTACCTTCGTTTCGGATTGTGAAGCTTATCTCTAACCCTGTCGTCTGACATGTTCCGCCTTTGGCTTCCACAGCAGCAACGAAATTTGGAGCATTTTGTAGATTTCCGCCTTGAACGTTTTGTCGGAAATTGTTGAGTTCTGGATCTTTCCAATTTGGCGATTCGATAAGCGGAATTGAGCCATCTTCGTTAACGTTAGTGACGTGGTAGGAATGTTGGTTCCAGATTTTTCGCGTTCCAACCCATTTATTTTCCACATCTTTGAACACTCGAATGCCTTTAGACCCGAACGTCTCGCCGGCAAATTTGAATGCATAATCATTGGCTGAAACGACGATTTCAGCTGAGCCGTCATTATCCACATCGACAATCACCGGGTTCTCGTAGAGGGTGCCCGATGTATTTTCGATCTCAAGTAGGATTTTGGGATCGTTAAATCCGTTGTTGTCCGCGTCCATCCCGGTTCCTTCACCGCTGTAGACACGCAAATAGGCTTCATCGTTGTATACAACTTCGGCTTTTCCATCTCCTTCGAAATCGAAAACAGAACTTCCGGTGACCGCGCTTGAGAAATCTTTGGTGTCGTGTGCCCAAGTTATTGTTCCGTCGGTTTCAAAAACGAAATAGTACCATCTCGCAGCGATGCCTATTTCCGGCTGACCATCACCGTCAAAATCCGCAATGGTGGGCGGTCCGCCGCCGGGGTTGCAACTTTTTGCGACACATTCGCCTTCATAGCAACGATTGGGACTGGTGCAATCCGTATTGATGGCACACACGCCAGTGGACGTACAATCGGTATTAAAAATACTAGCGATACGGTCGAGATTAATCGGGAGTTTTTGACGAGAAGTTTCTGTAAGATCGTTCTCATACATGACGAGGTATCCGTTCTCGACACTTACAATTTCCGGAAGTCCGTCATTGTCTAAATCAGCTGTGGCAGTAAACCCAGTGAATCCGGCGACGCTAAATAACGCACAACCTGACCCGTCGGTGGCTGTTGCATCGATCAACTTGTAAGCCGTGCTTCCTACGACGACTTCTTGAAGACCATCGTCGTCAAGATCCATAGCGATGGGAAGATTGTTTGTCCCATTTACGAAGGTACAAATAGCGTCACCTGTTGACGAAAGAATATTTCCACTCGTTATAATTTCCGCATCTCCCTGATTATCGAGATTTGCAATAGCCGGTCCGCCAAAACGGTTTCCTATAGCAGTTGGATTGTGCCACTTGATGACGCCTTCGTTGGTAAGCGCATAGACACCGCCGGCCGTTCCGTCTTGGAGTATTATTTCTGGAATGCCGTCGTTTTCTAAATCGCCAACTGCTGGAGTCGTTGCTCCTAAGACGTTAAAGGGGACCGGTAAGGTCGTAGAAGTCCAATGATCGCTTGCGTCTTCTCCGCTGATAACGCGAAGAACTCCAGGTTGTGCATACCCGTTGCCTTTAAAAGCTGTGAATACGATATCAGGAATATCTTCTTCGTTGATTTTTCCGTCCCCATTGTCATCGGTGAGGTTTGCAACGACCGGCATCATCATAACCTGATCGTAAGTGGGATCGTCGGGTGAGGCATCCCATTTGTAGGCCTCGACAGGTTCAAAATCTCCAACTGGCGGGATATACGTGCACGCGTTTGGATCTACATCATTTGGGATACATTTATCGAGTGTGGGTTCGCAAAAGAAGCCCTTCTCGCATGGGTTGGTTTCTTGATCACATGTGTTTCCCGGTGTCACACATATCTGGAATAAACAAACGTCTGCGCCGTCGCAGCACGTTCCTCCGTCGTCAGACGGGCACCATGTTTTTGACTCCTGTTCACATAGACATTGTCCAATACAAGGTTCGTTATTTGTACCGTTATTGGTTTTATTGTTAGGTTTGTTATTTTCGTTGTTAGTGCTTGTCTGACATGCATCACCGATTCCGTTGGTGTCGCTATCCTTTTGATCAGAATTTGCTTCTTCGGGACAGTTATCTTTATCGTCTGCGATTCCGTCGGAATCTTTGTCGGCCGTACAAATATCATCGATGCAGGATAACCCGCTGACACAACCGGAACTCTTTGATCCGTCAGTGCCTTCTGTGGCTTGCCCTTGCCCACCGCTTAAAACGGCTTTGGCGGAACAATCCTCACCAAGCTTTAGATCGGAAACTTCAGCGTCAGAACAGCTGAAGAGAAGAAAAATAGATAAAGTAAGGCGGATAACGGGTAAGCGCATTGTGGACCGGATAAATAGAAATGTAATCGTTTTATTTTATTCTATAGATCATTTGGAGTCTGAGCCAGTTTTCAATTTCAAATGATGCAGCTTTTTCAAAATTTAGGACCAGCCTAAGACGAAAAGCCAATAGTATCCAACGAGTCGTGGGATTCTTGCAAAGGTTGCGAAGAAAAATTTTGTGCGATCCATTTTATAGATTGCTGAAAACCAACAGACGATTGAAAAAGGGATCGGTGTAAGGGCTGCGATGACAACGGCCCATACACCGTAACGTTGAAATAATTTCTCTCCTTTCTTCCGAAAACCTTCGATTCTACTATTGAAGAAAGGTGCTTTGGCTAGATAAGGCCCGAGAAAATATGCGAGGTTCCCGGCGGTGATGGAACCGACACAGCACAATATAAGCATAATGAGCGCATTCTTCTCCGACGCGACCGCGATGAGTAGGTAGGTGTCTGGTGGAACGGGGAAGGTTAGTGAATCAGTGAGTAGGATTCCTAAAAAAACACCGGGCAAACCTAGGTTATCCACGATTATAGCGGCAAAATTCGTAAGAGGTTCTCTGATATATGCGCCTGCAAAAAAAACGACCGCGATTACAGCGACCGTAAAAAGAGCAGTTTGTAAAATCAGAGATCGAAGGCTTACTTGTTCTTCAATTTCATCATCTGTTATTTCAGAAGAGTGTTCACTTAAAATGTTTTTTCCTAGCGGTCGGTAGCCGTTCTAAATTTCTAGTAAAATTCGTTCAGGGTTTTCAAGGCATTCTTTCACACGAACAAGAAAAGAGACCGCTTCTTTTCCATCGATAATTCGATGATCATATGAAAGTGCTAAATACATCATCGGTCGGATTACAATCTCGCCATTTACCACCACGGGCTTCTCGACGATATTATGCATCCCTAAAATACCAGATTGGGGGGTATTAAGAATCGGGGTTGAAAGCATCGATCCGTAAATACCACCATTGGAAACCGTGAAAGTACCACCCGTTAGGTCACTCATAGCGAGTCGGTTATTTTTTGCTAATCCGGCCAGACGACGTATTTCCATCTCTACACCGGAGAAGCTCATTTGATCTGCGTGGCGAACCACCGGAACTACAAGGCCACGGGCTCCGCCAACGGCAACACCGATATGATAGTAGTTTTTGTAAACGATATCGGTTCCGTCGATTTCGGCGTTCACTGCAGGATACGCCTTTAAACCTTCGATGATTGCTTTTACAAAAAACGACATAAATCCGAGTTTTGATCCATGAGTGGCTAAAAATGTTTCTTTATACTTTTTCCGCATTTCCATGATTCCAGTCATATCTACTTCGTTAAAAGTAGTGAGCATGGCGGCAGTCTGTTGAGCTTCTACCAATCGTTTCGCGATCGTTTGGCGTAGCCGGCTCATTTTAACGCGTTCGGTCGGCTCAGGACCTAATACCACCGATCCTGAATTCGCGTTTCCTCCCGAATTCTTAGCGGCTAATACGTCACCTTTTAAAAGGCGTCCACCTGGGCCCGTAGCTGAAATTTGGCTCGGATCTAAATTCTTCTCTTCTACAATTCTTGCTACCGCAGGGCTCAAAGGCTTCGTATTTTGGATCGGAGCTGGACCATTTATCGGCGCGGACGATGGCGCGGACGATGGCGCGGGCGTCGCGGCAGAAGCTTGAGGCGCTTCAGCTTGAGCTGCTTTTTCATCGAGTTCAGCGATAACATCACCGACGTTGACCGTGTCCTCTGCATTTGCTGATTGTACTGTGAGGACACCCGAGACGGGCGAAGGTACTGCAACGGTGATTTTGTCGGTTTCAAGTTCGACTAAGATGTCATCTTGTTTGACATAGTCACCAACATTTACCATCCATTCCGCAATAATTGCTTCTGTAATGGATTCACCGAGCTCAGGAACTTTTACGCTTACCGTCATTTACTTAAACCTTTTAGGAGTCTTCCTACCTTTACACCGCGACTTTAATCGAGGCAATAAAGCTTTCTTGTTCGAAGCAATAAATCTGGCAAGCTTGGGATTTGTTTTCAATCCAAATTAATTTCTTGATTTAATAATAGCAGCGTTCTTGGTTTCGGCTTTTGTTATTCGGTAAGAAAGCAAGGCCCCACCGAGAGCCGTAAGCAATATCATCGCGATCAACACGATGGCTAATTGTCTTTTATACTCGGGGCTAGATGTATCGATTTTTTCTTTCATAATATTACCTTCACGATGGGGCTAACATGGGTAATCCGCTCCATTTTTTCAAGTCTATTCGTTCGCTCGCCGATCGGTTCTTCAAATAGTTCTAATTGGACACGGGCTTGAGACCAGTGATAGTCTGATTCAACAATCCTACTATAGAGTGTTAATAATGGCTGAAATGGATCTCAACCGGATTCTTCAAATCGCGATAAAGGGCGGCGCGAGCGATATTCACATTAAAGCCGGCCTACCACCGATTTTCCGTGTCGATGGCGGCTTGATTCCGCTTCGAGACGGCAAACGTCTTAGTCCCGAAGATATTGGACGGATGGCGTTAACGGTAATGAACAAAGCACAACGCGATTCTTTTCAAAAAACTCTAGATATCGATTTATCTTACGGTGTCCCCGGTGTTGGTCGATTTCGCGTCAACTGCTTCCAACAACGAGGTTCGATTGGACTCGTTTTTCGCGTCATTCCCTTCAACGTGAAATCGATTGATGAATTATTACTGCCAGATTCCATACGCAAATTAGCGGCTGAACGACGCGGGTTGATTCTCGTTACAGGTGCTACTGGATCTGGGAAGTCGACTACACTTGCCGCAATTGTTGACTACATAAATAGTACGCGAACCGATCACATTATTACCGTCGAAGATCCGATCGAATTCCTTATTCGCGATAAAAAATGCATTATTAATCAACGCGAAATAGGCAACGATACCTCTAGTTTTGCCAGAGCTTTAAAAGCCGCTCTTCGACAAGATCCGGATGTGATAATGCTTGGGGAGATGCGCGACTTGGAGACAATCGAAATCGCTATGACCGCCGCAGAAACGGGGCACCTGGTGCTTTCAACCTTGCACACCGTGGATGCAGCGGAGTCGGTAAACAGGATAACTTCAGCATTTCCCCCCCATCAAAAAGAACATGCACAATATATGTTTGCTAGTCTTTTTCGCGGAGTAATTTCTCAACGTTTAGTTCCTCGTGCTGATGGTAAGGGACGTGTCCCTGCAGTCGAAGTGATGCTATCCACTGCTCGCTTGAGGGAGCTTATCTTAGAAGGAGCAACCACTAGAGCGATTACGGAAAATATTTCAAAGGGTTTTGTTTCTTACGGAATGCAGACTTTCGATCAATCCCTGATGAAGTTATTGCAGGATGGCTATATTTCTTACGAGGAAGCGCTATCTCAATCCTCTAATCCCGATGACTTTGCATTACGTGTAAGTGGTGTGGGTTCAAGCGAGAATGAGGGAGCATGGAATAATTTTGAACGCGAGAAGCAAGTGGAAGATGATGATTTCGATTTGGACGAATTTGAAATTGAGAGATTTTAACAAAGCTATGCTGTGTAAGGGCATCCTATTTTTCTTTTTGGGGTTTCTTCTTTTTCCGGCTCAGTTGACAGCTGAAGACGAGGAAGATTTTATTCGAGTGGCTCTTCTTGGAAAAAGCGATCTTGAAACCTTGAAGAATGAGCTTGAGAAATTCGATGAGGGGATGGATATACGTGGTCAAGCTTGGTTTATGAAAAATGTCAAAAGCCGAGGGATTCGCCCCAATAAACTATTTAAACAGCGAAAAGATCTTACTTTCGTTTTAGAGGTCACTGAAACCGATTTTGTATTTACGATTTTCCAGAAAAGTAAATCCAAATATCTCGTCAAAATTTATGATCAGGGAGGTGAGGCCGTTACGGAACTTACAGTTCGAGGGGGTTCTAGTGGCATTAAAAAATCTGGTGCCGCGAAGGTTGTGAAGGCTTACGCATCTTTAGTGAACGACGAATCCGAAAATATCGAAAAGAGTGAAGATATTGAGGAGGAAGAGGAAGAGGAAGCAGATGAGGCTTCCGTTAAGGAGAGTTTCGCCTTGGAAGTCCTTCCGAAAAAAAACAAAAACAAGAAATCCCAAAAGGGATCCAAAAAAGGGAAGCAGAAACGAAAGGACGATGAGCAATCGGTATCCTCGTCTACGGTTTCAAATATGTCTCTATCGATTGCGGCGGGGGTGATTAAGCGTGATTTTCAGGTGGATAGTCCGGACGGTGCGTTACTGACTTACCGTTCTTCTTTCTATCCAGGTGGTCAACTGGATCTGTCTTACTCGATCGGTTCTGAGGAGAATCGGCCCGGGATTTTCCTCAAGGCAAATGGTGGTTTTGATTCGATAACATTTGAAGTAGACGGGACGCTTGAGAGTTCAAGTATTCTACACATTGATGCCGAGCTTGGGGGGTACTATTCGATGAGTGGAAATTTCGGAAACTCGATCTTAGTGGTTCGCCTACTAGGGGGGATTCGCCATACTCGTTTTCAAATTGAAGCCAGTCCTCTACCCGCCACGAGCTATTCTAACATTAATATGGGGGCTGACTTTCTTTTCACCGATGTTTCTGGCTTTTCCGTTGGTGCCAATGTTTCTCTCTCACCGTTTGGCTTATTTCACGATGGCGCTAGTTTATTTGGCGAATCCTCCTTTATTTACGGTTTTGGAGCAGGATTGAATGGACGATATGAACTTTCCGAAACCTTGTATTTATTGGCCGATTTTCAGGCTAGAAATGTACGGACGTCTTTTTCGGGAGAAGGCGAAACCGAATTTTCTGATTCTTATGCGATCGAACTTACCCACAATATAAATTTGGGTGTGGGTCTGAAATTTTGAAATTGCGCATGACCGAAGGTACGTATACTGTTGATCTATATCAAATGAGGCAGATTTAAGTGAGTAACTCAAAAGCCCCCGCAATTCGCGCGCGTCTTCGATACGCGACGGTTGAGGAATTTAAAGCAGGGTATTCTAAATTCGTTTCCACCGGCGGAATGTTTATTCCGGTTCCCGAATCGAAATTGAAACCCGTTGGAACCGATATTCGATTCCAATTTATGCTCAATAACGGGGATACTGTCCTTTTAGGAAAAGGAAGCGTACTTCAGGTACGTCGTCCAGACGCAAAGACACCGAACTCACCGATCGGAATTTTGGTGAAATTTTCAAAATTAAGCCAAGATTCAAAGAAAATTATCGATGAGATTGTGGCCGAAAAAGGGAACCAAAAAGATCCGACCCAAGAAGTTATTGTCGATGAAGTAGACGAAAGAGGGGACAGTCCTACCCCGGCATCACTCAACGCCGTCGAACCCTCCGATGAACAAACTGTCATGGGGACTATCGGAGAGATGTTTCCGGGGCGGAACGCATCAGCGCTTCTTGAAGAGTCCAGTAATTCGACCGTCGCCGGTTCGATGGCTGATATGTTTCCGAATCAAAACACCAACTCACTTCTTGAAAACACATCAGGAAAGGATGCCGAGCCAAGTGAGGCAACTGTGATGGGAACCATTTCAGAAATGTTCCCAGAACAGAATAACCCAAGTTCGCTTCACGAACCGACATCGAACAAGTTCGAAGAACCGAGCCAAGCAACTGTCATGGGAACCATGTCAGAAATGTTTCCAGAACAGAATAACCCAGATTCGCTTCACGAACCGACATCGGACAAGTTTGGAGAACCGAGCCAAGCAACCGTCATGGGAACGATTTCCGAAATGTTTCCAGAACAGAATGACCCAAATTCACTTTTGGAGAATACATCTCCAAAACCGACCGCATCCGTTCAATCAGATGTTGTTGGTACGATGGCTGATATGTTTCGTGATGATCAACAAGAACCAGCGGTCCTGGATAATTCGAAATTAGAGCCGGTGGCAATTTCTCCCGAATTAGCGCCGATCGAACCTGTTAAAGAGGTGTTGCAATCGCCGGCCGAACTCGCAGCTTCTCCGTCAAATCCATTCGAGAAAAGCGAGTCTGGTAGTGCGCGCGTTCTTTCGTACGACGATATGAGCGAAGTGGATCCGGACGAAGAATTCGGGTTTTCGGGTGAAGAGTCTGAAATCGACGACATGTTTGATGATCTGTTTGGAAAGTCAGGAGATAATAGTTTCTTCGATAATATTTTAAGCGGTGACTCGGCGACAGCCGTACCCACGATTGGGAGTCCAGCTGCTCCACTAGGCGCAGCCCCCGTCGCCGCAGTCGCTTCTCCAGCTTTTGAAAAACCGATTTTTGAACCAGATTCAGAGCCGATGCTACTAGACGAACCCGCTTTTGAAGAACCCGTCCGAGAAGCTGATGAATCGGTTTCAATGGACGACGCGTTTGAAAGTGATGCGGATGATGAAGTACCGGAAATAAAGGATGTGCAAAGGACCACTGCCCCGCTCTATGGACAGCCCGATGTATATGAAACAGCTGAAGATGCTGTCTTCTCGCACAACCCGCCTCTCGAAGTCGGAGCTCCGACAGCGGTCCCAGAACAGCCCGAAGCCGCCCCTAATATTGAAGAGTTTTTACTTCCAGTCGAGGCAGAATCGTCTGCAGCCGATTTTGATATCGAACCTTATTCCGAAGCAGGCAGTCCATCTCCGTTAGCTTTTGAATCCTTCGAACCCGAGGCACCTAAAGCCCGCGATCTCGCACCACCGGCATTTGAAGCTGATATTAGTCGAGATGGCGAACTCGATGGGTTGCTTGGTACTTTGGAAACGGATGCTCCACTCGATCGTTCTTTTGATCTCAATTACGACGCCTTGCCTGCAGAACCGCCTGTCGGGATGGGTGAGGATAGCGAAAGCCTGGAAGCTTTGCTCGCCTTAGCTAATAAAGATATCAAATCGAAAAAGGAAGAGGAAAAACAAGAGGTTGATCTTTTGGACGAGCTTCTCGGCGATGATCTTCCACCACTACCCAATGATGTTGATAGTAGCTTTTCCATGCCGATTCCCGAGCCAGTAGAAAAGAAAAAGGGTTTATTTAAAAAAATCTTTGGTAAAGATTAA
This sequence comes from uncultured bacterium, assembly GCA_937981985.1. Classification (GTDB taxonomy): domain Bacteria; phylum Myxococcota_A; class Bradymonadia; order Bradymonadales; family Bradymonadaceae; genus CALJNB01. The sequence continues at coordinate 122,339 of CALJNB010000005.1, forward strand.
TACTAAATCTGTTCGAAATCGGTTCGGTACTGAACCCCCTTCCAATCTATTTTTTTAGCATCTTCTAAACATCTTTTTACCGAACTTTCTCCGTCTGCACATACCGATAAGACTCGTCCGCCGTTTGTGTGCCATTGGTTCTCTTTTCGTTGAACCGCCGAATAAAATATTTTCGACTCCTCTTGGCCAATACCCGTAATCAGTGCCCCTTTTTCAATGGCGCCCTCGGCGTAATTCTTAGCTGCCATCACTACACATGCGGCCTTACCGGCGCTCAGGGTATGATCCTTGTTTAATCTACCCTCGGCAGTGCGAAATAGGTGCTCCGTGAAATTTTCTCTTAGTGCTAACATTAACGCTTGAGTCTCTGGGTCCCCAAGTCGGACATTAAATTCTAAGACTTTTGGGCCTTCTTCGGTCAGCATTAATCCGACGTAGAGAAATCCCCGGTAAGAAATATCTGCGCGCTTTAAGCCTGCAAAAAGCGGTCTTAATACCTTTTCGCAAACCCATTGTTTCGTTGATTTATTTTCGTCAGGCGACGGGGTGATGGCCCCCATCCCACCGGTATTAGGGCCCTGATCGTTGTTTTTTAGACGCTTATGATCACGACTGGTTGGGAGCGATATAACGAATTCACCGTCGGTCAGACACATAAAAGAAAGTTCGGGACCGTAAAGCCTTTCTTCAATTACAACTGTTTTTGAAGCCTTACCGAATGAGGATTCGTTCATAAATAGATTCAATAACTCTATAGCTTCTTCTCGAGTGTCCGGTAAAACGACGCCTTTACCGCCTGCAAGTCCATCGGCTTTAATTACAATCTTATGATCGACGGATTTTACGTAATTTATAGCTTGGTCGTAGTTTGAAAAGGCCGCGTATTCAGCTGTTGGAATACCGCAGGACTTCATCATCTCTTTGGCATAACTTTTACTAGATTCGAGTTGAGACGCTTTTGCGCTGGGACCGATAACATTTCTTCCAACTGCTCTTAACCGGTCGGCGAGACCCTCGCATAGTGGTTTTTCGGGGCCGATGACGACGAGAACGATATTTTCTTGCGCGGTAAATTCGATGACTTTATCGAAATTTTCGGAATCGATTTTTGGATTTAAAATTCCGTCGGAGAACATTCCATCGTTACCTGGCGTTGCGTATACCGTCGAACCTTCTTTACGTAATCGCCATGCGATAGCATGTTCTCTTCCTCCGGATCCGATAACCAAAATCTTTTTCATGTTGTCCTAATGTCTGAAGTGTCGTTTTCCTGTGAATGCCATCGCGATATCTTTTTCGTCGCAGACGTCGATTACTTCTTGGTCACGTTTGGACCCACCGGGTTGGATAATCGCTGCTATCCCCGCGTTTGCGGCGTGTGCTGGTCCGTCCGAAAAAGGGAAGAACGCGTCGCTTGCCATAACCGAATCGTCAGCTTTGTCCCCTGCCTTTTTTATGGCCAAATCCAAGGCGTCAATTCTACTCATTTGACCGGCGCCCACGCCAACAACGGTGCAATCTTTGGCTAAGACGATAGCGTTGGATTTTACATGTTTTGCGACTTTCCAGGCGAATATTAAGTCCTCCCATTGTTTGGTGGTGGGTTCCTTTTTGGAGGCAAGTTTACAATCTTTTGGAGTCAACTCGATGGGAGGATCCGAATCCTGATACAATCGCCCGACGCGAGTCGTCCGTATTTGAATGGCGTTTGTAGAAGAGCCCCTTGTCCGAACGATTCGTCGGTTTTTCTTCTTTTTCAGGCAGTCGATCGCGTCGTCGCTAAAGTCAGGGGCGATTACAATTTCGAAAAAATGTTTATTGAGTTCGAGTGCAACTTCTTTATTTATCTTTCGATTTGATATGACGATCCCTCCAAATGCACTTGTAGGATCGCCAGAATGTGCTTTCTCAAATGCCGTTTTCACGTCTTCAGAAATTGCACAACCGCAGGGGTTCTCATGTTTTAGAATTGCCACAAAGGGGTTTTCAAATTCACCTGCGAGATCTATGGCCGATGATGCGTCTAGAATATTGTTGTACGAAAGTGCCTTACCATGCAAAATTTCTATATCATCGGGGAGTTTGCTTAACCATCCACGTTGATGGGGGTTCTCACCATATCGCAGTGCTTCTGCCTTTGGTGGCGCTAAAAAGTGATCGGCAATCACACGGTCATATTCGGACGTATGCCTGAAGACCTTGGCTGCAAGTTGTAGGCGAAGTTCTTTAGAATCAAGTGCTTGAATCGCTTTTTCGTAATCATTTGGGTCACAGACAGCGGTAACGCGTTGACCGTTTTTTGCTGCAGCACGTAAAAGAGACGGGCCGCCGATATCGATATTTTCGACTATTTCGTCGACCTTTGAAGTTCTAGAGATGGTTTTTTCGAAGGGATAAAGATTGACGGCCACGAGTTCAATTGGAGTTAACGAGAGCTCTTTGAGCGTTCGGCGATGTTCCTCGTTATCCAGGTCTGCAAGTAATCCAGCGAATACCGCAGGGTGTAGAGTTTTTACTCGCCCATCTAATATTTCGGGGAACTTTGTGAAGTCTGAAACACTTAGGACCGCAATATTCGCCTCTTCGAGGGTTTGACGTGTCCCGCCCGTGGAAAGTATTTGAAAGTCTTGTTGAATCAGGCGATTCGCAAAAGCGACGAGACCCGTTTTATCCGAAACACTAATTAGCGCGAATCTACCCATAACAAATCTCCAAGTAATTAAACTTGATGAGTTATAGTCGTGGAAAAAGTCCCCGTAAATAGTGTTTCATTTGATTATTAAAAGGAGTTACTTCGGCGCGTCCGGTTTTTGTTCAACTGCCTTAGCGTCTGTTTTTTGGGGCTCAACTTTCGTCGGCTCAGCCTTAACTGGCTCGGTTTTTGCGGATTCCGCTTTAGCCGGTTCGGCTTTCCCGGGTTCGGTTTTAACTGGCTCCGCTGTAGTCACCTCTGGTGTTCCCGTCGTAGGTGTTGGTGGGACGACGACTGCTTCGTTTTTGACTTCTTCAGCTTTTTCTATTTTACGAACCGGTACTTCGTTTGCGTTTGACGTGCTTTCGACCCCCTCTTTCAGTTGAGCATCCAACGCCGCTTTTTCAGCTGCTTCTTCGGCGGCAATGACTTGGTCCATTTGGCCGGTTAAAAGCATGCGGAGTGGGTTCGTAAACATTGAAATTAGAAGAGCTGCTGAAATGATACCAAACAAACAGGCAGCCAAAGGCGTTTCTTTTCCCGACTGTTGTAATTTCGATGCAAATATAATTGTGTAGGGAGGAAAAAGGAGCACAGCCAGCCCGGTTCCGGTGCTAAGACGAAATCCGTACTGCGCGAGTTTCCAGGCTCCCCAAAAGTAAGCGATGAGGGCGACGAGAAGTAAAATACCAACGATTGCAACAAGAAGCGCCATTCAAACTCCAGAAGGGTAGCAAAAAATAGGTCACTCTCCTACTTTGCTCGCTTTACGATGTCAATGTGGGTTGTGTTTTGGGAATTATTGTCGACCGCTTAGGACCTCGAGCGAACAATTCGAATCGTTACAGGTATAATAGGAAACAATGAGTTGACCTGCTCTATCTATCGTTGTGGAAACGCCAAAGGAGTTTTTTTCGAAAAGTGATTTAAATTCCCAATCACCGCTTGAAGTTCGTGTGGCGAGTCGTAGTTCCGCGTTATTTTCAGCGTTGAACGCAACGTATAATGTTCCTTTTTGATCCCTGAACATCGACGAGTAGCTTGTTAGTTTTTCGTCGGGGAAATTCCACTGTTCTCTTTCCAGGTTATTCATGTCGCCACACGAAATAGAAAGATAGCTATCGTCGATATCGCTGGCGATGCAGATTTCGTTGATTCCGCCCACAACGAGAGAGCTGGGTCGTATACCCTCCTTTTTTAGGTATTGGCGTTCTGTCCATTGATTATCGTCGAGTGAGTATTGGGCTATTCCCCAAAGCTCGGCGTTTTGATGAACAAGGAAAAGATTTCCGTCTCCGTCAGCTTGCAGACCGCGTTCATAGGCGGCACTGGCGTTCCCAATTGCAAGGTCATCGACTTTTGTCCAGTTATCATCATCGAGTACAAAGGTGGAAAGATCATCACCTCGGTCATTTGAGAAGGTTACAAATACGCGGTCTCCGTCTCGGGCTATGTCCAATCCGTCAGAGGGATCGGTTCGGAGAACAGGAAGCGTTTGAAAACTAAAATCGTCTTTTCCTTTTCGCAAAGCTACCTTAAAACTATCATCGGTCGGGTCGAGAAAAACGAGGACGGGTTGGTTTTTATAAATTTCGATTCCGAAAGTACCTTGTTGGCTTTTCACTTTTTCGAAAGTCCAGTCTTCACCTTCCTTTTTTTGTCCGAGCGTTAGGCTCACATCGTCGCAATTGCTGCTAGAGCAAGAATTATAAGCGAGCCATAATGTCCCATCAGGACCTGTCACCAATGCGGTTCGTTCGTTGAGCGCGTGTTCGAACGGAATATCGGGTTCAATTTTGACTGTTTTTTTCTCGATGTCTTTTTCATCGTCTTCAGTCAATTTGGAGTCTTGGTCACCATCGATCTTGTTGTTAAATTCGTCGTAGGTTTCGTCTAAAACCCAACCAGGATTACGGTCGGTGCAGTCGCAGCTGGAAAACGCCAATAAGCAAAGTAGAGCGGATAATTTAATTAGAGATCGATTCATTTGTGTACCTCACAGTTATATTCTTCCTTTTGACGATAAAACGTCGCCGACATTCAATCGATTTGGGATATCTTTACCTTTCTTGCCAATGATTCATAAAGCGTTAACGTCAATCTATGAAAACAATCAACCTTGAAAACGGCATTGAATTAAAACTTGCTAACGAATCTGATGCGGCCGAATTATCTCGGGTCATAAACGGTTGTCGAGCTTATCTTTCTCAGTGGCTTCCATGGGTCAAAGAATCGAAGTTTGAGAAGGATAGTTTAGAATTTATTCTTTCCCGAAAGCGTGCGTACAAAGAAGGGCGAGGCCTAACTTGTACCATACGCGTACACAGCAAAATTGTAGGTGTAATTGGTTTTAGCGTCATTAATAAGGCCGATTCAAAAGCCGAAATCGGATATTGGATTCAAGAGAAGAGTCAGGGAAAGGGTGTCATTACTCAATCCTGTCAAGCGTTGGTCGATTTCGGTTTCAACTCGCTAAATTTAAATCGCATTGTCATTCGATGTGCAGAACAGAATATAAAAAGTTCAGCAATTCCAGAACGACTCGGTTTTGTTTATGAAGGTACACATCGGGAAGCGGTAAAGATGAACGAGCAATACATGTCTATGCGAGTTTACGCACAACTTGCTTCTGAGTATGCCGATAAATGAAGTCTATTTTTTTCATCTTCGTCATATTCTCAGGTTGTTCGGCCGGATATCGAAAAGTGTCCCATGATAGCACGATCGTCAGGGACGATGGACGTAAACTTGAAGTTGGTGGAGGTTCAGATTCTGCTTTAGTGATGTTGAACGCAGATTTCAGATTCGCGCGTTTTTCCTTACCAATCGAAATGGGGAGCAATAATTGGGACTTAAGTGCAGACGATGGCGGTCGGGTAACCGACACAGCACTTCGCGAGCGTCGCTTTTATCGGCTCGATATGCCCGTTCTCAGTATCTATCAAGTCGGCAATGGGTTGGGGATTTGGTATCCGGGCCTTTTGGAGCAACGTAAAAGTATTGAGTTTTGGATGGGTGGCGAAATGGACTTAATGAAAAATGGGCACCGATGGGTGGACTTTGGATTGATGTATTATCACTACGAACGAATCGGAGTTAGAATATATGGTGGGGTTGGGCTTGAGGGCATTAGGACTACGACGAAGGCTCAAAATAAGTCTGCACTGTTTTGGGATGATAGTGCTGTCGGATACGGTGCCGGCGTCGAAATCACTGTTGCTCCAGGTGAGTACTTCCTAAATTTCCTCGAGTTTTTGTGGCAAAAGGACAAAACCCATCAGCGCCGCCTTAAGTATCGACGTTACGGCCGATAAACTTACTCAACCGGAATCTTTTTATTCCTTTGTGTGTTTATGTTAAGTTAGAGTGACATGGAGAAAAGATGAAACATTCAAGCAAGCGTATTTTGGCTGAAATCACCCTTTGGACGCTATCAAACGTACTAAGTCTTTTTGTCGCCGGTGGCTTAACCTATCTTACGGTTCACTATTTTTTAGATTGGTCGGCTGCTAAGTCAAGCATTGCCGTTTCGTTTTCGTTTTTTGTTTCGTTCACCTGGGGAAGCTGGGCCTCACTTGTTTGGACAAAAACAAAAATACTGCGACGTATTCAAGAGGTCTTGACGTTAATTCCAGGTTTGGGATTGGTCCTGGTCGGCGGAATCGGGTTCTATTTTGGAATCGGAACCCGCTTGTTTTGGTCTTTTTGGCTTATCTCTGGAGGTATCGTTGTTGCGATGCCTCTCATTCTCCTAAAACTCAATCACAATAAGATCGGTACCCGTAAATATTCGATCCCTTTAGGGTTGATGGCCTACCCGCTGTTGACTACCGCGCTATCTTTAGTTGTTTGGTCGCTCTGGTACGTAAATATTCTCCGTGAACCTCAAGGTTGGAGGTCGTTGTTAACAATGGCTACACTCGTGACAACGATTATTGGCGTCGCTTTGACGACAACGATTATTCCGAGTGTTATTTCGACGAGTTTGCGTCGAGCAAGTATTTTTCTAGAGCAGAAAAAGTAGCTCCAAACATCAAAAAAAAACCGGTTCAACCCAACGACTTTCTGGCGTAGATACACTATGTGCGTTACATTTGTAGCTAAAGTATTACTAGAAGTAACGGTATCATGGAACGCTTCAGTCCAGGAACAGAAATTGCCGGTCGTTTCGAGATCCTCGGCGAGGTTGGGGAAGGCGGAATGGGCGCGGTATATAAGGCGCGTCAGACATCGCTTGATCGGATAGTTGCGTTAAAAGTTCTTCATTCCACTGTCGCGTTCACGCCGAAAGCACGGCGTCGTTTTGGTCGAGAAGCCCGAGCCATTGCTAGATTAAACCACCCTCATATTGCGTCGGTCTTTGATTTTGGAACCGACGAGGCTGATGAGACTCTATGGCTGGCAATGGAGTATATCGACGGCGATGGGATGGGTTTTCTCAAGAAAGATCAAGTAGAGCTTTTACGTCTCGTTTCCATAGCAGATCAAATTTGTAGTGCGTTATCAGCCGCGCATGCACGCGGTATTATCCATCGTGATTTAAAGCCCTCCAATATCCTCATCACGAAAAATGATGATGGCCAAGAAGTGATTAAGTTGGTCGATTTCGGATTAGCAGCGACTCAGGATGGCGAATTAAGTCTCAAAGACGCGCCGGGTGGATTGGAAGGTGTTTCTGAAGCTGCTGGACGGGGAATCTTGGGGACTCCCAGATACATGGCCCCGGAAATATTTAGACGTAAGCCCGTCGACCCTAGAGTAGATCTCTACGCGCTCGGAATCATTCTTTACGAAATTCTTTCCGGTAAAGCTCCGTATCCAGGTAAAGATCCTAAAGTTATAATGCGTGGTCATTTACGCGAACCTATTCCGCAGTTGGTTGCTCGCCAAGGGATTTCGATTCCTCCAGAATTGGAATTCATTGTCTACAAGTTGCTGGATAAAGATCCTGACGAGCGCTATCAAACAGCCGCCGAAGTTCGCGAAGCGTTCATGTCAATCATCGGCGATTATAGTTATGTGCCGTGGGCGATGGGACCGAGTTTGGGCGATATGACGCAGACGGGATTTCTGGGGAATCGATCTCGGCCGGGTTTCCTCTCAAGTGTCGGAGGCCAGACCGTTCCGCCAGCGGCAATGATGCAGGGAAATTCCTCGCAAGTGGGTACCGGGACGGCACCGCTCGTCGGGCGTGAAAAAGAGCGACGCATGATCGAAAAGAAGATCGGCGAAGTGACTTTTCAGGAAGCGGGAGGGATGCTTTTCGTCGAAGGCGAAACAGGTATCGGGAAATCGCGATTAGCGGATTGGATTAAAGTCCGCGTTTTGGAATCCGGGATCATGCGATCCGTATCAGGTTATTTTTCTGAACAGCGCTCCGGTTTTGATGGGATCCGGATGGTTCTCGATGAACTTTTGGGCACCAATGAACTCACTTATGGCGACGTGGAATATGCGATCCGGTCAAAACTAAAATCGTGGGAGTTTTCGCAGATAGAAATTGAAACCTGCGTAGAACTTATGTCCCCCGGTGGTGACGTCGCATTATTTGATGCACAGGGGGACGCAGGAGACGATGATCTTTTAAGTCGTCGTGAACGGGTCTTCGCCGTCATTGAACAAATTCTTCGTCGAATCGCCAGTACACGCCCGTTACTTCTGATCTTTGAAGATATTCACAATGCCAATGGGACCACATTTTCCTTTCTCGAACATCTAGCCGTCGGGTTACATCTCTCTCCTGCTCAGATACTTATTTTCTCGACGTTGCGGACCGAAGCTCTTAGTTCAAACGATGAAATTGCTGATTCACTGAAACGCTTAACTAAATTCGGAACCGAAGTTACCCGGATTCCACTCGACGAGTTAAACGAGCAAGATTCCATTACCTTGGTCAGACGTCTGATTCCTGTTTCAGAAATGTTGGCGCAAAAATTAGCCATTCAATCGGGCGGGAATGCGATGCATCTCGTTCAAATTATTCGTTACTTGCAACAAACTGAGAAACTTGCTTACCACGATGGCGTTTGGGAATTACGAGCTGGAGTAGATCTTCAGACCGAGGTTCCCGAAGAGCTCCGGGATCTTCTTGGACAGCGATTAGATCAAGTTCTGCGTACCTACCATGATGAAACAACCGTCCGTGCAGTGATTTTAAGATGCGCCATCTTGGGCAGAGAATTTGATTATCGACTTGTTCGAGCCTTTTTGGAAACCGATCCGACGATTCAAAACTTAGATGAAGTTTTAGAATTCCTTGTTAAACATTCGATCTTCAGAGAAATCGGACAAAGTTCAGAAGATAAATTACGATTTCACCATGCCGTGATGCGTGATGTTTTGCTTACTGAAAATGCTTCGAATCGAAGCGTCCGAAATTTACACCGACAAGCGGCAGAATTGAAATATGCTTTTTACGGCGAACGCGCATCGAGTCACGCCTTAGAAATCGCTGACCATTATCGACACGCAAAAGATTCTCAAGGCGTTTATCGGTTTACGGTAAAGGGGGCACGAACAGCATTGGCGAGTTCGAATCTTCCGGAAGCGATTAAATTATATCGGGCAGCGAAAGTGATCGCAGATCGTGATCATAACACCTTTCCGATGGAGGTGAGTGGAGGTCTTGCTGAGACTTCGGTCGTGTTAAGGAGCTCCGAAGTAGCGTTAGAAGTGGCCTTATTGGAGTTGCGTTTAGGAGAATATCATGGTGCTCGAAGTCATTTCAGAGTGCTCCTGCGAGATCCATCACAATTCGTATCGGCTTGGGCACGATGGGGATTAGGGGCGCTCGCGTTGGAGCAAGGAGAACTAGAAGAAGCGATCGGGTGGTTTGAAGCAACGGAAAGGGATGGGATAAAACTCGAAGATAGCGGAAAAATAGTGACGTCGAGTTTACTTGGACGCGGTCGAATCGAATTTCTCCAAGGCAAACTCGGAGCGTCTAGCACAACATTAAAATCAGCTCTTGATCGGGCCCAACAGCTTCATATTAGTGGGCTAGAGAGCGAAATTCTAAGGGTGTTGGCCGATGTGACTTGGATCATGGGTAAAGATGATCAATCCGATATTTACCGACGCCGCGCAACCATCTTAGCTGAAACATCCAACGATCCCGAAGCGCTGGCCTTTTCAACATTCCAGGCAGCGCTTTACCATCGTAGAAATGGAAATGTCGTCCGAGCTATCGAACTACTTAAGAGTGCGATGGGAATGTTTGAAGACTTGGGAAAACGTCATCTTCTTGCACATTGTTTAGTCGAAAACGGTAAGCTCCGACTCGGTCAAGGAAATGTAAAAGAGGCCGCTAATACGCTTCGTGAAGCGTTACGTCTTTACGAAGGATTTGATGATCGTCGTGGTATCACTTCCTGCAAAACGGTGCTCGCCGAACTTGCCTTTTCTATCGGAAAAAAACGAGAAGCTAAGCGATTTATCGACGATGCTTTGGAAGGGTATCTGACGATGGGCGACCGGCGTGGCCAGGCGTATTGTAAACTACTTATGGGCGAAGTAGCGTTATCGATCGGCAAACCGCGCAGTGAAGTTTTCGTAAATTTGGTGAAAGAATTTGAGCAAATTGAAGACCTTCGTGGAAAGCTGACCACAATGGCGTTTCTAGTAGTTGTTCTTATCTCGGAAGATAAAATTGAGGAGTGTAAGAAGACGCTCGAGGCGTTTTTGGAGGCGACAAGCGAGGTCGAAGTGGTTACTTCAACTTTTGCGCGAGCCCTCGATCTTATCGCGTCGCGTCTTAACGATGTTGATCCGAATCTGGCATTTACGATGGACGAGCACGCTGAATTAGCTTGGACCCGTTTAGGTAAGAAGTCGACGCCAAGTTAACAAAGTAATGGCCATCGTTATTTATGGTGAATCTGAACGGGATATATCTATCTGCCAGCCGAATGTATCGACCAACTCGTTGACGACGATGAATAACGCCTCGGCGTTTTGATGTTGAATCTCAGCGACCGGCGAAAAGTCTCTGAATTTCCCTTCATCTTTGGTGGTTAAATTGAGTGGAGTCCAGTGGAGTCCAATGACACTTTCGGCAAGACATTGAACTTCTTCAATGACTGCTTCGTAGACGTCGGCCCGTCTATCAATCGAAATGAGAAAAGAGGCGCTTACGATTCAATGCTCTCTTCATCTAGATTCCTCGCTCGAATCGATTCATATCTTTCAACACCGCTTTCTTTAAGATCGTCGAGTTTGTGGCGAATATCACCGCGTAATTCTGATCCTCTTTTGGGAGCAAACATGACGCCTAAAAGGGCACCAACAGTTACCCCAGCCGCGAAGATTCCGATTGCTGGAAGTACCGCGTCCATCGCCGACCGTCGGCTTTCCAAACCTAGACGATCAAGAACCGCAGACAAACCCGAGTCATATCCGCTAGCCACTGAGGTACGTCCTTTTTCCAACATTGATCTGACATCCATAATATTTCCTATTGTTTATTGTTAACCGGATCTTCAACGCCGGAAAATGATTTTAGTTGACTGGCAGCAATTGGAAGTACCATCGCTTTCATGCCGATTCTTGCGATTCTTCGTGAAAAAGGACTGAGTAATCCACCACCGAGAACGTATCCAACTCCGGCCGCAACGGCGAGCACCGCGAAAGGATTTTCTTCAAAATAGCGTTCGGCTAAACGCTCATCCCGTACATGCGAAACAAGCGCTTTTACTTCTTCTTTAACTTGGGAGGATTGCCGAGCCCCTTTTTTGGACGCTTCCTCACGATCTATTTCTAAGGTTGGATTTGTCATTAAACGATCCAACGTCGAGAGGCTAAACGTCCAATCAGATAGCCGACGCTTAAAGCAACGCCAATCGCCACGACAGGATTTTCTTCTACCAGTCTCAACGCGTTGTCGTTCACCGCATACATTTTGTCTCGAGGAGTACTATGCCTTTCATCGAAATCTCGATATTTGTCGACGAGATTATCTTTGAGTTCCTCGGCTTTCGCGACTATTTCAGAGGGCTTGTTTTCCATTTTTTTTCCTTCTTCCAATGTATTCGATGGAGTGTTCATTTATCGACCTTTGCCTAACAAAAAACCAATTCCTAATGCAATCCCAATTGCTTGTTTTGGGTGTCTCTTGACCCAAAGTTTCCAGTCTAATGATTCTTGGACTCCGTCCTGAACATCGTTGAGAGCGTGTGAGATTTGATCTCGCGTTATTTCGATTGAAGCTCGGATTCGTTCGACTTCATCGACGTCGATTCCAATCGGGATATCGGTTTGTCTTTTTTTATTTGCTTCACCCATGTTGAGCTCCGCTCCAGTTCTTGTTTAGCGAGCAATAACGTTCCCTCGCTGGCTTTCATTTTCTGCGTCGTTATACGTATCAGAATGCCGCCAACGCAAAGATGCATTACACTGTCGATAAGTGCAACGATCGCCGCGATTTTAATCCCAAACCAAGCAGAACATAAGAAGACAATCGAAAAGTTTAAGAAGACCCAACCAAGTAGTAAGACACCGACGCCGACACCAATCTTGATGATACGAGAAAAGGATATTTTAACATCACGCTTCGCCTCTTCTCGGAAGAGTTCCAGATGCTGGCGAACGAGGGTGACCACTCCGTCACTCAAATTTCCAAACGCGACTGCTAAAGAACCGTTGGGATCTTTTGTTTTGTGGTCCGTCTTGTTGGCTCGTTTCATTATCATTCTACGACAACTATTGTTGCTAAGTCTTGTTCGTTAATAAACTGGCTTTCCGAGCTCAACTCTACCCCGATATCGAAGCTTCCTGCAGAGCTAACGTCGCCAAACCAAGATTTAGCGATCCGGTTTAGTCTAATCGTATTCCCATCCACGACAGTCGATTCGGCGACTGCATTAACGCGTGGATCTTGTCGGTATACTGTGATTGAATCTTTATCTATAGCTTCGTTAAACCCGGAAACTGTAATTTCAATATTAAAAAATTCATCGGTCATGCCCGTTTCGGATAATGAAATTCGGTTTGGTGATATAACCATTGAATCGACTTGAGCCCCAAGGACCAGGTCTTCGCAACTTGTGAGCAGAATCAGTAAAAAGAATATCGACAAGAATTTCATGTAAGTCCAAAAACGAGTTATCAGGACCATAACACAGTGCAATTTTCGTTCAATGGATTATAGCTCGCCGGTCTACGATCCAGATTTCATGTATTTGAGAATGATTTTGACTAAATTGCATGCCTATGCGATTCTTTAACGTAATAAACCCCTACAATTCCTAGACTATTTATGACCGAGACTCGACATCATCATATCTTGCTCGTTACTGGCGATGAAGAAATCGGTGGCACGATCAAAACTAATCTCGAAAGCGAGGATTGGGGCGTGGAGTTATGCTTAGAACACTCCGAAGTGATAGAAAAAATTAACGAATCAAAATATGCGTGTATTATTGCCCATGATAGCGCATCTCAAGGTCGGGTTCGGGATGTCTTGACGTCGATTAACGTCGGTTCAAAAACACCGATCGTCGCCCTGATAAAAGGAGACGATGTAAAGACTGCAGTGGATGCAATGAAGCTCGGCGCAAGAACGGTTGTTGAGTTTACCGAAGACAATCTCGTTGCTCTCAACACCGCGATAAATGACGCACTTCCGAAAGGAGCGGTTCCTCTAAAAGGTTCCGACCCGAGAGACATCATCGTGCGGTCGTCTACTTCTCCCTTGAATGAACTTTTAGAAATGTTGCCTCCCATCGCGCACGCTCAAGCACCAGTTCTAATTACTGGCGAGTCAGGTACCGGTAAGGAACTTTTCGCGCGCACCATTCATAATATGAGCGAACGCAAAGACGGACCTTTTTTGGCAGTCAATTGCGGAGCTATTCCCGAAACGCTTTTAGAAAGTGAACTTTTTGGATACATGAAAGGTGCCTTTACAGGGGCTCATACGGATAGAAAGGGTTTTTTCGAAGCTGCTGAAAATGGAACGCTTTTTTTGGATGAAATTGGCGAAATGCCGATGCGTCTTCAGGTTAAAATTCTGCGTGTTCTTCAGGAGCATGATGTTCGGCCCGTAGGATCGACAGAAACACGTCCGGTCAATTTCCGCCTCATTACAGCGACGAATAGGAATCTAGAGAACGAAATCAAAACTGGCGACTTTCGTGAAGATCTCTTCTATCGTATTGCCGTTCTTCCACTTCATTTGCTTCCTCTACGTGATCGCCTCGCCGATATTAGCGTATTAGCTGAATTCTTTCTCGCTGAACAAAACCGCGTAAATGGTACGTCTTTAAAAGGAATTACTTCGGAATGTTATACCCATCTAAAGCGATATGCCTGGCCGGGAAACATACGTGAGTTAGAGAACCTTATCCAACGTGTGTGTATTCTTAAAAGAAGCGGATTTGTTGAACGTGACGATCTCCCAAATCAGATTACAGGCATTGGTAGGCGTTCTCAACAACTTGGACTTTACGTTCCCAGTGAGGGAATGGATATGGCTGACACGCTTGGCCAACTGGAAGTTCAATTGGTTTCCCAAGCATTGAAAAAGTCGAACGGTAACAAGGCAAAAGCGGCTCGACTTTTAGGCCTCAATAGAACTACCTTAGTAGAGAAAATTAAACGCTTGAAACTAGAGTAGTCCATGATTCGTTTTGCACGTTATATCTTTGTGGGTGAAGAGCATTCACTCGATGGGTGTCCTCACGATACGATTGTACAATCTTTAATCTCTAAAAACCTTGTAGATGACCAAAATAATCCGATGGGTGAATTAAAAGAATATTGTGATTCAATGCAATTAGATGAACCTAAGATTCGTGTCGGCAAATTTGGGTTTTCTGAAGTGATCGATCCCTTTATCGATCTATCGTTACCGCGTCATCGATGTCCGGTTTGTGAAAAGATTCAGCCCTCCGATGGGACCTTCATTGATCACCCCGTGACCGGAGAAAAATTTCGCGTTGAAATTACAAATTGTATTTCTTGCGGCGTTGTCGTTGATCGCACATGGGAGACGACCGCAGATACTTACGTTTTTAGAAGTCACTTCATTGTGAGTTTAATCGCGAAAAATTTTGTGGTTGCTATTCCCACCATCGGCGAAAGTGTTCCGATCTTTGTGGATGCCATTGCAAAGGCGTGCGGTGCTCCCGTTAGAGAAATTTTTATTGCCCAAAAGATCACCGAGCGTGATTGAAATAGCAGGACAGTTTTTCGATACAGAAATCCAATATTTCGGCTTTTCGTTTGAATTGCCGGATACGAACGAATTGCGCGTTTTTAGAGAATTCAAAAATTTAAAAACCGTTAGTTTTTCCGACACGAACCTAGACGATATTGGGTTGGGTTATATTTGTGAAAATGAGGGGATCGAAAACCTTTGTCTACAGGATACGAAAATTACCAACGAGGGTCTTCGTTTTCTATCAAAGTTACCGAGTTTAGAAATTCTGCGTTTAAAGGATAACATTCAATTTACCGATGATTGCGTTCCTCAGCTCAATGCGTTGAAAGCGTTACGGGATCTTCAGATTCATGAAACCTCGATTACTCATTTAGGACTTAAATATTTGAACCTTCCGCTATTAGAAGATCTCCTAGTTGGGATAGATGAAGACAATTTCAGTTTCGAATTTTTGAGGAAACTCTCAATACGGCTGCCCCGATGTACAATTTTAGCCAAAGGTAATGGCGAATTTTATCAGGGTAGAGCTAATATTTTTTAAACGGCGACTATCGTAATGCGTTAACCAACGCTTCCGCTTTTCCTTTAGAACGATCAAGACCTTCTTCGGCAATTCTGGCGCGCAACGCGATGATATCTTGTTGTAATTTCTCTAGCAACGCGGGTCCTTCTTCGTGATATCGAGCTAAGGCTCTCGCGATACGTTCTTCTGAGTTTTGAGATTGAGGCTTTCGTCTAATTGTATTTTTCATCCGGCCGTCCTTGGCGATAGTTATACAAAAAATATCCGATAATATTGTTTTGTCTAAAAAATTTACGCTGGGTTTGGCTCATATTCGAATTTGGCAAGGTATTCGATATTTCCGGCGGGACCGTGAACGGGGCAATCTATCCCCTCGATGAAGGTGAAACCAATTCTGCCGGCCGAAGTGATTATATTATCTATTGCTTCTTTTCGTGCTGCGACATCGCGTACTACGCCGCCCTTTTCTATGTTCTCTTTTCCTACTTCAAATTGCGGTTTGATTAGAGTTATCAGAGTTGCCTTTGGTTTCAGAAATTTTCGCGTCGGCAGCAAGATGAGGTCGAGAGAAATAAAGGAACAATCGATGACCGCCAGGTCACATTTTTCGGGAAGAAGGTCTTCTGTAGTATGGCGCATATTAGTTTGTTCGTGCGAAATTACGCGTTCATCTGTTCGTAGTTTCCAAGCGAGTTGATTGTAACCGACGTCGATTGCATAAACTCGCGACGCGCCTGCTTGGAGTACGCAATCGGTAAACCCACCCGTGGATGAACCGACATCGATGACGACTAAATCCGTACAATCGAATCCGAAAGCCTCAATCGCAGCTTCTAGCTTAAGTCCACCCCGCGATGCGTATTTGATAAGGGAGCGTCCCTTTATCTCAATCTTAGCATCGATCGCGACTTTTTGCCCGGCCTTATCGACGCGCTGTTCGTTCACAAAAACTTCTCCCGCCATGATCACCGCTTTGGCTTTTGACCGTGTGACGACGAGTTCGCGCTCAACTAAAAGTATGTCCAAACGTTCCTTTTTGGCCATGATTACTTGGAACAACTGCTTCGGATATCGTAAACATCTTTACATATTTCTAGTTGGTCAGGTTTGACTTCCGACTTTGGTCCACAAAGTTTGATAGCTGATTCGTGCACCTGCGTACACAGAGTGTCAAATCGTTTTTCGTTGGCCAGAGAGTCCAATAAAAGCGGTGTTGCAAAATAATTCATTTCATCGACCGAATCGCTATTCACTACGGGGGTCAGAAACTCAATCGTTTCAGCAAAAGCTTGAATCTCGTAGGCCTTCTGACCGGCAACAAAATTTTTCTGTTTTTCTGTATGGGCTTGGTTTCCCACATCTGCGGGTTTCTCGAAAACTTCGCCTTCCTTTGCATCACGAGTTGTCGTCTTCGCTTCGATGACATCCGGGAGGGGGTTGGCGCTGGAGCACGCGAAGCAAAAAACGAGAACGAAAATGGGAAGTATTTTCATAAAAATCCTATAACCCGCTGTTTTAAAACGGGATTAACAAAAAGTTTAAAACCAAATTTGCCGACGGCCGAATAGGCGTTTGCAAAGGAGGCTATCATGCACGCAACGTTTTCCGAACTTATAAACCAACAAAAGTGGAAACCCTTTTCAACGCATTTAGGGCTGAACTATCTGGGGATCGACGTCGAACCGGCTGATTATTGTATTTGGAATATTCCCGAAGATTTTGACGGTAATATCTCGCTGATTGCCGAAGGCAAAGGTGTAAGACTGCTCTCGGTGAGTGATTCGACTTCTGAAAAGAAGCTTACTCATATGGTACGTCTTTGTTCGCTGAAAACCGAAGACCGTATTCTATGGGTGGTTCTAGGCGAAACCCCACGACTCGCTTTTTTCGATAAGCTAACGCTCAAAATAAAGAGCGTGGAAGTGTTCTGTCTAGATAGTAAGGATCTGGATTTCGAGAAGCGTCCCGATGAATCGTTAACCGAAATTTTTGACACATCGGAATTAACTGAAAGTTTTTTTCGAAACTTCAGGAAAAGTCATCAACTGCTCGCAAATGCGATCGAAAACGGCCCGCAAGATTACGAGTCTCGAAATCGAGTTGCGTTAACTTGGTTGCTTCGAATTACTTTTCTCTACTTCGCCCAGTCGCATGGTGCGCTCAACGGTGATTTAAACTATTTAGCTAAAGCATTAAATATCTATACATCGAAGTCCGAACATCAGTTTCACCTTATCTTCCTCAATGTCATTTTCTTCGATCTTTTGAATACACAAACGTCGAAACGCAAGTGGGAGGCCAAAAAATTGGGTGCGATCCCTTTTTTAAACGGGGGTTTATTCGAACCAAGTTCCGACGAGGTGAAATGGAAAACGATTGTAGTTCATAACTCAGTTTGGTCGACCGTCTTCAAAACATTGTTCGAAAAATACAAATTCGTTTCTGAAAGAGCAAATTTTGTTGATGCTAACGCAATAGATCCGGAAATGTTGGGGAAAGTATTCGAAGCGTTGATGTCCGTCGGAGATCGTAAGCGGACAGGAGCTTTTTACACACCTCGTAAAATAATTCGGTCGATGGTTGAGGAGGGAATTTACGGTTGCCTCGTCGATAAGATCGAAGGATTAGATTCAAAATGTCTGAGTTCTGATCTTCGGTGCCATCCGAAACGTGACAAAATAATAGCGAAGCTAAATTCTCTCCGAATTCTGGACCCCGCAGTTGGGACCGGCGGTTTTCTTATGGATGCCCTTCATGTGATTCAAGATTTACGACAGCGATTGGGACTGCCTTACGAGGGAAAAGAAATCCAGATCCTGATTCATCGTCATCTCTTTGGCGTGGATAAAAATCCTATCGCGATACGTCTTTGTGAGTTGAGATTTTGGTTGCAAATCTTAACAAGCTATGGCGGTTCGATTCGCGAACTTCCTCCTCTTCCGAATCTATCTCATCGCTTTGTATCTGGTGACGCATTGTTAGACCCTTTTGAAACCGTGTCCTCTTCGATTACACGCGCAAGATGGAAATCGATTGCGGATCTGCAACGTGATTTCTCTCGTTCGCATGGAAGCATTAAGCATGCACTTAAACATCGGATTGATAGAGAAAAAAGAAATCTACAAATGGCTGAGATTTTGATTCGTAAGCAGAAGCAAATTGAAGAAAAAACGCTCCTCGATGTAGCTCTTTCAGGTAAGGACTTACTTGGAGCTCCGATTAAGTCGACTCGATTTCAGAACGAAGTGTTGCGAAATAACATTCGGGAGGAATCCGAACTGGTATCGCTTGAAGAGCGTGTAAAACGATCGGCCGAAGCCCCCGTTTTTTCGTTCCATTCTCAGTTTCCTGATGTCATGAGGCGAGGCGGGTTCGATCTCATATTGATGAATCCGCCTTGGGTCCGTCATCATCACATTCCGTCTAAGGAACGCAAGATTCTCGAAAAAAGATACGGTTCCAATTCCGGAAAGTTGTGGACTGAAGCAAAGTCTCAGAATGTGCGCTCTCGTTATGGGTCCCAGAATGATCTTTCTTCGATGTTTCTCGAGAAAGCGACAGAACTCTGCAGGCCTCATGGGCGAGTCGTCGCGCTTGTTCCGTCAAAAATAATGCGAGGGATATCTAGTGCTCCGATTCGAGGTCTATTGGGCCGACTGGATTTGCAAACGGTCACCGACCTAAGCGAAAGTAATGAACGCCTTTTTGACGCAACGACTTATCCAGCAATTGTTAGTTTCAGAAATCAGAAGCCTCAGGGACGATTACGGACATCATCGTCCGAAGATGGGACCGAAGACAAAGATCGGAACGAGCTTATGTTGTTTGGAGACGACTTTCGGGCGCCTTGGACGTGTCAGAACCGAGGCTTAGTTAGCATTATTCGAGAGGTAGCTCTCAAACACAGGCCTCTTGGTTCGTTTTCGAACCTACAGCCTCGACGCGGTATCTATACCGGATCAAACGAGATATTTGTTAAAAGATGTGGTGACTTCCCTCCATCGTTCTCTAAGTACCTTCGGCCAGTCGTTGAGGGGAAGGGCAGAAAGCGAGAACTTCTTTATTTATATGACGCTAAAGGCATTCCGCTTGTTGAGGTAGCCGATGAGGTGGAAGACTATTTCGAACGCAATCGGTCTAAGCTTTTAGCGCGCGCGGACCATAACCCAAAGAAGCCGCTTTGGCAGATCTTTAGAAATCACCGCGATCTTTTTGGGCCGAAAATAATCTGGAAAGATATTTCCAAATGGTTTGAACCTTTGCTCGATAATACGAACGCAATTCCTCTCAATACGATTTATCTGATTCCCTGCAGAGATACTGAGCTAGGAAAGCGTCTCATTAGGTATTTTAAATCCGATTTCGTCCAAGCCTTTGTACGCCTTTTGGGTGAACGGGTGAGTGGTGGACATCGGCGTCATTTCGCTTGGGCCATTCAATGCATTCCTATTCCAGAACGCGTGATATACGGAGAAGGCCGAGGATTGGAGCTTAATGCACGCGATAAAAAAATTCTTTTAGATTTTGTCGAAAATGAGAAGTTGTGATCTGGCGGCGATTTTTCTCAGCTCCCTTTCAGGTCAGGTTAAGCCACTGAATCTGTCTTACTTGAATGATTCTCAAAACAGTTGTTCAGCGCAGCTTCTCAAGATCGTTGAACGTTTTGGTGGGGCGTTACTTGCAGATCCTGTTGGAAGCGGGAAAACCCGAGTCGCGATAGCTGTCGCTACAGAGTTCAATGGTTCAAGAAAAATATGTGTGATTGCGCCAGCAAGAATTCGAAAACACTGGATTTCTGAAGTTAAAAAGTGCGGCTTTGGGGAGGTGGAGTTTTATAGCCATACTTTTTTAAGCCGCAACGAGAACGTTCAGCCCGAGAGCAAATTTATCGTCGTAGACGAAGCACACCATTTCAGAAACCCAAGGGCAAAAAGGTCAGTTCGGCTAAAGAAAATTCTTGAAGCGAAACCGTGCTTATTGGTTAGTGCAACTCCCTTCGTAAACCGTGAGCGGGATCTGAGGATTCTTATTCGATATTTTTTAGACGATGCGGACGCGATAAAGCAGCTGGGTATCGACCCCAATCTAGAAAATGCCGCCGACCTCAAATCTCTCTTGT
Source organism: uncultured bacterium (assembly GCA_937981985.1). Taxonomy (GTDB): domain Bacteria; phylum Myxococcota_A; class Bradymonadia; order Bradymonadales; family Bradymonadaceae; genus CALJNB01. The sequence goes on from CALJNB010000005.1 coordinate 142,830, forward strand.
ATAATCTTTGTGTTCGTAGGGCATACGAAAGCTTACCAGATCTAGACGTCGTCGAAGTCCCATATCGTCTGTCAGAAACCGAGATTTCTTTTATGACTTTATTGGTAACGACCTTGTCCGATATTACTTTCGAGGCGTTGAAGTATGAATGGCCGAAGGGGCTTGTTACTCAATTTTTATTGGCACAACTCCGTTCTGGGTTAGCGGCTTTGCTCGATTCTTTATTATCGATAGTTTCTTATTATGAAGAGTGGCTTTCGGCGGCAGAAAACAACTTAGGAATGAATCGTCGCTTTTTTTTAGACATGTTTCCGAATGGCCAGCTACCGTTGAGTTTTATGTATCCAGCTCTTCGTCTTGGCGATGCGGCAAAAGTAAAAAAAGAACTTCATAAATTGAGAACGGTATTGGGGATGTTGCTAGGGATAAAATCCTACTCTCGAGAGGAAGCGGCGATTGGAGCGTGTCTAAGCGGAGAGAGAATGCTTATATTCACGTCTAAGATTTCGGTCGCAGAATCGCTTTTTCGGCGCTATTTAAAATCGGGCTTTCGCGTTGGAATGATTCATTCAAAAAGATGTCTTTTGAGCGGAATCGGAGAGGTAGAGCCGTCGGAGATAATAAGTAAATTCAGGGAAGGCGATGAGCAAAACAAGATTTCGATACTAGTCGCCACCGATTGTTTATCCGAAGGAGTATCTTTTCCGAGATGTTCGAATCTCATGTTAATTGATATTCCCGATACGGCTCTGAAAATCGAACAACGTATCGGTAGAATTGTTAGGATGAACAGTTTATATGATGCTTCGAAGGTCTATGTCTTGAAGCCCACAAACGCTGTCGCTTTTGCGGACTCCTTTTCGATTGTCTCGGAACGTAAATCAAAAAAATCAACTGAGTTGGGATTTCAATACAAACTGGCAGCGAGTATTTTTGGTGAAAAAAAAGAGAGTGGGTGTCCTTTTTCCGCGTTGTTAGAAATTCGTGATATATTGAAGAATATCGATATAGTAAATCCGAATAGGAATCCTATTCTAGGAAAACAGTTCTCGGTCAAAAACTCTGATTTTGATATTTCATCATTAACGCTTGTGAAAATTTTGGAGGGTGATGACTTTTTTTCATATCATTGGGTCGCTATGCGTGGGGGCAAATTAGTCACGAGGTGGGAGGATATTCGAAGCAGCCTTCGATGTTTAGCTAGCTTAGATGATATGGCTGATGCAGATATTGATTGGGTGTTAAGCAAGAAAGAAACGCATTACTTTGAGGCATTTATCAACCGAAAAAATTTGACGCGTTTTCGTCCTGCACCAGAACGAAAGAGTGACTCCCTTTCACTTTACATCGCTAATCGGGTTCGTGGTTTTGCGCTTTCAAGCGAAGAGTCACAACATGTTGCAGACCTTTTGCGCACTCCATTTTCACGAGCTCAGCGACTGGGTATCCAAGCTCTAGTGGGGTCGACTAATGCGAATATTTTAGCGCATTTATTGGATATGGAGGTCGGCCGGATGGAGAAACTCGTTTACCAGGTTGTTCTTAGAATTCGTTTTATTGAAAGCGCGATTTTTCTTAAGAGTTTCCGATCAGGTTAATTGCGGCTTTTACGAAAGGAAAAAATCGCCAAAAAGACGAGTAGGCAAAAAACAGAATTCGATCTTCCAAGGGTGTTACAACGACCTTCCCCAATAATTTCGGTCGAGTCAGAACTTTCGTTTGGGGTAGTTGTTTTCGGAATGACGTCTGATTTTTTTCCAATGCATTCGCCGGTATAATACCGACACGTTGTAGAACAACTTAACATTCCACCCTCCAACTCCAGAGATTCGCAGGTCTTTCCGCCTAGATCACTTCCATCACATTCTTCTGGCATTTGTATGACTTCGTCTCCGCAGGTATCCGCTACGCCCGAACAATCTGAGTCATCGATTTTGCATAGCGTGTTGCAAGCTAGCGTTCCCTCTTTAAAGCCTAAAGTCTGACAAGATTCACCGTCAAAGTTTGAACCATCACATTCCTCGGTGTTTGGATCAACCTCTCCGTCGCCGCAAACGAAACAAGCGGAGGTGTCAAATTTACAAAGATCTGAACAGCGCACCTTTCCGATACCAAGGCCTAAGGATTGACAGGTGACCGTGTTACCCACACCGCCGTCACAGTCTTCCACGCTTTCCAGCTTATCGTTACCGCATGGGTTTTCGTCTTTAAAACCGGGATTCCAATAATCACCGCTCGGGGCCGGGTCGCCGACGCGCCAATTCGCGTCGGGGTCGCCTAATTCTAGGCCGTTGGAATATCCGTCACCGTCACTGTCCATTGCTGCAAGTTTTGGCCAATCAATCGGTCCCTCCGAAGCCGCTTCATAGGCATCGAAGCCGAACTCAGTAATGCCTCGATTGGGTTGTGTATGGCACGCATTACATGTGATTGTATTTCCGTGAGGAAATTGATTTTGCCTTCCATCATTTCGTGCATACGAAGTGGTCGAAAAAAGTAGCACAAAGCAAAACAGCCCGAATCGGTACAATAGTCTCTCTCCAATTAATTGGGAGTTCAAAGTGTACCCTAAATCAGCTCGATTACGAAAAAAGTAGATTTTGTGTTGATTCCAAACCTAAGGTTTTGAAGAAATTTCTGTGGAGTGCTATTTATCCTTCACTATGAAGTTAATGTCGTTTTAAATGGGGCAAATTGACGAAATCCACCCGCAAAGGATATGGCATCAATTGTGCTGAAGTCTGCGATGTAAAGTGAGACCCAATGAATAAGAGAAAAGTAGAGTTCGATCCGATTCGTAGTATTCTAAGTCCATTGTGGATTTTAGCGCTTGGTATATTGATCCTAAATGATCACTTCCTCAAGGCAGAATGGTCTAATGCTTTCACTGGAAAGTTAAGTGACTTCGCGGGTCTATTTTTGGCTCCAGTTTTATTTGCCTGGGTTCTCGGAGTTAAATCTAAAAGAGGTTTATATGGTTCGGGTTTGGCGGTGGGACTCGTGTTTGCGGGTATCAATCTTTCTCCGGCCTTAGCTTTATTTTGGGACCGTTCATTGTCTTTAATTTTTCCCTACACGACGACCGTTGACCCCACCGACCTCATTGCCCTGATCATGATTCCTTTGGGTATTGAGATGTTGGGTTTTAGTGAAGTAGATTCAAATAAGAAGAACACCTACATCGGAAGAGCCTTAGCGTTAGTGGGTATTGCTGCGTCGCTGGCGAGCGCGGATCCCATCGACGTCAATCCAGCGATGGAAACGTCTCGTGTATCTATTTATAATCAATCCAATGAAATGCATATTCTGCGTATTCGTAGTTTGGAACCTAACCTTAGCTTAGATTGCGGTTCTATTTCTAGCGCACCGCAAGACTATCTACATCCCCAATTTTTCGGCGAGCCAATCGAATGGCTATTGCAATCAGGTCAACAGATTCCGATCCAATCCGAGGGGTTAGGATTCTGTGATGCCGCTTTGATTGAAAGCGAAACTCTACCTGACGTTATCGTGTTTTGGACCTATGATCTGGATATCAAATCTTTTCCTTTTGACTACGATATTCCAAGAAGTATTCCAGCCGATCCGCAAACGCTTGTAATCAACGCCGACTATCCCGAAGGGGCTGAAGACTTTCATGAATGGCGTTTTCGGACTGAATGTGGTTCCAGGGCCGATTTATGTGCAAGAGAAACTCTAATGGAGTCTGCGGAAATTCCTGAGGGTACATCCTACTTTTGGAATAGCGATTCGAGCATGGGCGCGCTGCATCACAGTAAACCCTCTAGTTTAGATCAGCGTCGACTCGAACCGGTTGAAGAATGCCGCGCACCAAGCGCTGAGGATGGAGTATTTTGGGAGGATGATTTTCCAAGAGGGGATAGCGTTTGGGTCCGTGATATTAAGAAAGGGATTGATGGATGTCATGAAATATTTGTCCAAAACGAGCTCTCTGGTGACCCATCAAGCGTCTTGATTTGCGTTCCTTTCGACACGATTTCAATTTTAAAACCCTCTTTGGAAACGCCCAGGGTGTTACTTTCGTTCAATGAAGAATCGAATGCATCATCGGTGTTTTTATTGATTCGTGCCGTCTATTTCGCTGATATTGATGGGAATGACTTTGTCACCTTGAAATCGATTTATATCACCAAAGGTGAAGTTCCACGGGAAGTAAATTTTGAATTCATCGAACGTCCGCGATTAGATTGTGTCCCACAACTTGAAAGTTGTGGCGTCTCGCTACCATTGGATTTGGATATTGAGGGAAGACTTTTGCGTCCCGGTGAGTGGACGATAATAGGCTCGGTTATCAAGCGTGAACTTCATCTTGTCAGATCAGAATTTCTGCCGATAAGCGCCGAGGTATGCGGAACGTTTGCGCCAAATAGAAAATATCTTGAAACGGTAATTATCACGGAGTGAGAAATCATGAAAAATCTAAAACGAACAAAGTGGCTTTTTGCCTGCGCGCTTCTAACCTTGGGTTGTAATTACTTAGGCTCAACTGCTTCGCAAGACAGTAGCGGTGCTTCCGGCCTCACCGGCGCAGGGGTTGGGCAATCAGGCGCGCAAGATTTTGGTCGTTTTCGAGGTATTATTGAGGACGGCGAGTTGCCTGCCGAAAATATTTTAGACCAGGTGGGTTTCTTCTCCGAGCATAAAATCGATTTGCCCGAAGCAGATTGCGGCGACACTGTCTGTCTTCATGGTTTGATGGGGGTTCGCGGTAATATGATTAATGGCAATAATTGCACGATCGTACTCCTTGGGCTTAATACAACTTTAGATCCAAAAGAGTTTGAACGTCCACCGTTGAATCTCGCAATAGCCGTTGATATTTCCGGTTCAATGGCGGGTGCTCCAATTGAAGCGGTACGGTTGGGATTACTCAAATTGGTAACTGAACTTGATCCGAAAGATAAAGTAACGTTGGTTACCTATTCGAACCACGCCGAAGTTGTGTTGGAGTCTGATACTTTAAACGACCCCGAACGTAATTTGTTGCGCGAAGCCGTTGCGACGCTCGAGGCTGAAGGAGCGACCAATATTTACGATGGATTGAGAACGGCTCTTGAAAGCGTTGATTCAAATAGCGCTGAGAATAAGCAGAATCGAGTTATTCTTCTTTCGGACGGAGTTGCAACCGCGGGTTTGGATTCAACGGATCGCATCGTGAATTTGGGACTAAGTTACGCGGAGAAAGGGATTGGAATTACGACGATCGGTGTAGGTCAAGAATTCGATATTTCCCTAATGGGGAGGCTGGCAGAAAACGGTGGAAATTTTTATTTCCTAGAAGATCTCGGTGCAGTTGAAGAAGTATTCTCCGAAGAAATTAAGACCTTTTTGGTCCCATTGGCAGAAGATATTGAAATTCATTTCGACTCTGATGAAGCGTATTCTTTTAAAGCTGCTTTCGGTACACGCACCTGGACTGGAACTTCTGAGGGGGCAACTATTAAGATCCCAAGTCTATTTATGGCCGGACGTACATCCTCAGATGATGTTGGTCCCGATGGCGGGCGTCGTGGTGGCGGCGGCATGATTTTATTGGAGCTTACACCCACTTCTGATCAGAAAATTATCGATGCCACCCCAGCTAATTCAGAATTGGGGAAAGTTCGATTTACATTTCGTTCTCCGGGTTCGGGTACGATGAATGAACAAAATCTAAGCGTGTTTAATAAAATGAAACCTGGCGAGACTCCCGACGGCGGAAGGTTCACAGATTCTTCTGTCGAAAAAGCATTTGTGGCACTTAATATTTACGCAGGGTTTACGATGGCAATCGAGCGCGCGAATTCGGGGGCTGCAAATGCCGCTCTTAATATTCTTGATCCTTTGAGTGCGAACGTCGAAGCGTGGCTGGAAACCAATCAGGATGTCGATATCGCGAGCGATTTAAAGACGATGAAAGAGTTGATGGTGATCATTGATGAAAAGCGAACGGGCACTGATGTGAGGATTGGGCAACCTGCAGATCCGTGGCCTCAAGACTAATTCGTTTTGTGACTTTTTCCTTACGTTTGTCGTTCTATCTACCCGTACCCCGAACGCGTCGAAACGAAGTGGAGTGCGAGCAGCCTTAAGGTTGATTAATAAAATTTCGTAAACTATCGGCAAAGATCTGGGGAGTGTCTTCTGCCGGAGAATGCCCCGACGCATCGATAATTTGTAAGTCTGACTCCAGGGCATTCGCGACTTTAGTCGCAAACTTTACCGAAATTACTCGATCTTTTCTTCCCCATAAGACTTTGGTTTTGCAATTTAGGGGCTCTAAGATTTTTTCGATGCACGCGGCCTCTAAAAGATCGGAACCCAGCCGAACCATATAGTGTAAGCGTTCACGTTCTTTATAGGGTTTAACATAGCGATCGACTTCAACGTTGGACATCCTTTTCCCCTGCCACTGTAAGCGTTCGATCATTCGAAAAAAAGTTCGGCTGGCAAAGATTCGAGCTGCACTAATGGGTAGACGTTTCGCGATGACGTCCTCTATCTTCCCTGATGGAATGTGTAAGCCCGGGTCGACTAGCATAACACTTTTCAGAGTTTCATTATCACGGGCGACTTCGTATGCCAGTGACGCTCCAAATGAGTGACCGACAAGGTGGTCGGGTTTTATTTTTTCAATGACCCGTGTGAGCCAAATGACATTATCTAACATTGTTGTTTTTATGGACTTATTTCGAAACGATTCGTCAAAACCATGACCGGGTAGGTCAATCATAACCAGGTGGAAATCATCTGATAAAAGATCGATCACTCTGGAGAACATAAGTCCATGAGACATGTAGCCATGAACAAGCAATACCGTCTCCTTTGTCGGATCGCCGGCTTCGAAAGCATGAATCGCCCCAGGATATGGATCGAGTATCTGGTAAGTTGAATGTAGAGGGGTTGAAAAAGTCAATGAATACTGCTGACTACAAGTGGATTGATGGCTTACTAATCGAGGGTATCGAGGTATTTTTCTACACCCCGATTCGCTTCTTTCATATTCGGCGTAATCATTTTTACTACAAATTTCTCAATAGCGCTGCCAACTTTCCCTGCAATCAATCGCGGTACACCTGGGATCTGTTTGGCATCCACACGGAGTTCTCCAAGTATATGAACTTCGGTTTTGTCGCCTTTCTTTTTGTAGGTGGTTTTTCCGCCGCACGAAATAGCGTCACTTAGAAAGCCGACCTCCATATCCCAATCAACAGAAAATTCGTCATCGTTCCACTGTGCGGTGTCAGTCCACTGCATCATTTCTGGACTAATAAACTTTTGGGCGAGTGCCGGTATCTCCTCGTCAGCTGCGTACCAAATATTTACAATTTTAACCGAATCTTCATCAACACGTTCGTAATCGGTGCGTTCAATATTTTGAACGGTGGGGAGGTATGGCAAGAGTTCAACCAAGTTATCGCGGAAGGTTTCGTAAACGGTGTCGCGATCAAAAGAGACGCTGTCAGTGATATCGATTTTCGCCATAATGTTGTCCTACGCCTTTTTATAGTTTTCAGGTTTCCAGCCAGCGAAATCAGCTGGCTGTCCTTCTTCGAAGAACTGAGCGTTGAGTTCAATGAAGGGAATCCATTTTTCTGGAGTATCGTCTTCTTCGAAGATAGCTTCAACCGGACAATCGGGTTCGCACGCACCACAATCGATGCAAATATCTGGATCGATGTAGAGCTGTAGATTTCCGAGCGCTGCTAGGCCCTCGTTTTCTCGAATCGCTTTAATCTCGTCGAGAGGTAGTGGGCCGATGATACAATCGACTGGACATACGGAAACACAAATAGTGTCACATGTTCCGATACACGGTTCTGCGATTATAAATGCCATCTTCTAACTCCTTAATACTTCGCCGCGTAAATTGCGGTGCCCTATCATTTACAAAAATGAGCTTTACGCAACCCTATTTTTGGTCTTTTTTCGAGTTTCTCCACGGTTATCGTCTTTATCTTGATCGCTACTAGCGGTTTTAGACGAGATTTACTAACGTCGGCCGCATTATGAATGAATCAAAAAACAATCTCTTTTGGGAGTCTCCAAAAGGTCTAAAGCTCGCGTTATCTATAACAATTGCTGTCGTTGGAGCTATCCTTTTTTGGAATATTTCAACTGTCGGTATTTGGGAGCCGTGGGAAGCGAATGACATTGTCGTAGCTGAAGAGTACGCGAAGAGAGGCGATGCACCCGTTAAGACCGAGGTGGGGCAAAGTTCGTGGAATTGGGCCGTACCAACCAAAGATGAGAAGCCCGTTTCTCGCTCTTTGTTAAAGACGATGTTATTGAGTAAAACCGTTGGAAATCTAGAGGTTAGTGGGACCAATCTGGGCACGATGGAGTTACGTTCTCGGATGCCGATCGCGTTATTCATCTTTTTTGTCTGCCTGCTGGGTTTTTTCACTGTCCGTCGAAACATCGGCAACCTAGGGGCGATGATCAGCTCGATCGCCTTTGCGACGATGCCTGCGATCTTCATTGGTGCCCATAACCTAGGGAGTGAGATGATGTTGATCGGGTTTACAAGCGCGAGTCTGCTCGTCTTCGCGCTGGCCAAAACCGAGGCGCCGCGGAAAAAATGGGTTCTCGGTATTCTGTTTGGACTTTTCCTCGCAGCGGCATTTTTAGACCAACGGTTATTTGGATTTTATCTTCCACTCCTTGTTTTGAGTCTCGCCGCCCTCACGGAACATGTATTAGACTCAGAAAAGCGATTCGAAAAGCCAGATTGGATCATTCTTTCTGTCGGGTTACTGATCATTTTGGGGCTGTCAGCATGGAATTTTATAGCGTTGCCTGAAACAGAAAACGCTGAGTTTTTGCCCCATATATTACAATGGACTGCGGTGGTTAGCCCCATTGTAATTATTTTATGCACTTTGCTTATCGGTAGAAGAACATGGGTGGGATCACTTCTTTTCTCCTTACCTTTTATTGTTGGTTTGCTTATTTCGGTACTGACTATCGCGGCCGTCGCATCTGCCTATGGTGACGTGAACCCTGTTTTATTGAAAGAGGGCAATATATTCGGAAAGATTCCGGTTTTAACATTTCTTCTGGAGAATCAGCTTTTTGATAAAAGCGTCATCAGCAAACATGTAACCTTTGACGTTTGGGTAAGACAGATAGGCTTTTCGATGTTGCCTTGGGCAGCTTTAGCACCCTTGGGTTTCGCGTTCCTCGCGCGTCCAGATGACGAATATTCTCCATTAAGACGCTTTGCTTTGGTTTGGATTGTGGTGACTTTCGTTTGGACGGCCGTTTCTTCAGCCTATAATCACTATTTTTTCTCCGCTTATTTTCCTATCGCTTTCGGAATCGGTGGTGCATTTTCTTCCGAGGTTTTTTGGAAAAAATTAAAAAAGGAACCATTGGCAAAACTCGGGGTTGGGGTGTTCGCGATCGCGATTATTATGATGTTAGGAAAAGATATCGAACGTTTCCCGACGCGCTTTATCGAAGCGTATGTTGGAATGGCCGACGACGTCGATCTAGCAAAAGAATTTACGTACGGGCGTATCCAAAAAGCGATGAAATACGGATGGATGATGAGCTTGGGCGTATTCTTTTTTGGATGGATTTCTTTTACGTTTCTGAGTCTCTCAGAGCTAAAATCTCCCAAAACCTTTTTGAAAAACTTATTTTCAAAAGATCAAAGTTTAGAAAAACACCTTCTGAAAAAGGAAGCGTTTTTGGAAGAAGGCCGGTTGGGCCAACTGGCGTCATTTTTTGAAAAGCCAAGACAGTTCATTCTATTTCTAAGCGCGATCTTTACTATTTCGGCATTTATTGTGCTTTTGGTATTTGTTCCTAAACTCACTTTGAATTTGTCCCAACGTGGCGTTTTCGAAACTTATACGAAGCTTGCAGGGGAAAACGAATCTATATCGAAGTACCAAGTTTCGGGTAAAGAAAACTCGGTTTACTTAGGAGATATTGAAACCATACACGGAAATTCGAAATTTCTGGAAGCCTACGATCAAGATGCGCGCATGTTTGCGATCGTCTCAAGATCGAAGTTGGCTTCGATAAACCGGGACATTCGCCGCAAATATAAGGTTAATATTCCGGTTCTGGATGCTCGATCAAGCCGTCTTGTTTTGGTTAGCAATAAGTTAAAAGACAACGAAAAAGACGAGAACTTCATCGCAGATTTGATCGTTGAAGGAGAGCCAAAACCCCAATATCCGGTGTCAAAACAAATTGACGGAAAGACTGTAAACCCGGTTTTCGATGGGCAACTCGAGTTTATCGGTTACGACCTTGATCGAGCGCCAAGCAAGGACGGATTAGTCGCCTATAAATGGGGCGAGAAAGCGACATTTACGTATTACTTCAAAGTACTTAAGAGTATGCCCGGCAATCAAAAAATCTTTCTCCATGTCGACCACCCAGGTGTCAGAATAAACGGCGACCACCAACCAAATAATGGCGTTTTTCCGACCAATTATTGGATGAAAGGCGATATTGTTAAATCGGTGCATCCATTGGAAATTGAATCCTACTCGACACCAGGAAAGTATTCGATTCATTTCGGATTTTTTCTAGGTTCAAAGCGCGCCAAAGTCACTCCTCAGAACTTACAAGACGGTCAGAACCGTGTCAGTCTTGGAAATATTCGAGTTAAATCGAAATTCTAACTGCTAAAGTCCTTATCAGAATTTCTGATACTCTTTGGGGCGCACTCAATGAAGTGATTCTGGTCATCCTTTTGCGGCCTTTTTCCTGTAAAAAGAATTGGTGGAACCCCAGATTCTATGCGATAACCATGGTCTAACTTGAGAGAGAAACAGATGGAAAATCGGTCCCCTAGGCTTATCCTCGTCGCAGTTGCTGCGGCGATATTACTCGTTCTGCTTCTATTTATGAGTGTGGTTGGTATTCCCGTTGCGGTCCAAGCTACGTTGTCGACGATGATTGGTATGGGAACCATGTTTCTCTTGTTCGAAAGTTCAAAAATGTATGATGAACGAGGTTCAAGGCTCGAATCCGATGAGTTCGCAAGCATTGAAGCGCCGCGTCGGCCGGCGGCACTTAATCCGCCGACTCCGCTGGCGCCAGCGCCAGTGGTCGCGCCGGCTCAGGGTGGTAGTTCGTTTGCGAAAGCTCATCTGCCTGGCGTGACCTTGAAAGATGTTCGCCTTTCAAAAGTATGTCTCGATGAAGTCAATCTCGATGGCGCTGATTTGAGTGGCTCAGATTTGAAGGAAGCATCTCTAAAGAACGCGATACTAAAAAACGCGACCTTATCGAAAACGAATTTTAGTAAAGCAATTTTGACGGGTGCATCTCTCGATAAAGTGCAAGCTAACCACGCCACATTCGATGAAGCGTTGATGGGAGGGGCAAACCTAAATTCCGGAAATTTTGCATCAGCAAATTTTCGTGCGTCCAATCTAAACAGCGCGAGTTTAGAAAATGCTAATTTTACCGATGCCGAGATGGATCAAGTAAAGCTCAATAACGCTGAAATAAAGAATGCGAATTTCACACGTACAAAACTTCGTAACGCAGATCTTAGTAACCTGACCGCGATGGAGTGTAATCTTAGTGAAGCCGATCTTTCGGGTGCGAAGTTACCTAGTACTCGTTTAGATATGAGTATTTTAAAAAATACGATCCTCATTGGTTCGTCCGGAGAAGGTGCGGGTTTTCAAAAAGTGAAGTTTACCGGCACGAAGCTATCGGAGGCGGTCTACGAGCGTTCCAATTTTAGTGGCGCCGTTTTTGATGACGCTCAATTGAATAACGGTCGTTTTGAAGGTTGTGATTTCTCGGGCTCTACGTTCGTGAGAACGAATTTTGAGAATAGTAATCTTTCGCAATCTAACTTTTCGGCAACAGATCTCACGCAAGCCAAACTTGACGGAACGACTTTAATTTCTTGTAACTTCAAACAAGCGAAACTTGGAAAAATGTCTTTCGCTGAGCTGCGATTGTCCGGTGCTGATTTGCGGAGTGCGACGATCTCTTATTGTGACTTTCGTCGCACCGATCTGAACAAGGCCCTTTTAGAGCGCGCAAATGCGAATCATAGTAATTTTTCTGGAGCAAATTTGGCCGGTGCAGATTTAAGAAACGTGAATCTAGCGAACGCAAATTTGGAACACGCCAACTTTACAGGAGCAGATCTATCGGGTGCCAATTTAAGCGATTGCGATTGTAAACACTCAAACTTTACGAATGCTAAACTTGACGGTGCACAGCTTTTGCGCTGCGAGTTTACAGATGCCATTTTTGACGGCGCGATTCTTAATAAAGCGAATTTAAGTTCTGCGAACGTTGAAGACGTCGATTTTACACGGGCGCGAGTCGATCAGATTATTCGTGTCGGGATACGTGAAAATATTCTTACGCGTTGGCCGCAAGGAGTTGATTTCGCTACGACTCCGAAGATTGATGATTCGAACGCGACAAATTTAGGTGCGCCTAACGTCGCAAACGAAATGTCTTCACTACATGGGATTAACGAACTCGCAAAACTTGCCGGGCTTTCAAAAACCCAAGAGGTCGTAGAAGGCGCGATTTCGCACGAAAAAGCCACTGTTGACTCTGTGGGGACTACCGAGCAAATGTTTAGCGGAAAAGACGGTCCAGCCAAGAAAGGTTTTGGTACGGTTAAGATTGCTTCTTCGGAAGTAGAGATTATTGACAATCCATCAGCGGCACCGCCAGTATTGCCTGCGCCAACATTCGAAATCGAAAAAACGCTTGTTAAAAAATCGTTAAAGGATATCGAAAAGAATTCCAACGAGAAACCGGTAGATGAATTAGAAGAAGAGGAAATGGATTCTACGGAGCAGTTAACCATAAAGGATAAAGAGCTACACAAAAAGGACATCAAGTAAGATGAACGAGCACAAATTCAAAATAAATCTTGGTGGGATGATCGATCTTTTAAGTAATCATCTTTACAATAGTCCCAATGTCTATATCCGTGAATTATTGCAAAATGGCGTAGATGCAATCACGGCAAGAAAAGAAATTCAATCCGATTATGAAGGGCGGATTTCCATTCACGTAGGTGTAGCAGAGGACGGTCGATCAAAAATCGTTTTTGAGGACAACGGCGTTGGTTTGACCGAAGAAGAAACACATACTTTCCTTTCCACGATCGGCGAATCCTCCAAGAAAGCTGGTGACCTCGAAGATTCTCGTTCAGATTACATCGGCCAGTTTGGCATCGGTTTGCTTTCTTGTTTTGTTGTGAGTGACGAAATTGTTGTGATAACAAAATCTGCAAAAGGCAACGACGCAAAAGTTGTGGAATGGCGAGGTCGTCATGATGGGACCTACTCCATAACGACGAGGACGGATGATAAGGTAGAGCCTGGTACGACTGTTTTTCTTCTTTCTAAAGACCATTTTGAAGAATGGTTCGAAGAAGAGAGGGTTCTTGAGTTGACGAAACATTTTGGGGCGTTATTGCCCTTTCCGGTCGTCGTTGGAAGTGGCAATCGTGAACACGTCGTAAACATAACTCCACCTTGGAAACAGGAGTTTGATTCTCGAACTGCCGAATGGGACGCCTATATGGCGTTTGGAAAAGAGATGTTTGACCAAGATTTCTTTAGTTGCATCCCATTGACGTCCGACGTGGGAGAAGTTGAAGGAATTGCCTATATCTTATCATATTCGCCGAATCCGACGGCAACGAAAAAACATCGTGTCTATTTGAAGAATATGCTGCTTTCAGAAACTTCCGAGAATCTGCTTCCTAAGTGGGCGTTTTTCGTCACCTGCGTAATCAATACCACCGGATTAAGACCTACCGCATCTCGCGATTCTTTTTATGAGGACGATACGCTTGCTGATACTCGTACAGCACTTGGAAACTCTCTTATTTCCTATCTTATTCGTTTAAAAGAAACGGACCCGAAGCGCTTAGAAACCTTGATTAGTTTACATTATCGCGCGATTAAGGCGTTGTGCGTCTACGATGATGATTTTTGTCGGATTTTTGCTGATTGGCTTCCATTTGAAACCTCATTGGGTAGAACGACTTTGGGAGAATTCCGTAAAAACGCAAAGATAGTGAAGTACGTTCCAAGCGTTGACGTTTTTCGTCAGATTGCTCAAGTCGCAGCTTCCCAATCCGTCGGAATTATCAACGCAGGGTACAGCTATGATGTTGATATTATAGAAAAATTACCTCGGGTTTTTAAGGGGCTAAAAGTCGAACGCGTTGATTCAACTGATCTGTCAGATTCATTCGAAAGTTTGAATAGCGAAGAATCAGAAAGTGCAGCTCGGTTTTTGGCAATCGCCAATCTTGCGCTCAAGCCTTTTCAATGCAAGGCCGACGTTCAAAAGTTTGAACCAGCCGATCTACCTGCGCTTTTTCTAGCGGGTGAAGATGTAAAATTTATGCGTTCGCTTCAAAAGTCCAAAGAGGTCTCCGATGATCATTGGACTTCAATTCTTGATAATATCGCGGGATCCGCGAAAGGCGATGGCGTAGCACAACTTTGCTTTAATTACCGAAATCCGTTGGCGCGAAAACTTATTGGGATTTCGGATAAAGAAGTGCTCAAACTTTCAGTCCATATGCTTTACGTCCAATCGTTATTGATGGGCCATCATCCTTTATCAGCCCGCGAGATGACCCTACTCAATACCGGATTAATCGATCTCATAGAGCTCTCGATTGGTGATGATGAAAATTGGATAAATTGAAATGAAAGAAAACGAAATTTTGTCTCGCCTCGAAGAGGCCGAGCATCTCGAATATGGCGAAGAACAAGTTCGTCTTATTCAGAGTACTGTGGATGCCGCCGATACCTACCAGAATGAGGAACTTCAATTTATCACGCGTTTGGCGCTTGTGACTGCCGGTATTTTTTCTGGTTTTATCGAGACGGCCATTATTTCTTTCTGTTGGTGTTTAGCGACATACGATAAAGATAGAGAAAAGTTCGAAGATTTTGAGCACGATATTTTGTGGGCCTATAAGTGGATCGGTCAAAATATGATCCTTTTCGCGTCGATCGATAAAGCGCGGCAACTTGATTTAATTCAAGATTTTGAACGTAGGTATAAAGAGGAAGGAATTAGTTTGAGGCCGATTCATGCGCAGCAGGTTCTTAATGCTATCGCGCTCGGGGATAGTAAGGAGGCGGTCCAATCGGCACTAACGGCTTTCTCTCAAGCTCCCTCTGATTTTTATTCGGATTGTGTTGCGTGTGAGCAAAATTTTCTTGTTGAAGTGGCTTTGTATCAAGAGGACGTTAAAAAGGCTGCGCGTTATGCTGCGCCGATTTTCAACGGTTCTAAAGTCTGTGCCGAGGTACCTCATATTACCTACGCGATTATGACGCTACCGACACTCTACAACGGCGATTTCGAATTGGCGAAAACATACGCAAAAGAAGCTGAACGACTCTGTTTGGGGAACCGAGATTTTATTCATGAGCTTTCCGATCTCATTGCATACCATGTCGCGGTCAAACAATTTGACGATGCATTACGCATATTCAACGCTGTGTACCGTTGGGAGTTTGAAACACGCGTTGATAACAGAAAGCAACGTTTTTGTGCTGCTGCAGCCCTTTTATTCGAATTCTTACCTGAACAAAAGCTGACCTTAAGTTTACCCGCCAGTTCAGATATTTTTTCGGAAGACGGACAATATTGCTGTTCTGAATTAGTGAGCTTTTATACTAAGCGGTCCAATTTTATCGCGTCCGAATTCGATCGACGTAACGAAAATTCGCATACTTCAAATGAGTTAGAGAAATTTCGGGCAACGATCAGACGTTATGCTTCCCCGTAATGCTTAAAACGAAATTCCTTGAACTCTTAGAACGAACGATTGGGAAAAAATTCGCTGCCAATATCGCGAAATTGCTGTCCGGTGCCGTTCTAGGAATGGCGATTGGGTTTTTAGTTACCCCGATATTAGCGCGTTTTTACACGCCTGATGAATTTGGACTTTATGGAATAATTACCGCCTTAGTTGGGACTTTTGCCGGAATTAGCGCCTTTCGTTATGGCATGGCTATTGTCCTTCCCAAAGATGATTCAGACGCCGCCAATTTAGTTGCATTATCTTTATTAGGAGTGACTTTTACGGGAATTTGGACCTGCATTGTTTTTATCGGGGGCGGCGACTTGATTGCACTCGCTTATGAAAAGCCAGAACTTTCGAAGTGGCTGTGGACGGTCCCTTTACTCATCGTTCTTACGGGAGTTTATGAGAGTTTACGTTTTTGGTCGACGCGAAAACAACGCTTTGGCGCAATGTCGACTATTCTCGTTTCGGCCGCGATCGGATCCGCGGCTTCAAAAGTTATCGCAGGTAGTCAGAAATATAATCATTCAGGTCTTATCGTAGGCCAAATAATCGGTCAGGCAGTCGGTACGATTTTAATGATAGGTTTGGTGTTCAAGACAAGTGGGAGAAACATACTTGATGCACTTTCCTTTGGTCGTATTAAAGCTATGGGAAAAAAATATATCGATTTTCCTAAGTATAATGTGCCAGTCACTCTGCTTAATGCACTGGCAAAAAATTTGCCGGTTTTCGGATTGGGTTTTTACTTTCCGAACGCGATTGTGGGATTGTACAGCATGGCGTTTTTGCTTTTGAAGGCTCCTGTTTTTTTGGTTTCAAATGCACTGCGTCAGGTGTTCTATCAGCGCGCGAGTGAGATCTTTCACGAAAAAGGCGATCTTTATTCTGAGACGATGAAGTTGACCAAAATCACTTTTGCCGTCGCGATTTTACCTGCTTCTATTTTTGCATTTTTCGCAACTCCTTTATTGGAAACCTTTTTGGGCTCAAATTGGACTGAGGCAGGCATTTATGCGTCAGTACTTACACCGTACTTAATGATGATGTTTGTATCTACGCCAGCCGCTTCCCTCTTTCCTATTCTCAATCTTCAACGCTGGAATTTGATCTGGCAGGTTTTTTCGTTTGGCGGAACGCTGTTGGCGATAACGATTGGTGGTATTACAAAAAAACCGGTTTTTACCGTCGCGATCTTTTCGGCCGTGGGTACTATCCTCCAAGTCGTGTTGATCTTAGGGATGGCCTACGTCACGAAACGTCCACATTTATGGAAAGATAGTTACGAAGAAAAGCCCAAAGACAAGTCGGACTAATTTGGAAACTGCAAAAAAGAAGGGGACGAAGGCCAAAAAAAAGCAACGCATAAGACGTTGCTTTGTTTTTTATAAATAAGGGGTTCTACTTCTTGTTACGTCTTCGAAATCCGAAGAATGCGAGTAGAAGTATCCAGCTTGCATCAGTCGGAAAATCCGATGTTGAAGAACAAAGACAGCCTGAACCATGAAGCTCCGACGTTAAATCGCTATCGGAGGTGTCTGTTCCAATATCGCTAGTTGGCGCCATATCTGAGTCGCTAAGATCGCTGCCCGAGTCTGGTTTTGGAGAAACATCATTTGAAACATCATTTGCAACATCGTTTGATACATCACCTGATGCGTCCGCATTTCCCATATCAGAGTCTGGGTCCATTTGAGTCGGACATTCGATTCCCGAGATAATCCATTCCTGAGGATCACTGTCGAACGCGCCATTAGATACCACCACTTGGAAACGGAACAGTGTCGGCATTTCCATTACGGACGGCAGCGTGAGTACCAAGGTTGAGTTAGTAGTGATGACGTTTGTGAGAACGTCAGGTCCGGCCAATTGAGTCCAATTGTAGGTGATAGCTAATCCATTTGGATCCAGTGACGCGCTCGCATCAAGCGTTAGCTCTTCTTCACAATTACCGCTGGTGGGTCCGCCTATGACCGCAGTTGGTTTACCTGTTATGCAAACACCCGGCGTGACGCCATCTGAGGTACAATTAGCTCCTGTTTCGCACTGTGTTTGATCTAAACAAGCAGTGAAACATGTGTCTTGTGCGGTGTCACAAAGATAAGAACCGCAATCAGAAACAGGTTGTAAGATACAACCTCCATTACCATCGCAGTCTGAAGTTTGAGTACCTGTTTGGGTCGGGTTACAGGTTGTTGGAGAACAACTCGTTCCCGCTGCGATGTCGCTGAAACTCGTCGTTGATTGCGATGAGTCGCAAACGCGACAAACGCTTGCGGGGTCGCTCATTCCGTCAGCAATACAGGTTTGCGCAATACTACAGAAACCTGGATTTACCACGGCCATGCAACTCCCAAGTTGGCAGCTCTCGACAGTACAAGTGACGCCGTCATCGCATGGGGTATTGTCGGGTAGTGTGGAGGAAAGACATGCTCCGTCTGCGGCGTTGCAGAAATTATTTGTGCATTCGTTCCCATCGTCACAATCTTTTGCAGTACCTGGCGTACAGTTGCCAGCTTGGCAAGTCGCATTTACGGTACAAAGGTCACCGTCATCGCACATTGAACCATTTGAAGCGGGTGTGTTGATGCAACCAGAACTAGAATTGCAACTATCTATTGTGCAATCGTTTCCATCGTTGCAATCCACAGCTACCGGTTGTGCGCAGGTTCCGGCCTGACAGGTCGTGTTAACGGTACACGCATCGCCATCATCGCAGGCTGATCCGTCCGGGGACGGAGCAGACGAACACATTCCCGTAGCCATATCGCAAACACCGGCTGAACATGGTCCGTCTAACGAAGAACAATCCACCGGATTTGTCGCGTTACAAATACCGCCAACACCACAGGTTCCAACAGAACAAAGGTCATTGGTGTTACAGGGGGTATCGATCGGTTCGAGGCTTGCAACCAAACATTGGTCGGTGTTTTCGTTACAGGTTACGCTGGCAACACATGGGCCATCCAAATTCGAGCAATCTCTTGGAGCTCCAGAACATTGACCGACGGCATCGCAGGTTTCGCCAGTAGTACAAAAGAGCCCATCGTCACAGGCCGCACCTGCTGTTGCCGCCGTGAACGAGGTTTTACTGACTAGCGGATTACACTGCATACAAGGCGCCGATGGGTCTGAAGCGCCGGCCGGATAACACGTGTTATCGATGAAGCAGCTATTCGAATCAATCGGGTGCGTACAAACACCGTTTGAGCAAAGATCGGCAGTACAAGAATCACCGTCGTCAGCACAACTATTTCCGTCCTCAGGTGCTGTGAGGAAGAGACAGCCTGTGGCAGGGTTGCAAGACTCGTCCGTACAAGGATTGTTATCGTTACATGTTTCAACTGCTCCACCACATACTCCTAATTGACAAACATCGTTGTTGGTACATTTGTTGTCATCGTCGCACGACGTTCCGTCCGCAACTCCGGTGTAACTCGTTGTGACTGTGTCAGGGTCGCAAATTTCGCAAGGATTGAGCGGATTAATATCGCCGGGAGCAACGACCATCCCGCCAATGAGGCAAGTTCTGGAACCATGGTAAACGTAAGCGTTGCCGAGGGGGGAGGTTGGCAAGTCATCAGTACCAAAAGCCCCAACGAAAACATCTTCGAATCCGTCTCCGTTGACATCACCAGCTGAACCGCCGTTCCACCCATAATTTGAATTTGCGTTTGCACCTTCTGTTTCACTCCACAATGGTGTTGTTGCCGGAGTACCGCTTGCGTTAAAATAGATAAATACAGCACCTTCGGTTAATCCTGCGGAAAAAATATGTTTTTCTGCGGTTACCAAAATATCACCAAAACCATTATTATCGGCATCAAGAATATCAACATCACGCCCAAATTTTGCATTAGCGTCGCCATCGACAGACCATACTGGCGTGGTGGACATGAGTCCTGCGTTGGAATTACCGACGTATAACTTTGCCGTTCCGATGCCGCCACTCTCGGCGTGATAACCACCGATTACGAGATCGTCTAAACCGTCGTTATTAGCTTCTCCAACACCGGTTCCAAACCCAAAGCGGTTATCTTTGGAGTTACCTTCGACCGTCCATCCCGCTGTTGTAATTCCGCCAGCGGCGCCGAAGTAAATAGATACGCGTCCTCGCCGGGCTGAACCTCCGAGCGAAAGTCTGGATTGACCTACAACCAAATCATCACAGGCGTTTACGCCGACCGAATCTCCATTAAAATTTCCGCTCTCCAAAGAGTCCCCAAAATAGGTTTCCGAAGCTGGTGCATCTAATTGTAGTGGCGCGGCGCCGTCAAAAAGTTGGGCGGAGGCATCACCGTTATATACGAGAACGCGTCCCCAATCATTACCTGCGCCAGGCCCGTCGTAGAGATGACCCGCTACAGCTAGATCGGTACGTCCATCACAGTTAAAATCTCCCGCTGTGATGTTAGCTCCGAAGGCCTCGATATTGGGTAGTCCTAAAGGAGCCGGTGGTACGGCTGTGAATACAGGTATTGTTGATGGTATCGCACCGCCGAGATAGACGTAGGCTCGTCCTTCGAAAGCGCCGGCGAGTTCTGCGCCGACTGCGAAATCGTCGAAACCATCGTTGTTGATGTCTCCGATACCGACGACCTCAACCCCAAATTTGGCGAAATTAGCGCCACCTTCGACGGCCCAAAGTGCTGTCGCCGAAATACCCGATGGGGAGCCCGGGAAGATTAAAGCTCTTCCCTCCTGGTTGTTCCCGCCTGTGTATTCAAATTCCCCGACAATAATATCATCAAATCCGTCGTTGTTCACATCACCTGCACCATCGACAGCGATACCAAATTCTGTTCCTGGATCGGTCGCTGTTAATGTCGTATTCGGGGTATTTGCAAGGGGATCAATTACGATCGGATAGGTTGCGTTTGTATCATCAACTTCGTAAATAATGTTACCATCTTCTAATCGCATCAAAGACGCTAGCGTGTTTCCCTTCGCATCGTGGGTGTATAGGTTTGACCAGTTGAAAACGATCTCGCCGTTGTGAGAAACGCTAACGGAGTCCTTTTTCGTTGATAGTTCGTATTCAAAGGTATCGGGTAGGGAAAAGGCAACGTGCAATTTACCTTCACCCGGCGGACGGTCGTTAACAGTAATGAATTGTTCGAGCCCCGATGTCCGGTGTTCGTATTCGACGTCGAGAAGCTGATGATTCATGACGACACGTTTTCCGGAAAGTGTGGTGCCAAGCATTGGCAAAGGGCTGATTGCGTTGCGTCCAATTCCTTGGAAACGCGTTTCGTAGTTCCAGGCCGCCGAGGATAATGTTCCGTCCGTATAAGACGGGGTTGGGAAAATTGACAATGTTCCGTCTGATTTGAGAAGCACGTTTCCCAAACGCAAAACGGTAGCGGACAGTCCGGCTGGACGAATATCAAATCCACGCGAGAGTTGCTTATCGCTTAGGTCTTTAAAGTTTACGAAATCATTTTTAACGGTTTTCGTTGTCTTCGGGGCAATGGTTTTCTGATCACTGGGCGTGGCTGCTTTTTTAATTCCGCTCGATTGCGTTTGCTCAACGACGGGATCGTCTGAGCATCCTGAAAAAATGCCTAAAGCCGAAAGGAACAAAATTGTTTTCTTTGATATTTGCACGAAATCCTCTTTGATTTACATATTGTATTTAGTTGATAGAAGATTGCGTAAATTCGCTCGTTTTTACAAGGAATATTGTGGCTGATTTTTGTGCAAAAATTGGGGTAAAAGACACCAAGGTTATTGTTGATGAGAATCAAAACTGTTCGGTCTGCGTCGAGGATAAAGCGTGGTGGGTTCTACAGATTGGTGAAGCTGCATCCGAAGAATTGCCGATTATCGAATCTTTCGTCCGAGACCCGCTGAACGCCGGTCATCATCTAAAAAGAGATTGCGCTTACGTCGCTTTACGCAAGTGCGATAACACGCTCTTTGTTGTACGCGATCCCTTTGGATTTATTCCGATCCGTTACTCAAGGACTGCAAAAGGATGGGTGGTGTGGACGGGGCCAACCCTTCCACATGAGGTTCATCAACGAGTCAATTATGAGCGATTGGCAGGTTTTGTAGCTCATCGTCCGGATCGACTTGAAGAGGGGTATTTTATCGGTGTGAATCGTGTCCTTCCCGGTCATTGCATGCGGTTTACTCATTCGTCGGTATTTAAACACCGCTACTACAAGCCCGATGCGACCTATTCCGATAAATCGCTAGATGTTCTTTGCGCCGATTTTCTTGAAGCTTTATTTTCAACGATTCCCGAATCGGCAAACCTTTTGGCGTTAAGTGGGGGATTGGATTCAAGCGCGATACTAGCCGGGATGTCTCAATGTAAAACTTATACGATGTTTTCGGGTCAATTTAAGTCCGCTGACGAACGTCGTGAAGTTGCATCCTTATCGGCGTTTTTTGGCGTTGAGAATACCTTATTCGATGTCGACAATAACAAGCTTTGGACCGAGGTTCGTCAGTTCAACGATAGCAATTATAAGGGATATGGCCCCATTTTCCATCCTCCGGTTTTCGGTGAACGAGCCTTTTTTTCGTCGATGCTCAAAGGCGCAGAGGGACCTATTATTACCGGAATCGGGGGCGATAATGCCTTAGATGTATCACCCAATTTGGTGGCCCGTAGGTTACTTCAAACAAAAAATATGCTTGGAGTCGCTTCTCTTTGGAAGAAATATCCTGATGTTGTTAAGCACCAGATGTTTTCTACTCCGCTTCGTCGTTTGCTCCCCACTTCTGTGACGCCATCAGGCAATATTCGGGATGATTTTCCATGGATGAGTTACCCTCTAAAAAATGCAGAAGTATTCAGCCAACATTGGGGTGAAGCCCGTCGCGATAGGATTTTGTCGTGGTCGTGGGAACAAGTTACTCGGCTTTTGGATTCGCACGGACGTTCCATCGGACGCGCGATTTTAAGCCCCTGGATGTCATCGGCGGTTTGGAATATTCTCATCAAAGTTCCCCCTGAGTTGCTCTTTCACGGCGACCGACACAAAGGGTTTCTTCGGCACGCGATGAACGGTATTTTGCCAGAAAATATTCGGACCTCAGGTAAATCTAAACATTTCGGTAAACCTACTGAATCTCAATTTCTACAATTTCAAGACGAGATTATAGGTCTTTTTGAAGGTAGCGTTTTAGCTCGTAATAAGATGATCGAGGTTAATCGATTTACACAATTCTTCGAACAACAAATTGTGGATATTCGAGATAACTTGGAGAACGATCAGGCTGCGCCGACAATGCTTGTTTGGCCCACAATTGCGGCTGAAATCTGGTTAAAGAATAACTAGGTGTTGAAACAGAATTGGAATTTTGGGGTGTTTAGTATTCAGTTTCGTAGTCGAAATAACTGTCTTCGTCGGTAAGCGAGACATTGATCGCTTTCGGGTATTTCTTTCCATCGTTTCCACCGAATTGAAAGACGACAGGGATAATTTCACCCAGAACGTAACCGGGCAATCGAGCGCGAAGTTCGTCGTCGACTACATTTGCGATGTGGAAAAAGTACTTTCGATTCTCTTCATTTTGAACGAAACCGAATCCCTTATCTGTGAAATAAGCGATAATTCTACCGTCGAGTTCATCACCTATTGCGGTATCTCCATCGACGAGCATATTTTCTAGGCGTTGCACGGACTCATCGAGATCGAAAACCACAAACGAACAATCTTCTTGGATTTTCACACCCAAGGCTTTTGAGTTTTGGTATTTTCGATCAAAAAGTACGGACAGACAGACGGCGAAGGCGACCAAAATTGCAGCTTCGGCTTCGACGTCTTCGTGGATTTCGATATAGACGGATTTTAGTACAATGCCTCGTTTTGAAGCAGTCGAAAATTTACTAATGGCATCAAAATCGTCCGGCGTGGAGGAAACACAAACCCCCAAATTTATATGCGCAGGAATATCTTCCATCCCGTTGATGATGAAATCGAGATTGTAAGTGTCTTTGTATTTCGCGCTGGCGCTGAGCATCGCTCCGGCACTCTCAAAGCGTTCTCGTAATTGCGCAGTCAAATCTGCTTGCGAGCTAGCCATTTTATTTCCTAAAAATAATTCGCGACAATGCGCGTTAATAAAATCAGTCAGTCAATTTATAGACATATCATATTTATACACCGCCAAGTTTTCTTGTCAACCGGACTCGGTAAGCCCGCCCATAAAAGGGGAATTTGAGCTATTCGGTTTTTGTGATTACTAAATCAACTTTTTCGAAACCGGCATTTTTAATCGTGTCTAATGTCTCGACGACTTTTCCATGTTCGGCCGAGGTATCGCCTTTTAATAATATTGACGCATCGGGTCGTAAGGCCTTCAACGACTTTAGTTTTTCATCCAGGCTACTCCCGTTGACTTCAAAATCGGCTTCTAACTCGATTTCGCCGTTTTCGGTAACAAAAAGGATCACCTTGGTCCCCTCGCCGACCTCAGTCCCGGTAACACCTTGCGGAAGATTGATTGGAATTTTGCGTTGCTGCTCTTGGGTGAAAGAGGTTGTAATCAAGAAAAAGATTAACAACAAAAATACCACATCGATCAGCGGCATGAGATCTAGGGTTAGATCGGGGCGCCGTTTGGTCTTTCGGAAATTCATTCAGACTCACTCGACGCGAGACCTGACGTATCCCTGGAAAGAGAGCTTGGCGATTGCTCCTCGGGTACCATGTATTCCGCTGCGCTCAAACTCAGATCCACCATTTCAATCGAGAAGCGATCGATGCGTCCTTCAATATATCGATAAGCGAGATACGTTGGAATTGCGACCGTCAGCCCAGCAGCGGTTGTGATCAGCGCCTCCCAGATTCCATTGGCGAGTCCGCCGGGATCTGAGCCAGTGCCAGCGGCGGCTTGGGCGACAACTCTTTGGAAGACAGTGATCATTCCCGTCACGGTACCCAAAAGACCCAATAGTGGTGAAATGGTTGCGATGGCGCCAATTGCGCCGAGAAAGCGCTCCATAAAATGGATCTCTCTTTGACCGGCTTCTTCCATTACCTCTTTAATGATCGATCGATCTCGTCCAGCATAACGTAATCCGGCAAGAAGAATTTCAGCAAGATGCGAGTCGTTACCTTCACACATGGCCTCGGCTTCTTGGAAACGTCGTTCTTTGATATGTTTTGAAATCAGCTCGAAGAAGCGCTCGGGAATGACTTTGCTTCTTTGTAAGCTCCACATTCGCTCAAAAAAGAGACCCAACGCGATGATTGAACAAATACCGATAGGTATCATCAACCAACCACCTTTGGATAAGAACAAATAGACTTCTTGGATCATAAATTAGTGCTCTTTGAAAAGATCGAAAAAATAACTGAAGGTTTCCGGGTCGAGGTCTTTGCGAAGATCTTCGTCCGTTATGGTGTTCGCCTTACAATAAGAGTGCACACGTTTTAAGGCCCGTGTTTTCTCTCGTCGTACAATATTTCTCAATACATATAACGCAATGAGCATCATCGTAAAGGTCACGATCCAAGTTGCAAGATGTCCAAGAACGTCTCTATACCAAGCAAGAACGAGGATAATTGAGCCCCAGAGAAGGACGCCTGCACCACCGTATCCGTAGATAGCGACCAGTTTCGTATTCACATCTCGGACGAATGCGCGATGTTTTTCGCTTTCGAAATTTACTTCATCATCGCGCATGGGTCGCTCATTCGGTGATTGGTTTACCTAACCCTTTTTTTTGAAATTTCATTCCTGAAAATTCGTGTGGAAAGCGGTTAGGTGTAAACACATAACATTTAGGGCTGTGCTTTTGAAGTTCGCATTCCGGAGAAAATAACGATACTGTATGACGATGGAAGAACCGTACCTACCCCAAAAATTAATAGATAAGTTACTGAGTCGGCATTCCAAAGTTCAGGTATCCGATGTCCTGCGATATGTGGAGAGATTGAAGCAGAATCTTTGTCTGAATCCTTTTCAGACTCCCTATTCTCGGGAAGTTCTCTTTGAAGATGAACGCGGAGAGATTCTGTTCATGCGCTGGGCTAAGAATGTTTTTTGTAATCCTCATGACCACGCGAGTGCGGTGGGGTATGTGGTATTGTTGGAGGGGGAATTTGTAGAACGTGATTACGAGTTTGATCAAACGCTTGTTCGAAATGGAAGTCGTAAGGTTTCATCTCCAGGAATTTTTCCATTCGAAAGAAATAGAATTCATGACATGAAATGCATGGATGAGGGTTATTCGCTTCATATCTATAAGCCGTCAATCACTGGAATGAAAGTTTACGATCTTGAACGCCGAAGAACGCTGTGTGTTGACGATTCGTGCGGGGCTTGGATTCCAAACGACGCATACAAAATTTTGGATGTCCAATTTTGGTAATTGAGCCGATAAAGAGATATTCAAAAAAGTCAGTAAAAATAGGGGGATAGGGCTTACTATTGGCGGATTTCTCTTTTCACCAATAAGGGTTGCTCAATTGGTAGCTTCAACGTAGAAAAAGGCGGATTATACTAGCCGATTTGGACGCTTATGAAACGCAATACCATACTATTCTTCTCACTCCTTTTCAGCCTAACTGCTGCTTGTTCGGATGATGGAAAAAGCAACAATGCCACGCCCCTTCCAGATATGGGAAAGAACAATCAGAACGGAGATCCGACTTATAATGATTCCGATTCTGTGTCCGGGCTAAGTGCAGCGGCTCAAACAGCACTCTGCAGCGTGATTATTGATGAAGTAGGCAACCCCGGTGATACTGTTTCTTGTACACCTGACATCGTATTACCCAGTGCGGATGCGTGCGCAAAAAATATCGATAAGTATCCGGCATGCGCAACTGTAAAAGATGTTAAAACTTGTCTTGAAAAAGAGTTGTCTTGTGACGCGTCGCTCGGTGTAGATAAAAATTGTGAATTCTTAAAATTTGATTCTTGCGGTGTAGATCCTGCTAAAGATCTTAGCGAACTCGCCACGGGCGATAAAAATCTTTTATGCGGGCAACTCCTTGCCGACGCAGGAGGGACGGGTAGTACTGTCGAATGTGAGGGGGCTTTGCCGCTAACGGTTCCATCTCAAGAACAATGTATTAGCCAACTTAACGAAGGTAAAGATTGCGCGACCGTCGAGGTATTTCAAGAATGCTATAACTCGCTTTATAGCTGCGACGTTCCGAATCGAGAGAAATGTTGGTTCCTAATAGGCGACGACACTCAATGTATACCACCCTACGAAGGACCCGATCGTCGCCCTATCGGATTTTTCTCGTTTCCGCCTGTTCCTGTATCGTGTGACACACCCGGAACACTTCAGCGTATTCCTTTTACATTCTCATCCTCTGATGCGGTTCCGATTGTGAGCGGCGATCGCGTAAGCGACCGCGCTGTTGTGCCCAACGTTTCTTTGGATGCTCAAGCGATCAGTGTCACCCAACCCCGCGTTGTTGAAGTAAAGGAAACACCTTGTGTAACGACCGGTGATTGTAGTGCTGGGTTTAAATGTGCGACCGCTGGTGATGGAAAGTTTTGCGCTCGTCAAACCGGGGTTGAGTTTGTCCCCGGAAGCGTCAAGCTGGATTTCGATGCTGGCGTTTTGGAAGAAAAGAAACAATTGGTCGGTGTGCTTATCGAAAATACCTCGCTGCTTGATGGTCGATTACCTACGTCGGTTGGAAGCTTATATGGCGAAGATGGACAGAAGGATTTATTGACCGAAGTCGGACGCGCAACCGATACTGGGGGCAAACGCATCGGTGCTTTGAAGTCGTTTTTCAATAATTTGGCATCTGTCGCTGATGCGCGAAATACCCTCACCACGCTTTGGTTTTTCGCAGGAGATGTTCCTGCTCGAGCCCGTCCTTTGATTAATGAAAACGATCTCGAGGACCATTTTACATCCGATCTTTCCGTGGGAAGCGGATTAGTTGAAGCCCTTCCGACCTCTATTCCTCGTCCCGGGAATCTCTATCAATCGATTATTTCTATGTACGAGAAAGACTTCGGGTTGGCTAAATATAGTGAATACGAAAAATTTCTATTCATCTTCACCGATGGGCCGAACGAGGTTTACGATCCTGTCTATAATTACGAGAAAGTTCTTGAGGAATCTAGAGTTCTCGGTGTTCATGTTTTCATAGTGCATCTCGATAGCCCGATCGACGCAACGTTGATGCGTGACCTTCCAGAATATTATTTAGGGAATCAAAGCTGCCAGGATGATGTAAACTGCGGAGCCAGCGCCTGCGGTGGCGATGCAAATTGTCAAAATCACGAATCCTGTCGCTCTGTTCGAGTTTATGGAGAAAATAGTGGTGATGCCGTTTCTAATTCTAGTCAGCAGTTTTGTACGCCAACGTATAATTCAGAGGGACAACTTGGGCCGATTGATGAATATGCGGACTTGGCGTGTCGAACAAACGGTAACTATATTTACCTTACCGATGTTGGTGCTTTGGCAACCTATTGGCAAAACTTACCAAGCGTGATTAACGGACAATTTTCGATCCAAGCTGAATTTTCGGCACTCGCCGAACCGGTCTTAAACGAACCTTATTATAGGTTCAGTTCTATTCTCTTAGGAGGATTGGGGAACACAGCGCTTCCGCATCGCCTACTTGCCAAGGAAGGTTTCCGTCCAGATACCCGTCCCCTTCTCCGCGTTGGAAAATAAGGAAAAATATGAACGCCTCTTCGAAGAGCTCCTCTAAGCTCGGCCTCGACTCTGATTTGATTTCGGAGGCGCGAAAAGCCGCGTCAGGAATTGCGGATTCTTTAGATACTTTTGTTCGTCTTCGATCAACTATTGCAGTCGAGAGAACGACCTTACGGCTCATGGGAATTGATGGGGTTAACGCAGATCAAGTCCCGTTGCCAAATATTGTTTGCGACGCATTAGTCGATGCGGATTGCTTGGAACATGGTGCGGCCGACTTTTTGATTCGCGCCATGGACGCGACGGGTTTAGAGCCCCAGGCCATTGCTGAAAAAGTTTCTAATGGCGAAATAAAGGTAGAAGAATTTACGACTCATGAGTGTGACCTGCAAGGTTTGGGACGTAGGTTTGCCAGCAAAAGCGTGGATCGTATTCAAAGAAATGTTGATAAACGAAACGATTATCTAGATAAATCGGAAAAAAAATCTACACCTCTCCATTACGTAATTGTGGCGACTGGAAACATTTACGAAGATGCCGTTCAGGCAAGAACTGCCGCGATTCAGGGCGCCGATATTGTCGCGGTTATTCGCTCCACAGGACAAAGCTTACTTGATTATGTTCCCTACGGACCCACAATCGAGGGTTTTGGCGGTACCTATGCTACCCAAGAGAATTTTAAAATCGTTCGCGAAGCTTTGGATGATGTCGGAGAGGAACTTGGTCGATATATACGTCTTTGTAATTATTGTAGCGGACTTTGTATGCCTGAAATCGCTGCGATGGGGGCAATTGAGCGTTTAGATGTCATGCTTAACGATGCACTTTATGGCATTTTATTTCGCGATATTAATCCCGAACGAACCTTTATCGATCAATATTTTTCAAGAATGATCAACGCCTTCGCGGGCGTGATTATCAACACCGGCGAAGATAATTATCTGACGACGGCTGATGCGGTAGACGCCGCTCATACAGTGCTAGCGAGTCAGTTTCTTAATGAGCAGATCGCGTTTAGAAGCGGATTGAGAACTGAACAACTTGGCCTTGGTCACGCTATGGAAATGAATCCGAATATAGAAAATGGATTTCTTTTAGAACTGGCGCAAGCAGAAATGGCGCGCGAGATTTTTCCCGGTGCACCTTTAAAATATATGCCTCCGACGAAATATATGACCGGAAATATTTTTAAAGGACATCTCCAAGACGCGTTATTTAATCTTATCGGAGCCTGGACCAATCAGGGTATTCAATTACTCGGCATGATGACAGAGGCGATGCATACCCCTCATATGAGTGACCGATATTTGGCTTTGGAAAATGCGCAATATGTTATGAATAATGTTCGTAACTTGGGCGAAGAGATTATGTATAAGCCCGACGGTATGATTCAAAAGAGAGCGCAGAGTGTTCTGGGAGATGCCCTTAAATTACTTAGCAAAGTTGAAAGTGAAGGTTTGTTTCAAACTTTGGAGGATGGTGTTTTCGCGGATGTAAAACGTCCGCGAAATGGTGGTCGTGGTCAAGACGGGGTCTTCTTGCGTTCCGCGCGATATTTCAATCCCATCGAAGATCAGTTTCGTGAACGACTCTCACTGTGAGTTTAGTTTAAATCAGTTACCAAACGATGTGTTAAAATCATCGTTTATATCCTCAGATAATTGATCTCCTAGTTCTGAAAAATCATCTGATTCGGAGAACTCCCCGTCGAAATCTTCTAAACGAGGGGTAAACAATCCTTCAAGTAGGAAGTCAAAAGCGTCATCGTTAAAGTCCATTTCGACAAAGTACTCATCTTCTTCATCAAAAATTTCGGGAGTGAACCAGCGTACGTCTGGACTGAGCGTTCGTCCATCCTTGAAGACGACCGACATATCTACCGTCAATCCGGGTTCGATAAAGGGGAGTCGCGTGGGCTCGTCCACTGCGTTTTCTAAAGCTTGTAAGAAAATGGATACTTTACCCATCGTTTCAACATTTCCCCTATTCCATGCCAAGGCGCCGAATCGTTGTTCCTCCGATGCGATTTCTAGAGCTTTGCGGAGGCTTTGGAAGGTTAATTTCAGTTCTTGTCCGGCCGATAAGAGGTGTGCGGGCTCTTTGATCGTTCTGAACAGTTTTGGATCCAGATATTCTAAGATATAAGAAGAACTATCATATCCTTCTTTGTATCGAGGATCTTGCGGATTGATGTCGTTCCACTGAGAACCTAAATCGGATACCTTATAGGGATGTTCATACGCTGAAATAAATAGTGTTGCAGCACGAACAAATCTAAGACCCGCGGTTACCAACGCTAAATCTGCGCGATTAATCGATAACGTTAACTGGTCATCAAAGAAAACTTCACCGGGTAATTCGAAATATTGAAAATTAGTATCGGCAATCCCAACTTCGAACGCCTTTATGATGGGTAATAATGTGTCCGATATCGCGACAAGATCTTTGGTAATCGCCTGGAAATCGACATCGATTTTATTAAAAAAATCCGCGTCGTTGAGTTCTTCTGCGTTCCAAGGGAGATCGTTTCCGAGAAGAGAGCGAATACCAGAAAAACCACCTTCATCTTCGACGGGGGTTCCCTGAGAAAGAAGGCTAATGAGTCCATTCTGTCCGTAGATAACATCTCGTTTTGCATCGATGGCACCCGACCCGCCAAGACGCGTTATAAGTGTTGTTACAGCTGGATCGTATGGCAAAAGTAACAAGCTTGTAGCGGCAAATCCGACTGCAGCGTTTCCCGAGCTGGGTTTTTTATCGAATTCTGTTTTGTAGAACTGATGGGCGCCTTTTATATCATGTTCGATTAATAAGTAGCGTCCGTTGTCGAGAGGATTTTCGTCCTCCTGGTTTTGCCCCAGATCAAATGAAGCTTCTTGACTACAACCAAGATATATAGCGGCTGCAAGTGAACACAAGAACATGATAAAAAGTTTATCTAACCAGCTGTTCTTCATCTTGCACCTCTAAACTTCTTCGTACTCTTCAATTGTTCGCAAGTCCTGTGCCGGGTAATCCCAAAAGGGTTGGCGGTACCTACTGTGTAAACTTTAGAGCTGTTCTGTGTCCAACGCAAAAAACATTGGTGGTCATATGCTATAATTGTGGAGTAAGGATGCCCCAAATACAGTAATTCGTTTTTAGAAAATCTTCTCATAGGCGCAAAGGTACGAGTCGAGGAAGCTGGAGTTCGTTTTGATTCAGATAGGATTCTGTAATCAAAACATTTAAACTGACATCGTTCTTTGGATCGAATCTGATCTCCTTTATGTCATCATTTCTAGAATAAATTTCGATGATGTAGAAATGCTGATCAGTATCGACATCGGTGGTATTTTTAAATTGTCGTTGCAGCGCTGGCGAAAGTTCATCGAGTTTCCCTTCAACAAAGAGAACTGCTTTGCCAAAATAGTTACTGCCCTCCGGGCTGATACCGGGACGAACCCCCTTTTGGATTGCTGATGCTATGATTCTCTCTGTACTGATTTCTAAAGTAAAATTTCCATCGTCTCCTTTTTCATCTTCTACAACGATCGGGTGTCCGATTGAATAACGTGTGTCACCACTTACCG
Source organism: uncultured bacterium (assembly GCA_937981985.1). Taxonomy (GTDB): domain Bacteria; phylum Myxococcota_A; class Bradymonadia; order Bradymonadales; family Bradymonadaceae; genus CALJNB01. The sequence continues at coordinate 174,796 of CALJNB010000005.1, forward strand.
TGAGAGCAGACTCGTCGGGAGGAGGAAGGAAAAAATGGAGAACCCCTTTTAGTCCTCTCTTATCCGCGGTTGCATGACTATCGGCGATTCTCACCCAAGGTCCTTTCTTCTGTGTTTTTGCAAACGTTAGTAGCGTATCTTGTTGTATTACATTTACACCCAGCCACATCAGGACGAAAACCGGATTACTGAACTCAAAAACATTCGGATCAAAACGGTTTCCGTCGAAATCGAAATTAGCGCTTAGTAGCGTGTCTTCAATCGTTACACATTCCTGGTTAGGTGTATCCGAACCTTTGATAAAGGGGGTTTTGTTCAAGCTATTGCCGGAATCGGAAATAAAACTGAATTCGATACGATCTTCAGATTTGAATGTTGCCTTAATATCGATTCTTTCCCGTGAACTTACTAGAGGGAGACTAAATCCATCTTCGGAAAAAGGAGCTGATTTAGTCCAAACACATCTCGCTTCTCGCTCGAAGGGATCGCCTCCTTTCTGAAAATACCGGACCAAGCCTTGGACGTTATCTCCAAAACGGAATAATTCAATTGACCGCGCCTCACCGGAAAAAGTGGTCAGCGTTGTGTCCTCTAAGTAGGTCCCACTAAATTCGTCTTCATAGTTCGGACAACCAGAACTAATAAAAATAAAAACGAGGAATATAACGCGTGTAAAATTCATAGAACAGAGTTCTAGTTGACGATGGCATAAATGACAAACCTCAACGTTGCCAAGCGTCGTTAAAGCGCTACTATTGAGACGATAAGAATAGGAAAAAAATGACAGAAATGAACGCAAATATGGATAAAACTCTCAAAGAAAATCGCGAAAAAATTCAAAGCGGCGGTAGCGAAAAATATCATGAGCGCGCTAAAGCGGCTAATAAGCTATTTTGTCGCAAGCGAATCGAACTTTTAACTGATGCCGGTTTAGAGCTCGAAGATGGTATGTGGGGAAATAACTTGGCCGATGGCCTTCCTGCAGACGGTGTTGTGACGGGTATTGGACGAATTCACGGCCAACAAGTTGCAATCATCGCAAACGACTCGACGGTCAAGGCTGGTTCTTGGGGTTGGCGTACAGTCGAAAAAATAATTCGAATACAGGCCAAAGCTGAAGAGTTGCTCATTCCGCTTATCTATCTCATTGATTCGGCAGGGGCGCGTATCACCGATCAGCTGGAAATGTTTCCAGGACGCCGAGGAGCAGGCAAGATATTTGATAACCAAGTTCGTCTTTCTGGAATGGTTCCACAGGTTTGCTTACTTTTTGGTCCATCGGCGGCCGGGGGCGCATATATTCCCGCGTTTTGCGATATCGTCGTTATGGTATCAGGTAACGCAAGTATGTACTTAGGATCGCCAAGAATGGCCGAAATGGTTATTGGTGAAATCACAACTCTTGAAGAAATGGGAGGTGCGCGAATGCATTGTAGCGTTTCTGGTTGCGGAGATGTTCTTGTTAAAACTGAGGAAGAGGCTATCGATTGGTGCCGAAACTACATGACTTTTATGCCGTCTTCCTGTCATGAAAAAGTGGAAATTAAACCACGCGTGGAGCCCCAAGCTCAGAAAAAGAGTCTGGAAGAGTTGATTCCTAAACGTGAGGCCGCTTCTTACGATATGCGAAAGGTGATTGGTCACCTTGTAGATGATTCTGAATTCGTCGAAATCAAAAAGTTATTCGCAAAAGAAATACTTACCGGTTTTGCCCGTTTAGGGGGGCGGACTGTTGGTATTGTGGCAAGTCAGCCGAAACATTTGGGCGGGGTTATTTTTATCGATTCATCCGACAAAGCTGCGAAATTCATCACGCTATGTGATGCTTTTGAAATTCCATTGCTATTTTTGGCTGATGTTCCTGGTTTCATGATCGGCACAAAAGTCGAACATGATGGCATCATTCGTCATGGCGCAAAATTCATATCAGCGATGGCGTCGGCGACCGTTCCTAAAATTTCGGTCGTCGTTCGCAAGGCTTATGGGGCTGGCTTATATGCGATGTGTGGACCTGGGTTTAGTCCCGACTGTACGATCGCACTGCCTGAAGCATCTATTGCCGTGATGGGACCCGAACCTGCAGTAAATGCGGTTTTCGCGCGAAAAATTGAATCTCTTCCCGATGATGAGCGAGAAGCTTTCGTGTCTCAAAAACGTGATGAATATCGTAAGGATATAGATATTTACCGATTGGCAAGTGAGCTTATTATCGACGAACTTGTCGTGAAAGCAGAGTTGCGCGAAACGCTGATTAGTCGCTTTAATACTTATGCAAATAAGAAAAAAGACGCCCCCAATAAAAAACGAAGCGTGACTCCGGTCTAAAATTAAGACCGAAATTCCGATCTTGTGGTGTATGCGATCCCAATCTGAATTAGCGCTTAGGTTCGAATAGGAATCTAATACCCGTTTGTGTTCTCACAGGCTTCCACTGAAGTTTTAGAAAGGGATCAAAGCGATCTTCGCAACGAAATCCGTGTACAATCTCGGCAAATTTTTTGGTATCCATTTCGTCATCTGAGAACTCAATTCCGACACCCTTTAGATAAAAAACATCCAAGTAATCCACTACGGCGATTTTTAAGGCATCAATTATTGTTGCAAACTCGGCTACGGTTGCAAAATATCGAATCCAGATCGCATTTCCACTTTCGTTGAACGTGATCGCTTCATTTTCGCTGCTTTTCCAAAAAAAACGTTCAAACTGAACGAAGACACGCTCATTTCCCTTTTCGATCACTTGAAAAACGCCCGAATGAGGTGTCTTAAACTTTGTTTGGGACACCAAATTAGGCATCAACGCGCCATGTCGCCCTTCATCGTAGCTTTTTAAGATCATCTTCGCCAAACTCAATTTACTTGCACCGACTATACCGCTGTGGTTAGAATAAGCGAAAGCATACCAGTAATTCAATCCCATCGGAGAACTTATCTATGATAGTGCAATGTCCATCATGTGAGGCGCGTTACCGAATTGGAATAGAGAACGTGCCGCCACAGGGCGGGAAAATATCTTGTCCAGGTTGTTCAGAAAACTTTATTGTTTACCCGGACGTTTTGGACGATGAAAGTAACGAGGAGACTCGATCTGGTCCGGCTTTTAACCTCCAGCAAGCAATGGATGAGGTGGAAGACGGGACACTAGAAATAAAGAATCCAATGAAAACGTGGGAAGCATCGCAAGCGGACCATAAATTGGAGGCCAATCCCAACGAGTTTTCACCCACATCGGTGGTGAAAGTGAAAGAGGCGGATTTACCTTTTGATAATTTTTCAGGCGATTCTGAGGGGAATGAAGACAAAACGGAGATGATCAATCTCGGAGATTTTCTCGCTATTGAAGAATCCGATGCGTCTGATGCCGACTATGCAGCAACAGAGGTTTTCACGTTAGCCGATCATGAAGAACAGGCTCGGTTGAAAGGAACTCTAATGGGGCGTCCAGCGACGCAGGGGCTCTCATTCCAGCAACCATCCGCGGTATCGTCCGGCCCTAATACCGGTCCCCTCGATGAGACATTACAAAAACAAACAGCTTCGTCGCTTTCTCGACCCGCTTCGCTGCCTAAACCTTCTGCGTTGCCAAAACCCTCAGCTCCGTCACAGAATCAAGCCTCTTTATCACCTCCCGTTTTAGGAAGCCAAGTTGCGTCGAATCCCATGGAGGCGTTGGCGCGTAATTTGGAAGTAGGCCAGCAAAACTTGCAATCGGATTCCAACTTTCGGGGACCATGGAAATTGCGGACCAATTTCGGCCTCACTTATGAGTTTCCCGACACAGAAAGCCTCAATACATGGATTAGCACTCGAGAAGACGTCAGTGGATACACGCTGGCCGGGAGTGGTGATTATTACCCACTAAATTATTTCCCGCAGATTCGACCTAAGCACGCAGGCACATCCGGAAGTTTTAGTCGTCTCCAACAGCCCTCGCAGTTGCCCTCTTCGGAATTTTTAAACGCCCAATCTCCGCAAAGTCCGCAGGGGCAATACCCCGCGCCGGTGGCACAGCGCGAACCTGCAATGCAGATCCCTTCGGACGGAAATCCGGCTTCAGCCTTTCAACCGCCGGCCGATTATAAAGCGTTTTCAAATTCTGAAACAAACCTACACGGTAAAGAAAGCGGTGGCGTTTTACCTCGAATTGCTTGGATTGTTTGTGGGCTTTCTGCGGTGATGATGGTTCTTACTGCACTCTACGTTTTTGGTGTTTTCGGTTCTAATGTGACCGGTATTTTGATTTTGGTCCGCGTTTTTTAAATGGATGTCTCTTGTCCCAAATGTGAAACAATTTTCGAACTTGAATCGTCCAAGGTTTCTTCGTCGGGGAAAGTCAAATTACAGTGTTCCGAATGCGACCACATTTTCCGGATTCGGTCTGCTGTTGAGAATACAAAGAGGTGGATGCTAAAAGACCAAAGAGGTGACGTTTCTTATTTTAGTACCTTTACCACGCTTCAAAAGTGGATAATGAAAGGCGAGGCGTCTAAGGTCGATGAGATATCTCGGAGTGGTGATAAATGGGTAACGCTGGATTCGATCGGTGAACTAGCTCCGATTTTTCAAGTCCTAGAGTCTAAAAGAGATCAGCTTCCCGAACCTCTTGTTGAAAATCTTCCTTCGACTATTTCTCAAGAAATAGAAATCGAGAAATTCGTTTCCTCACAGTCCCCTGCGGAGTCTCAATCATCGAATAGCCACCAAAAAGTGGAAAACGGAACCGATTCGGAATCGGTCGTGGCCGACTCAACGAAAGAAGAGGCCATTGCACAGACAGTTGCTCCGAAGTTGGGTAAGTCTGCCGCGTCGATGGAATTGGATCTGGCGTTGCCCCCAGGTATTCCAGAACCACAAACTTCAATTCATCAACCCTCCGCTTTTCGTAAGCCGATACTTTTGCTTCTATTTTTAGCTGCCGTCGCTGTTCTCGGGCTCGTTGCGCTCATGAGTAAGGAGCAAACACCTTCTGCAGATGTCTTGGGAGAAAACAACCATCAAGAAACGAAGGAAGTTGAAATAAAAGAAAAGAAACGTAAGCCTCAAAAATCCAAGCAGACGCTAACTTTTGATAAGAAAGGTAACGGGACGAAGCAAAACTAATTAGTGTTCTGTTCTTTTGATGAGCGCGGCCAAAATTGTTGTAAGCAAGATCAAGAGAGCCCCGAAAACGGCGCTAAGTCTCAACATGAGATCAACGTTCTCAGCGTCAACGTAACTTAACGAGAGTAAGAGTATAGCAAAGCCACATCGACCCGCCATACTTTGAACTGAAAGGTAAGTTGCCCGTAAATGGGGCGCTAATCTGGGGATGATTTCGGCGTTCAAAATAGGGTTTAGGAATGAATGGGGCGCGTTGCGAAATAGAACTATTAGAACGACCCACCATGATGAAAATGCAGACATCAAAAAGATAATCAGAGTAACGACCGATAGCGATATGAGAACGGATGTCCTGACGCCAACGCGTTCTTTTATTCTATTTGAGTAGGCAGCAAAAATACTAGAGATTATCATGGCCGTAGCTGCGTGAAGTCCATTTACCCAGCTCGAATTTACGTATGTGAGTTTATTAATTTGGGTCGAGTTGAGGTATCGATCGATAAAGGTTTGAAAATACTCATAGGGCACGTGAACCAAAATTGTCATCGAAAAAGCGGCGAAAAACAGAAATCTCAAAGTCGGTTTTTGAAGCGCACTCGCGATTTCAGATAGTTGTGTTCGGATGCGAATTTCTGTTTTGGATTCAACCACCGGTTCTCGAAAAATCAGAAAGGTAATTCCCACGCCGCCAATAGCACCGACGATACTTAACCCATATGCCCACCTCAATTCGACTACTCCAATTAGACCTCCGGTAAGCGCGGCGATTCCTGTGGCGAAGCTGACGATAGCGCCAACTTTGGACTCTCTTTCAGAGTAAGATTTTTCCTCCCCGGCTTCGCATAGAGATGCAAAATGAAAAGCAGTTTCGGTTCCGGATTGAAACGCGATTCCACCGGCTAAGAAAGTCTGAGCGAGGGCAAATGACCAGAATCCTTGAGCGGAAAAAAATAGGCAGTAAGAGACTAAAAATAATATCGCTGAAATACGTAGCGATCTGACTTTACCGAATTTATCAGAGAAATATCCTGTAGGAACCTCTAAGAAAAAGACTGAAAAATAGTAGATCGCTTCAATTTTTAAAACGTCAGAAATCGAAAGTTTACTTTCGAAATAGAGGAAGAATATGGCAATCCAAAAATAGGCGCCTGAAAGCGCGATGTATGTTGAGTACCATTTGATATTCTTGTTGGCGTTGGATTCGGGACGCAGATGAACTCTCCCGTCTTCGCTAGGGCTATTTTCTAGCGAGAGGTTATTCACGCCGCGGCGTTTCGTTTGACCAATTCTTTATAGAGTTTGTTGCCACGTAATTTTTTCTCTTTGGCAACCTGTTGCGCGAAAAGAAGCTGGTCGTCGACGAGTCTGCGTAGCGGCTCGGGATCTACCCCGAAGTAGGGAATTCCGTTGACAAAGAAAGTAGGAACCCAAGAAAGAGCCGATTCTTCGTAGATTTGGTTTCCGAGAAGTGCGTCATCCTTTCCTTCGTCGATTCGAAGGGTTCGGCGAATCGCAGCTATTGTTGTATCCGTATCGTCTCGGAAATTTTTCCAAATGAGTCGATGGGCGGCCCAAAATTTATTTTTGGCTTTAGCATCGATCGCAATTTTTGCGTGGACGACGCCAGAGGGACGCTTTTCTGAGGTGCAAGGGATGAAGTAGAATCTCGTTTCTGGGATGTCCTTCATTATTGCCCTCGTCCAATTTTCGACCTCTTGGCAATCTGGGCATCCGTAATCACCGACCTCGACGATCGTAACGAGCGCATCTTTGTCGATAGCGCCTTGAGATACGTGGTTTTTGGTATCGATAAAAGTTACCTCAACGGAAGATTTACCGATGGGTGGCTTTGGGAAAAAACGTGATGAATTCATAAATTGCTCGATTCTTTGGTTTTTCAAACGTCGGCATACTAGCGAGTCGAACTCGCTTTGAAAACCTTTTGACGAAATCCTTTTAGAAAGCGCTATTTTCGGGGTTTGACAACATCCAACAAGGGAGTAAAGTGGGCCTAACAATTAAACACCAAATTTCGGCCAGTACTTGATGCTGGCCAAGTACAAAGGATAATCATGAAATTTATTAAAAACCTTACTCTTCTAATGATTCTTGGACTATCGCTCTCGATGACTGTCGGTTGTGGTGGTGGTGACAAAGCAGCAGACGCGGCTCCGACCGAGCAAGCAGCAGCAACGGCAACAATTAAGCTGTCTGGCTACAAATTCAATCCAAACACTATTTCAATCACAGCTGGAACGATTGTAACCTTCATGAACGAAGATCCAGAAGTTCATAATGTTCGCATTCCAGCGTTAAATATCGATGAAAACATCGAGCCTGGCGCGTCTTGGACTTACACCTTCGCAACAGCTGGTGAATTCGCAGTTGATAACAGAATGACCGAAAGCCCAATGCAAGCGACAATTACTGTACAGTAAATAAAGCCTTTCATTTCGACCTCATAATGCCGGACAAACTCGATACTTAGGTTTCAGGTTTCGCCCGGCGTTTTTTTTTGTTTCAATAATGATCCGAAAGTGTTGGACACACCGTCTTTACGGTGGAACAGTCGCAAAGCATTAATAGCGAACGAGATTCTAATGGAAGAAATTCTTACAATTTGCGGTGATATCGATACCCTTCGAAAAATGGTCGAGGATCTGCCTCCTAAACGTTTTACCCCCATTGCTTCGAAGAAAGGTGGTGCGATTGTTAAGAAAATCGCGAATCGGGAAATGCGTTTTGCAATCGTTCATAAAACATTGGCCGACGGCGATAGTTTGAACCTCCGTCAAGAACTTAAGGCAACCTTCCCTGACATTAAAATTTTGCTTCTGGGAACCACTCAAAAAGACGCTTATTCTGACGCTGTTCTCCGTTATCCCGTACCAGGCCCGGTCCTGCGCAACGCGATTTCGGGTTTATATCCCGTAGCGAGTAAGGGAGACGACCTTGCCCAATGGCGAGCCTTTAATCGCGAGCTCGATTCGATCGTGTCTGCTTTTAAGACGCAGAGTTATTATCAGATTCTTGGTCTGCAAAATACCGCTCCACATCACGCATTGGTCAATATTTACGATCAACTCAGCGCCCGATATCACCCGGATCGCTATGCAACCATAGCAGGTTCGAAGTGGGGCGATGTGATTATCGGTAAAGTAACTTCGTTATATCAGTTGATTGTGGAAGCTTATTCTGTGCTGTCGGTCCGGCGTTCTCGAAAGCAGTACGATGATGAATTGAAAAAAGGAAACATTAGGATGATAGAAAGCGTTTTGGACGATGGTCCGGTCAGCCTTTTTACAACGGCGAAAAATCCTCAAAGCCGAAAATTTTTGAAGTTGGCTCAAGCTGATTTAGCTAAAAAAAATTGGAGTGCGGCACTTCAAAATTTACGTTTTGCCCAGAGTATGGAAGATAATGCATTGGTTGACGAAAAAATTGCCGAAATTGAAAAGAAGATAAAATGAGGGAAAAGAAGAAATCTGACCTAATTCCAAGAGTCATCACAGCTCTGGCTGCCGTTCCCATCATTATTTTTATTATGTTTGTTGCTCCCGCATGGGTTTTTGGAGCTTTGGTTGCCGTCGTTGCATCTATTTCGGCTTGGGAATATTGCAATATGGTTTATGGGACAAAACATAAAAACGGTACATGGCTTACCGCTGGTTTGGCGCTTTTGGTGTCGATTTCAATGTATCGCCAAACGCCAACAGAGGCCACTTTTTCTGTCGATCTTTTCCTGACTGATGGTTGGTCAATCGCCACGCTCTGCATCGCTGTTTTGGTCTTATTCCTATATTTTCTTTTTAGTTATAACGATCAAAAAGATGCTTCCATACTTATTTCGGGTTCAGTGACGGGCCTTATTTACGGCAGCGTACTTATTAGCACGATCGCATTGGTTCATCGTAACGGCGGTTCAGCAGGCGCGTTCTGGGTTCTGCTGACTTTGCTCATCGTTTGGGTTTCCGACACGGGGGCCTATTTCACCGGTCGCGCGTTCGGCAAAACTAAATTGTATAAAGCCGTGAGTCCAAACAAGTCTATTGAGGGCGCAATTGGAGGCTTTATTTTGAGCCTCGGTGCGGCCATTGGAGCCAATAGTTTTTTCCCTTCATTGGCCGGTAGTCATGAATTTTTAGGTTTCGCCTACGAGCTTTCATGGGAGCCACTCTCTTTGGGGGCGATCCTCATTGTTGCCGTCCCTGCAAACCTCCTAGGCCAGACCGGTGACCTCGCTGAGAGCCTTATCAAACGAGCGCATGGCGTTAAGGATAGCGGTACGATCATATATGGGCACGGTGGAATGTTAGATCGAATCGACGCGTTGATCTTCGCTTCACCTTGGGTGTATATTTGTCAACGTATCTTTTCCTGAGAGCTTAATGTCCTACCTTTTTTATACAGCGATCCTATTAGGGGTTTTGATTTTTGTTCATGAACTTGGACATTTTTTGGTCGCAAAGCTTTTTGATGTAAAAGTAATTCGATTTTCGATCGGCTTCGGTCCCCGTATCGCCGGATTTCATTACGGTGAAACAGAATATGTGATCGGTGCGCTTCCCTTGGGCGGCTACGTTCAAATGTTGGGAATGAGTTTCGAACAAACAGAAGATGCTTCCGATGAAGATCAAAGTCGGGCACTGATGATGAAGCCTATTTGGCAACGTACGTTGGTAACGCTTGCGGGCCCCGTATTTAATCTTATCCTCCCAATCTTTCTCTATTTTATTGTTACCGTTTTTGGTCAAACGACAAATTCACCCGCTCAGATTGGGCAGGTTTTCGGCGTTCCCGCGTTGGATGCTAAACTTGAAGCCGGTGATAGAATCGTCGAAATTGACGGCGAGAAGATTTCCTATTGGCACGAAATCAGTCAAAACATTGCTGATCGTCCTGACGAAACATTCCCGCTGGTTTTTGAACGCAACGGAAAAAGAACGACAGTTGACATTACGCCTGAGTCGGTTCCTCGCACAGATTTTTTAGGGACAAAAAGTAAGATCGGCCTACTTGGTATTAGTATGGTTACTTACGGGTCTACGATAGCCGTAGAAGGAGACAACACTATCGCTGCTGTCGCCGGATTGAAGGATTTTGATACGATCATCGGGATCAATGGAAAGAAAGTTCGACGATATGATGAGGTGATCGCAATTCTTGCCGAATCAGTGGGTAGCGAACTGAAAATAGATTTACTTCGACCGTCTCGATTAGATGTCGATTATGCCGACGTCTATTCTAGAGAGAGGGTCCAGGTTTCGTTAACCCCAACTTGCGATATTCGCGAATCATCCTGCGAATTTGGGCTGGTATCCGGCGAGATGACCTTAAGCCATGTGAAGAAAGACTCCCCTGCGTATGCCGATGGGTTTCGTGCTGGTGATCGAATTCTCGAGGTTAATGGTAAACCCTTTAAAGTTTGGTATCGCGCGATTTCGGGAATTCACATGAAATTGTGGGATAAAACCATAGAAGCCAATGATGCCGGCAAAGAAGCGAAAGAGGTTAAAGAAGAATTTGATATTAAGTTTATTCGGGATGGAGAAAAGAGATCGTTGCGTTTGAAACCGCGCGTTAAGAGCACCGAATATCCAGATTTTGATATCGGATTTTCTAACATGAGAAACCGTGTTCAACCCGACGAAATTGATTTTCCGCTAGGCGACCGGATTGCATTTGCAAGTGTCTATTCGTTTACGCAGACGTGGGACTTTATTGGCATGACCTTTAAAGGGATTACGCGGATGTTTAGTGGGAAAATGTCGACCTCAAATTTGAGTGGTCCTATTGGTATTGGTTCGATGGCCGCCGAAGCCGGAAAAGCGGGGTGGGATAAATTCTTGGAGATGATGGCGGTGATTTCAATTAACATTGCTCTGGTAAATTTAATCCCGATCCCGATTCTGGATGGCGGGAATTTATTGCTCTACGCGCTTGAAGCCATTAAGCGTGGGCCGCTAAGTTTCAGAACACGCCAGATAGCAACCTATATCGGATTCTCGTTTATTATTGTGCTGTTCATACTTGCGTTTAAAAACGACATCGAGAATAACTGGTTGGTCTTCGCTGATTGGTTAAACGAACTCTTTTAGCGATTCGGATCGTGGCGCACATTTTAGCTTAGAGCATTTCAACGATGGATAATCCCCTCATTCTAGCAATCGATACCGTGACTCGAGCACAAAATATTGCGCTTCTACACGGAGATAAAGTTTTGGCAAGAAGAACCCATTATGCGGTTTCCAATCACGCCGATTCCTTATTAAAAAACGTCGAGGATATCCTCAACCAACAAGGTATCGACCGGCTAAGTTTAGACCTGGTTGGGGTTGGTATTGGTCCGGGGTCCTTCACCGGCGCGCGCGTTGGCTTAGCGGTCGCTAAAGCAATTGCACTCGCGGCCGAGGCTCCGATTGTCGGCGTTTCTAGTTTACGTTCTAGCGCCCGTCCGCTTTTTGCGCTTAATAATAATCCCGTCGCCGCCGTTTTTGATGCCCGTCGTTCAGAAGTCTATTTTGAGATCTACGGGAAAGACAAAGACGGAAGTATTATTGTCGAGCTTGAAGCCCAAAGTGGTTCACCTGAGAAATTTTTGGAGCTCAGTAAGGATTTCCGGGATCTTCGCGTTGTTGGGAATGCTACTCATAGTGGGCCTACCTTAAAGCCAAAATTAGAAGCGCGAGGCAATATTGTTTTCCCACAACCGTGGGACGGTCCGTCTTCGGTTTCAATTGCGCTTTTAGCTTGGGATTTGTTTGAAGAACGCGGCCCCGATGCGCTCGCTGATCTCGAACCAAATTATATTCGGCTTAGTGATGCAGAACTCAATTACGGAAAAAAGAAGTGAAATATGCGCTCCTTCTTTCTCTTTTTATTTTTGGATGTTCTAAAACAACTCCGGAAATAAATCGCAGCTTAACGCGTTCGAACTCAACTCAACAAAAAAATCTTGGAGAAATATCGAAAAATAACGTTGAAAAACCCAAACGTCTTTGGAACGACGTGCATACACACTTAAGTCCTTATACGATGAAAACCTTTGTGGATGTGATGGATGCCAACGGAGTTTATCGGACCGTAAATATGAGCGGCGGCTCTACCCCAAAACGGAGAGTTTCAACCCTTCAAGCAAGCTCCAAATTTTATGGACGAATTGCCAATTTTGCTAATGTGGATTGGTCGGATATCGACGAACCTACTTTCGGTTTACGAGCTGCGAAAAGTCTTCGTGAAGCGGTCAACGACGGCTTCACCGGTTTGAAGATTTCAAAAGCATTGGGCCTGGGAGTTAAACTAAAAGATGGAAGCTATTTAAAGATAGATGATCCGCGTTTAGACCCGCTTTGGTCTGAAGCTGGCAAACTAGGTGTTGTTGTCGCAATTCATACCGCCGATCCTAAAGCATTTTTTGAGCCTATTTCTGAAAACAACGAACGATACGCCGAACTGTCAATCGCACCAAGTTGGAGTTTTCATGGAGACGAGTTCCCCTCCCGGAAGCAATTATTGGATGCTCGAAATCGAGTTGTTAAAAAACATCCAAAAACCACGTTCATGTTGCTGCACTTTGCGAACAATCCCGAAGATATCGATGAAGTGAGATCCATTCTTGAGTCTTATCCAAACGTTATTCTTGATGTCGCGGCTCGCCTGGCAGAGATTGGGCGTCACGATCCCAAAAAGGTCCGCAAGTTATTCAACGATTTTCAAAATAGAATTTTATTCGCAACCGATCTTCAGGTGGGTGTCCAGGTTTATCGTGACGAACTTTACCTTAGAGTCACTTTGGGAAGTGTATCAAAGACGCCGCCGACATTAGATGACGTCAGTCATTTTTATGATTTACACGCTCAATTTTTCGAAGCTAAGGATAGGGTGATGGAACATCCTATTCCCATTCAGGGGGATTGGAAGGTGCGTAGCTTAGGACTATCTGATTCGGTGAAAGCTAAGCTCTACTACAAAAATAGTGAGCGCTATATTTTCGCACCTTGGCTGGGACGAAGTGTCGCACAAAAGTTGATTCGAAAAATCACGGACTAATACCCAGTCCACCATTTAGGACGTGAAGATGAATAGGAAGGGATCTAAACAAGATAAAAGTTGGTTTTCGAAAAATAAGTTATGGGTCATACCTGTGTCGTTTGTTGGTGCGGTTGCCTTTGTTGCTTTGATTCTGACTCTAGGTTCGAGTTTATTCGACGGGATAACTTCGAGAATGAAAGAAAGTCCCTCGTATCAGGAGTCGCTGGTACGCGCGAAGAGCAATAAAAGCGTCATCAGTTTAATAGGTGAACCTATTGAGCCGTACGGACTCATACTCGGCAAGGTGAGAACGATGAATGGTGTTAAGTCGGTGAACTTAACGATTCCTATAAAAGGTCCACGAGGCGAAGCAAAAATATTGGTTATCGGAGGGGAGAGCGATAATAGCGAGCAGTGGACTTACACAAAGATGGAAGTAGTTGTATTCGAAGGAAGTAAAGTTGTTAGTTTGATCGTTCCCGACGTCTGAATAGGTTCATTAAAGCGTCAGACGTAGCGCGCCGTAGACTTGGCGTCCCGGAAGAGGTCGTTGTAGAAAATCGCTTTGCGTTCGATCGTCTAGTATGTTTTTGACACCTAGAGTTATATCGATCTTTCTAGGCATATTGACGTCCAGTCGTATGCTCAATCCCGCGTTAATTCTCAGAGATGCTTCGTTTCTTAGGCTTCCAAACAAATCCAAGTTTATCGCAGACCGCGCATTCGCATTCGCAAAGACACGAGCGGATTTAATATATGCATTTTGGATTTCGGTATGGAGTTGGGTTTTAAGCGTTCCTTTGTGAACCGGTTGATGGGGGGATTGAAAACCAGAGGGTTGAGATAGGGTCAACGTGTAGGAACCTTCTACTTCAAGATGTTTTAGATTTAGGTTCGCGCTGCTTTCCATTCCAAAACTAGGAAATTCGCCGATGTTTTTCGCTTCGATTAGGAAAGAAGAAACGGGTAAAAACAAAATAGTATTGTCTATGATGGACCCAAAAAAAGTGGACTCGAGGCTGATGATATCGTTCTGGTAATAGACAGAAAGATCGGTTGTCCAAGCCGATTCGATTCGTAGATCAGGGTTCCCTCGTACACTCTCTGTTTCTAGATAGAGTTCATCGAAATCCGGAGCTCTTGACGATCGCGCTCCGTTGAAACTCAGTGTGAGTCCGTCTAGAAGTTCGATCGATGTGCCAATATTGAAGGTCGGTAAAAGTTGATTCCCAACATGGTCGACAGCAGCGTTGAGAAAGGTCAGCCAAGACGCGTTCCAGTACCATTCGGACGCGACTTTTAGTGAGAGTTCGGAACGCTCATGATTTGCCAGTGGCGATTGGATGCTATTTTTAGTGGTCTGAGACTCGTATTTTTCAAAGCTTGCATCGAGTCTCATTGTTGTAAGTGAACGCGTTGAAAAGAAGCGAAAACTCGCTGCCGACGATACGCGTCGATGTTTGGCGACCGATTCGAATTCGGTACTACCTAAAAGTGAGGTTGGGTTACGATAAGAGTAATCCGATCCCGAAACGCCGATCATGAACTTTGCTTCTGATTCGTCTGCCAAAACACTATCCAACTTTTGGCCTTTGTATTCGTTGGAAATATGTACTTGGGATACTTGGTTTCTGGCGTCCAAAAATAAATCTTGAAATTCAGACGGACCCGGTGAACCTCTGTCTAGTTGCGAATATAGGATGGCCAATTTATTCGTCCATTTTTCGGATATTTTTCGACCCAAAATGCTCGCGACTTGAACCCTTTCACTGTCGTTGCCAACTCGTATATGAGGCGTTCCTTGTCTGTCGATAAAGGGAAAATCGCCTGTGCTACGTCGTATTCCACCCGAAAAGAGCAGGAAGTTTTTTCCGTCGCTGACTCCAATTCTTCGCGCCGAGTTATAAGTGCCGAAGCTGCCATAGCTTCTATTAGAATCGCGGAGTTTTCCTTTAAAGAAGACATCTGAATTGAGTTCAATTGCGCCAGTCAGTGAACCACTTCCTTTGGTAGCTGAAGAGCCGGCACGCACGACGGTTAGGGAATCAAAGGAAACAGAATCTAGAGTTGAAAAATCAAAGCCGGGACCAAAGGGAAGCGATAGTTTAAGACCATTCCAAAATACCCGGTTTTGTCTTGGATTGCCGCCTCGAATTGCCGCGTAGGCAGGCTGACCCATTCCGCTTTGTTGCGTACTTAAGCCAGGTACATTGGCAAGCTCGTCAACAATCTCGTTATATTTTTGTTTGGTTTCGAGAAAGGAAACCTTCGTTTGGGTTTGATTCGGAGCGTCATCGTCGATCGAATTCGCGTTGGTGTTTACTGAATCCAAGTTGTCTTCTGCGACGAGGGTTTCTGGGGAGCAAAAGAAAATAGCTAGTAAACACGTCACCTGAGGATAGTAAAAAATTCGCTGCAACTTCATGGAATCGTGGGTACGTTTCGACCTAGGAGAAAAAATACACCGGTCATCGAAAAGAGTGCAAAAACATACGCCCACAACACTGGCAGCCCAAACGCGACGCCTACATATCCAAATACCGCCGCGAATGTCATCGTGGTGAATGCGTAAGGAAGCTGTGTTTTGACGTGGTCCATGTGGTCACATGAACTTGAGATCGAACTCATAACGGTAGTATCGGAAATGGGGCTACAGTGGTCTCCAAATATTGCACCATCTAAAACAGCAGCGAAACACAATAATAAAATCTGTTCGCCGTTGGGCATATCTCTTGTCATGTAAAAAGCGACGGGAATCATGGATGGGATTAGAATTCCCATTGTTCCCCAAGACGTTCCCGTGGATAGCGCAACTACGGCCGCAAGTAAAAAAGTGGCTAGCGGGAGCATCACCGGTGTTAGATATTCTTGAACAGATGAAACGAGATAGACCGAAGTTCCGATATCTTCGCAAACCGTTCTTATGGACCATGCCAGGATAAGAATGACAACGGCCAGACGCATCGCAGGAATCGCACCTAGATACGTGGTTATGGTTTCTTTGGGGGTTAGTAGTTTTTGGGATAGGGCCATCACAGCGGCGATACCGCTTGCAAACATCGCGGACCAAAATAGTACTTTTGCTCCATCAGCGTTTGAGAAGGCATCTCGCCAGGTTTCCCACGAACCCAGAGTGGGTAGAGCAACCGTCCACGCTGCAGAAAAACCTGTGCCTTCGCCGAGTGCTGGGATACTAATATCGTTTTGACTCCAACCTGACCAGATCATTCCTATCATCACGGCAATAATGACCGAGCCGATGGGTATAAATGCGTTTCGCGCGCGAAGCGGAATTCCTTTTTTGGGTTCGATTTTAGAGAGTCCGGACGAGGTCAGAGGCTTCGCGCCATCTTTCATTAATTTGCCTTTGGAGGCGCGTCGTTCGGCTTTGAGCATCGGGCCAAAATCGCGTCCACTAACGACATTCAAAAATACGAACACGATTGTGAATAAGCAGTAAAACCGAAAGGCTAGCGCGCCAAAAAAGATATCATATCCGCCGCGTTCAAGACCGAGTTGAAGGGCCAGGTCGCCGAAAAGTCCTACTTCGTATCCAATCCATGTTGAGATTATCGCGATGCCTGCAATGGGTGCGCTGGTCGAATCGACGAGATAGGCCAGTTTTTCTCGACTGATCTTATGCTTATCGGTGATGGGGCGCAATGAGGTTCCAACGACTACCGTATTAGCGTAGTCGTCAAAAAAGATTCCGAAGCCAAGAAGGAATGTTGTTATTTGGGTAGACCGTTTGGATTCTGCAAGACCTTTGAAGCGTTCTAATATTCCGCCCACACCACCCATACGGGTAATGAGCTGAACCATTCCCACCAGACCGATAGTGAAGGCCAAAATATAAAGGTTAAACGAACTAGCGATGCTTCCCCAGATGTACTTGGTAAAAGCATACCCGATTGCAGATAAAGGATTACCTGTTACCAGCGTGGCACCCGCCCAAACCGCCGCAAATAGTGCGATAACTAATCGTCTAAAAAAAAGGGCGACGAGAATAGCTAGAAAAGGAGGTAAAAGAGCTTCAAATCCGGCCCTGAGTGTTTTCTTTTTAAGAGTAATGGTCTCTTCATCGGATCGTCTAATGGTCATTGAGACCGTGACATCCTTTGGGGTTGTTGTGCTGCTGATAGTTGCTAGCGGTAGGGGCTTGTCGAGATCCGTTTTTTTGGAGTTAGCGTCTATCCACTCGATGTTGTCCATCTTGATTGCCGTTTCGATTTGCGTTTGAATGTTTTTTTCGCCGCTGTATTGATAGGCAATTGCGCCAATTTTTTCTTTTTTTACGAGGCTTCTCAAATTTTTTGCAACGTCGTTTGTTGCGATGGTAGCGGCGGTGGCAAGCGTTTTTTCGTCATCAGATTGGAGAGAATGAAGTACGAACATCCCCATGAGCAAAGCGATAGAAAAAAACGAGATTCTCTTGGGAGAAAAATCCGAGAGCCAGTTTTTTTCTTCGAAAGCCATTTACAGAAATCCCAAAATTCAGAGTCGTCGGAAACCTATCTATCTTTGTCTTATCGCGCCAGATGCGATTATTAGTAGGGCAAACGCCTACAAAAGAGCAATTAACAGTTTGTAATTTCGCAAATTTTGAGCACAAGATCGTAAAATATTTAAATCTACTTGAAGCATTGGGATCTGAGGTCTAGGCTAAGAAGAACACTAATGAGGTGACTTCAGTTGAGAAGGGATGGACCAAAACGCGGAGGGGCTCCAACGCAATTAAGCGTCGATCTTGATGGTCGAAAAAAAGCCACGGTAAACGTTAATATAGGGGGAACACGACTTTCTATTAAGAGCGATCGAGACCCTCGATATGTTGCCGAGCTTGCCGAATATATAGACTCGAAATTAGATGCGCTCCAAAAAGCAGCACCGTCTGTAACACGCGAAAAACTAATGATGCTTATCAGCCTCAATGTTGCCGAGGAACTTTTTGATGCTCAAGGAGAGCTGCGTTCGTTAAAAGACAGCATTCAAGTTGCCGTTGGAAATTGTCTAAACATACTTGATTCTGCCGAAGATGATTCGAAAAGTTGAAAAGTAAAAGCGCTTTGAGAAAAGCGTTTCTAGATTTACGTAGTCGTTCTTTTTCAAATTCTGTTCAAACCGAAATTCAACGAAAACTCGTTGATTTTTTATTATCCAAAAAATACCAAAATATAGGCTTGTATCACCCGATCAGAGGTGAGGTCGACGTGTTCGCGATACTGGAAGCGTTACCACAGCGAAGCGTATATCTGCCTAGGGTGAAAGGCGAGAGACTTGAGTTCGTAAGCGTCGGTGAGGGCGATGAGCTGGTAGAGGGGGCGTTTGGGATTCTCGAACCTGAAGGACCTGTTGTGGACCCCCGGATTTTGGATTTAGTCGTAGTACCTGGTATCGCATTTACCGAAGCTGGAAATCGTTTGGGTTACGGTGGCGGTTTTTATGATCGTTTTCTGGCATCATTGGATTGTACTTGTGTCGGGGTTTGTCAGGACCTGTTCTTGACAGACTATTTGCCGATGCAATCCCATGACCAGAGAATGGATTTTGTGATTACCGAAACCGATGTTTATAAAACTACAAACGATGTGAGCTAATAGGTTGCGAAGGGAATTTAGTGTTTACTATTAGCCGCCGATCGCGTGCATCCGTTTTAATGTGTTCACTTCTTCATCAAAAGTGAAGTCGTGGGAGGGCTTTTTTGCGGCCAGCGCTCGATGAACCGTTTCCTCGACGACACGTTTTTTATCAGCGTCGGTTTTTTCGGCTCTAATGAGGGTTGCGAGATCTTCCTCGCGATCGTCTGCAAGACACGCGCGAAGTCCTCCAGTTGGGGTGATTCGAATACGATTACAGTCATCACAAAAGCAGGAACTCAAAGCGGAGATAAAACCAATGGGTGTTGGTGAAATAGAGTTCGAACTGAAGGTCCAATATCGCGCTGGTCCCATACCCATTTTTTTCTTTTCAGGAACAAGATTGCCTTGTTCTGATAGCTTTTGCCGAATTTCTCCCAGCGGTACGCTTGTATCCCCCCAAACCGTTCCTAACCCAATTGGCATGAATTCAATAAAGCGAAGTATATGCTTACGTTCCGCTGCAAAAGTAACCAGATTTAGTATTTCATGGTCATTGATTCCACGGATAATGACGCTATTCAATTTGATATTTTCAAAGCCAGCGTCTTGGGCTGATTGAAGGCCATCGAGAACACGATCTAACTTCTGGTTTCGAGATATTTTCTTAAAGGTATCGGGTTCTAGAGAGTCGAAGCTTACGTTTATGTGGGTTAAACCCGCTTTTTTTAACGCGTCAGCAAATTTTGGTAGTAAAAATGCGTTTGTTGTGAGTGCTATCTCGTCTATGCCTAAGTTTCGAAACCTGCGAATTAAATCGCATATTCCTTTTCTTAAGAGGGGTTCACCTCCGGTGAGACGAATGCGTTTTAGATTATGTTTGGCAAAAACAGAAACAATGAGTTCCAGCTCTTCGAAGGTTAGAATTTCATCACGAGGAATCCATTCCATATTTTCGTCCGGCATGCAGTAAACGCATCGGAAATTACAACGGTCTGTTAGGGAAATGCGAAGGTAGGTAATTTCGCGGTCGGAGGCGTCACGAAAAGTCATTACCAGAGATCGATCCCGCCACCAGATTTTTTGGCTTTCTTTGTAGTTGTTTTCTTTTTAGTCGCTTTCTTTCTAGCCGCTTTCTTTTTAGCCGCTTTTTTGGCCGATTGTTTACCGCGAAAGGCGCGCTTTACTTTTTTCTTTGGTTTCACGTTTTTGAAGGTTTCAGTGATGTAATAGATGCCAGGTGTGAGCGCTGACTTAAACGCGTATTTGGGATTGTTTGGAGCGAATATTATTTCTTCGGTTGGTGCGGGTGTATCAATGAGGAGCTCTATTCGCGATCCTGGGACGGCACTTTTGATAAAATGGGCAATGCCAAATTCGTTTGTAGTCGCGATAACTTTACCTTCGGACTTGATTTCAATCCCAACACAAGAAACATCTGAGGAGCATTTGAGCTTAATCCAGATTAAATTTTCTTGGCTTACTTTTTTGTAGCGTACTTTTAACCTTATTCGTTCCGGCTTGGGGTCTTGGCTTTTGGGGTCATCAACGAGTAAAGGAAAGTCAGTTTCGGTGACCTGTTCTGCTTCAAGACTATATCCATCAACTTTTCCGACTCCGAGTTTTAGGGATGCTCTGTGTCTTTCAGTGAGTATAGCTTTAAACATGCCAGCAGCACCCGTGTGGCCGGCGAGCTTTTCGTCGAAAAAAACCGGGACATTGGCGACAGGCGATCCTGTGTTGTCTTTGGTAATTACTTCAACAGGAAACTCATAAGTTTTATGTTTGTCACCGAATTCTACCGAGGAAGCGATGTTGGGGTTCAGAAAAGCCGAAGAAAGCATAAAGAATGTGAATATCAGAGTACGCATTCTATTTCTCCTCCTTTTTCTGTTGTTCTGAGATTGAAACAAGTCGTTCGACTTTGGCCGTTTTATTTGTGTTGAAGAAGGCAAGACCCGGTGCTTCGGGTTCGATAGCTGCATAACTCGTGTAGTTGATCCGGGCACTTCCTGATTTTCCTTTTTCGAGTGAATCAGTAATTCGTGTAAAGTAGTCCTTTCTCATTTTTATAACGTCTTTTCTTTTGCGAAGCTCTTTAATGAAAACAGTGTCCTCTTTGGTTTCGCCTGATATCAGGATGGCGCGAGTAATAGTAGATAAGGATGTCGTGTATTTCGTTTTTCTTTGACCACTGGGGAGTTTTTCGACGCCCTTTAATTCTTCTCGTGCTTCGATTCTGGCCTGTTCGACTTTTCGCTTTTCGGCTTTATCGAGCAGGCGCGGTGCAAGCCGATTGAGTGGATCGTTTTTGAGATCGACGATGACCTTTATGCGAGGATCGGGGCCCTCTTCGGGTACTTCGAAAGGTGTCGGAGCGGCGTTGGCCAGTGCGGCGGCACGTTTTGCATTAGCGCTTTGTTGTTGTTGAAAATAGAGAAGTCCGACGACGCCTATCATTAGAATCCCGACTGCCATGATTAGAAATTTGAAGTTCAGATCGGGGAGGATTCCTTTTTTCTTTTCTAAATTCTGAAAAGGTTTTAAGAATTCGGCCGCGGTGCTAAAACGTTCTCGCGGGTTTGCCGAAAGCGCGCGTTGTAAGGCTTTTCCGACGATGGGATCGACTTCCCCTGCCTTGGCAAGATCGAGCGGTAGGCCTGTAAGTGCGGCAAAAGCGATATTGGCGAGACAAAAAGTATCAGTTGAAGATGTGAGTTCTCGTTGCTCTGGCGCGTAGGTCATTTCACGTGGGCCGTAAGGTGCGAGGTTACCGCGATCTTCAAACGCTAATAAATCGAAGGGCTCAAGCATCACACCTCCGTCTGATTTAACCCAGATCGCGTCAGGTGTGAGTCCGGCATGAATATATCCGTTACGATGGATTTCGTCTAAAGCCTCTCCCACCCCAGTAAGCCATCCAAAAACCACAACGTTGGGTTGTGGACCGTTTTGGGTAAGCACATCGGTGAGGCGATAACCCGGAGGTCTTGTGAGTTCGAGCCAAACTCCTGTGGGGGTCGCTAACATTCCGTTTAGAGAAACAAGGTTAGGGTGACGCACAACGTCGACGGCCGAAATACGTTCTCGTAAATCATCTGGAAACGCAGCAGGGTCACCGTTCCAAACACGTTTTAGAATCACAGATTGGCCGTCTGCTTTCTGAGCGAAGATCAGGGTCGACGCCAAATTTTGTATGGATTCGGGACCGTATTGGTAGGTTTGGGTGAGAACGGAATCGGTCAGAATTTGATTCCCCATATCCATTTGTAAGTCATTTACATTAACAAAATCGGTGGCTTCGCCTCCAAAGTCTCCGTCGTCGCTACCAAAGTTTTGTGTATTGGGCAGCGCAGGTGGAAGTGCGGGCGGTCCATTTTGCATTGCCTGAACGTTTACGAAAGCGGTGGCTTCTTCGCCAAAGCCTTCATCAAAATCGTCGCCAATAATCATTGAACCATTTTTAGGTCTTCCTGGTCTTCGATCTATGCCGATTGCAGATGTTGGCTGATCTTCCAAAGGTAGACCCGAACCTTGTTGGCGTTGTTTGTGCTTATCGCGGAGGTTTTTTCTCGCTTGTTTGAATCTATCATCAGACATATTAAGTTCTTAAATATTTTTAGTTAAAGGGGGCGAAACCAACTTTCGTCGACATGAAGATTACGAGAACGAGCGTTGTCCAGAAAGGTAGGAAGGTTTCCGACTGCCTTTAGCTCTCCCATAACTTTTCCCGTTTTTGGATCCTGACCTTGGTGTTTAAACTCGAAAAGAGGATGGATAACATACTCACCGGCCTGATCTAGACCTAAACATTCCACGATGTGGGTCAGTTTTCTACTTCCATCGTTAAAGCGTGCCGTCTGAATGATAATATTGATTGCCGATGCAACCTGACTTCGGAGTGCTGCGAGTGGCATTTTGACTTCTGACATCATCGCCATCGTTTCTAGTCGGCGGAGCGTATCATCGGGATAGGTGGCGTGCGTTGTGGACATCGACCCACCGTGACCTGAGGTCATTGCCTGAATAAGGTCGAGTGCTTCTCCCCCGCGAATTTCTCCAATAACAATTCTATCTGGACGAAGACGCATAGCTGACCTGAAGAGATCTCCGATTTCAACTTTTCCACGTCCCTTGGCATCCGGTCCGCGTGCTTCCAGCATAACGACATGGGGCTGTTGGAGCTGGAGCTCTGTTGAATCCTCAATGACGATGATGCGTTCTTTGGGATCGATAAGTGTAGAAACACAGTTGAGAAGTGAGGTCTTTCCTGAGCCTGTTCCGCCGGCAACGATAACGTTTTGTTCCATGTGAACGCATAGGTTAATGAATTCAGCTGCTTGCGCAGTGATCGATCCGTAACCCATTAGCTTTTCCATTGTTAAGGAAAATTCGCCGAACCGTCGAATGGCGACTGAAACACCGTTTCGGGCGCATGGTGGAAGGACCACGTGTACACGCGAACCATCGGGTAGTCTTGCATCCATGCGTGGGTTTAAGTCATTTAACGTTTTTCCAACATATTGGGCGATATTTTTCACACCCCCCATTAAATCATCCGCGTTTTCGAATTTTGCGTTGGTTTGTTGGAGTTTCCCGGCAACTTCGATCCAAATATCATTCGGACCGTTTATCATGATCTCACTTACAGATTCATCGTCCATAAAGGGCGCGACGCACTTAAAATATCTTTTGATAGATTGTTCAAAGATAATCTTTGGTATCATGAGGAATTCGTTTTTCAGTTAGTTTAAATTGTTTCTCACGAGAGTATAAACCGAACTCCGCTAAACTACAACTTTCATGTTTTGAATCGCAAAAACGTCGAAACGATTGTCCAAGCCCCCTGGCCATGATATCCAGTTCGAGAACTGACGACTTTCGAGGAATTTTGAAAAAAGTATCCCTTTTAACCCTAATCGCAATCGCAGCTGCTATCACATCAACCATAGCTATGGTTTTGGTGTTTTTTCACGCACCTGTAGAATTAACGATGGGCGTGGTTCAGAAAATCTTTTACGTCCACGTACCCGCTGCTATGCTTATGTATGCCGGATTTGTGATCTGCAGTGCCGCCAGCCTTTTTTACCTTCTTAAGCCTAAAAAGACTTGGGACACAATCGCCGTGATCGGGGTCGAGATAGGTCTTCTTTTTGGAATCTACGTTATGATCTCGGGCCCCTTATGGGGATATAAAGCCTGGGGTAAAGCGTGGGTATTTGATCCGCAATTAACGACTGCCCTTATCCTGTTCTTGATGTATGGGGGTTACGCGCTACTTAGGCTCTTTTCGGGTTCAAGTCGGAAAATCCGTCAAATTGCGGCCGTTTTTGCTGTGATTTCTTCGACTATGATTCCCGTCGTTCACTGGGCCGTTAAAGTTTGGGGTGGAATACATCCAACCGTTGAGCGCGAAGGTGGGGACGGTATGCACCCTGATATCGCGCTTGCTTTTGGAATGTCGATGTTGGGATTTTTGATTCTTTCGATGGCAATTTTTTGGGCTCAAGTTGCAATAAAACGTGAATCCGAAAAATTAGAGTCCCTTTTTATTGATTTAGAAGATTATCTGAAGAGTAATGTATGACACGATTTAAACTACTTATTTTGTTGGGACTCCAATTGTTTGCCACTCAGGCTTGGGCTCAAGAATCGATTGCTGCTAGCGAGAAGACGATGACCGGAGGATCCCTGGCACTTATCTCTTATATCGTTTTGTGGTTTATGTTGCTCGCCTATTTTGTTGTTCTGACCGTACGTTTAAATCAGGTCAAAACGGACAATCGTGTTCTCGCGAAGAGAATTGACGATCTTTTTAAAGAGATGACTTAATAAAATGATTTCAACAGCTCATATCTTTTATATCGTTGTTCTTATCCTCGTGGGGGTGTTCATCGGTTATTATTTGGGCCGCTACCATCAAGATCTTGACGCCCAAGAAAAACAAAAACGAAATGACCGCAAAAGTCGTGTTTCAAAATCCTAAACAGGACTTGCGATTTTTATCCTGGATTTGTAGGTAAACAGTCACGATGCCTAACGAGAAAAATATGACCGTCGAAAACGAAATTCTTCACCCCGATGATATCTACTATAATAGTATTCAATCTGGGACTTATGTTAAAACCGAACTTGAGTTTCATTTATTCGACTTTGGGCATGAAAAGCTTGCCGCTGTCGAAACTGAAGAATTCAAAACCGTGCCTAAAGGAAAGTTGGATCTCCTTATAGAGAGACCTTTGGGCAAACACTGGGTCGCATCGTTTATCAAAGGGGAACAACTTAAAGTTTGGAATAATATTGATGCGCTGGTTAAATCGGGACAACCTGTAGAAGGACAGATTTTGTCTAAAAACAAAGGCGGTTTGTCCGTCGACATCGGGCTTCGGGCTTTTCTACCATTAAGCCAGATCGCAATTCATAGAGTCGAAGACGTCGATTCTTTTTTAGGTATGAAATCACAATTCAAAATCACCAAATTCGATCATGACCGCGGTAACATCGTAATAAGTAGGCGCGCACTTTTGGAGGCCGAACGTGATAGCGGCAAAGAAGAGCTTCTTGCAAATCTTAAAGTCGGGAACGAGTATAAAGGCGTGGTTCGTAATCTAACCAAGTATGGCGCATTCGTTGATATTGGAGGCGTCGAAGGGCTACTCCATGTCTCCAATATGAGTTGGGGTCGCATTGATAACCCGAGTGAACTTGTCAATCCAGGTGATGAAATCAAAGTCGTTCTTTTGGAACTTGACAAAGAAAAGATGCGCCTGAGTCTAGGGCGTAAACAACTCTTGGAAGATCCGTGGGAGAAAATCGAAGATACGATTAAAATAGGCGACGAATTTGAGGGGCCAGTTGTAAGTCTAGCACCCTTTGGTGCTTTCGTTTCCCTCAAAGAGGGCTTGGAGGGTTTGGTTCATGTGAGTGAAATCGCCTGGTTAGAAAAAGTGAATCATCCCAAAGACATTCTCAAAATGGGACAGCGCGTCCGTGTAAAAGTCATGGGAGTA
The DNA here is from genome assembly GCA_937981985.1 of uncultured bacterium. Taxonomy (GTDB): domain Bacteria; phylum Myxococcota_A; class Bradymonadia; order Bradymonadales; family Bradymonadaceae; genus CALJNB01. The sequence goes on from CALJNB010000005.1 coordinate 200,513, forward strand.
GATGGCGACGAACGTCGAATAAGCCTTAGCATTAAACAACTCGCCGATAACCCCTACGTTGTTCTTCGCGCTGATAATACCAATGGCACCCATTTCAGTGGTACAATTTCAAGCGTTACCGAGTTTGGCTTATTCGTAAATATTGCTCCAAATATTGACGGTCTAGTCCACCAAAGTGATATTTCTTGGAAACATGAAAAAGGTGATCTTTCCGAAAGATTCAACGTCGGCGATGCTCAAGAAGTGATGTTGCTTGATATTGATGTTGAAGCGGGACGCGTTTCTTTGGGGATTAAACAACTTTCTGATGATCCATGGCAAGCAGCAGAAAGCGTTGTTGTGATAGGTAAGAAGATAGATGTCACGATTACGCGTATCGCAGATTTCGGTGCATTTGCCGAAGTGATGCCTGGTATAGAGGGCCTTATCCATGTCTCAGAGCTGAGTGAAGAACGGGTTGATTCGCCTTCTTCGGTCGTGAAAGTGGGGCAGCAAGTAAACGTGCTTGTGACGGCCTTCGATCGCGCAGCTGAACGTATCGGGCTATCTTTGAAGCGCGACGAATTGGAAGCTGAAAGTGTTTCTTCTTACTCTGATGTTGAGGGTTCTGCTTCGACTCTTGGTGATCTACTCCGAGATCGTCTAGGCGATTCTGAGGAATAGTTTTCCTGGTGTCGCGAACCGTTTACCCTCCCTAAAATCGCGGTCCAAACCCTTCTTTCGAATTCTCAAAAAGTCTAAATTCATTGTTTGACATAAATTCGGCTTTTGATTACGTTCACCCAGTTTTATACAACTTTTTTATTTCGCCACCAGATAAGCGGGCGAACAACTTCTAGGAGCTTAAATGCTAAAGAGATTTAATGTATGTGTGGCAATCGTTGCCGTTTTCGCATTCACATCATGTGGTGAAGACGATAAGGACAAAAATAACGCCTCAAATAACGCATCGAACAACGCATCGAACAATGATTCGAATAATACATCGAATAATACATCGAATAACAAGTCAAACAATGCGTCGAATAATAAGTCGAACAATGATTCGAATAACGGAACCACAACTCCAGTTGAGCAATGCGAAGCTGCAGGTGATACTTGTGACGTAAGCAAAACAACCAAAACGGGTTTCGTTTGTGTTCCTCCAGTTTTGGGAGACGAAGGCGAGGCAACATGCGCAATAGCTTGTACCGACCCGAATAGTGCTGAATTAGCAGCCGATGCACCGTACCCATGTTCGTCAGGTCAGATTTGCGTTGACAGCGGCGCAGGCTTTGCTTGTCTTCGTTCTGATTGCAGCGGCCCTCTTGATGACACCAGTTGTGCTGCTACTGAAACATGTATCACTATCAACGATGTTGTCGCTGATCCGGCTAATCCGGACGGTGCACCGCTTCGTCAGGGAAGTGCAAGCGTCTGCACGACGCCTGCTGCTGACGCAGTTGGATTGGGTGAAGATTGTACTACACTTAACGGGTGTACAGCTGGTCTCATTTGTACCGGTACGTGTACACAACCTTGTGGTGATGACGCTGCTTGTACAGCGGATGGCGAGGGATGTATTGGCGAAGAGACAGATACTCTTGGAGTAGGTGTTGGTTTTTGTGAGGCTAAATGTACGCCATTCGTTGCAGACTCGGGTTGTGCGACTGCCGAGCTTTGTGTTGCCGTGACGTCAACAGAAGGTATTTGTCTTCCAACATTAGAAGGTACTCTACCAGCCTATGCCGGCTGTACTGCGCAAACGATGGAAGGTCAGGTTATTCCAGCTGCTGAGTCTTGTGGTCCGGGTTTACGTTGCATCGGAATTCAAGGAGATCCTAATCCCTTATCGATGTGTTTACCAACATGTGACCCAACACTTGCAACTCCAGATGCACAATCAGCTACATGTGAAGGTGTTGCTGCACATTGTTTCGATCTTTCGGGTGGTGATGATACACGTCCAAACAGTGGCGTTTGTTTCGCTTCATGCGAAGCAGCGGATTACGGAAGCAACACTTGCCCAGAAACCGGTAATGCCTGTACTCCTCTCAGCGGCGACCGTCACGCATGTTTCCCTGGTGTCGGCACAGCTGACCTTGGTGAAGCTTGTAATTCTGACGATCGTACTCTTGGATGTAAAGAAGGCCTTACCTGTGCAGTTGATTCAACCGGTACAGGAACATGTGTGAGTTTCTGTGAGCCTAACCCAATGAATAGTAACGTAGTATGTCAAGCTGACGAAGCATGCTCGGCTATTGGTTCAGTAACCTTTAACTTTGGTATTTGTGGAAAGGTTTGTTCTCCTACTAATTATGCAGACGCAAATTGTCCTGCCAATCTCCAAAATTGTACAACTGCAAAAGTTGGCGATACTGAAGGTTTATGTTCTGCTTCTGGAAATATCGCACTTGGAGACTCGTGTCCGAGCATCCAAAACAACACCTGTGTTAACGGTGATACTTGTGTAAATGATTGGATGCGTGCTCTTGAAGGCGATTTCGAGTCAGCAGGTCAATGTACTAAGCAGTGTGATCTTTTCGCCGCCGATACTGGATGTGAGGGAACTGATGTTTGTGCTCCTAGCCTTGCAAATTTAAGCGAAACTACTGGATATTGTATTGAAAGAGGTGCTGATGCTGCAGTTGGAATGGCGTGTGAAGCCAATAAAGCATGTGGACCTACTTCTACCTGTCTTGGATCAGCTCCAGGTCAGTGTATCCCATGGTGTCTCCTTTCAGACGGAACAGGTTGTGAGCAAGGCCAGAATTGTATGCCACTTTTCGGTTCTGCAGCAGTTCCTTTCGGATTCTGTCAGTAAATCTTAAACGCCTAACTTCTCAGGCGCTTTAACTAAGATCTTATAAAGCCGAGCCTACGCTCGGCTTTTTCTTTGAAACCTAGTGGGTTCTTTAGAACTTAGTTGGAATTTATGCCGACATGAGGATGCGCCATAAAATTTAAACTGGAAGATTTAGATATAGTAGTTTTGTTTACTAGAAATAGGCTAGGTAATATCGGTTAGTGCACCAGTAACGAAGCGAGGGTCTCCAAAGGTTTGGCTCTCAATCCCAAATGCATTTTGGAAGGATACAAGCATATCGTTATGCGGACGATCTAAATAATCTACATACTGACCGGTTTGAAAATATCCCCCGCCGCTACCAGCCATGATGAAAGGCATGTTGGTATGGCTGTGTATCGGACCTTCGGAAAGTTCATTGATCCAAACGATGACACAATTATCTAATAAGGTGGTGCCGTCATCACCTTCGACGATTGAATCGAGACGTTGTAATAAGTAGGCGAATTCGGATGCGAACCAATTATCGCGTTTGATCCATTCGGCTTTCGCCGACTCGCTTCGGGCCGAATGAGAAAGTTGGTGTCCATCACCGTTAGAATCTAGCCAAGGGAAACGGATGTGATTTTTTGAATTAGAATACTGAATACTTGCCACTCGGGTTTGATCACACGCAAGTGCGGCTACCATGAGGTCAATTTGGAGACGAGAGATTTCCGGCATTGTATCTTCGGAATCGATTTCTAATTCCGGAGGTGTGTCCGGTACATAGCAAGCCTCGCCTTGTACGTTCGGATTCGCCAAACGTTTTTCCAAGTCGCGAACCATCGCGCGGTGTGCCTCTAACCGAATTTGGTCTTCTTTCCCGGCTTTTTTCATTACAAAGTTGAATTGTTCTAAAGACTGATCAAGCACACTACGACGAAGTCGAATCTTGGGATCCATGGCAGGGTCCATCGTAGGATCCCCTGTATTGGGCGTAAAATCACTAAAGATTTGACGGAAAACATCTGCGGGGTCATTTTGAGGCGGAATGGGTTGTCCGGGACCAGAATAACTGATTCTAGTACGTACTTCTGCCGTTGCGGCAGTAGTATCGGTTCGGACCCCTAAATGAAGTGATTTGTATGCGGTTCCGTCACCGATATGATCGGCAATCACTTGGTCGACGGTGATTCCGTCACCCCAACCGGCTAACGAACCGTCGCCGCCTACAAAAGTTCCACTTTGTAGTGGTCGTCCCGATAGAGCGGTCCCCATCCCACTTTGGTGTCGTTCACCGGGTGAAACATCTTTGGCAGCACTTTTATAAGAGAGATTTTTAGGGACTATTATTTTTGATTTTAGTGGAGTTAAGGGTGAAAGTATTTCGCCAAATTCAAAATTCTTTTGGGTTCCCGTAGGCCACCAAGCGTCATGAATAGTTCCGTTCGGATGGAAGAAATAGATAAAACGTTTAGGTGCGCCTGAGGCGCTTCTTGCTCCCTCAGCGAGTACATCTTTGGGGTCCCAAAAAGAGGTACCTACCAGCGGCATTGTCAATGCAGTAGCGCCGATGGCCTTAATTAAATCACGTCTTGAAAATTTATTCATTGGTTTCTCCCCTGTAAAACACGGTATCGAAAGGCATCGCTTGTTGCGATACTGGACATAAGCTCGTCGAACTTCGCGCCATCTTTACTAAACGTTTTGAGTAGTCTTTTGGTTTCACAGGTATCTTTTTGGGTTTGTTTACGACCATGTGCAAATTGAAACCAATTGGCTCCGATACATTCCTGGGCTTCTGTCGCCTTTGCTAATCGACTAGCAAGTTCGATACCCCCCTCATAGTTCCCTGCCAGACTGGGGTCTTTCGTAAATGATAAGTCTCCGGAGTTATCAACGACTTCCCCGCCATCCATTGCGCGATAGGTTCCCATCGCATCGTAATTCTCAAATCCAAACCCAAGAGGATCGATGCGAACGTGACAAGACGTACAAAAAGAAGAAGCCGTTAGTTGCGTAAATCGTTCTCGTGTCGTCAAAGCGGGGTCGATTTCGGGTGGGCTAATATTTATATCCATCGGAGGTGCCGGAAGCGGCTGGCATAATACTTTTTCTCTTACGAAAATTCCGCGATGAATAGGTGAGCTTTGATCTGGGTAGCTAAGTAGAGCCATGAGAGCCGGGGAGGTCAAAATACCTGCACGTTGCCCTGGTTTTGAAATCGGCATTGAAGGATCACCGACTTCTCCAAGAGCCGTGGCCAAGTCGGGAGTGAGGAACAGCTTATCGGAAGTGAGTAGACTTTCGACGTCGCCCCCACCTTCGAAATGTATATATTTTACAAAGCGCATCGCTGATTCCAAATAATCTTGATTCAACGCGCTGTTGTAGGTTGGATAAAACTCTACATCCTTTCGCGTCGTTTTGAGGGCATTCAATCCCAGCCACTGACGGTAAAATTCCCCTACAAGGTCGGTTGCTTTCTCGTCTTTCAACATTCGCACAACTTGGGCGTTGATGGCTTCTTCAGTTCCTAACGCGTCCGCTTCGGCAGCGTCTAAAAGGATATCATCGGGCATGGAACCCCAGAGAAAATACGATAATCGATTGGCGATTTTGTACCCATCATTGAGAATGAGTTCTCCTGCTACACCTTCATCCTCGAGATCGATTCTGTAGAGAAATTGCGGCGTGAGCAAGATCGCCATAATTAGAGCTTGTTTTGCCGTCGTTTCGTCCGACAGCGCTTTTTCTTCATCATAAAATTCTTGAAATTCATCGATCTCTTCTTGAGTGGCCGGACGCCGGAACGCTTTTCGAAGAAACGTTGCCATCGAGTCGAAAGAGAACTGGGTCGCGTGTTGCTCTCCAATTCGTTCCGATGCATCGAGAATTTTTCTCAATGAAAGATCGCTAATCGTATTCTCCGGTGTATTCTCGAATCCTTGACTTGCGTTTTCAAGAGGGAAGGTTGAACGAGCGTAGTCTGCGTTGACCCCGAAAAGGTCTCTTACAGTATTATCAAATTCGTATCGAGTTAGTAGGCGCATCGGAGCTATTTCAGCACTAACCTCGTCGCTTTCCGGACATGTTTCTTCGGTCAACAAGGTCGGGTTTTCACCTTTAACATCGTAGACGAAATCATTTTCGTTCCCCTCGTCACAAGAGAACACCATAATCAGCAATGTAAAATTGAAAATAATAAACAGACTTCTCACGTTCAATCCAATTTAGAGTGGTTTAAAAAGTTACCAGAAAGATGAAAAGTAAGCGAATTTGTTCTCAACAATTGGGAGATTAATTATCCAATAAGGTGCGTTTGGGTTTGGGCGGTGTATTGAACTTTTCGAAATCCTCTTGGCACTCAACGCAACGGGTCGCCGTGGGTTTTACTGTTAGCCGGCCTCGCGGAATGGTCTCCTCGCACTCCTCGCAAAGCTCGTACGTTCCTGCTTCGATTCTTGAAAGCGCGGATTCGACGGACCGCAGATCTTGATTTTCGCGCAGACGAAGATCGGATGCTTCAGCTTGATCTACTTGAGCTTTCGATTTGTCGATACTATCACCGACATGTTGGTCGCGTTGATGCATATCGATCGGAAGGGCGTCCAAAGAAGCAAGAATTGATTTTTTTCTTTCGAGGAGAATACGTTTCGTTTCGTTGATAAATTTCATATGACTCACAGTTCTTGTCGTAACAATTTTCGAAGTGTTTCTCTTTGGGCTTCTGTTGCTTTCGGGATCGCGAATGGCGTTGAAGACAGAGCTCGCTCTCGTGTGTCTATGCTCAAGATTCGATTTCGTACCGCGGTGTAATCAGCGTCATTGAGATCTGTCAAAAAGGCGCTGTGTGAAGCATTTGCAACGTAAACTCGAGAGTTCTTGGCCGTATTTACGGTTATCTTTCCAGCCGACCACGGATCAAATTTTCCATAAACCGCGATAATATCTTTAGCGTCTGACCGAAGCCACGCATCTACCTCTAACATGGGTTGGGGATCAAAGGTCGGGGAGCTCACCCAGGGATAGTCGCCAAATAGATCGCTGTCTTGTTCGAGTTGGTTTTTTCTATAAGCGCTCAAATATCCTAAATCGACCATTCTTTGGAGATGCCCTGCCGGGTAGCTAAGAGGAAATCCAAGTTGCGTGTAAGCCTGATAATCATAGGCTACGTCTGGGTCATCCTGTCGATCGATAGGTCGCGGTTTGTGGTTAGGTGCATTCACCTCGGGCAAAATATTGTCTACGAAGAACCCCGCGAGATCTTTGGCACTTGCAGTACCCGGCGGAATGAACTGGCAATATGGATCGCCGTAATTTTGCCAATAACTCCATGGGAAATCTATAATCAGTTCGCCGATATCATTTGCGTTTTGTAGACGTTCGGTTTCATTGGCGGGGTTATAGACGTCGGCAAGCTCGAGTTTTCTATTGAGAGCGCCTAACATCGACGCGTCCAATTTATCCCGACATTCTTTTGTACCTATTTCGGCCAAAAAGAGGGAGTAACGTTCATCATTTCTGCCGAAACTAATAGGGGCCACCATAGGAACGGCGAGCTCCAAATCATCAGGATGAAAGTACTCTTGAAAAAGAATCGTCATTCCGCCTTTGCTCCAACCGGTACCCAGCCAACTTTTGGTAAGGAGGCTTCGCAATGACTTGAGAATTTCATGGGTATCTCCGGCCGACTGTTCGATATTTACGAAGGACCACTGTTGGTTCTCCGGAGCGGGGATTGCTCCGGGAAAAAAGCGGTGTCCGAGAACAAGTTGGTTGGCGTTCAAAATTTCAGTCGCCCCAACGGGAAGACTATCGAAGGCGTTGATGCCGGGTAATCCGTAACCTGTCGTTACTAAAACGGTTGGAGCTTCAAAATCTCGAAAATATAGAATAGCGCCCTGGATGAACGCCGGGCTTGTCTCGGCGAAGTGATCGAGAGGTTGACGGAATTCGATATAGAATTTGCGATACTCCTCGCTCGGTTCAACTTCGTCGACAGACTCTACGTTTGGAAGCTTTAGAAGTTGATCAGTAATATCAAGCTCGCTACTTGTATCATTCCCGGCATCCATGACTAGCAAGTCGTTATTGTCGGGCAAAGCGTAAGTTGCGGTCCGGTTATCGCGAATTTCGTCGCTGCCTGAAACATTATAAATTGGATCGAGAGGGGAGTTTGAACAGGCAAAACCCGTTAAAAGTATGAGTATTTGAAGTGAAAGTATTTTCATGAAACTCTTGAAGAAATAATCGCAATGCAAAGTACGCAAAAAGCCGCTTTGGAACAAGGATTATGGATTCTCGTCGGAAATGCTTTCAAATTTGCGCGAAAGTCCTTATGTTGTGCTTTTCTGTTAAGGATTTTAATATGAAGAATATACTCCTGATCTCTTTTGTCTTCCTCGCGGCGTGTGGAACTTATGAGTCTGATATTCAAAAAGAAGTATCAGAACGACCCGGCTACGGAAAAAAGTTTTTTTACTTGGAAGCGCCCTGCGAGATCAATGTCGAGGACATTGGCACGGTCAATATCGAGGATGAGTATATTGCCGGCGTGATTGCGTGTGAAAACCCACACGCACCTTTTGAAGCTTTGAAGGCGCAAGCGGTCGAAGCGCGTTCGTTCCTCTATTATAAGAAGTTCATCGAAGGTAAAGACACCGTAAAAAATTCACAAGCAGATCAAGTTTTTCGTTGTAGTCATGCGCCAAACGGTCCAAATGCCGATCATAAACGTGCTGCAACTGAAACCCGGGGGCAGTACTTAAGTTGGAAAAACGAAATTGTGGCTTCATTCTTCGTCGCTGGTTCAACGCCGGCCAACCCCGACTCCAACGACCCATTCAATTCATGCAAAGTATCCGGTGAAGATAGTAGTTCAGTCGGAACGCAAAAATGGGTGACTTATAACAAAGGGAAATCGGGTTGCGATGTTGAACTCACAAAATTAGGTTTGGTTCCAGACGATTGTAATGACAATCCACAAAACCGTGGTGCCGCATCTCAAAATGGTCATGCTTGTTTAGCGACAGCGGGTGTGAAATACGACGATCAATTTGCTATGTATTATGGCGAGGATATCAAACTTACAACGGCGACCGGTGTTTGTGGAAGTGATGCGCCGACGGATAAGTACGACGCCTTTTGCGATACGAAACCAGACGACACCTATTGTTTCGATAATCTATCTACAATCGTGTGTTCTGAGAACCTATCTGAGAAAGTCGAAGAATGTGAAAATGGCTGTAGCGATGCAGAATGTATAGTTCCGGTCGTGGAGACCTTTTGTACCGGAAAGGCAAACGGAAACTACTGCGATAACAATCAGAGTATTGTTTGCGCGAACGAAGTAATTTCCAGTACTACACCGTGTTCCGCCCAATGCACCGGAGGACTTTGTAAAACTGAAGACGGAAAAACGGATCCGAACTTTTGCGTTAATCGTCCCTCAAGGGATTATTGCGATTCAGATACCTTAGTCAGTTGTTCCAACAGGATCGTCAGCGCGACTCAAGAGTGTAAATCTGGCTGCGACGATTCAAAGTGTAATGACCTCGTTAATGAGGACGACGGTGCACTTATTACGATCTCCAAAGGTATCGTTGGTGGTTGCTCCACGTTGGAAGATCGTCCCAGCTTTTTCTTGTTCTTTTTAGTTGGATGTTTCCTTTTACGTAGAAAAAAATAATCGAAAAGGTTATTTCGCGAGATGTTCGAATAGAACCCAAAAACGGAACAGCATTGATAAATCTGGGTTGTTTTCTTTACGTACGTTCTTTTGTATCCACTATTGATAGAACAACAATGAGGTTCCATGACAGCATCCAATACAGGTTCAAGTAGGAGTCAATCCGGACCCAACCAGCGCGTGGTTATCGTTTCTGGAGTGAGTGGTTCGGGCAAATCGACGGCAATCAAAGCGTTAGAAGATTCGGGCTATTTTTGCATCGATAATCTTCCGATTCCCTTGCTTCCTAAAGTTCTAGAATTATCGGCGAATTCGCCTGTCCAGGATTTTGCTTTCGTTGTCGATACCCGCGAATTGCAATTTCTCGCCGATGCTGATGAAGTGATTTCTAAACTTCGTGCTGAAGGTGTAAATCTAATTATCGCATTTTTTGATGCCGATGATGATACGCTAATTAGACGTTATTCCGAGACCCGTCGCCCTCATCCTATGTCTGCGGGCGGAACTGTAAGAGATGGTATCTCGCGGGAACGAGAATTACTGAATACGTTGCGTCATCATGCAGATCGTGTGATTGAAACTTCAGGTCATACGCCACACACTTTGAAGGCTTTTGTTAAACAAGAGTTCGCACAAAATAAGGAGTCGACTTTACAAATTACGGTTCTGTCGTTTGGCTATAAACACGGTCTCCCCTTAGAATGTGATCTTGTATTCGATGTTCGTTTCCTACCCAATCCCTATTTTGTCGAGGGTTTGAGAGAAAAGAACGGCCTTAATCCCGATGTTCGGGATTACGTGTTGGGCCAGAATGAGACTGGCGAATTCATTCAGATTTTTCGCGCTGTGGCTGATTTTATGCTTCCGCACTATGTGCGCGAACAGAAAAGCTACCTTACGATAGGAATTGGTTGCACAGGCGGCCATCATCGTTCTGTAGCGGTTTCGGAATCATTAGGGGTCCGGCTTCGAGGAAGGGCTGTTGATAGTCAGGCTTGGAAGGTTGAAGTCCGTCATCGTGATATTGAAAAATAGACGCGGATAGATCTGGCGGAATAAGCGGTTCCTTTTAGATTATAACCCTATGACAAAAACAACCTCACAACGAATGGGAATCGCGGCCATGTTACTGGCGAGTGGTGTCTTTTTGAGCCGCATTCTAGGTTTCCTTCGGGAAGCTATTATCGCGCATTTACACGGCGCATCTATCTATACAGATGCCTACATCGCAGCTTTTCAGATTCCCGATCTTCTCTCCTACTTCCTTGCCGGTGGTACACTCTCGATCGCTTTTATCCCCTTATTCACGGGCCATATTACGAAGGGTGACGAAGCCGGGGGGTGGAGATTATTTTCGATTGTCGCTACCACTCTGGGAGGCATTTTAGCGGTCTGTCTTTTTGTCGCTGGTCTCTTAGCACCTCAAATCGTTCCTCTCCTCAGTCCAGGCTTCAAAGATCCCGAACAGATTCGGCTCGCTGTATTGATGACCCGGATTATTCTGCCCGGAGCATTATTCTTCTATTTCGGAGGACTCCTTCAAGCGACGCTTTTCGTTAAAGAGAAATTTTGGCCCGCAGCAATCTCCCCTCTAATTTATAATATAAGTATCATCATCGGCGGAGTCCTTTTAAATGAGGTAATGGGAATTGCCGGTTTTGCTGTTGGTGCCCTCGTCGGTTCTTTTTTGGGACCCTTCGGTTTAACGTTTTTGGTGGCTCGAAAAGATTTAAAATTTAAGTTTTCATTCAGACTGAAAGATCCCGCCTTTTTGGAATTCATGCGATTGGGGCTTCCTGTAATGTTGGGAGTTGGCTTAGTTACTGTAGACCAATGGTTTTTGAATTATCACGGAAGCGTGCAGGGCGAAGGTGCCATGTCCTGGCTTATGAACGGCCGCAAGTTGATGATGGTTGCTTTTGCTCTTATCGGTCAGGCAGCCGGACAAGCTGCACTTCCGTTTCTGACGCGTCTTTTTCAAGAGAATAAATTTAAGGAAATGGGGGGATTGATGACCTTATCCCTTCGACGGATCGTGTTCCTTGCAGCAATTGCAGCGATTGGATTGGCCGTTCTCTCTAAGCCCATCGTTCATACTATCTTTCAACACGGGGAGTTTACGGTTGCGGACGCCAACACAACCGCTGACTTGTTATCTTTTTTCGCTTTGGGATTGGTCGCGTGGTGTGTACAAAGTTTTTCTGTTCGCGGTTTTTACGCACGAATGGATACGATCACGCCGATGGCCATATCCACGATAACCGTCGGATGCGCATTCCCTATTTACTACCTTCTACAGATTGCCTTTGGCGTGCACGGTCTGGCCATATCATCTTCGGTCGCGATTACTTTAAACGCCTGTGCGACTATTATTGTCTATCAAAAGAAAAATGGTGGTCTAGATTTAAAGGCAATTTTTAAAAGTATCTTTTCAGGATTCTTCCACGGACTCCCGGCCGGTGCTGCTGCTTATTTTATAACGCTTTTGTTTAACCCACTAACGACTCTAGAAAGTATTCTTCAACTAGGTTGCGCGAGTGCTGGCTTTGGTGCGGTAATTCTGATTATTTCAACATTTACAAAAGCCGAAGAACTAGACTTTCTCATTTCAAAGATTCGGCGTAGACTAAAGAGATAATTATCGTTCCGTTCGATGTGGACGACGACCAGGATACAACAACCTAGGAAAAATTATTCAGACCATCACAAAAGTTAATATTCTTCGCGCTGTATTTTTGTGTGCTTGGGCCGATGGGCAAATTCATGAACGCGAACGTGTTATCCTTTCCCAGATCATTGCTCGCATAGACCTTGCTGACGAAATCCATTCGGTCGTCCATAATTGGATGAATGAACCGCCAAGTGAAAGCGAGGGGTTTTGGGAAAGTTTGAGATCCAATCCCGAGACAGCCAAAACTGCTCTTTACCAAGTCGTTAACATGGCTGCAGCCGATCATGTTTTTCAGTTTAGAGAACTTTCGATGATGGCCCATTTTCGCGGGAAGCTAAATGTCTCTTTGGAAGATTTTAACGAGATCATCACGACGATTGAGAAATTAATCGAGACTTCCGAAGCGGCATTAAATTAAGTAATTGGAACATCTGACAACATATCAACTCCGTAGCCGAGCTAGCGAGCACTTTTCTGCGGTGCAAGAGACTGATGGCATAGACCATTTTTGTTCTTCTTTGGATTGGATACTTCCGGCACACGCGGCATTTATAGCCGATCAACGAATGCATTTACTGAAGGGAGAACACGGTTATGTTATGCTTGCCAGCGGGTTTAGTCCTCAGGTCGGTCGTTACCTGCAACCCTTAGAAGCGGTTTGGCGTCTCGCCTCGCCTTTTGTTGGGAGTGATATAGAAGGGTTGGTTGCTGAGTTTAATGATCACCTAAGAAACAGTAATTTTGTGGATTGGAACTTATTGTGTCTTTCCGGAATTCCGGTTGAGAGTCGGCTTTCGGAAGTTATCGTTGAGACCTTTCGTTCTCAATATCGAATAGGTCTTGGCGACGATATGCGTCGTTTCATTGCCGATATTTCAGGTGGGAGCGCCGTTTGGCTCGCCAATCGATCTGCGAAGTTTAGAGCTAATATACGTCGAGTTTTGAAGCGCGCTAGTGAGGCGTCCTTAGAAGTGGAGTACTTAAGACCGACCGAAAAAGACGTCGATGAACTTTACCAGCGTATTCTTTCAATCGAAGCAAAGAGTTGGAAAGGGATGTCAGACACGGGTATCCTAGATGGCGCGATGAAGAAGTTCTATGAAAAGATGCTCCCTCGTTTGGCGAGACGTGATGGTGCGCGAGTAATAATAGTAAAAAAAGATACTAAAGACATTGCCTTCGTTTTTGGCGGTATTCTCGGAAATACTTATCGTGGTTTGCAAATGAGTTACGACAACGATTTCAGGAAATTTTCTTTGGGAAATTTGGTACAATTCAAGATGATTGATTGGTTAAGTCGTGAGGGTATAGAGAATTACGACCTAGGGAGCGAGCTTGAATATAAAACAAGATGGTCGGATAAATCGCTCACAACAACGACGTTTTGGATCTGGCGCTAATCTCTAAATAAGAGGGATCGAAAGCGCTCTGCAAAGGGTCCGAAATTCGGATTTTGTTAGACGCCATCCATCTCTATCTCTTGATACAATTTCGCAATGACCACTTTGCCATCGGGTGAGATTGGTTTCCATCCCAACGATTACGAATTCGTTGATGGTAAGTTGCCAACCAAAATGAGCCGATTCTTCGTCGGACCAGCGTTTAAGGTTAGATTCGGGTACATCGAGTTGGACGTTATCGATCGCGACTTGTCCTGTTATTTCTATTTTTATAGTTTCGACATCTTGAATTCGTCGCTTGGGTGAGGGCGTAAAGTTCCACTTTCTCATCATCGGAAAGAGGATTAAAAACGCCAATATGACGCCCGCAATTATGGGAAGATAAGGAACACTTAGTTCGTCGATTATGTCTGGATTTACTACAAAACCCGTCGCGAATCCTATGAGTGTGATGAGCGGGATTGCCCAGATAAGCACTTCGAAGAACGGAACCGGAGTGGGGATTAGGATCTTTCTTGAGCCCCAAAATTCATCGGCAATTTCTGATATTTCGGAAAGTTCGGAAAGTCCGCCCATCTCGATTTTCGGGAGAAGATTGACGCTATCTTTTTCAACGCTTTCATTGTGTCGATCGATCTCGATGGTTTCCCGGGCACTCGGTTCGCGAATTTCCATCGTCTTTGGACTTGGTTCGCGCGGAATTTCAAAGGTCGCACGTGGCTCTATTCGGATGGGAATATCAATGACTTCGTAATCGGGAGAAAGCTCAGGATTGATTAAAGTTAATGCGGTGTCACTCTGGCGCATGATCCATCGTATGTCTTCAATCCCAGCTATGACCATGTCCATGCCCTTAAAAACGAGCGATTCTAATTCTTCCCAAACCGAATTAAGACTCTCCGCATGGCTTCGATAACGTTCCCATAGATCGGCAATCTCTACTCGTGCTGATTTGCCTCGTTCGATACTGCCATCGACCAGAAGTTCCTTTAACGCGTTTTCGTCGTGTTCACGTTCCTGGTCTAATCGATGCATGATAGAATCTAAATCTTCCCCCAGCTTTTGGGTTGCTTCAGAAGTTACTCTCCGGGCGTTGTGCGTTAGTTCTAGTAGGTTTGATTCAACTTCGGCGCAGCTTTTTCGGTACTCCTCAACTTCTTCTTTGCTAAGCTTTTCAGTCACGATTTCGTCGGGCTCACCTAGCCAATCTTCGATATGATCATTTATCGATTGCGCAATGATAGCGACCGACCGAGGACCCAAAATAGCGCCTTCAATCTCCGGAATTTCGAATAGGGAATAGACATCTGGTTCTTTAATTTCTGTCCAGACGGGAATATGTCCGATGGCGTCTTTGAGATTCTTTTCGTAGCTTTTTAGCGCAGCAATGAGAGCATCGCGAAGGTCGTCTAAATCGTCGTAAATCTCGTTTACCAAGTCGTTAATATTTGGCTCAATGTGCGAAGCATCATTCATAGAGGTTACATTCTCCTAAAGTTGAAGAAATACAAGAATTAACCGAATTAAACATACCTAATTCGATCTAAAATCCTCGCAATTTTCGTTTTCATAGAAAGGCTGTTCTTTCTTCAAAAACACCTTCTTCACCAAATGCAACAAAGCGCATTGTCGTAAACTCGTCATGAAAGGGCTCTTCTGAACGCGCTTGCATCGCTTTTTGATGGTTCATATCTTTTTCATTTGGTTCGGTATGTGATGCGTTGCGGCCGCGAACCATGTTCAACATGTCCTTTTCACTTTCCCAAATACTAAATGTTGAAAATTTTTGTAGAGGTCTCATTGAGACCACCGCAAGTTTTTTTCCTTTCTGTCGAGCCACCTGGCTTTCAACAGGCTTTCCCCATTTGGTGAAACGTCGTACCTGTGAAAGCTTTAGACTGGCAACGGTGAGACCCACAACGGTTCCGATTGGATTTTTCAGTTCCTTGAAAAGATGGGCCGAATCAAGACCCTTTAGACTTCCCCATCGTCGATAAGGGCGCATTCTTATGTACCAAGTGGAGCTGTTTTTGGTGTACTTCTGCGTAACGAGGAACTGATCTAATGCCTCTTCATTGTCCCACCAAGCAAGTAGGGCCAAGGTATTAAATTTGTATCTTGAAAAAGAAAAGACACTACGCCCAAGACCCATCGTGAAAAGACAAAGTGAATACTTTAAACCTGGAATGCGTTTGGATTTAGGCGGAAATAAAAGCATCTTTAGTGCGCTAAAAAAAGGTAACTTTATGAGGTGGTAGCTAAATATTTCAGTGTTTTTGGTGTTTGCATCATTCATCGGGCAACGTTATCAAGCTTAAAGTGCCAGATCAACGGACAGCGGTAGGACCCATTTTGAGCCATATTTTGTTTCGTGAACTAACCCTTCTAAATATTCTGCTTTTTTTAGCGTTCATTCTGGGACCAAAAATGGTTCAGAAATTTTTCTTAAAAGAAAATGAAATCTATAAATTTACCCATATCGTTGTCTTGATTGTTTTGGTCATCAGCTTCTTTTTCAAAAGATATGAATTCTATCTGGTTTGGCCCCTCTTTTGTTTTTTCGGATTCTTTTCTTATTTGAGAGATAGTTTTAAAAACTTATGGAGCCTGGAGATTCTTGCGGGAGGGATCCCCTTTGTATTCAGTATCATTGGCGCTGTTTGGCTTTTCGCAGGTGCTAACGATTTAGGTTTATTAGGTTATAATCGGGAATGGAGTTATTACGCAGCCCTTCACGGGAACTACTTGGGTTGGCTTTTGGTCGGGGCCGTGGTTGTCATATCACGCGTTTTTGCAACTCCGATGAGAATATGTGTCCTCGGTTCATCGTTCCTGTTTTTCTTTTTGCTCATCGCCTTTGGTATTGATGGGGTTCCCTTCATCAAGCGCTTTGGTGCAGTCGGTATGATTTTGATTACGCCGATTTTAGTCGGTTTGTATTTTCATTCTCTTTTGAAGGAAAAAGGCGTCTCACGTTATTTATCGGGTGTAAGTTTAATCAGTATTCTTTTTACGCTATTTTTGGCCGCCTCTAATGAGTTTGGATATTTATCTGTACGAACCATCATGAACGTTCCGAGTATGGTACTGTTACACGGGCTTGTGAATGGACTCGTTGCTTTACCTTGCTTATGTTTAGCTTTGTTCTTCGATCGGCGGCTTGATGAATCAGTATGATAATATCGTCTTCTTTGATGGCGTTTGCAATATGTGCAATCAATCGGTCAATCTTTTGATGAAACTTGATCGTCGGTCGGTCATCAAATATTCGTCTCTTCAGGGAGAATTAGCAAAAGACATTCTACAGCCAGAACAAGTTCAGATTATGAGTAGTCTCATTTACTACTCCAACGGAATCGTTCTGACCCAATCCCAAGCAGTCGTAGGTATTCTTAAACAATTAGGCGGGATTTACGGATTTATTGGGGTTGTTTTTTCTCTTTTTCCCAATCGTTTTCTCAATCTATTCTACGATCTTGTCGCCAAGAACCGATATCGATTGTTTGGTAAAAGTAATCAATGCCGAATCCCCTCGGAAGAAGAAGCAGCTCTTTTTCTCGATTAGGCATCAAGTTGACGTTACGCCGTTCAACAGAACCGATAACTTGGGTTCTTTTCGTTTTTGGAATAGATTTTTGATTTTAGACACGAAGCAATCGGTCGTTCAGACCATTTAAAGCCAATAACGACCACTGACCGTTTCGACTCTTGTGCGCTACCAAATGAAGATTAGATTGGCGGTTATGAATGAAAAAACTTCCAGAATACCGCGTTTCTACGAGAAAACTTTGCAGCAACGCCTCGGCCTCCTCGAAAAGGGAGGATTTATATCGGCTGAAGAACATAAATTCTTGCTGGCCCGTCAGGGCGGACTTCCCTTTAATGTCGCGAACGAGATGGTAGAGAACGCCATCGGCGTCCTTGAGCTTCCATTGGGAACTGCGCTTAACTTTCTCATCAACGAAAAAGAATACGTCATTCCGATGGCGATAGAAGAGCCGAGTGTCATCGCGGCGGTGAGTCATATCGCGAAAATTGTTCGACAATATGATGGGTTTAAAGCGCAAAGTTCTGATCCGATTATGATTGGTCAGATTCAAGTTGTTGGAGTTCCTAATTCGTCCCAAGCGATTCAGAACATAGAGAATGCAAAGGAAGAACTTCTTACGATGGCCAATGCGTGCGATCCTAAACTTATTTCTCTGGGTGGCGGAGCGCGAGCAATAGAAACGCGTTGGTTGGAAGGGGACGATCATCGACCGATGTTAATTCTGCATTTATTAGTTGATTGTCGTGACGCAATGGGGGCCAATCTTATCAATACAATGACTGAGAAATTAGCCCAAAGAGTTGAAGACCTCACCGGAGGTTCGGTTTATTTACGTATTCTTTCTAATCTCGCCGACCGTCGTCTCGCAAAAGCAACGTGTCGTATTCCTTTCGAAGGTTTGGGTTGGAGATCTTTTTCAGGGAAGGAAGTGGCTGAGGGGGTACAAATTGCGAGTGAATTTGCGACCGCAGATCCTTACCGCGCTGCAACTCACAATAAAGGGATCATGAACGGAATCAGTGCAGTCTGCATTGCGGTAGGAAACGACTGGCGCGCAATTGAAGCGGGTGCACATTCGTACGCCGCGCGGTCCGGGAAATACGGCCCTTTGGCAACTTGGCATGTCGAGGGCGATTATCTGATTGGAGAAATTGAACTGCCGATGGCGGTCGGAATCGTCGGGGGGACTCTACGCGTTCACCCAACGGTACAAACTAATATCAATATCCTCAATATCTCGTCGGCTGATGAACTTGGCGAAGTGATGGCTACTGTCGGACTCGCTCAAAATTTGGCTGCACTCAAAGCATTGTCGACCGAGGGCATTCAACGCGGTCATATGTCACTTCACGCTCGAAGCGTCGCCTTATCGGCTGGTGCTTCGGAAGTCGAGATTGATGAAGTTGTTGATGCGATGATCGATTGCGGAGAGGTCCGTGCCGACAGAGCGGAAACGATATTACTTAGTTTACGTTCTGATAAGAATGAAAAATAACGGGAATCTGCACAGATTTTATTTCTCTGCGTGAAGGTAAATTTTTCGATTTTTACCAGCGGTTATTTTTACCCGTTTCTTTGCCTTTGAGACGCCATTTTGTTTAAGTAAAAAAGTGTGGGTTCCTTCAGAAAGCTTGATGGTGTAACGGGTTTTTGAACTACGTTTTCTGCCATTCACATAGATATCGCCCCAGGGTTTGGTGTAAATTTTTACAACGGCCTTATCCTCTTTCGGAGGCTCTGGTTCGGGTTCTTGTTCAGTTTCTTGTTCAGTTTCCGCGATTGGGATGGTACCTCCGACAACTACGGTAGGTTCTTCTTTTTCGTTCGTTGGGGTGGTTTGGGGTTTTGACGCGGAATCAATCTGTTCGTTGTTCTCAACCGCAGGCAGATTTTCCGTGGGATGGATGGTTTCAGCTTGCGAAGTATTATTGTATGCAAGCTTACTGTTTTCTTTGCTCTTGTATCCCAATAAGAAAATCCCCATCACAATGACGAAAATCATGAAAAGCGCCAACGCGAAAAATATTTTTGAATTGCTTTGGGATTTTTTAATTGCAGATAAGCTCGCGGACGTATTTTGCTTCACTCCTTTTTGGGGCCCGTGATCTTCTACCGATTCGATTGAACCCACCTCGGTTCTAGCAACTGCTTTTTTCATCGCAGCGGTGGATAATCTTGGGTTCTTTACTCGTGCCGATAGTATTGGGTGGGAAGCGCTATCAGGATTTTTTTCTGGCCGGTGTTCTCTCAATGCTTGGATGAACTCTGCGCATGTATCAAAACGACTATGGGGGTCCTTAGAGAGGGCTCTTAGGAGAGAAGTGTCAAATTTTTCGGAGTTGAGGAAGCGATCCGTGACCGTAGAAATTTTCGGTGGAATTTCACTGGCGTGGGCTACAGCGACTTGTATCGCGGTGTCATAATTGAAAACAGTTTGGCCAGTTAAGAGAAAGTAAGCGGTGACGGCTAAGGCATATTGGTCCGACTTTCCCGTCAATTCCTGGTTCAGAACTTGTTCGGTCGACATATATCTCGGGGTCCCAATAATGGCATCGGTCTGGGTTAGATCTAGACCGGTATCGCGCGTTTTCGCGATTCCAAAATCGATAACCTTCACGCAAAGATCGTCTGCACCTCGTTTGACGATCATAATATTGTGAGGCTTGATATCGCGATGCACAAGATCGTAGGAGTGTGCATCGTCCAAACTAGCTGCGATCTGTTCAAGGATATACAACGATTCTTCAATCGATAGAGAGCGAGAATTCGCGAGCTGTGTTAAAGATTGTCCATCTAAATACTCCATAGCGATAAAGAACATACCCAGTTCTTCGTCTCTACCATATTCGTATACAACAATGGTGTTGGGATGCTTTAGCTGACAAGTAACTCTGGCTTCGAGTTCGAAGCGGGCAATTTGTTTGGGATCGTCTGTTTGAATGGACAGTACTTTCACAGCACATCGACGTTGCATTGAAGTTTGTACGGCTTCAAAGACAGCGCCGTAGCCTCCCTGCCCAATAAGTTTTTTCAGCTCAAATCGGTTGTCTAGACTTTTGCCGATCAGAGCATCGAGATCCACGTTTTCCATTTGCACGCAAGTACACAGTTATTGAAAGTATAACAAGCCTGA
Source organism: uncultured bacterium (assembly GCA_937981985.1). Lineage (GTDB taxonomy): Bacteria > Myxococcota_A > Bradymonadia > Bradymonadales > Bradymonadaceae > CALJNB01. Next base: position 220,725 of record CALJNB010000005.1, read on the forward strand.
CCCCATGAGCAAATTGAACTTTAGGTCTAAAAATGGGCGTGTACTTGAAGACCTGTGCTATTCGGTGAGAAAGTGGGGGAAAAGGATATCTCCTCTTTTGGTTGGTGGGTGATGACGCGAAACAGACCATATCCCACTAGAGCTCCACCGATGCCGTAGAGAACGTAGGAACCTAAAATTCGGGTGTCGATTGCATCTTGGTCTGCCTTGAAGTCTGAACTATCGGGATCTCGAATTTCGATTCCATCGCAGTCGGACCGATTGCCGTATCCACACTCTAATTCTTTTTGTTTGTCTAAGGTGGTTGCCCATAAGACTGCGCCGCCACCTGCCGTAGCAAGCCCAGTTCCGATAAAGGTCCATCCGAGCCAATCGGTAGATCTTTTGGGGCTTACTAAATCCAACTCCGGAAAAACGCTCATTAATGCGTTATCCATACCGCGTTTATCTGAGCTTTGCGACCATTTTGGTTTTTCACCGCTCTGGATTCGAACCACCTGAACCTTCGGGGTTATTTTTAAATTTTCGCTCACACCAACGATCTGGTCAAGGTTTGCCCAAAACATGATCGCTTTTAGAGCCGTTTCAGCCTTTTGACGCGCGTTTGAATCGTTTGAAGAGATTCCGATGTTGAATGGGTCTCCAGCAGTTAGGGGTACTGACAAGGTGGTATTAGGCTTTTCTAAACGGGTTTGCCATACCGTTGGGTTTTGTAGTCCGCAATCCAAACGTACATGGTAGTCGGTGTCGATCTTCACGAAAATTGCTTCGTTTAAAGGGGCTACAAAGCCGTTAAGATAAGCGACACATTGATCCGCAATTTCGTTATTGACGAGAGTAAGTGTTGTTTTTGATCTTACCAAATTTTGGCGAGCATCCTCTAAACGCTTTATAACTTTGGGCGGGATGACCGATGCAGTAAAGGTTTGTGTGGGAAAGTGTTCAACAATAGCTTGTACAATTGCCTCAGCTTTTTCTTTTTGTTTTCGAACTTCATACGCACGGATGAGAAGAATTCCTGCTTGGAATATTTGGTCGGCATAATCGGCGCGACGGGCCAAGACTGAAATGTTGTTCATTCCCAGTTCAAAGACCGGTTGGAGTTTGGCGATTGATTTTTTTTCACTGTCGTAAAAGAATTTTTCAACTCCTTCAGAAATCTGAACCGACATTTTCGCGAACTCACCGGCAATTTCTTTGGTGGGAATAGGTGATTTTGCGCTTTCTAAACGTTCGGCTAAATCTTGCGAAGAAATGGTATTTACGTCCGCATTCGAAAGGGTTTTAAGAACGGTTTGTTCGGCATTTCGATTGACGGGGAGGTCCAGCGAAACGACAGCCACATTAGGAAGTTGTGTCTGTGCCGAAAGGTTGAAGCTGCCGAGCATTAAAGCGGATGCAATGAGTAATACGTTTTTCATTTATCTACCTCCCAAATATTCAATGTGGGTTACCGAGTAGTTAGCACAAATCGACTTTAGAAGCCAAGCACTGGAGCCGATCTGTCGTTTTAGTTACAATATCCTGTGTTTGGTAGGCCTACACAGGAAGTTACGCATTGGGATGACCTGCTGCACTCGTAACTACATTTCCAAACTCCCGCTGAGAACTGTTCACACGTAGAGCCGGCAGAATCACATTTCGACGAATCCCCGAGGTTCGCAGTGCTGACTTTGCAATCGATGTCTTTAAAACTTACAAGAACGGCGTCGCAGGTAGTAAGCGCTTCGTTAACCCCGCAATATTCTTTTTCGTTTGTTCCTCCTAAACTTTTTCGAGAAATGGCAGTTTGAAAAGGTTTTGTGCATGGCGTAGCTGTGCTGGATTTTTGAAGACAATAATAGCCATGATTTTCACTTCCAAAGTTCATTTGAACGCATTCCCCACGCCCATCGCATTCACTAGTAGACTTACACGGTTGACACTGAGCTTGGTTTTTCAGACCCATTTGGCAGGTGTTCTTCGTATCGCCTTCCCTTAGGTCACAAACTTCATCATCTTTACAATGGGAGTCCGTTTCGCATTCAATTTTACACTCGCCCAAATCGCAACGTGGTAGTCCTACAATATGGGTGCAATCGGAATCATCCACGCATTGTCCGCAAGTGTTTTGATCCGTACATTTCGCGTCGGTGGCAAGATCACATTTTGTATTATCGATACATTCTACGCAGGTGTTTTCTTTGCAGACCGTATCTGATGAACAACCGGTATCGTTAATACATTCAAAAGATGCGTCGTTTGTTAGGTCGTTTTTTTGTTCCAAGTCTTGACCGACGTCCTTTTTCACGACCGTCCCTTCTCGAGGATAGGGGAGGTATTCTGGATCGCTTATACATGAGGTCAAGAGGACGCTTAGACACATCAAAATCGTATTTCTTTTCAACATATTCGCCTTCTATACTTTTGGGTAAGCTACCATACTTGTGAATTTTTCAAAAAAGAGTTTTAAGATTCATCTTGAAAATTCGCTTCCTTTATCCTTGCCTTATAATCGCAATCGAGGTTTATTTTCAGGCTGGCAATTCAAACAGGAATACGAATGAAACGCAGTCTCTCAGGAATCAAAAGCACAGGCATCCCTCACGTTGGTAATTACCTTGGAATGATCCGACCTGCGATTGAACTCCAAAACGATCATGAAGCGTTCTACTTTATCGCCGACTATCATGCCTTGACCACCGAAAAAGATGGGAAAGCGATATACGATTCAACCTTATCGGTTGCAGCCTATTTTTTGGCATTTGGTCTTGATCCCAGCAAAGCCGCGCTTTTCAGGCAATCTGATGTTCCTGAAGTCACCGAAATGGCTTGGTTATTGAGCTCGGTCTATAATATGGGGAGCTTAGAACGTGCCCACAGTTATAAAGCGGCGAAAGATTTAGGCAAAGCCAACGAACTCAATCATGCAACCTTCATGTATCCGGTCCTCATGGCCGCCGATATTCTGATCTATAATTCCGACGTTGTCCCTGTTGGTGCAGATCAGCTTCAACATTTGGAGATGACGCGCGACATGGCGTCCCGATTTAATGCGGTTTACGGCGAGCTTTTAAAACTCCCAGAAGCAATTGTGAATGAGAACGTCGCTACCGTCCCGGGGACCGATGGTCGAAAGATGTCTAAATCCTATGACAACACGATTGAACCGCTGACAACATCAAAGAAATTGAAGAAACAGATTATGTCGGTCGTGACGGACGTGAAGACCTTAGAAGAACCCAAAGATCCTACACATTGTAATGTATTCGCGCTGTACAAGCTATTTGCAACCCATGATGAAATCGAAACAATGAAAGGAAATTATTTAGCTGGAAATTATGGATACGGACACGCCAAGCTTGCTCTGTTTGAAAAGATGGACGCCTACTTCACTCCCTTTCGCGAAAATTATACTCGACTGATTGAAAACCCTCAGGAGATTGAGGACGCCTTAACTTTGGGAACCGAACGTGTGCGACCCGTTGTGGAAGAAACGATGGAAAAATTACGTTATGCCGTTGGGGTCGGGCGACGGAAGTAGCTTCACAGAATCGGATAAAGCTTATCCTATTGAACTGATTTTAATGTTGCGTATATTAGACGCGAAATCGATTTGAAGGCTGAAATGTTCAAAATACTACCCAACTTGGTTTTGCTTGTTCTTTGCTACTCGTTTTTCTTGGCGTGCGGTGATTTGAATAACGGATTTGGTGGCGGCGGCGTTTCGGGGACGGTCTTCGATCAATATTTTAGCGATTCGGTGGGTACCGCCGAAAAGGTGGCTTCAACTTATACCCTTACTATGGCAAATACACCCGAGTTTTCGTGTAACTCCATCACACCAGCTCCCTCTAGCTACCTTCTTATCGACATTCCAGACATCGTCGATCAGCCCGGGGAACAAACTTTTTCAGCCGCAGGACGGGTCTTTTTCAATAAGCTCGAAGATGATTTTGCTGATAGTTCCGGGGCTACGAGCGGAAGCGTTACAATCGAATCCATTGATGCGTTCAACGTTAATGGGATCATCTCGGCATCGGGTCCAGATGGCGACATTTCCGGCAGTTTTTCGGTGGAAATCTGTAATTAACTCAATGATTTGAAGAAAGGGCGAGGGTTTGTTGCCGGATCTTAAAAATTAGGTTAATTAACCTTTACAAATACACTGGCTGGCCGCGTGATTCTACATCGCGACAACGCCCCCGGGATATTTAAAATAAAAATTATTACGGTCTTTATCTTCAATATATAAGTCAGATTTTCTGGCGTTAGATTTACGAAAACGATTAATCGGAGCAACAACGCGTCGCTAAAAATATAAAAGTACAATCAAGAAGATGACAGGCCTCTAAAACGAGGATCCTATGTCTAACTTACTCATTATTAATTCGACACGCTCTGAAACCAGAGTTGCTCTTGTCGAAGATGGCCTCATGGCCGAGCTACATATCGAACGAACACGCGAACGCGGTATCGTTGGAAACATTTACAAAGGAAAAATACTACGCGTGCTTCCAGGAATGCAGGCCGCGTTTGTCGATATTTCCGCCGAAAAAGCGGGATTCCTGCATGCTAACGATGTTTATTCTTTTGCAGAGGATGTCGCCGTATATGATGATGGTGGTGGTATATCGAAAGGCCGAGGTAAGGCTCGAAAAACGATTCAAGATAGTCTTAAGCCCTCCCAAGAAATCTTAATCCAAGTAGCCAAAGAACCCATCAGTACTAAAGGGGCGAGACTGACAAGTCACATTAGTCTTCCGGGTCGTTACGTCGTGTTTATGCCAACTGTTTCTCATATAGGAATTTCCAAAAGGATCGGTTCAGAGAAAGAGCGACGGCGTTTGAAAAAAGTTGTTGAGAAAGCAAGACCGGAGGGAACCGGCTTTATCGTTCGTACTGTAAGTGCCGGAATTTCGGAGGATAAGCTTACCAATGATATGGAAATGCTGATTAAGCTGTGGGGTGAAGTGCTTGAAAAGCATAAGCGGGTTAAAGCGCCATACCTGCTTTACGAGGAGCCAGATCTGGTGGTTCGATCTGTGCGTGATCTAGTGTCGGCCGACATTGAAAAGATTATCATTGATTCAAAAGCAGGCTTCGACGAGGTTAATGCATTTATCGAGAAGTATTTACCTGCTTTTGAAGGGGAGGTTGAACTTTATGATTCCGAAGAGCCGATTTTTGATGCCTATGGCGTCGAACCGGAAATTGAACGTTCGCTTGATCGAGAAGTGGATTTATCCTCAGGTGGATCGATTGTAATCGATCGCAGCGAAGCGCTGACCGCTATTGACGTGAATACTGGTGGCAATATTGGGCGCGGTAATTCATCGGTGCGTGAGACAATTCTACAAACCAATTTAGAAGCCGCTGATGAAGTCGCCTACCAAGTCCGATTGAGAAATATTGGAGGCCTTATTATTGTTGATTTCATTGATATGGAAAACCCGCGTCACCGAGAAAAGGTTCTAAAACGTTTAAGAGAGGCTTTTGATTCAGACCGCGTACCCTCCAATATCGCATCTATTTCTGAATTCGGACTTGTAGAGATGACACGTAAGAGAACACGCGAATCTTTGCAGCAGTTTTTATGTGAACCATGCCCAACCTGCGAAACGATTGGTTATGTGAAGACTAAAGAAACGGTTGCCTACGAAATAATGAGAAAGCTAAAACGCGAAGTAGCTTTCGGCTCCAAGAAGAATCTCCATGTTAAAGCGAGACCCGACGTGGTTGACTTTATCCGAACCACTGAGAAAAAGGCGCTTAAGTCGATTGAATCCAATCAGAAAAAAGTTCATTTTAAACCTGGAAAGAATCTCCAAATCACTGATTTTGAAGTCGTCGCTAAGGCCAAATGACCGCGCTCGCGATCTTTTCTATCCTTGATTGGGTTCCCACAGCGTCTCATCGCTTCCCGTTTTCACGCAAGCAAAACGGCTCCAAACGAAAAATGCGTCGCTTAATCGGTTAAGATAAGCCAAGCAAAACGCGTCAATTTCTTCCACTTCCGCTAAAGCAACACACAGTCGTTCAGCGCGTCGGCAGATGGTCCGGCACATGTGTAGCTCGGCATCGATTGCGGTTGCGCCTGGTAGAACAAAAGAACGTAAAGGCGGTAGCTCTTCGTTACAAAGATCAATAGAAGCTTCGAGTGCATCGATTTCTTTTTGGCGTACACGCGGCATTTGTGGAACTTGATCTTCGGTCAGCGTTGCCAAGATCGATCCCAAATTAAAGAGTTCATGTTGGATTCGTAATAGAGTCATACCCAAAGTCGAAAGGACGTCCGAATGGCTTAATTCGATCGTATTTCTAGCTTTTCCGACAAACGAGTTAAGTTCATCCACGGTACCATAGGTCTCGATTCGCAGAGTCGTTTTTGACACACTCTGCCCACCGACTAGACGAGTTGCACCCTTGTCTCCGGTTCGGGTGTAGACGCGATTGATGGCGATTTTGGGTTCGTTGAAGTCTTTAGAATCAGTCATTTTATATACTCGATCGTAAATGGTTTTACTAAATTAGCTAGGCTAAGAATAAGGTTTCCCTGCCCAGCACTCGATACCGTAATATCGTGCGGTCCTGCAAGGTAGTCGACGTTGTCATCCAGCGATATAGCCGCGGACACTTTTTCACATTCTGGGTCGAATAGATACATTGCATCTTCGTTGAAAGCAGTGATCAAGATCAATCCCTCCCAAAGTGTTGAAAAATGAAGAGCGTCAGGAAGTGGCGAACGTAGACGTATGGGGTTCTCCACGCCTCGAATCCATTCTTTTTCCGATAAACTATATTCGAAAAGAACCGGTTCGGTCGCGCTTGTGAAAAATACAGCCTCGTCGATCTGGATAGGGCGACCCGGTGATCCGATCTTCCTATCAATGTCTAGCGGAAGTAGTGTGGTGATGGACGCAGCCGATAAATGTTCTAATTCACTCATTTCCCAGAGGTCAAATGAGGCGGCACTTCCTAACGTCGTCCCCTTTTTCGTGAATTCGAAACTTCCAGCATTCACGACACCGAGATATCTGACACCCTGATGGGAAAGGATGGATAAGAACAAAGGATTCAGCGCCGAACTTTCCAACGTGCGAACTAAGGCTTTCGAGCCTCGGTCGTAAACATTTGTAAATCCCATTTGGAAAGCTGTGCCGTCGAACGCAACGTTTGAAACGTAAACATAATCGTCGTCACCTATGATGCTGCTCGGCGAGGAAAACCCCTCTGTCCATTCTTCGATAAAGTTTCCATTTCCATCGAAAACTGAAATAGAATCGGAAGCATAATTGGTAACGTAGAATGCGTTTTCATCGCCCCAGACGGACCAGGGGCTACGATTTTCGCCGACATCAAGAAAGGGCAGAAGCGTTCCATTTGCGAGCTTCGAAACCGTATTCTCTCCACTTTCAACAACTAAGGTCGACTTTTCATCTAAAGGGAAAAGACGATTCGCGTTCGACCCTATGGGGATTGAAGTTCCCAACTCAATCGAGACCTTGTTCCCATCACAGCGTTCAAATACTATGGAACGGTTGTCGCCCGAGTCTGGATCCGAGCACGAAACGAGACCGATAATAAATAAAAAAGACAGCAAGAGCCGTCTTTTTTGAAACGCGAAATGGGTTGAGAAATCAGAATTCAACGAGATTGTCATATGCTTCCGGGCGACGGTCGCGAAAGAACTGCCAAACATTTCGTACTTCGTCAATTTGATCTAAATCTAAATCAGCAATTACCAGCTCGCTATTATCTTCAGAACCTTCTGCGAGAAACTCGCCTTTGGGCGAAGCGAAATAGCTTGTTCCGTAGAACTTACCGATATTCCAGGGCGCCTCGGTACCTACACGATTAATGGCTCCGATGAAGTAGCCGTTTGCAACCGCGTGTGCGGGTTGTTCAAGCTTCCAAAGATATTGACTTAAGCCTGCAACTGTCGCACTTGGATTAAATACGATTTCCGCTCCATTGAGACCCAACGCACGCGCCCCTTCTGGGAAATGACGGTCGTAGCAAATATAGACGCCCACTTTAGCGTATTTGGTTTCAAAAACCGGGAATCCGCCATCACCAGGTTTGAAGTAGAATTTTTCGTAGAATCCAGGTCCACATTGCGGGATGTGATGCTTTCTGTATTTACCCAAGTAAGTTCCGTCAGCGTCGATCACAGCGGCAGTATTGTAGTAAACGCCACGCATATCTTTTTCGTAGACGGGGACGACGATGACCATATTATATTTTTTGGCATAACCACTCATGAGATCGGTCATTGGACCAGGGACCGACTCAGCGGCCTCGTACCAACGTACGTCCTGGCTTGGGCAAAAATAGGGTCCGTGAAAAATTTCTTGCAAGCATAGAATTTGCACACCTTTCTCACCGGCTTCTTCGATGAAGGGTATATGAGCTTCCAAGCCCGCTTTCAAAATATCGGCGACAGGCACGGATTCGTCGTTAATTGGGTTTGCGCACTGTATGAGTCCGCACTTTACTAGGTTTGTCATTGTTTTTCCTTAATAAGAATCGAATATTAAATGGTAAGTATTGTTACTATATATCACTCTTGGGTGGACCGACAATCGGGCGCCACTCGTGTTCGGCACGAGGCGCAAGTTTTCCGTTACGAGTCGTATAGTCATCCCAACTGCAGGCATCGAACTCGTTTGGGATTTCAACCATGGTGATGCAATCTTCAACTGGACACACTAAACTACAAAGGTTGCAACCCACACATGCGGCTTCGTTGATTTCGACGTGCGTTCGACCGTTGTCCATCGGATTTGCAAAGATCGCTTGGTGGGCGCCGTCTTCGCAAGCGATGTAACAGATCCCACAACCAATGCATTTTTCCTGATCGATGCTCGCGTTGATAACGTAGTTGAGATCGAGTTCTTGCCAATTTTTTATACGCTCAACGCTTTGTCCGCGCAATTGGTCCAAGGTCATTGCTTTTTCGTCGAGGTAATTTGAAAGACCGTCGATCATGTCCTCAACAATACGGAAGCCGTAATGCATTACCGCGGTACAGACTTGTACCGAATGCGCACCCAGAAGAATAAACTCTGCCGCATCTTGCCAATTCGAAACACCGCCAATCCCGCTAATTGGAATCTGAGCAGTTTGTGGGTCCGATGTAATCTGAGAAAGCATGTTGAGCGCGATGGGTTTCACGGCTGGACCACAGTAACCGCCGTGTGATGATAAACCATCAACATTAGGATTGGGTGCAAAGGTGTCCAAGTTAACCGACATCAAGCTATTTATCGTATTAATAAGAGCGATACCATCAGCACCGCCAGCTTGAGCGGCTCGGGCGGGGTAACGAATATCGGTAACGTTAGGCGTGAGTTTAACGAGGACGGGAATGTTTGAAACTTCCTTTACCCATTCGGTCATCTGTTGAACGTATTCCGGGACTTGGCCGACTGCCGCGCCAAGACCGCGTTCGGACATACCATGAGGACATCCAAAATTCAGTTCCAGCCCGTCCGCACCCGCATCTTCAGAACGCTTTACAAGTTCGTGAAATTCTTCACGACTTCCAACCATCAAACTGACGATAACTGCGTTGTTGGGATAGTGCTTTTTAACTTCGTAGATCTCTTTAAAATTAACGTCTAAGGATCGGTCGGTGATGAGTTCTATATTGTTGAGTCCCATCATCTTCACGCCGTTGATATCCATTGAAGCGTAACGCGACCAAACGTTTACAATCGGTTGACCGAGCGTTTTCCAAACCGCGCCGCCCCATCCCGCATCAAATGCGCGCGCGACTTGGTCGCCCGTATTTGTAGGCGGTGCTGACGCAAGCCAGAAGGGGTTAGGTGAAACAATACCGGCGGTATTCGTTGTTAAATCTGCCATCTTACTGACCTCCACTTAGGGTTGAATGGATACTTTTTGCGGCAAGTTTTCCTTCTGCCACCGCATTGACGACTTCTTGGCCGCCACTTACACAATCGCCGCCCGACCAAATCTTTTCATGAGACGTGCGTTGATTCCCATCGACTACCGGCGTGTTCCATTTGGTGAGTTCGATACCTACGCTTTCCAAAAAGCTTGTATGTTTAGCCTGTCCGGTTGCGCGTAAGACGAGGTCGACTTTTAGCGACGATAATTCGTCCGTTATGATGAGTTTCCCATTTTCTGATTTCGTTTTTGCGCAAATTAACTCAGAAACTTTCCCTTCACCTTTTATTTCTACGGGCTGTTTTTCGAGAACGAAAACCCCACCATCCTTGAGTGCTAATTCTTGTTCATGTTCGTATGCGCCCATTTTCGAGCGTGTTCTACGATAAACAAGATAGACGTTGTCCGCTTCCAAACGACATGCTTGGGTAACAGCGTCGATCGCGGTATTACCACCACCTAAAACGGCAACACTTTTACCTTTTAGTGAAAGGTCTTCTTTGGGGTGGGTTTTTAGATCGCGAATGAAATCTAAACAGTCCATAACGCCGTCCAGTTCTTCGCCCGGTATACCTATTGGGCCGACACCACCGAGTCCGATACCGAGGAATACTGCATCGTAATCGGTTAGCAAGGTTTCCATGCTGACATCTTTCCCGACGGTTGTGTTCGTTTTAATTTCTATCCCTAACTGGTCGATCCATTCAAGTTCTTTCAGCGCAGTCTCATAACTGAGTTTATAATCGGCGATGGCATAGGTATTGAGACCGCCCGCTTTTTCATTCTTGTCAAAACAGACACATTCGTAACCCATTTTCGCAAGGTCTGCAGCGCATCCTAAACTAGCCGGACCAGAACCCACGAGTGCTATTTTCTTCCCGTTGGAAGGTGCTTTTTGAAAAAGCAATTTGCTGGTATTTTCGATGACGACGCTTTCTGTTGCGTAACGCTGAAGGCTACCAATTTTTATGGGTGTCTCATGTAGATCGTTTAAAACACAAGCGCCTTCGCAGAGTTCTTCTGTTGGACAAATTCTCGCGCAACTGGCGCCGAGGATATTAGCATCCAGAATCGTTTTAGCAGATCCTCTTAGATTTCCGCTCGAAATTTTCTTAATAAATTTCGGCACATCAATATCAGTTGGGCAGGCAATAGTGCAGGGCGCGTCGTAGCAAAAAAGACAACGATTCGCTTCCACAAGCGCGGATGCATTCGTGAATAAGGGCTTATAATCAGAGAAATTATCATCGATCGAACTAGGATTATTTTCGGACATATTTGGCCAGAATAAGAGTTGAACCGCGGACTATAAAGATCTGCTGAAAGATTGGCAACGCCTTATATTATAAGCTTATTTTATCCAAAAATTTCGCTGAAACGATTAATCTCAGACTCGGTTGAATTTTGTAAGAGAGGTGATTAGTAAGTGCGACGTTACTAACTTCCTCAGATTTAGGTGGGCGAAAATTCCCCTGGCTTTCAGTTAGAATTCGGGTCGATGGGTAATAGCTTTGCACTCGAGCGCTACCCCAATTTAGATCGAATCGAAAAAATAATCGTGCTCGAAGACTAGGGGCACTGATGTTTTTTCTTTTATATTTTCGCGCACGAATAAGCAGCGTTTTGAACATTGTTTCAAAATGTTTCGTATACCGCTTTGCGTTCGACTCGATCCAAAATCCTGGTATGTTCTATTTCAATAATTTACTTCTAGGAAGATGATGAAACCCTCTATAATTTTGATGTTCTTTAGCTGTTGTCTCATGGTTGCTTGCGACGACAATGTATATGATACGCCCGATCTCGACGCGGGTGTGGATAGTTCTCAGATCGAGGATCAAGGGACCGATAAAACTGATACCGACCTGCTTCCGGACACTGATAATGATATGTCTGTGTCTGGAACCAAATCTACTGCTAATATTTTGTGTGATTTAAGCGCAAGCGGTAATCAACAATTCGTTTATAAATCGGGGCGTCCAGGAACGGCCCTAAGCGATATTGACGAAACATTAGAATATAATTTCGCATGGGCTTGCGGGAATGGCGAGAGAACGTTGACTGGAAACGGGGTTCCAAATCACGGTGTTGCAGGCGGGGAGTTCGCCTCAAAACTCAGCGCCCAAACCGTTTCGTTTACCTTCACGACAACGCCCGCAGATACAGGCAAGATTACGGAAGTAAAAGAGCCGGGATTTGCGTTGAACGGTGTTAAGTTTGATCCGGGTACTGCCGGGACGTGTCCGGACGCCGCAACAGTTGATACTGACTGCAACTACGCGATGGGAAGCGATAGTTGGAGAATGGTCGCCACGCCGGGAAACGTCAGCCCTTGGAAGTTCGGCTTTGGTGTTGATGAAAATGATGCCCACGTTCAACCGACTGGCGCATATCACTACCACGGAAATCCAGTAGGATTGGTTTCTCAACTCAATAATAACGCAGCATCTTCGATGACCCTGGTAGGGTGGGCGACTGACGGCTTTCCGATTTACTCGGTTTACGGTCATAGCGATGTGACTGACCTCTCGTCATCTGTTGTAGAGATGAAGAGTAGTTATAAGACCGTTGATTCACCCGGTGCTGGAAGACCAGACGTTGCAGATTTCCCGCTTGGCCACTTCATTCAGGATTGGCAGTACGCTGACGGCAGCGGAGATCTGGATGAGTGCAATGGGCGGTTCGCAGTTACCCCAGAATTTCCAAATGGTATTTATCATTACTATATAACTAACACTTATCCTTTCGTACAACGATGCGTGAAAGGCGAAAGCGCCGGAGGTGGTGGACCGGGACCTCGTCCATAAACCTGTGTTGAAAAGTCCTTTCCTAAGTCATACGGTATTAGCTTTTGGGGCATGGCTCTTATTGTCGTTTTCGCCAGTAACTGCATTCGCGCACTTGATGCCGACCGGTCACGGCACGATCAATATAACGGGCAAAAAAGCCTACATCATCATTTCTGTTTCTGCGGCTTCCTTTGACTTAAAGGAGACACGTGGAGCCGGCTTATTGAACGCCGATGAATTAAAGATAAACGGGGATCAGATTCGAGAGCAAATCCGAGAAGGACTGTTCATTGGGACTCAAAAAAGTCGAGCTACCTTCGAAAAGATTCTTCTTAATTTGCCCGAAAGTGGTCAAATTGAAACTGAAATCCACGGTCATAATCGACAAACGAACACAGATTTAACGATCATGATTGTTGCCCAATTCGAGGCTCCTCCAGATTCTCTTTTTCTACGTTCGAAAATATGGGCGAGTGCTAAGGATTCGATAAAATTTAAAACGACAGTTAGCGAGGGCGAGAAGATTCTGCGCTCCGAGTTGGGTACAATCTCGATGTCTCGTCCTGAATACGTCTTTTTCGCAGATTCAAAATATGTTGCTCTAAGTTCTTTTAGCAGTGGTTTTGAACACTTTATTCTCGGATGGGACCATCTTCTCTTTTTTGTACTTCTGCTCATCGCATCGATCACTTTTAAACGTTGGGCCATTGTGGGGTTATGCTTTACATGTGCTTATGCAGGCGCTTTTTCGGCGATAAGTTTGGGCTGGCTCTCTTTTCCTTTGTGGTCGGTCGTATCGGAGTTTATCGTAGAATCGGTTATTTTATTATCTTTGTTGGTCGTCTCAATTCCGAATTTAATTCGAGTCCGTCCCTCCCTGTTTTGTGAAGGTATTGTGGTTGGTGTTTTGGGGATTGTTCATGGCTTAGGTTTTGCCTCGGCGATGTCCGGGGCGCAGAGTTTTGACCATTTGGTTGAATTAAAAATTTTTGGTTTTGTTGGAGGCGTATTTGTAGCTCAATTTTTGGTTGCATTCGGGTTGTGGGCTGTAAGTAGAATCGTTACTGCGATGCAAAATTCATAAAATCGCGTTCAAAATACCGAATGGGATGTGGTTGCGGAGCGAAAACCGTTAGCCATTTTTTAATCGATTGCCATCGCTTTTCCAAATTTTCGCTTGTCGCTGACACCGGCCCAGTTATCTGCGTCACGTGCGATAAATTGAACGGCGTTAAAGAACGTGGGACGCTTACGGAGTTTGTGCCCTTTTTTCTCTAAGCGTTTTTCCCACGCCTCTCCGAATTCTCCTTCCAAAGATAAAACTTCTGGAATCCATTGGTGGTGAAAACGCGGTGCGAAAACAGCTTTTACCGGTGACCACCCGAAGTCGATCGATCGATGCAGAGTAAGCAAAGTCCCGGTAATTATCCAAGGACCTCCACTTGCGCCAACAACGGCCATCGTGTGGGTGCAATTCTCATTCTTGTCCGGAACTGTTTCACTTAAATTTTTTACCGAACAAGGCGCCGTTATCAACGTAGGTGACATTGAGCTAAGTGGTCGTTTACCAGGCGCAATCGCATTTTGTGCCGTACCCATTAATCCATAATTGTTGGCAACACCAGGCTGTGCCGTAAAATCTCCCATCTCGTTGTTCAAAATGATGCCGTACTTTTGGACGTAGACCAAAGATCCGAAACTTGTGTTAATTGTGGACGTACACGCCAAGGCAGAATCTTTCGCAGCGATTGACACGTGCGACGTTCCCTCATCGTCAGGTAAGGGCGCGGTTTGACCGTACGCTTCGAGTTCTAAAACTTTCCATGGAGACAATTTTTTCGTCTTAGCATAAGATTTTTTTATCAGTGATTGAGTAGGTACGTTCACGAAGTCTGTGTCGCCTAGCCAATGCGCTCGATCAGCAAAAGCGTGTTTTAAGGATTCCACTGTTCGATGCATCGTTTCAGGATTATCGCCCATTGTTCGATAGTCCATACTTTCCATAAGGTTTAACGTTTCGAGAAGTGTGGTTCCACCCGAAGATGGAGGCGGCATCGTGTGAACTTTAAAACCCCGATAGCTTCCTTCCAATGGCTGCCGCCAGGTCGTTTTGTAGTTTGCCAAGTCCGCTTCGCTAATGATTCCAGCTTGTTTTTTAACTTCGGTGGATATGGCTTTGGCGACGTCGCCCTCATAAAACGCGGATGGCCCCTCTTTTGCAATTTTTTTCAAAAGCTTGCCTAGAGCAGGACGTTTAAAGCGATCACCTTTCTTAACCCATCGTTTTCCTTTTTTGAAATGCTTGGCAAGTGACCGCCCGTTCAATTTTTTTTCTTTGCGCTTTAGTCGCTTTGGTAAAAGCTCACCCACCGTAAAGCCTTGTGACGCTAGTTTTTGCGCTGGAGCTACAACTTCGGCCCATTTTAATGCTCCGTATTTTTTGTGGAGTTCGAAAAGCCCTGCGACTTCACCGGGGACTGCGACGCTGAGTCCACCATATGTTGTTAAATCTATTTCTGCTTTTCCGTTTACGATATACATATCGGACGTCGCTGCTGATGGTGCTCGTTCTCGAAAATCTAGCACTTTCACGTCTTCATTCTTATTTTTGACGAGGCAAAATCCGCCCCCGCCGATTCCTGATGCGAATGGA
The DNA here is from genome assembly GCA_937981985.1 of uncultured bacterium. Classification (GTDB taxonomy): domain Bacteria; phylum Myxococcota_A; class Bradymonadia; order Bradymonadales; family Bradymonadaceae; genus CALJNB01. Next base: position 236,061 of record CALJNB010000005.1, read on the forward strand.
TTTAGGACACCCAGTGCAAATAATGTTGCCACCCCTGCATCGATCGCATTTCCACCTTTTTTAAGAATCTCTACGCCTATTTTGGACGCGATTGGATGATCGGCCGCGACGACGGATTTACCGACCGCAGCTTCACCATCTTCTATTTCCTGACCGGAAAGCGTGCCCGTTAGTGCGAAGAGATTTAGAAGAATTGCAATTATGACAATTGTGTGACGATTTGATTCGTTTTTGATGATCATTGGGTTCAGCCATTGAAATTTTGAAGAGTCGAGATAGGTTCGCCGCGTTTAAAGATTATTTCAATGGAAGATTTATGATAGGTAGATCCATACTGGGACTTTTTGCCGAAAGTCCTTTTGCAGCTATGAAAGAATTAGCAGACCGAGTAAAAGTTTGCACCGACGAGGTACCGATTCTTTTCGAAGCGTTTTTTGACGATGATTACGATCTTGTGATCGAGCTTGCCGAAAAAATTAGCCATTTGGAACATGAAGCTGATGTCGTAAAAACACGTGTTCGAGATGGATTACCAAAATCTCTTTTCCTACCGGTGGATCGACGCGATTTATTGGACGTCCTCTCCTCCTTAGATGCCATAGCCGATTGTGCAGAGGATGTCGGAATTCTTTTCACCCTTCGAAAAATGGAACCCCACGAAGACCTCATCGGTCCGTTGAAGAGTCTCGTTCGTCGCGTGACTGCGACTGTTGAAAAAGCGGTCGAAATCGTCCATGCGATGGATATTGCAGCAAAATCTGGTTTTGCGGGTAAAGAAGCCGACAAGATTATTCATATGATCGACGAATTAGGCCGTTTAGAGCACGAGGCAGATATTGTGCAGGACGACCTCGCGAGAAAGTTGTTTGCAATGGAAGATGACATCAAGTTTGGCAGTCTTTTCATCTGGAATAAAATTTTTAATAAAGTTGGCGATATGGCTAATCATGCAGAGAGAATGGGTAATCGCTTACGTCTCTTTTTCGCATCGTAGGAGTTTTCGATGGAAATAGCATTATATATCGCGCTTGCTTTCGGCTTTTATATGGCCTGGAGTATTGGCGCAAATGACGCGGCAAATGCGTTAGGTACAAGCGTTGGGTCCGGAGCCGTTACGTTTAAAGAAGCGGTTATCATCGCTGCGGTATTCGAATTTGGTGGGGCACTCATTGCCGGCGCTGATGTAACGAACACCATGCGAAAGGGGATTATTGATCCCGCATTATTTTCTGATCTATCGTTATTCCCCGCGGGAAACGGCGCCGATTATTTTGTTTGCGGAATGATAGCGGCTCTCATCGCCGCAGCACTTTGGATACATATCGCTGCCTATTTGGGATGGCCGGTTTCAACAACACACTCAATCGTGGGTTCTATTACCGGATTTGGATGCGTATCGGTAGGTGTGAATAATGTTGAATGGGTCAAGTTAGCAAAAATCGTCGCGAGCTGGGGAACAAGCCCAATCATCGGAGCCATTATTTCCTTCTTTGTTTTTACCGCGGTTCGAAGGTTTATTATGGAAGCCAAAAATCCCAATCGCGGAATTCGAATTTGGGCTCCGATATTTTCCTTTCCCGTCTTTGCTATTTTGGCAGGTTTGTTATTCACAAAAGGATTGAAGCACTCCAAAGAGCTCTTGGCCCAGTATGGAGTCGGCTCGACAGAAATGGTAATCATCGCCGCAATTTTTGGCATATTGTGTTCATTGGTGGTCGCCGTTTTGGTTCGACGCGTAACGATTTTGGACAACGATGATAGTTCCGAAAAAAGTCGAAAAATAGAAAAAGTCTTCCGTTACCTCCAGATTATTACAGCGTGCTTTGTCGCCTTCGCACACGGTTCAAACGACGTCGCAAACTCAATTGGACCGTTGGCAGCGGTAGTCAACACGCTTGAACACGGAGTTATTTCGGCCAAAGTTCCCGTACCCTTTTGGGTTCTATTGCTGGGCGGGGTGGGAATTGTCGTAGGGCTTGCGACCTATGGCTATAAGGTTATTGAGACCATTGGAACCAAGATTACCGAGATTACTCCCAGTCGCGGTTTTGCAGCCGAATTCGGCGCCGCGACTACAATTCTAATCGGAACCAAGATGGGAATTCCCCTTTCGACAACGCATACGATTGTTGGTGCTGTTATTGGTGTTGGATTTGCGCGGGGTATTAACGCGCTCAATCTTGGTATTATATGGACTATCGCCAAATCGTGGATTTATACCATTCCCTTCACGGCTGGATTGACCATTATTTTGTACTATATTCTTTCAGCGATTCTGGTCTAGACCGGAATTTTTTACGAAAAAATCATGTAAACATTGCGTCGAGGATTTTACCTCGGCGCTTTTTATTACCCACGACAATCGATTTGTTCCGGCAAAAAAGGATAGGACTGACGTCTCTATTTTGTCTGTACCGAGTCGAATCCACTTAGGAGATTTTCCGATATTTTGGCCGACGACACTCACCAAGCCGGACCGTTCAAAATGAACCCCGGCTGAAGTGAGTCGGGCCTCAAGTTCGGCTCGATCGTGAACGTCCTCAAGGCTTAAAAACGCTTCCGATTCTTTTGGGTTGTAGGTGAGAAATGCGAGCGCCATATCGTCTAAAATGTCAGTGAAGGCCCCACGGATAAAGAACCCCTCTGAAATATGAGATACACCGGCTACTTTGCACCCTTCCTCTATGGCTCGAACACGGTCTTGGGCACCATCGGGGCGAATAATCGTTCCGACACTATCTAAAAGATTCGTTTTTTTCGCGTAGAGTGCGATGCCTTTTTTTTGGGCAAATGCAACTGCGTGTTCATTCAACACACGAGCGCCCGATTTTGAAAGTTCCAGCATTTCCTCGTAGGAAACCGATTCTAGACGTTCGGCGTCGACAATGATTCGAGGATCTGCAGAGTAAATACCGTCTACATCCGAATAAATTTCGCAAGCTTGAGCGCCCAAAGCAGCAGCTAGTGCAACAGCTGTTGTATCACTCCCACCGCGTCCGAGAGTGGTCACCTCTCGTCGATACGATGTGCCTTGGTATCCAGCGACTATAACGATTTTGCCTTTTTCGAGTTCGTCTTGGACGCGAAAGGGACGAACATCGACGACGCGGGCATTGGAGTGGCTGTCGGTTGTGATGATTCCGCATTGGGATCCGGTGAGGCTAATGGCTTGGAATCCCGCCTCCGATATTGCCATTGACAGTAGCGCCATCGAAATCCGTTCGCCGACCGAAAGGAGCATATCTAATTCCCGTCGCGGTGGGGAATCGCTCATTTGATTGGCCATGTCTAAAAGAGTGTCCGTCGTATCGCCCATGGCCGAAACTACGATGACAAGGTCTTTTCCGCCTGCTTTTTCTTTTACGATCCGCTCTGCGACACGACGAATCTTGTCAATATCGCTGAGTGAAGACCCTCCATACTTATGGACGAAAAGAGCCACTTAAATTAACGAAGCGATTTTTGGAAATAGTGCCGAGAGAAGTAATAGTCCTCCAGCAAAAAGGAAGAGTAACGCTAATGGGGTACCCAAAACAGCCCCGACCCCACCAATTATGAAGAGGACAAGCGCTGAGATACTCCAAACGGCTCCCTTTAGAACGTTGTCCTTCGAAGTAAATAGTACGTACAAGGAACCCAAGGCAATGAGTGCCGACAAAGCGATTGAGGCAATCTGAATGGCTGAAGTTTGACTCTTGGCGAAAAATCCTAACATCGTGAAAAGGACGATTACGGAACATCCAATTACAAAGATCGTTTGAATTCTGTTGACTGAAGCGCTGTAGGTCTCCTCTGCAGGCGGGTCCAACTCGGACGGCGCCGGGAGTTGAGCGACAGCTTCTTCGGGGGGAGCGGTTTTGATTGGAGGCTGCTTCTCAGGTTCGCTCGTCGGTGGAGGTTCTAGCGGTTCAACCTTCGTGGGTTGTTGTTGTTGTTGTTGTTGGGCGTCCGGCTTCGTTTTAGCTACCTTGGAAACGGGTTGAGCTTTCGATTCCGGTTGAACCGGGGTTTGAGCTTTCTTCTCATTGATTTTTGGAGCTTCGTCGGAACTTACTTCTTCTTTTCCGTATGCGTATGCGCCAGCGACACTGGATTTTCGTTTTAAATCGCGTTTCGAGGCGTTGGATTTGGATTTACGTATGATTCCAGACGTTCCAGATTTCTCGTTTCTAGAGAATTGATTCTCGACATCGGCTGTTTTAGCTTCGATAGCTGGTTCGGCCGCAGGTTTAGCCACCTCGACGCTCTTTTCTTTCTCTTTCGGTGTAACTTTGGGAAGTAGGGAGCCAAGTGAGACTTTAGGTTCAGCCTTTTCTACGATAGCTTTAGCCAACCCTCCCGCTGGCGTATCTGTTTTTGGAGATGGGGACTCGATTTTAGCCGGCGCTTTGCGGCTGTTTTCAGGGTTTGCAGCCGAGTCTTCTTCGCTAGCGGGAAATGAGAATAGAGTCTGCGGCTCGACGGATTCTGCTGCAGGATTTTTCGCGGACTTCGTGTCGGCTGCCGTAGGAATAGCATCGGGGGTCGTTCCAAATTTGGCAGCTCGTTGAGCAGTTAATTCCGGTGGACCTGTGACGGGTTCATCGTCATCAAAAAGTGAAGAAATATTAAGTCCTCCACCAAAGCTCTTTTGGGGGCTAAGTAACTCTACACTTTTTGGATCATCGTCCTCATCGTCGTGGATCTTAACGCGTTGCGGCGGCGCGGCCTTCTCATCCGAGTCGCCAAATAATCCAGCGACGTTAAATCCGGCCATGGTCTTCTTCGATTCATCAATTGGATTTTGACCCGGAGTTCTTAAACTCTCTAATTTTTTGGCTGGGATTCCAAAAAGAGTTTGTTTAGCTGCGTTTTGTTCGACTCTTAAGTCTTTTTTGGCTTCTTCAAAAGAAGAACCGCAATGTACGCATTTGACGGCATCATCTTTACTGCGAGCGTTACAATTTTGACATGCTTTCAATGTTTAAGTCCGGAATCAATTGTGTTCGATAAAATCTAACCACAGAGTATAGGGACTGGACGTGACGTCAACCTTCTCTATTGAGATTCCAGTTCCAGGATTCTACTTTTAAAAAGTTGGAATTTTGAAGTGCTACCGGCTTGTTCAGCGATAAGTGCCGCTTTTTTTAGCCATTCCAGTCGGTGTTCAGGTGCCAAAATAGGTTCGATCGTGAGCTTTTCCAATGTATCAATCGCGGGTTCCCATTTAGCCGCTTTGATTTGCAGCAAGGCTAACCCCTCTAAAAGCTTTGCCTTTCGGGTGCTTTTAGCCTCGGTCAGTGCAAGCCCTGCTTGATAATGTGAAATAGCATCTTCGGGTAATTCGAATTGATTCAAGGCAATTTGGGCGAGACTCAAATAAATCTTTTCCTGTTTTTCGATATCTTTAACGTTAGCAACAAGGTTTTTTAAAAGCGGATAACCCTCTACGAGTCGATCGTTTTTTCCCATCGCAGCAATCAAACCTTCAATAGCCCAAGAGTCGGGATCGAGTTTTGCCCACTCATAATAACGTTCTAAAGCATTTTTATCGGAAAGGTCTTCGGCTATGAACTGTTCAAGCTCTACGGCTGCCCGAATGCGATCTTGTCCCTTTAGGTGTTTATATCGTTTAGAGGCAAGGTGTATGAGGTCTGGCCAGTTTCCCTCTTCTTGGTAGATGTGGCTGATCGCAAGATAGGATTCTTCGTCGTTCGGATTTTTATCGAGGGTAACTCTCAAATATTTTACGGCTAACATGGGATCGCGAGCCGTGTAAAAGAGACCTGCACGTTTTGCGATCAGCGAGCGGGTGCTTGAGTAGTCTAAGCTCTCGTTTTCAAAATCTAAAATATCGGTGTAAAAAGATTCCAGTTCTGAATCTTCGATTTTCTCAGCAAATTTTTCCAAATTTTTCAACGAGTGTTCATCGACGTTTTTTTCCGGGTCTCGGGTCAAATAGGCTGCATAACTTAAAAATGCGCGATGCGGTTTCCCGCACTCACGTAAAAAATTCGAATTGGAAAGTTGAAGGTGTGGCATTTCAAAATCGTTAACGTTGTTGTTTGAACGCGCTTGCAACCAAGCAGAACAAAACGCTTTCAAATCTGGACGCGATCCGACCCGTTGCATTCCTTCATACGCTTTCTGGAGACCCGCCTGTGTACCGTTTTCTATGCAGAGCTGAAAAAAGGTGACCGCACGGCGAGGATTTTTTAGCTTTAATTCATGAAGAGTAGCCAATGTTAAGAGCACTTCTTGCCGTTCGGCTGCCCCTTCAAATAGGTCGATTTTTTCTTCATATAAATCGGCTAAACCCAGCCAATCTTGGTTTGCGATCAGACCTTCGCGTTTTGCGTTGAGTGACTGAATCTGTTTTTCTATATCTTTTTGATTTTCGGTGCTTGTAAGTTTTAAACGATTAATCAGTGCATTCGTTTTTTCGTTGTGAATAAAGGGGTTCTCTTCGTCCGATCTAGAACTAATATCGACCGAAGACTCTTCTATCCCGACGGCTTTTGCTTTTGAATCTTCGACCATATCCGTCAGAATCATTTCCGCAGATTCGTCTACCGAAATCGGATAGTCGAGCGAGACTGGAATGGTGGTATCTCCGTCTATTGCGTCAGGGCCTTCCACTACAAGAGACTTAGGTATCGTGTTCTCTGGTGCTTCGAGAACTTTCTCTTGTTCTTCTAGAACTTCTGTCGGCTCTTTAACCTCAATTTCGGTGGGCGGTTCGAGGGTAGCTTGTATCATCGTTGGAGCCGGAGTATCAAAAACCAATGCCGGTGCGTCTTCTGTTGTTCGCTTTTCAACGATAGGCGGCAAAGTGTCGTGGTCCGGTCCAGACGTATCATCATCATCGGGTGGCAAAGTGTCGCGTTCAGGTGCTAAGGTATCTTGTTCGGCTGCTGTGAAAGTGAACGGTGCATCCGTTTGGTTTGTATTTGCTTCGAGCTCCGAAAGTAAGAGGCTAAGTTCGCAGCTTAAGCGTCCAGAATTTTTAAAACGGTACAAGGTTTCCGAATCCAACATATTAATGACAGATGTGATCGGCCCAAAAGGGTCGATCTTGTCCAAGAATAAACGACATGATTGAGCAACTTCGTGATTTCGATTTTCGTTTGGTATATTCGGGTCTAGTAGCGAAATTTCACTGTTTAATCGTTTCACGTCTTGGAGTGTGGTCTCCGAATTACGCACCGACCACGGGTGCCGATGTACTGTTATGGCGTCGAAATAAACGGTGAGAAGGAATAAATGCGGACGTCCAAAAACGCCTCCACTCCAAGCTGAGATAAGTTTGCGTTTAGATAGGGCTTCGATGTCCTCGGACGAAATATCAAAACCACATATCGATGAGATTTCCAAAAACTCGGTTTCATTCCAGTTGCTAGTCATAGCGTTACTCACCATCTCTTAAATCGATTAGTTGTCTCAAGGCTACCGTAGCGTAGCTACCCGAGGGAAGGGAAAAAACGAATTGAAACCCCTCACTGACTTTATTTACAGAGATGGGCGATAATGGACGACAAACCAATGGACGCCGTGTACCTCGTGCTATTTTTTCTAGTCCTAAAAAGTCATCCCACCGTAGTCCAAATTTTTCGAGTGCGGCATCTTCCATCGCGCCGACATCTCCCGTTGCGCGAGTCATCTTCACCCCTGGCATTGGACCGGTGGGTACGCACATTTTGCTTTTGACTCGCCGAATACTCTCTTCGAGATTCTCGACGCTACACCGTTTGGGGCCGTCGTCTTCTACTTGAGCGAAAATATCACCCACAAGCGCTTCTCCCAATGAGTTTTGTTCCATTCGCTTTTGAAGCACCGCGTTAAAAATTGCGCTCTGGACCGCACTTAATGCGAATCGTCTCAGCCGTTTTTCCTTAATGTATTCCTCGCGAAGTATGAAACGGCGACCCATTTCAAGTGTCTGATTATCGATTCCAAATCGCTGTAGACCGTAAAAATTTGGAATTCCCGTCGCGTTTAGTAGGTCTACTCTCTTTGCAGTATCCGAGAATCCAGCCGTGGGTTCGCGGACGAGAATCGTAAACCTATTCCCTTTTAAGTGTCCGGTTTTAATTTTGTTGGTATGCCTTTTCTGCGCGAGTATTTTGATGTTTTCGTCTAAATCCCCACATATGTCTTCATCAAAATCCACGTTCTTACTGGCCGGTATGCTTATCCATTGTCGGGTAATCGCTTGACGGTCTTTCATTCCTGCCATTCCGATTTGATTTCGATTGACGCCAAGTATTCGCGCTACCCTGCGGACCAATTCAAGAGCCGAAACGTCTCGCTTTTCTATCCATAAATAGAGGTGTTCGCCTACGCCAGAAGGGAGGTAGGTCGGGATTTCCTCAACTAAGAAATCTTCAGGCTTTTGTTTGAGAATACCGGAACCGATATCGACATTCGAATTTAGACGCGGTAATTTCATTATCATTTCTTGCCAGGTTAAACAGTCTAACAATGTACCAAAAATGGATCGAAAAGTTTACCCAAATGCGTGCGAATTTTTTCAAAATTCCGATCGCTGATTTTCACGTCCATCGACTCGCTGAATTTAGTAAACTAACAGACGAACACCTACTCCAACTTTGGGAGCTTGTTAACGGTAATGCCGGCGAAACGCGCCTGATAGCTGTAGGTGGTTACGGAAGAAAAGAGCTCTTCCCCTATTCGGATATCGATATCGTTTTTCACACCCCTTATCCCGAAGAAAGTGAACGAAGTATTTCTCAATTTTTGATGGTCTTGCGAGACTCCCGGATGAAGGTGGGTCACGCAGTTCGAACCCCCGCACAAGTTCGCAAGACGATAAACGAAGAGTTTGAAGTCGCAGTGTCGTATTTGGACAGTCGTGAGCTGTCGTCAAATGCGTTGGTTTCGATTCCGGAGCAACAAGTTGCAATAGATGAGCTACGTGCCAAAGACCATGGCGTCGCTTTTATTAAAGAGCTGATCAAACGTTTCGAAGACCGCAGAGATCGGGCCGGACGTTCGATTTACTTATTGGAGCCCGATGTTAAACGAGGCCCCGGAGGATTACGAGATCTGCAATCATTGCGGTGGGCATCTGCTGTGCGATTTGGCAAAGACCCGCTGTGTGATTTTGAGGAGGCACATTTCGAACATTTGCGAGATGCTTACGCGAAAGCCGCAGAGCTTCGTTGGGCGCTACATCTGGAAGGAAAGCGTGATCGATTACGTTTCGACCTCCAAGAAAAAGTTGCCGAGATCTTGGGATATGCTTCACCCAAAGAACTTATGAAGCGCCATTACACGTGCGCGCGAACGATTCGCAAGTATACCGAACGATCCTTTAGGGCCTGGTCAGATGGTACGCATCAAGCTTTACAACAACCCTATTTAGTAGACGTAGAAAGAGATAAATATCGAGAAGAGGAAGCAGCGCTGATCCCATTATCTGAAGGTTTGACCGATATGGGTATCTTCGATCTTTTGGAGGAAGCTTCGTCCAATAACGCGTTATTGTCTCCTCTCCTAGAACACCAAATTGAGTTTTTCACGAAAGATTGGGATGAGAAAGACCGCGCGAAAAACGCGCGTTTTTCGCGCTTGATTTTCGACCCGACTACCTCTTGGCGGACATCTCGGCGACTATTAGAAATGGGGTTATTGATGCGTCTGATTCCCGAGTTAAAACCCTTGTATTGTCATGTGCATCATGACGTTTATCATGTCTATACGACCGACGCGCATTCGATTCGTTGTCTTGAGTTTGCGCGCGCTTTTTTGGTCGATAATGTTCCGGCTCACGTTCATCCTTGGATTAAAAAAATTGCTGCGAAGGTCACTCAGAAACGTCTACTTCTAATCGCTGCGTTAACACACGATATTGGTAAAAATAGACCGTCTGAAGATGGTCTTGGGCATTCTGCTAAAGGCGCAATTCTGGCCGATGAATTCGGACCCCGTCTAGGATTTAGCGTCGAAGAAACCGAACTTCTTCGTTTTCTCATTCTTGAACATCTTACGCTTAGTCACGCGGCTCGTCGTTTGGATATCAACGATCCACGCGTACTGCGAGACATCGTGTCGTGTGTGCGCAGTACCGAAAACTTGGACCTTCTCATCGTTCTCACTTATTGTGACATCTCTACCGTAAACCCGGATGCGATGACCGATTGGACTGCGCGCTTATTAGAACGTTTATATTCCAATGTTCATCAAGTGCTTACTCACGGTTATCAAAAACGCTGGGAGATTCTTAAAGAAATGATTCACGAAAAAACCAGTGCACTCACCGAAGAATTGGGGAATCGTAACGAGGTGAATCGTTTCGTGCGTTCGTTACCAATAGCTCATATTCGCTATTCTAAAATTGAATCTTTGACCTTACAATTTAAAGCACTCAACGAACTCCAAAAAAAACGAGAACCTCAATTCATCGTTCATGTCGACTCGGAATCCCAAACCACCGAACTCGTTGTTATTTGCAAAAATACGCCGGGGACACTTTCGAAAATAGCCGGCGCATTAACGGCGTCGGGCGTAAATATATTCTCGGCGAACATCGTCTCCACGACTCGCAATGTCGCCATAGATAGTTTTAGAATCGGTAGTAAGATAAGCGCCACGCAGTACGGGCCTGTGACAGATTCACGTTTGCAAAAATCAATAGAGAATCTTGGCTCTGTACTTACAGGGGCGTCCGATGTTCAAGTACTTTTACAGCAACGCCAGCGTTCTTCTAAAAGTGACGGCGCTAAATCACCTGAAGTTCCTGTTCAGGCAACATGGTCCAATGATCTGAGTGACGAATTTAGCGTCTTCGAAATTCGGGCACCCGATGAGGCCGGGCTCCTTCATCTTATAACGACCTGTTTTTTTGAGGCTCAAATTGATATCGTAAGTTCAAAAATTGATAGCGAAGGCAAGCAGGCTATCGACACGTTCTTCGTTCAAAGCGCGTTGGGCGGCAAATTATCGATTCCGATCGGAAATGAACTATTGGAGACGCTCTTGAGTCGAATCGAAACTGCAGTTTCCTAGAACAATTCGGGGTTTAGAGTGCAAATCTGCGTGCGCGTCTTGACCCCCGCTTACTAACATTTGTAGGGTCCCATTTTCTGTACACCGGACTATTCCATGACAACGATTCTAAGTAAGCATGAACTCACTGTTGAGACAGTTCTCCGTAACGCATCGGTCGCAAAGCTCTACGAAGAGGCGATTCTTCACGAACCAGGAGCCGGAATTACTTCCACAGGAGCCTTGGTCGCGCGTTCGGGGGCCAAAACGGGTCGTACACCTAAAGATAAGCGCGTGGTCGACCATCCCGATTCCACCGATGATATCTGGTGGGGGCCGATAAATATGAAGCTTAGCGAAAGCGTTTTCATGCGCAATCGTCAACGTGCCATTGATTACCTCAATCTCAAAGAACGCCTTTATGTTTTTGATGGTTATGCCGGATGGGACCCTAAATACAGAATTAAGGTTCGCATCATATCTGATCGTGCTTATCATGTCCTTTTTATGAACAATATGCTCATTCGTCCAACCGCCGATGAGCTTAAAGATTTTGGCGACCCTGATTTCACGATTTATAATGCAGGTAAGTTTTCGGCGAATCCCTATACAGAGGGTATGACATCGTCATCATCGGTCGCCTTAAGTTTCGAACGCGCCGAGATGGTTATTTTGGGTACCGAATATGCCGGTGAGATGAAGAAAGGAATCTTTACTCTCATGCATTATATGATGCCCAAAAAAGATGTTCTTTCGATGCATTGTTCTGCGAACGAAGGCGATGATGGCAAAGTATCTATCTTTTTCGGTTTATCAGGAACAGGAAAGACCACGCTTTCAGCCGATCCTAAACGTCATCTCATCGGTGATGATGAACATTGTTGGTCAGCCGATGGGGTATTTAATATCGAAGGAGGATGTTACGCGAAGGCAATCAATCTTTCGGCTGAAGACGAACCCGATATTTTTAACGCGATAAAATTTGGGTCGGTTTTAGAGAACGTAGTTTATGACGAAAATACGCGTATTGTAGATTATACCGACGTTTCGATTACCCAAAACACGCGTACATCGTATCCGATTAATTATATCGAAAACGCCAAAATTCCATGCATGGGTGGGCATCCTAAAAACATTATTTTTCTTACCTGTGATGCGTTCGGCGTTCTTCCCCCGGTAAGTCAACTTTCCCCGGATCAGGCGATGTACCACTTTATAAGTGGGTACACCGCGAAGGTTGCAGGGACCGAAATGGGCGTTACTGAACCAGAAGCGACATTCTCAGCTTGCTTTGGTGCCGCATTTTTAGTTTGGCCTCCTACCAAGTACGCGGAAATGTTGGCCGAAAAAATGAAAGAGCACGGAGCGAAAGCTTGGCTCGTTAACACAGGTTGGACCGGTGGTGCTTATGGCACCGGGTCACGTATTAGTCTCAAATATACCCGCGCGATTATCGATGCGATCAATGACGGAACTTTGGCAGGAATCGATACTGTTGAAGATACCAACTTTGGTATTCGCGTTCCGATTTCATGTCCGGGCGTTCCCTCTGAGCTTCTTCAACCCAAAGGAACTTGGAACAACGACGCATCTTACGATGAAACGGCGAAAAAATTAGTAGGTCTTTTCACTGACCACTTTAGCCAGTACGCCGACTATGCAAGCGATTCGTTGAAGAATGCAGGACCGAAGAGCGTGTAGTCGCCCAACAAAATAGCTATAAATTTCTTATCCTATGTTCCGCATAGGATTTTTTTTTATGATAGAATGGTGAAATGTGAAAAAAATTATTGATTCGACCTTGCGCTTGATTCCCTTTTTTTATCGGACAAATAATGAAATTTATCTTGATTTTCATCGTCAGTCTTTTTCCCTTTCAAGTGTTCGCTGATGAACTTAATGCACCTTTTGAACAGACCGATCATCGTGTTTTTTTGAAGTTGAAAAACACGTTAGCGAAGGTCCGCGTTGAACGATCATTTCAAAATAACTCGAGAAAGAAGCAACAACTCGAATTGCTTTTTTCCCTGCCTACGACTGCTGTGATCACCAATTTGAAAAGTTTTGAAGGTGGTGTTTGGAGAAAAGCGAAAACAATACAATCCGAAGAAGCGTCCAATATTTATGGGGTTCCAAATAAGAAGGGAAAATCCCGCGGAAAAACATCTGTGCTACTCACAAAAATTTCGTTGAACGGAACTTATTCACTGATTGCTTCCCCGATCGTTGGTAAAACATCTTTTCGAATCACTTACGATGTTGAAATTCCTTTCGATTACAAATCAGGTCTGTACCATTTTTCCGCTAAGTCCTTGTTCGGTAACTTGCCCGGTACGAAGCCAATCATTTTGAAAACTAAAGACCGTTTTATGTTTCGAAACGTTCTACGCGAACCCGGCGTGACTTATAGCATTTTCCAAAACGAGTGCGAAAAAATGGGTGCGCCCTCTCATTGCGAAATTAGAGAAATAGAAATTCCTTTTTTGAAGAAACCTATATTCTCGGCGCAGTATGAATCAAAAAAACAGTCGTTGAGTTATCTTCTCGTTCCACCCGGTTCCTTGCGGGCTGGCAACCCTTCTCGTTTAAAACGATCGTGGAAAAGTAAGCCAACCAAAACTGTAATCGAAGAAAGGTTATCAAGCGAAGTGGGTAAATGGCGTTTTGTCGTTTGGAGTGACGGAAAGGGGACGGGCACTTTGAAAGAAATCAAAATTGTTGACGATAAAGACGTTTACTTACCAACAACGCCAAATGGAATCGAACTTCCAGAACATGCCGTCAAGGATTCCTCGAACATTATCGTGCTCAATGCAAAAGATAAAAAAACGAAAATAGGTCTCGGGAAGATGCGTTTTGATGGCCGCGAATATGTATCTATAAATATAGATGCGGCGCGACGTCTTTCCGAAATTCCTGATTCGCCTTCTTTAATTTTTGTTATCGATACTTCGATTTCTCAAGGGTATCTTGGTGTGATTCGACAGATCAATATAGCTCGGTCGATTACTCAGCACTTTCCGAAGTTTGAAAGCCAAGTGGTCAGTTATAGTCGGTATCCTCAAAAAACTACGAGTCTTGAGGCGTTTATTAAGGATTTTCGAAACAAACCCAATTCATATTTAGCTAATGGTTCTAATTTCGACGCAGCGTTAGGGTTCGCAGCGCAGATAGAAAAGAAAATGAAGAAAGGACCCGTGCTTATCTACGCGATGACCGATTTATACCTTAAGAAGTCCTACGCTTTATCTGACTTTTTAACGCCTTTGGAAACATTAAAAGAAACAACTACGGTGCACTTATTGAACGTCCACGAAGTGGAAGGTTCCCATTCTATTAGTGTTAGGCGAGATAAAAGTCTTCGTTTTGCTGAAATGGCATCGTCACATCATGGGGTCGCGACGCATGTTTCCATTCCTTCGGTCTACCAACATAATGTTAAAACCAAAGATATCGAAACGAGATATTTGGCTCGACCCGATCGATTGGATGAGGTTGAGATATTATCAAAGAATATTTCTTTAGACCCAAATACAAAACCTTTTTTAATGGAAGGGGAACGCCTGCAACTTAATTCTGGGTGGGGCGTATTTAAAAATAGGATTCGTATAAAGGCAAAATTATGGAACAAAGAGATAATATTTAGCGCGCAACAGCGCGCCTCCGAAAACCGAAGCGCGCTCCTGTTTTATTTAGCCTCAGATAAGACAACAAAACTAAAAAAAGTAGCGGCTAGGCTGACAAAAGTCGTGAGTATGGGGACCTCTTTTTATCTCGAGGGCCGGGCTAATCGCAAAATTACGCAGCCCTTCCAAAAATCGAATTCCTTCAACTTCAAAAGCGACGAAATATCGTCCGAACTATTGGGTATGGGAAGAGGACTATTCGTATTACAGGAAAGCGTTTTTTCTAAAACGAAAGACAAGTGTCGCAGAAAAGGCAAGGTTGAGTCCTTTCGGGTTACACTGGAAACGGTGCTTTTTGAAATTGTTGATGTTGGAAAAGGAAGCTCGGCGTTTTCGAAGTGTATCGCAGAAGGAATTTGGAATACCGTTTTGCCCAGCGCAACGAAAACTGGAAATTATACGTTCGAATTTTTCTCCGACGGTACGGTAAAGTAAGCGCTTGGCTTATCTTTTAGGCGATGGACGCCAATCAATGCTTTCGATTACCCAATTTTCGTTCGGTTTATGTTTGCCTTTTTCATTCGAAACGAAATGATAGCGAAGATTATCCGCTTTAGGCACGTTACATAAATAGACATGACCCCAATCATCTTCGCCCATAATGCAGTTCGCGCTTTTGGGGTCAGGAAAAACGTTTTTAAAGGTCGACCCTATCTTCTCTCCAGTTTCGTGAACGACGACGTCACTCTTAACCAGAATTCGACCTATTTCTTTCTGGTCATAAGAAGATATTTCCATGAGAAGCGTGTCGTTTTCCTTCACCGTAAATATCTTATAAGGGCTACCTTCCGCCATACGTTCGTCGACCTCCACGGTGTATCCGGGATACGCTGCTTCTATAGTACTGATATTGAAAACCGCCGCCCTTCCTAACCTTCCGACACCACTCTCTGACATCAATATTTTTTTGATAGGCGTTTTGTCGAGCATTTTTTCGAGCGATTCTTTCACTACCGCCTTTTCAACTTTAACCGCGGGCTTCGGGTCGATTTTTTCGTTCTTGGTCGAACACGCGCTAAGACCAATAACTGTTAGAATGATTCCGTATTTCATATTATCCCTCATGAATGATGGTCGGTCTAAGAATGTATAACAACTTAGGGTTTTTATTCGCAAGGGACAATACGAGTGATTTTATCAACGCGATAAAGTCGAAGCTTACGTCGGGGTTTCGGATATCAGGTTTTGACCATGGAGATTTTTAGGTACGAAATTCTTCCAGCCACGAAATAACGCGAGCACTATAATCGACTCCGTCATATCGGCTCATTTCCTGAATACCGGTTGGGCTGGTTACGTTGACTTCTGTTAGTGCGTCCCCGATCACATCTAAGCCTACGAAATACAGACCGTCTTCTTTGAGCTTCGGGCCGACTAAGTCACAAATCTTTTTATCGTTTTCAGTGAGCGTCGATTTTTGGGACGTTCCGCCAACATGCATATTTCCTCGATGCTCGTCCGCTTTTGGGATACGCATCAAAGCACCTAAGGGTTCGCCGTTTAACATTAGAATGCGTTTATCGCCTTCGCGTGCTTTGGGAAGATAGCTTTGGCAGATGACGCGTTCTGTCCCATCTTTGGTCGAAACCTCTATCATTGAATTGAGATTCTTATCATCGCTTGTGATTACAAAGATTCCGGCTCCACCATGACCATCCACAGGCTTAACGACCGCAATTCCATCATGATTTTTAGTAAACTCTTTTATTTTTTCTGAAGATGCCGTGACGATTGTATCTGGGATCAAAGAGGGAAAATGTAAAGCATATAACTTTTCATTTGCGTTACGTAATCCATCGGGTCGATTCAAAACGGTACAGCCGGCGTTTTCAGCGATCTGCAATAGGTGAGTTGCGTGTAGATAATCTGTGTCGAATGGAGGATCGGTGCGCATGAAAGCGCCATCAAAAAATTTGCCGACGTTCACACTCGTTGTTTCCTCAGTAGTATAGAAATCATCATCGTCCCGCCGAACAGAAATCTTGTTCACGTCCGCGCGACATTGAGAGCCGCCCGACGAAGATTCGGCGTAAAGGGCTTCGTACCCGCAATAGTATATATCATGTCCGGCATCTTGACCGGCCAACATGAGGGCGAAGGTCGTGTCTGCATTAATTTGAACTTTTTCGATGGGATCCATGATAAATAATAATTTCATTTTTTCTCGTTTAACTTTAATGACTCTAATCCGTATTTGGCTCTGTCCCAAATATAGGACGGAATCTCCATAATATATTCAGAATCTGACCAACGTGCATAGCGGCTATTGTCTTTTTTGAAAATTGCGCCGATTTCGAAACGATGACTCGAATTCTTTGTGTTTATGATAACTCTACCAGCTGGCTGAATGAGTCCAGCAGTTTTGCGATCTTCGTGTTTCCATTTCACCGCTGTCATTCTAGCGAATGCACCAAGTACCGGCGCAACCTTACTCGAGTCGAGCTCTTTTGTTCCGGCAAACCATTTGTTTCCCCGCTTAACAACCTTCAAATTCTCTTTCCCGGCGAGCTGAAAGGAGATCACTTCATCGATTGGGACTATTTTTTCGACTCGGTTCTTGAAAATGAGATAATCGCCGGCCAAAACCCGTCCGGGACCTTTGGTGAGTTTAAAAGCACTCTTTTCCCCGACGATTCGCACATAAAAGACTTTCTTGGCAGGGTTACCGATCTCGTATTGAACACTTTTATCCCCTATTTTCGCCACCACAGTGGAATGTGGGTTTTCAAGACCCATCTCCTCATCGGTCTTTGCGTCTCCAAACCCGACAGATTTCATTTGAGTGAAAGCGTCGACAAGCTGTTGGACTTGGATTGGGTCTATTTCAAAATGTTTCTTTTTGGGGGCGGTCATTTCCCATTTGTTTCCTACAAATTCAAACTTTATGATTTCCCCACCACTCGCTGAATCGTTCCTAGGAGTAATCGTAATTGAAGTTGGTTTTTCTTTGCTTCGAAAAACGATCTTGGTTCGCAAGTTGTTAACGGGGGCACGCACAATAGAGGAAATATTGCTCTTAGCGAAGTAGGGGATTCCGTCCATTGTTTTAATATGACTTCTTTGTTCGCCGTTCTCAGTTTTAGCCTCTTTGCCAACATAGAACTCCGTAATCGTTTTAGCTTCCTCGCTTTTAAAGAAGGCTACTTTATAAGCACGGTCGTCGGACAGATCGTAACGCTTCAATTTCTCTTTAGATAAAATCACATCGACGTCCTCAGAAATCTTCTCTTTCAAGGCTCCTTGAATCCTTTCCGAATAAAAATCGGAAACAGCGGCATCGATCGGACTAGATATTCTCCAATGATCCCCTCGCTTTTTTAGGACGACCGATTCGCCGTTCGGTTTTGAAATTTCTAATCGTTGCGTTTTCGAAAGGTCGTAGGTTGGTGAGGCGTTCTTAACCTTCTCCCCGATTCTTTTTTGCTTACCCTGACACGCCACAGTCGTAACGACGAGAAGAGCACAGCCAATGAGACAGGTCCGGTTCATAAGAAAATCCTTGCGTTTAAAGTTCAAAATTCTCGCGACGTCGCCGCCTGAAATTGACGACAAAAATGCCGATAAGTGCGAACATGCTCGGGACAGCAATGATGTTCGCGAATTGGATCTTGCGCTGTGCTTCTTTTGGCACCTCGCCAACGATTCTTGGTACTTTTTTCCCGCGTATCTCGCTAAGCGCCGTGTTTTGTGCCAGCCACTCGATGCTGGATAATAGGAATTGCCCACCTAATCCAGAAAGTTGATTGTTAAAGCCGATTTGTGGGTTAGGCACGAAAAAATCACCACTACCGACGATGAGTACTCGGCCGCTTTGGCTGTTTTCGGCGAGCTTGCTTTCGTCGACGCCTTCAGGAAGGGCGGCGTCTCGGTAGTAGGTTGGAATGTTGCCGCTTATAGCCGCAGCCACGACGAAGGGTCCGGGTATCTCATTGGGTTGGATCTTAACGAATTCCTTGTAGTTTAGGCTGCCGGGGGTTTCTTGGCGCGCGATAGAGGTGCTGTCTGTCTTAGCGATTTCAAAAATTTTTAGGTCTTTGCGTTTTCGCGCCCCCTCGGTCACCGTGATGCTAGACGGAGCAGGCAGAACTAACGCAGGCGCTAAAGCCACAAAAGGCAAAGTCCGATCAAGATCCTCCAAAAGAAAAGATGCAGGGTGACTGACGTTGGCTGGTCCTTGATCAGTGTTAACATAACCCATTGCGAGGGCCTTTTTTCGGTCCAAAATCATATCAGAGTTAAGCTTCAATCCCATCTGTTCAAAGAAGGCATTCAGACCGGTATCAATTTTTTTTCTCACGTCAGGTATTTGACCTCGTCCCCCCATCTTTTCCATAATCTCTTTTGCTTTGGTGACATCGATTCCCGAGGCGGACTGATACCAACCCACTGAACCACCACTTTGTATATACTGGTCTAGAAGAAAAAGGGCTTTGGAATTCACGGTCTCATCAATATTGAGAATAACAACCGCGTCTATTGATTCGTCAATGTTTAAGTTTTCATCCGCGAGAGCATTAGACAGATCGATGACCGATACTTCTAAAAGCTTTCCATAGATTTGTTGAAACATCGGTTGGATTTGAGACAGAAAACGTGGGTCTAATGTTGGACCGCCGAATCCGGCGAGGAACGCAATTTTTTTCGGTTCAACGCTATTTAGATTGAGGAGGGCTTTAGTAAACTCATATTCGAAATTATCAAGTTCCGGATTCCCTGATGAACGAAGGTCCTTAATAACCTCCACGCGGTCACCCATTTTGAAGACGACGCCTTTGTACACCGCTCTCAACGAAACTTCATCGTCACTTCGTTGACCAATGGCGACCTTTTCGATTCCAAGCTTTCGCGCTTTTTCTACCGCCTGTTTATCTCGGGAATCGGGGTAAATTATTTCGTAGTCAAATTTACCATTTGAGGCGTTTGCATAATCTCCTAGAAGATCGTCCAGGCTTTGTCCTAAAGTATGAAATGGCATCGGCAGATCCGGAGAAATATAAGCTTTCACGTGGACTGGGGCTTCCATATTTTGGACGGCGTTCTTACTGGCATCGCTCAAAGTATAGATCTTATTATCCGTGAGGTCATAAGTGATCGTCTGCTGAGAGACCAAGATGTTGACGATTATAGCCAATGCGATCGACATGAACACGATGACAATTGCGTTCGCTCCGGAAAAGAGGCGTTGCTTCTTTCGACTATCCATCACCACCTCCTGGCTGAAATGGAAGTCTGAGCGATGACGAGGCTTACACAGATTAATGATAAGTAATAAGTGATATCTTTGAGGTCGACGACTCCACGCGCGATGTTTTGGAAATGGTAATTCGTCGATAAATATTCTAAAATATGTGCGCTCATACCGGTCGGGTTTCCTCCGAATTTTTCGATTAGGAAAAGTCCAAAACAAATTGAAAAGGAAACTAAGATCGCGACGACTTGGTCTTTTACAAAGGATGACGCGGCAATTCCAATTGCAGAATAAGCAGAAGCTAAAAGTATCAAGCCCAGATAACCGGCCCAAACCGATCCCCAATCAATCTCCCCCAGTCGAGACAACGATAGAGGGTATGGAAGAGTCATCAGAAAAACGACGCCTAATAAAGTTGTTGCCGCAAAAAATTTCCCGATGACGATTTCAAACGCGCTGATAGGCATGGTCATAAGGAGTTCAAGCGTTCCGTCCCTTCGTTCGGTCGCAACCAGCCCCATGGTTATCGCGGGGGCAAAGAAGGCCAAGAAAAGAGGAGCTTCATTAAAGAAACCACGTAGCGTTAGCAGATTGATATCATTAAAAAAATCAAACCAAAAAATGGAACCCGTGATCAATAGAAATAAAATCACGACGATATAAGCGACCGGAGAGGTAAAGTAAGCTGTTGTTTCTCGCTTCCAAACGAAATAAATATTTTTCATTCTTCCTCTTCTTTGGAAACGTAGCTGTTGCTTGTGAGGTAGCGGAAGATATCCTCCAAGGTCGGTTTATATTCGTGTAATCCTTGAATTTTGTCCGGAAAAAAATCGTAAAGATGCTTGCGAACTTTATCGATGTTATGAGTTTCTATTCGAAAGCTGTTTGGAGATTGTAAAGATTTTACTTTGATCACTCCCTCAATCGAAGACAGCGTATGGGATGTTTCGGTGGTCTCAACGATTAAGCCCCCATGCAAATCAATCAGGGTCTGTTGGAGGCCTTCGACGCTGTCGTCTGCGACGATTCGTCCTTTATTTAGAACGATGATCCTATCGCATAGTGCCGCAATTTCCTGAAGAATATGCGTGGAAAAAATAACGGTTTTTTCTTTTCCAATTTCTTTAATGAGATCTCGGATTTCAAGAATTTGGTTTGGGTCTAAACCGGAAGTAGGTTCGTCCAAAATAACCACTTCAGGTTCGTGTATAATCGCTTGCGCCAATCCTACCCGTTGTCGATAACCCTTAGATAATTCTTTGATGTCTCGAGTTATCATTTCAGATAACCCTGTGAGTTGAATCACACGCTTGATCGCGTCGCGTCGTTTATCAGCGGCTATACCGCGAATTTCGGCGATGAAATTCAGATAATCAAAAACCATCATCTCATCGTAAAGCGGTACACTTTCCGGTAAATAACCAATTCTTTTTCGTACTTCTTTCGAATCGTTATAAACATCAAAACCGCAAACACTCGCCTTACCCGATGAAGGCGTCATGAAACACGTTAGGATTTTCATGGTGGTCGTTTTTCCAGCACCGTTAGGCCCAAGAAAACCGACAATTTCGCCCGGCCGGACTTTGAAGTTTATTTGGTCAATCGCCTGAAAATCTCCATAAGATTTACCCAGACCTTCTACCGTAATCGAATGAGGTGCTGACATTAATACTGGAGATTTTCCATACGTGAAACACGTAAACCGGCAACCAGGCTTTGGCTGGATTTACTGGCCCGTTGAGGGGCGGGGCGATCGAGTCGAGCTCGTAATTGCTCTATTTCATTCTCGAGTTCCACAATGAAAGCGGGTCCATTTTGGTGGTATTTCTTTATAAGTGAAAAACGTAGGCTTTTATCTTTTTTCTCAGTCATTTTTTATCCTTTCTTGGAATCTATCGAAATTTATCACGACTTGATCCTTTGTCGAAAAAAAAAGGTTTCCATGAGTCAAAAAAAGCGACACCCTAGGTATCGCTCATGAGAAATTTTGATATAAATCAGTTTGATTTACGTCGACGAATTAGGACTGCAAATCCGATTAGGAACATCGCAAAGCCTATTGGGCCAGAACCGTTTACAGACGAACAACTACCGCCTTGGATTAAGATGTCTCCGGCAATGTTGTTACCGCCGTCCCCTTTACTATTAGGGTCAAGGTAGTCGGGAGTTCCGTCGTCATTACTATCGTCGTTGGCTGGATTACCGTCATCGTTCGTATCTTCTTCGATCGTATCCACTCCGTCGCCGTCGTCGTCAGGATCCAAATAATTAGGCGTTTGGTCACCATCAGTGTCGTCGTTTGTGGGGTCGCCGTCATCGTTGAGATCTTCGTCGCTGGTAGGGACGCCATCGCCGTCATCGTCAGGGTCTAAAAAGTTTGGTACGCCGTCGGCATCGCGATCATCGTTGGTTGGGTTGCCGTCGTCATCGATGTCTTCTGCTGCCGTAGGTACACCATCGCCGTCGTCATCGGTATCTAAAAAATTTGGGATTCCGTCGCCGTCTGTGTCGTCGTTTGTTGAGTCTCCGTTGTCGTCAAGATCTTCATCGACCGTCGAAACGCCATCACCGTCATCATCAGGATCGAGGTAGTTGGGGGTCTGGTCTCCGTCGGTATCGTCGTTGGTTAAGTCACCATCTTCGTCAATATCCTCATTGGCGGTCGGTACCCCGTCACCATCGTCATCGGTATCCAAAAAGTTTGGAATGCCATCGCCATCGTTATCGTCATTTGTCGGATCGCTATCGCCGTCCACATCTTCGTCAGCCGTATCGATTCCGTCTCCGTCATCGTCACTGTCCTGGAAGTTGGGTGTTCCATCATCGTCTCCATCTGGAGTTGGGGCGGCTGTTCCGCCGTTATCAGGATCAAAAGCGTCGACTAATCCATCCATATCAGTGTCAGTTGTATCCGGTGCTACCACGTCTGGGATGCCATCAAAGTTTGAGTCGAATCCTTCCACGTTGTCCGTTAATCCGTCATTATCAGAATCGGTATCAAGGTAATCAGGGGTACCATCCTGATCGGAGTCCTCACATGGAACCATGGTACATTCAAAGTTATCTAAAATGCCGTCGCCGTCAGCGTCGACGTCTAAATGTGAGGAGTAACTATCACCATCATTATCGTCAGTACCGGTTTGATCATCCATTAGCTCTTGAAGGGTAGGAATACCGTCGCCATCATCGTCTGGATCTTCGAAATCGTCCAAGCCATCGTTATCCGTATCGGGACATCCGTTTACAACGGGTCCTCCACACTCGATCGAATCTGGAATACCATCCATGTCTGTGTCTATCGGCGCAGAATCGGGGTCTAGATAATCCGGGATATTATCGTTATCTAAATCGAAACCAATTTCGGCCATATCACTGACGCCATCACCATCTGAATCGGGATCAAGGTAGGCCGGGATCCCGTCGTTATCCGGGTCATCTCCGAACAAAATGCCGTCCGAAATTTCATCTTCAGTGGTAATTCCATCGTTGTCATCGTCGGCATCTTGGAAATTAGGATCGTCTACGCCGTCCGTATTTGGTGGTGTTGTCGGGTCACCAATGACATCGTTGAGGCAATCACCGACTGCAGCACAATCGGTATCAAAAGCATCATCTAGACCATCACCATCGGAGTCGTTTCCTACAGGGGTAACATCAGCTACGCCGTCTTCGTCGACATCTGTACCCTCAATACCATCTGTGACGCCATCACCGTCAGAATCGTCGTCAAGGTAGTCAGGCCCCCCGGTTCCATCTGTATTTTCGCAAGGTGCCATAGAACATTCGGCTCCATCGGGAATACCATCGCCATCAGAATCTACGTCTTGGAAATCAGGAACAGAGTCACCATCAAAGTTAGGTTGACGAGCCTGTGTACCGATAACATCGTTGAGACAATCTCCGGCAAGAGCACAATCGGGATCGAAGGCATCATCGAGTCCGTCGTTATCACTATCGTTATTGACTGAAACGACATCAGGTGCACCATCTACATCGGCGTCGTGCGCTTCAATGGCATCATCAATTCCATCACCATCGGCATCGGTTGATTGAAAATCGAAATTTCCGTCGTTATCAGAATCGGTGGGGGTGATTCCGTTCATTTCTATCGGATCGTGTTGTCCACTCATGTCTACATCGGTAAACCCATCGACTATTCCGTCGCCGTTAAGATCTCCAGCGCCACTTTCAGAAGCATCTGTAACGCCGTCGTTATCGGAATCAAGATCAAGGTAGTCGGGAAGTCCATCCATATCGGTGTCAACACAAGTCGAGCCGTTTCCGCATTCGATGTCGTCGGGAATTCCATCATTATCTGAATCAAGATCTTGGTAGTCCGGAATCAGATCGTTATCTGTGTCTGGGACTGGTGCGATGACGGCGATCGTGTCGTTGAGGCAATCGCCGGCTGCCGCGCAATCCGGGTCGAACGCATCGTCGATCCCGTCGCCGTCAGAATCGTTTCCGACCGGAGTAACATCCGCTACACCATTTCCGTCGCCGTCTTGTCCTTCTTTAGCGTCGTCAATTCCATCATCATCTGAATCTGTCGTTTGGAAATCAGGTAGAGGTGTTCCGTCCGTATCGTTTGGAAGGGTGCCGTCGGTAATAATCGTATCGTCTGCACCATCTCCATCTTGATCGTCAAAAGAATCTAGAACTCCATCTCCGTTGACATCATCATTGTAAGCTTCTTGAGCATCGGTGATACCATCGTTATCTGAATCACGGTCTTGGAAGTCAGGAATTAAATCGTTATCTGAATCTTCACAAGGTTGTGTAGTACATTCGATAGCGTCTGGAATTCCATCGTTATCCGAATCGAGATCTTGGTAATCAGGGAACGCATCTCCATCGGTGTTTTCACAGTTAACGAAAGTCGGGTCAGAACACTCATCAAAATCAATGATGCCATCTCCATCGTCATCGCCGATGACGCAATTTTGTCCATTACCGGAATAGCCAGGATTGCAGACGCAATTAAAGCTGCCTGGAGCATTGATACAGGTGGCATTCATATCGCAATTATCTGTTGCGTTAGCGCATTCATCAACATCGGCGCAAGTGGAAGGCAGACCCATGCAGGTGTATCCAACTTCAATATTACATTGAGAATTACAACCGTCACTATCCATGGTGTTCATGTCATCGCATTCTTCGACACCGGATATGAGTCCGTCTCCACAAATTTCAGCACAACCGGCCGCACCATTGATAGCCGAAAGGATGTTACCTTGTTGAGCGAAGGTATAGAACCCGTACTTACCGGTTGTTGGGAAACTGATATCCGTTTCGTCAATTTCTAAAATATTATTCACAAATACTTGAACGCGACCGGTCGTATAGACAACGCGTAACTCGGGTTTTACAACGGAGTTAAATCCAACGTTTTCGTAATTTGTCGATTCGGCAACCACGGTCACATCCCCGGGTGTCAAAGCACAAGGTACTTGTCCCCAGAGCTCGTCTAAAGAAACTAAACCTTGAACCCTAATTAAGTTTAGCCCATTGGCCGTGACGGGTCCTGTGCAGCCGTCGGCGAAATCGATTGTTTGTGAAGAACCTTTCCACATTGCGATTAAAAAATCTGAATTAGGATTTGCGAAATCACCAGCTTCGTAGCCGAGTACGATTCCAATAAAATCGTTATCGCCACCGCCCTCTATGATGGTCCCAAAGTTGAGGATCGTTCCGTTATCAAAAACGTTGTCTGGTGATATGAAAACACCCGGTTCAGGATTGGTGGTATTCGAAATCGTGACTTCATATCCGTTTGGGCTTAAGTCCCAAATTGCGGGGAGTAATCCGGCAGATCCATCAAGTCCGCCAGATGTATCGGGAACGAACATCGAGAGGGGACTTTCGATATTACAGCCATTATTACAGCCATCACCGTTATCATTATTACCATCATCGCATTGTTCAGGGGCTTCCTTAACCCCGTTTCCGCATGCCGGACAGCTAAAACCCGCCTCTGTTTGGCAGGCGGTAGAACAACCATCTCCGGCATTCACATTACCATCATCACAGGTTTCGGGAACTTCTATTAATCCGTCACCGCAGGTTTGCGCGCTTGCAACTGCTGATTCCGTAACAGAAACTAAGAAAACGCTGACAAAAACGAGTAACCATTTTTGTAGTCGGGTGATGTGTAGGTTGTTACTTGGTTCCGTCATTTTTTATCCTTCATTTGGGAATCACGCCGAAGTTATCATGCCTCGATCTTTTGTCGAAAAAATATTGAGGGTCTTCAGTTATTTGAAAAGGAAAGGTCTCGTGCTAGGTTTTTATCAAGACAACTCAATCTGAAGTGGTGGGATATGAGAATCATATCAATTCTAATTTTTTTTACGGTCCTAGCTTTTTCTAACCCACTCTTTGCGTGCCTGTGGGATTCCGACACGATCGCAGATGAGATTAAAAATCGACGACCGATTATTAACGCCATTGTTGGAAATGTAGCCCAATATCCCGATAAATATTATGAGATGCGTTTAGAACGCGTTACGCAGGAAATTGTTGAGGGTAAAAAAACACCCGCGCTTTTTGATAACGCCGGTGTAGCGGCCAATAAACTCAAGGATTACGACAGCGCCATTAAGTGGATGGAAAAGAAGGAAATCGTTCTCACTGAAATGGGAAAAAAAGCGAAGAAGGACGACTGGTATCGTCTTTATGCAAACTGGGGAACGTTTTACGTTCATAAATTTATGATTCAACCCGATAAATCGGATTTAAGTGCGTTGAAGAAAAGCCGCGCCTATATCCAAAAAGCAATCGCAATACAGGATCTAGTAGTAAGGGAAAACTGCACAGGACCGACGCGCGGACGCTTTCAGGGAGAACCTTAAAGGATACGATATCTGGCCTTGTTGGGTTGATTCATTTGGGGGATGCAAACAATAGTTGAGATATTCTTATTTTGGACCTTTTGTGACTACCTCTGAATCAAGATGTTTAACTGAACAATGGTATTTAAAGGCCAGAGAAGTTGCTAAGAAAGATGACAAAAGACGGGAAGCGTTTTTTATGAAGAAAGCAAAAGGCGGAAAACATCCAGATACACATCTCAATTTCTGGCGCGGGTTTAAAGCGAAGAAACTACCGGCATTTCCTAGGTTCAAAGGTAAAGGCAGAGCCGTAGAAAAGGCAGAAGAGAACTGTAAGAAGAAATATGAAAAGAAACGTAAACGAATATCCAAGGATGATGCAAAAGATCTATTCAAATTTTTTTCGATATTAGCTGTGAGGGTTAATGTCGTTGGTGATCGATTTATGTTGGTCTCTTCCGAATTAATCGACAATCGAGAGGTCGGCGACTTGTAAGAATAATGCTTCAAGTTTAAAGAGAATCGCGAGACGGTTTTTCTTTAAATCAGGGTCGTCCACCATCACCATTATGTTATCGAAAAATGCATCAACCGGAGATCGAAGCGCAGATAAAGCTTCACATGCACCCGTCCAACTTCGATTCTCAAGCGCCGCTGCTAATGCTTTTTCGGCAGTTTCGCTTGCTTCGTACAATTCCTTTTCATTTTCTTCGACAAGCTGGCTCACTTCGACATTGGGTTTTTCGTCGGCATATTCCTTCGCTTGTTTACGGAGTATATTTACAACGCGTTTAAAGCCCGCGGTCAAAGGTTCAAAGTTGGGATCTGATCGAAATTTTGAAAGTGCATCAACGCGGTCAGATACACTCAAGATATCGTCCATACCCACGGCTAAGACCGCCTCAATGATATCACCATCGTAGTTTGACCCAAGCTGAGCTTTTAGGCGCGCACGAAAGAATTGAAAGATTTTGTCCTCATACCCGTCGTTTGTAGGTGTGATGTCTTTAGCGTTATCGCGCGTCATCGAAATCAATTCACGAATAGATATCTGATACCCGCGATCTTGAAGGATGCGAATGACGCCAATAGTTGAACGTCGAAGTCCATAAGGATCTGCAGTTGCTTTGGGTTCGATACCCATCGCAAAGCATCCAAAGATGGCGTCCATTTTTTCGGCAATTGCAACGCAAGACCCAGCGTCTGAGGTTGGGGTAGAATCGTTTGAGCCCTTAGGCAAATATTGTTCTGCGATAGCTAAGGCCACTGCATCACTTTCTCCGAACTTGGTGGCGTAAGCTGCACCGATTACACCTTGTAGGTCCGTAAACTCGACTACCATTTGGGAGGTAAGGTCGGACTTACAAAGCGCACCGGCTTTGTGGGCCGTTTCTGAAGCATCTTTTAGTTCCAGACGGTTTGCAATTGATTCTGCAAGGTTTGCGATACGCTGAGCGCGATCAAACATCGATCCCAGCCCACGAATCCAAACCACCTTTTTGAGTCGTTCGTCAAAGGCACCAAATCCACCGTGTTTGAGATCTTGGTCCCAGAAAAATCGTGCATCATCGAGTCGTGCTTTAAGAACACGCAGGTTGCCTGCGGCTACAACCGTAGGATCTTTCACGGGGGTGTTGTATACCACTGCACATGCATTCGTAAGGGTTCCATCGGACCTCTGAATGGCAAAATAACGCTGGTGCTTACGCATGGATGAAATCAAAACTTCGTCAGGAAGTTCTAGATAGCTTTCGGCATACTCTACTAAAACAGCATGTGGTTTTTCCACAAGGTTTGAGACTTCGTTCAACAGGTCGATATCGTCTACGATTTTACCATTTTTACTATCAGCGATTCCGTCAACGAGAGTTCTAATGGTAGATTTACGCTCATCGAAATCGACAACCACGTCCGCTTTAGCGAGGGCATTTTGATATTGATCACCATCGGTAATCGTGATCGCATTTGGTGCAGAAAAACGATGTCCGAAGGTTTGATTGCCTGAATCGACGTTCGCAAAATGTACGGGAAGGGTTTTCCCGTCCAGTACCGCAACCATCCATCGCAAAGGTCGTCCAAAAGAGGTCCGTAGAGATCCCCAACGCATCGATTTCGGGAACTTTAGATCGCCTAGCGCGCTTTCCAAAATCGCGGGTAAAACGTCGGCTGAAGGTGCTCCTTTTTCTTCGACTTTAACAGCGACATAATCGCCTTTTTTTGTCGTCACGATGTAGATGTCTTTTGGGTCAACACCCTGACCTTTTGCAAAACCGATGGCAGCCTTTTGAGGCTCACCATCTTTCATTGCAAACTTTGCTGGTGGACCGGTCCTTTCTTCGCTCAAATCGCTTTGCGATTCTGAGATATCGGCAATGATAGCAAGACGTCTAGGAGTGGCGTAAGTCGATATTTTTTTTACATCAATACGTTGGTCGGCCAATCCGGTTTTAATAGATTCAGCTAAACTACTGAGGGCAGGATTAACGAAACGAGCGGGTAGGTCTTCGCAACCGACTTCAAATACAAGATTCATTGTTTTACTCATGATGACTCCTCCGTTGCGAAGTACTTGGCATAGCGTTCTCGCTCGTTTTCTTGAAGCATCGGGAAATCTAAAGTCTGACGCTTTTTCAAGTAGGCTTCCGCGACCTGACAAGATAGCCCGCGAATAACGCGTATATATTTTTGTCGCTCGGTCACACTAATTGCAGAACGTGCATCGAGTACATTGAATGCGTGGCCGGCTTTCATAATAAAATCGTAGGCTGGAAAAACGAGTTCCTTTTTCATTAATTCTTCGGCTTGATCTTTATATTCTTCAAACCATCGAAAGTGTTTTTCGGTATCGGCTTCTTCAAAGTTAAAGGTAGAAAACTCTACTTCTTCTTGGTGGCGAATTTGCCGGTAGGAAATGTCGTCTGACCATTTCAGATCAAAAATACTGTCTTGGTTTTGTAAGTAGGTTGCAATGCGTTCTAGACCGTAGGTGATTTCTGCAGAAATAGGATCCAGTTCTACGCCACCGACTTGTTGGAAGTAAGTAAATTGTGTGGCCTCCATTCCGTCGATCCAAACTTCCCAGCCTAGACCCCATGCACCTAATGTGGGTTGTTCCCAATCATCTTCGACGAGTCGCAAGTCGTGAGCCATCGGATCGATACCCAGTTCACGTAGACTTTCAAAATAGAGTTCAAGCACGTTATCAGGGCTGGGTTTGAGAAGAACTTGAAATTGGTAATAGGCGCCCAAACGATTTGGATTTTCACCGTAACGGCCATCGGTGGGTCGTCGACACGGTTCGACATAGGCTACATTCCAAGGTTCTGGGCCCAGAGCCCTAAGAAAGGTCGCGGCGTTATAGGTACCCGCACCTTTTTCAACATCCCAAGGTTGTTGGATAACGCATCCATGATCTGCCCAGAAGCGTTGTAGGGTTAGGAATATATCTTGGAAATTTTTGACGGTCATAGCGCACTCGTTTAACGGATAATCGTTGTCGCGCTTATAGCTGCGTCGTATGTAACGAGCAATGAAGATTTTTGTCGAGGTGAGAAGTTATGACGCTAAGGTGTTGTTGATTATCGTTTGTATAGACTCAACGATTTTTTTTGCCTTTTCATCATCGAGCCCGTCGGCCTGCGGAGGAGCATACTTTTGATTATCGTTGTCGTAGTATTCACCAGAGTGATCTGCGTGTTCATGGTCCAATGATAAGCTTTTGATGATATCAACCCCAATATTTATATCATTTCCATTCGTGTTAAATCCTTGCTTAACCATTTTCGTACCAAGCAAAGAGCCCGGATTTACAGCAATAATAACGGGCCCGTCAGCGCCAACTTGATTTGTTAAATGCCTTGACCACATCGTTATCGCGAGCTTGCTTTGGGCATAGGCTTCAAAGTCGCTAAGTTCTACCTTTCCGTTTAGTGCTTCAAAATCAACAGACGCTTGCGCGGCAGAAGACAGATTAATTACTCGGCCTTTTCTTAAGATCGGAAGTAATTTCGTCGTCAGTAAATACGGGGCAAAAGTATTAACCATGTATCTTACATCATAGCCGTCTTTTGTCGTGGTGTTTGAAGTTTTGAATACACCGGCGTTATTAATGAGCACATCAATCTTATCGTACTTTTTTAATATGGTGTCGGCCATTTCGCTAACTTCTCTAAGATCGGAAAAGTCTGCCTTAACAGCCTCGACTTGGAGTTCTTTCGCAAGGTTGTCGAGTTTGGATCCATTGCGACCGTGAACGATGATCGTATGTCCAAGAGACTTCATTTTTTTTTGCCGTCTCCAAACCGATTCCGTCAGTCGCTCCGGTGATTAAGATTGTTTTGATATTCATAATTTTCCTTTTCGTTTTCAATAGCCGGTCAGTTTTTCGATAAATCTTTGCTTTCGCTGGGTACGATAATTAGTGTTTATCCCACCGAAACGACAATTTTACCAATTGCTGCACCACTTTCGAGACGATCGTGTGCGTGACCGACTTCCTGCAGGGTAAAGGTTTTCTCATCCAAAATGGGTTTCATTTTTCCTGCATCAACGATGTCTGCGAGCTTGGATAAGATCTCGCCGTGAACTTTTCTGTTTTGGTTGTGAAGCATAGGAAGAAGCATGAAAACGACATGTAAGGAGAGTCCTTTAAAATGAGCAGTGGTTAGATCTAGTTCAAGTAACGAAACCGTGGTCGCGACATGGGCATTCAAAGCCGCAGCTTCAAACGACTTAGCTAAGTTTGGACCTCCGACTGAATCAAAAACGACATCAAATCCCCTACCTTCGGTATATTCTTGGACGTAGCTTTCAACGGTTTCTGTTTTAAAGTTTATAGGAGTCGCGCCCAGTTCTTTTATCAACTGTAATTGTTCTTCAGTTCCCCCGGTTGAGAATACTTCAGCTCCTAGATGATTTGCCAGTTGGACTGCTAGGTGACCGACGCCACCTGCTCCGCCGTGGACCAAAACTTTCTGACCTGTTTGAACTCCCGCTCTGATGAGTCCTTCGTAGGCAGTTATGCCCACTAAAGGTATTGCAGCGGCTTGTTCCATTGAGATCGTTTCAGGTTTTAATGCGACTAGATTTTCATCGGCTAATAGGAATTCTGCCAAAGCACCCTTAATGCCGACCAGGCCCCCCGCACAACCATATACTTGGTCTCCGACTTTGAACTTCGTCGCACCATCTCCGATTTCTTCAACGGTACCGGCAAAATCCATTCCCAAAATCGCTGGGGTTTCTGGAGATAGTGGAAGATCTTTTCCCATCTGCCGAATCATAGTATCGACGGTGTTAATACTGGTGGCCGCTATTTTGATTACAACGTGACCCGCTGTGACGACTGGTTTTTCGACTTCTGCCGGTTCGAATTTATCACTCGTTCCAAATTCGTTTAAAATCATTGCTTTCATTTCTATCTCCGTATTTTTGTTAATCACTCTAAAAAGTCACACTAGCTATTTCGTTTTTGATTGATAATATCTCATCTTAACGAATGAGAATCAGGATATCGTTGATAATGAAGATCGAGCATTTAAAGTTCTTCGTAAGAATTGCGGCCCTCAATAATATAAGTCAGGCTGGTAAGGAATTCGGACTTTCTCCCGCAGTATCGAGCGCACACGTCAACAAATTGGAAAACGATGTTGGCGTCCGTCTTATTCATAGAACGACACGACGCGTATCGCTAACGGAGGAGGGGAAATCGTTTTTACCTCATGTATTAAATATCGTTGATAGTATCCAATCTGGTTTGGCTTCGATCGGGCAAGGAGAGGTCCGTCCGAGTGGAAAACTAAGAATTACAGCACCTGCATCGTTTGGTCGAATGCACCTTATACCCGCATTAGGTAGATTTCTAGACGAACATAAGAAATTGAACATTGAGATCCAACTAAGCGACGCGATTGTGGATTTAGTCGAAGGAGGTTTCGATATTGCAATTAGAATCGCGCCAATGAGTGACTCCACAATGATCGCTAGAAAAATGGCCGCAGATACTAGAATTTTATGTGCCTCGCCAAGTTATTTGGAAGCATACGGCGAGCCCGAAAACCCGAGCGATTTAATGAACCATAAATGTATTAATTTAATCGGGTTAGAGTCATGGACTTTTACGACAAAATCGGGCCAGCAAACTATAAAAACGAATAACCGTTTTCGCACAGATAACGGCGAGGCTGCCAGGGACGCTGCAATCAATGGTGTGGGAATTATCGCGTCGTCGACATGGTGTAGTTACGAGGCGCTGAAAGAAGGGAAGTTGGTTCGGATCCTAAAAACCTATCCATTAAAATCTGAGGCGGCGATTTGGGCTGTGTATCCTAGTTCTCGTTTAGTTGCGCCGAAGGTGCGTGTTTTCATCGACTATCTTAGTGAGTATTTCTCTGGGATACCTTACTGGGACGAGTAGGGATGACTTAATCAAGTGCTTGATCGTATCTATGTATCAAACACCAATTTTTGACGGACCTTCTATTTCTGAGCGTTTATTGAATTCCTCTCTAACCTACTGAAGTTATTGATCTGTTTTCAATGCAAAGAGGTTTCCTGGGAAGGATTTTTAACAATAATAGGGCCCCTTATTGACACTTAAAAATGCCCGTGTTACCTGGCGCCCAGCGCTGATTTAAGGCTTGTTAGGAGTGCTTTCATGATAGGACAGTTTTTCCCCATTTTCGCCTCTATTTCGATCGATGTAGATCTCTCAGCAGTCTACATGGGCCTTTTATTCCTTGTGATGTTCCTCATTTTCACCCCGCTTTTAATTAAGCCTTTTATGAAAGCAATGGACGCAAGAGAAGAAGCGACTGGTGGTGCGCGAGAAGATGCCGACGCGGATACTAAAGCAGCAGAAGCAAAAATTGCAGAATATGAAGAAACGATGAAAACCATTCGGAACGAAGCAACAGACATTCGCGAATCGCTTCGAGGTCAGGGCGTCGCCGAATCTAAAGAGGTTTTGGCAGAGGTTCAAACCGAAATAGCATCGAAGATTGCCTCTGAAAGAGAGAAGATCGAAAAGAACAAAATTGCAGCACTGGCGGAAATTAAAAGTAAGTCCAGTACCCTTGCAGATTCAATCGTTAGAAAAATTCTTCCCTCAGGAGCAGCCTAATGAACAAGAGTTTCTTTCAAATACTTTTGTTTCTCGCCGTATCTTTAACAGCGGTCCCCGCATTTGCAGCAGGCGCCGGTGGTTTCTCTTGGGCTAACTGGGGTTGGAACTTTCTCAATTTCGGTATTTTTGCAGCTATTATCTGGAAATTCGCCATTCCTGCGATGCAAGATTTCTTTGCTAAACGTCGCAGTGAGTTGATGGCCGAGATGGATGCTGCAAAAGCGTTGCGCTTAGAAGCCAAGGCTGAGTTGGAGCGTTTCCAAGCGAAGCTCAAAGATCTTGAAGGCGAGCGTCAATCAATTATGGATGAGTATCACGAACAAGGAACGCGTGAACGAGACCGTTTGGTGGCAGATGCCAAAAAACAGGTTGAGAAAATGCGTGTTGATGCTGAAATAATCATTACGCAAGAAACACGAAAAGCAGTTGCGGCGATCGAAAAACAAGCTATCGACGAAGCAATTGGGCTCGCGATGACGAAATTAACGACAAAAATGAGTGACGATAACCAAAACGGTTTGGTCGCAGGTTTCGTCGATGAACTTAGAGTAATGGACTAAAAATGCGTGGATCTATAGTTGCAAAACGATATGCAAACGCACTTCTCGAAGTGGGCATTGCACATAATAAGTTAGAGGTTATTCAAGCCCAAGTGCAGGATGTCGCTGGTGTTTACGAAGCGAGTAATGAACTCCGAAACGTGATCAATAATCCGGTCGTCCGTGTCGCTGAACGTCATGCGATCGTAAGAAGTGTTGCAGACAAAAAAGGCTGGGATGCTTTCGTAAAAAATTTCGCGTTAATCTTAGTAGACAATAATCGCTTTGCGGCGATACCTGACATCGTCGACGCGCTTAACGATCTAATCGACGCACACCGCGGCGATGTTCGTGCCTTCGTTACCACTGCGCGTCCTTTACAAGACGCACAAGCGGCGACTGTTCAAGGCGCTTTGGCAAAAATGACTGGTAAAAATATTATTCTCGAAACCCGAATCGACGAATCGTTGATTGGTGGAATCGTAACTCGCATTGGAAATAAAGTGTATGACGGCTCGGTGAAAACCAAGCTTGCTTCATTAAAAGAATCGATCCTAAAGGACGTATAAATGAGTATCAATATCGAAGAAATTAGCTCAATCATCAAAAACCAGATTG
The DNA here is from genome assembly GCA_937981985.1 of uncultured bacterium. GTDB lineage: Bacteria > Myxococcota_A > Bradymonadia > Bradymonadales > Bradymonadaceae > CALJNB01. The sequence continues at coordinate 271,031 of CALJNB010000005.1, forward strand.
AGAATTATGATCAGAAAGTTGAAGTTGCCGAAACAGGCACCGTAATTTCAGTAGGCGATGGTATTGCCCGAATCTACGGTCTTGAATCTGCCATGGCAGGCGAGCTTCTTGAATTCCCTCACGGGGTTTTCGGGATGACTTTGAATCTTGAGGAAGATAACGTGGGTGCGGCACTTCTAGGTGACGATACTAAAATTATCGAAGGCGATATCGTTAAGCGTACAGCACGTATTGTCGACGTTCCGGTTGGTCCTGAACTTCTCGGACGTGTCGTGAACTCTCTTGGTGTGCCGGTTGACGGAAAGGGGCCGTTGGACGCAAAAGAACGTCGACGTATCGAGGTTAAAGCTCCAGGAATTATCGAGCGTATGTCAGTCCATGAGCCTATGCAGACTGGAATCAAAGCGATTGACTCTATGGTTCCGATCGGGCGTGGGCAACGTGAACTTATTATTGGCGATCGCCAGACCGGTAAAACGGCGGTTGCGATTGATGCTATCATCAACCAGAAAGGTAACGGCGTTAAATGTATCTATGTTGCCATTGGTCAGAAAGAATCGACTGTTGCACAGATTGTTGAAAAACTTCGTCAAGCTGATGCTCTCGACTACACGATCGTCGTTGCATCAACCGCTTCACAGTCTGCGCCGCTTCAATACCTAGCACCCTATGCCGGTGTATCTATGGGAGAGTACTTCCGCGATAACGGTGAACATGCGCTTATTGTGTATGATGATCTTTCCAAGCAAGCCGTTGCATACCGTCAGCTCTCGTTATTACTTCGACGTCCTCCAGGGCGTGAAGCATATCCGGGTGATGTGTTTTATGTTCATAGTCGTTTGCTAGAACGCGCTGCGAAAATGTCTGACGCAGAGGGCGGTGGCTCATTAACTGCACTCCCAATCATCGAAACTCAAGCGGGCGATGTTGCCGCGTATATTCCAACGAACGTAATTTCGATCACTGATGGTCAGATTTTCCTTGAATCAGATTTGTTCAACGCAGGTATCCGTCCAGCCATTAACGTGGGTGTTTCGGTTTCTCGTGTTGGTGGTTCTGCTCAGGTGGGTGCGATGCGTAACGTATCGGGTACTCTAAAACTCGATCTTGCACAGTATCGTGAGCTTGCAGCATTTTCTCAGTTCGCATCCGATCTTGACCGCGCTACCCAGCTTCAGTTGGCCAAAGGTGAGCGTCTCGTTGAAATGCTAAAACAAGCTCAATACTCACCCTTGAGTGTAGGTAAGCAAGCATTATTGATTTTTGCAGCTAACGCAGGCTTCATTATGGATCTTGAAGTTAAGCAGCTTAAAGCGTGGGAAGCGGGCCTCTATTCTTTCGCAGAATCAAAGAACGCGTCTATTTGGGACGATATTGTTGGCGATAAAAAATTCGGAAAGAAAATTTGGGCTGCTGGCGAGTACCGTAAAAAGCGTCACGATTCTGTAACCGCTGGAACTGTTGCCGCGTTTGAAGTTCTTGAAGCATATATGAAAGATTTCTTGGCCAAGGCAGGGTAATGCCAAACCTTAAAGATATTCGGACGCGTATTGCATCCGTAAAAAATACTCAGAAGATTACCAGCGCCATGAAGATGGTTTCGGCTGCGAAACTTCGTAGAGCGCAAGAGGCTGCTGAGTCCGCGCGACCGTACGCCGTAAAAATGGCCCAAGTCATAGCGAGCTTATCGTCTAGAGTTGATGCGTCTAAACATCCATTGCTGCAATCCAGCGATGATGCCGGAAAAACTCTTGCCATCGTTGTTTCAAGCGATCGTGGTCTTTGTGGTGGATTTAACTCCAGCCTTTTTCGTAATTTCGAAAAACACGTTGAAGCCGATATGGGTACCCAGTACGAGGTGATAACGATCGGTCGTAAGGCATCGCTTTATTTCAAGAATAATCCTCTCGAAGTCGTTGGCGATTTTCCGGAGATTATTGGGAATGTTAGCTTCGTCCAAGCAAAAGAAATCGCCAAACTAGCCGTAACCGAGTTTACTTCGGGTAAAGTCGATACGGTCTTCTTGGTATATAACGAATTTGTTTCTGCGATCGAATATCGTAATACTTATCAGCAAATTTTGCCTCTATCTATGGATGAGGTAGCGCCAGAAGAGGGTGCCGACGATGTGATGGGTGACTTTATTTTCGAGCCCGACGAACAAAAATTGCTAGACATGATTCTTCCAACCAATGTTGAAACTCAGGTCTTGCGTGCGTTGCTTGAAGCAGAAGCAGCAGAACATGGTGCTCGAATGAGCGCGATGGATAATGCGACGACGAATGCAAACGATATGATCGAAAGCTTAACGCTCCAATATAACCGAGCGCGCCAAGCATATATTACAAAAGAATTAGTTGAAATTGTTTCCGGGGCAGAAGCCCTACAAGGTTAGTGAGTAGATAATGACTGAAGCGAAATTAGGAAAAGTTACACAGGTTATTGGTCCGGTAGTGGATATAACCTTCCCCGCAGACTCGGTTCCGCCGATTTTGAATTCTATTATGATTACCAATCCCTCGATCGATGATCGAGAGTGGAACTTGGTTCTCGAAGTTGCACAACATCTCGGTGAAGGAGTTGTTCGCGCAATTGCGATGGATACAACCGATGGTCTTGTTCGGGGAATGCCTGTTAAGGATTCTGGCGACAAAATTATGGTTCCTGTCGGTGAGCAAGTTTTAGGTCGTATCCTAAACGTGATCGGTGAGCCGGTAGACGAAATTTCCATCATCGTTCTCAACGATGGTGAAATTCATCGCGGAATGATAAGCGCCCAAGACGACACCTCAGTAACGCTTCAAGTACGTAGTGACGGTACCGAATGTCATCACATTGAAGACAAGACTTTCTCTCGCGGAAATATCAAAGAGATCAAACGTCTTGAAAGCACCGAAAAATGGGGAATCCATCGTTCGGCACCCAATTTCGAATCTCAGGCTATCTCAACTGAAATCCTAGTTACGGGAATTAAAGTTGTTGACCTTCTCGCCCCCTACGCAAAAGGTGGAAAGATTGGTCTCTTCGGAGGTGCCGGTGTGGGCAAGACGGTTCTGATTATGGAATTGATTAATAATATTGCTCAAGGCCACGGTGGGTATTCTGTATTTGCTGGTGTGGGTGAGCGTACCCGTGAAGGAAATGATCTTTACTTCGAAATGATCGAAAGTGCGGTGAATGTTTCAAACGGTGACTGGACCAAGTCTAAATGTGCGTTGATTTACGGTCAGATGAATGAGCCTCCCGGGGCGCGTGCACGCGTTGCTTTGAGTGCTTTGACGGTAGCCGAATACTTCCGTGATGTTGAAAACCGCGATGTGCTTTTGTTCGTTGATAACATCTTCCGTTTCACTCAAGCCGGTGCGGAAGTGTCTGCCCTCCTTGGACGTATCCCATCGGCTGTGGGTTACCAACCCACGCTTGCGACCGAAATGGGTAACTTGCAGGAACGTATTACATCGACGAAATCAGGTTCGATTACTTCTGTTCAGGCGGTTTACGTGCCTGCAGATGATTTGACCGATCCGGCTCCAGCAACAACTTTTGCTCACTTGGATGCGACTACAGTTTTATCCCGTCCGCTTGCATCTCTTGGAATTTACCCGGCTGTGGATCCTCTTGATTCTAATAGCCGTATTCTTTCTGAGGAAGTACTCGGAAAAGATCACTATGAAACGGCTCGCGCGGTTCAAGCGATTCTTCAAAAATACAAAGAGTTGCAAGATATTATCGCGATTCTCGGTATGGACGAACTCTCCGAAGAAGATCGTTTGGCTGTTGACCGTGCTCGTAAAATCCAGAAATTCCTTTCACAACCTTTCACGGTTGCAAAGGCCTTCACCGGTATGGACGGCAAGTACGTTAGTCTCGAAGATACGATTGCTGGATTCAAAGCACTTATCAACGGCGAAGTTGATGATTTGGTTGAACAAGCATTTTATCTGGTTGGAAATATGGACGAAGCTCGTGAGAAACACGAACGCATCATTGCTGAGGCAGGATAATGTCACAATTGCTTCAAGTCGAAATCGTAACGCCCGAGCGTGCAGTTTTTTCAGCTGAGGCGACTGAGGTACTAGTACCTGGTGTTGATGGCGAGCTTGGTATTTTGCCGGGTCACTTACCGCTTTTTACAACTATTCGAGTTGGCGCAATGACTGTGAAAACAGTTAATGACGGCGAACGCATTTTTTGTATAGAAGGTGGATTTGCGGAAATTCTTCCCCATGGTGTGACGATTCTTACCGATTCGTGCGAGGGGTCTGAGGATTCTGACGTATCGATGGCGCAAGAAATGGTTGAAAAAGCCGAAGCTGCACTCAAAGCCCTCCAAGAAGATAAAGAGGACGTACACCACGAACTTCGTGAAGACTATTATGACGCTCTGGATCGTGCGCGTCGACGCCTCGCTTTCTCCGAAGAACATAAGAAGTAGTAAATTATTTCTTAAGCGACTAAGCGATACATTTGTATCGCTTTTTTTTGGTTTAATCTGTAGGTCCTATTGCTTGCCCATCGTTACCGCAAAATGTTAATTTGTACCTTATTCGCAATTCAAAATTAGGGATCAGCAATGAAAAATCTAGTGCATTTGCTAGGTATTTTTTTTGATGATGGGTTGCGCGAAAAAAAAATAAGAGATGGAAGAATTAGTTCTAGAGGGTACGGGACAGCACTCCTCTACAGGGGATCTCCAGCCGTCCAAAGAACCCTGTTCGCTGGATGGCGTTGTGGTCCCGGGTTTGTTCCCGAGGATTAAGTATTGTATTTACGACGATCTTTTCGTGAGTAAAGATCTCAAACTCACTGCAGTATCGAGGTACATCGGAAAATTGGTGTGGCTGAATTTGAACCCAAAATCCAGTGGGATCTCGAAGAAATGAGTGAAAAAATTGGGGCTAAAAAATCCAATTTTGCTTGAAAGAGAAAGGCATGGTGGTAAGCAGCCTTTGGGTATTGCGTTCTTTAAAAATCCGTCACAGCTTATTTCCGAGCCTCATGCGATAAAAATGCAGGTTGATGAGGTAATCAAGTTAGAAATGTTCACGTCTATGTTGGTATGGGCCTGACTCTAATTTCCCTAATCGATAACGTCGAGGAGGAGATGCCCTTGGTTGGTGATATGAACCGACTACGTTTTCTTCCAGTGGTACCGCTTCTTATGTCTGAATCGGACGGGGCCCTTTGTTTCCGAATTGCAGAAAATGAAAACGAGCTATTTGAAGTGGTTAGTGACGGGCCGATAGATCGCTTTCAACCCGTTTTAGGTGAGGGTACTTGCGTTGTACGCGTCCGTTTGGACTAGTTTGTGAACCAGTTCTGTTTAAAGTTTTGAAGAGCGATACGTTTTTGTATCGTTTTTTTTCTTGTCTCTGATTTATTTATCCATAACGGTTTCACTACATGTCTCCTGAGATTGATTTTTTCTAACGATATTTTCTCTTTTATCTAATTTTTAGGATGTTCACGTTGTTCTAGATTTATCATTAGTTGAGAGTGTTTCTCTTTTGTGACTTAATTAAGAGGTAAGTATGCGTGTTTCGTTTTTTGTGTTGTTCTTGAGTTGGCTTATGACGTTCGGTTGTTCTTCAAATAAAACTTGGGACGTTCTCATTCAAGATGAAGACGGTCCGCATTTCGCTAACGGTCATCTTCTTGCGTCCACACAAAAATGTTCAAAAGATGCTACCTCGGAAATTGGCCAGAAAATAGACAGAGGTTACTTCGATATGCCGATTCTTGTTTCTACGATTATCGCCTGGTCAATGAGAACTTAAAACTGGAAAGAATCGTTTGGGCTAAAGGAAAAATCGCGATGATTGACTTTACGTTCAATGAAAAATTGTCGCTAGAAAAAGCGATGGCAAAACTGCGTTTAACAGAACCAAGTCTTTTCTATTTGAGCTATTATGAAGGTGGTTATTACAAAGTCGCGTATTTCAAGAACCCGTCGCTACTTTTGGAAGGTCATCAAGCGCATTTACGGATTGGTGAAGATAACAAGGTAACGCGTTTTTCTGTATTTCTTGGGAAGGGCACAGGTCCAACGCGAGGTCATCTTTTCAAAGAGTTAGACCAGATCTCGAATTTAGTCGGAAAGTTACCGCTTCTTCCTTTTCCAAGCCGACACACCGACGCGATGGGCGAGCAACTCCCTTGGGTTCGGATAGACGAAAAGGCAACTCAGGTTTTTGGGACCATATATGAACCATGGGGAACGTGGCGCTTTAAAGATCCCTGGAATCAGGGGCTTGATTCTTTCATTAAATCTGAAAACGAGATCTTAGAAAACAAAGGCCTCGAACCGATGTCGTTGATGGTATTTTTGTTCGGTGCTTTTACAGAGGTCAGTATCATTAATACCCAAATGGGTCTTGCGCTTGAGCAAGGGATTTCGGAAATCAAAATTGTGGGTCAACAAGAAACGCCGCCGAAATTTTTTCGCCAGCTTGAGTCGTTTTCTATTCAGCCTGTCCGTAGGGCCGACGTTAACCGTAAATTAATCGAGGATAATGGTGTGGTGATTATCCGTATTACTGAAGCGGGGATCCATTTCAGCGGTTATGATAATTTATGTGATGGAAAGAATCATATTTGTTTCAAGAACAATCTGTCGTTATCGGGAATGTCGTCTATGACGATGTCGTCCAGCGCCTCTATAAAATCTACGATGGATGGTTATCCAATCAAGGAGTTTCTAGATTTCATGGCGAAGTTTGAGATATACAAAAACCATCATAAATTCATCTGGGATTTCAGCGATACCTTGCCAGCCTTTTTGTATCCCATTTCTTGCTACATTCTAGACTCTATGGTTCCGAAAAATTCGGTGGATTCCGAAAGTTTAACTGGCTTATCGATTAATACGAATCTTCGAACTAAAACGAAATTTTCTCGTAACTAAGTTTATCATCCGCGTCGACATTCAAAGTAGTAAGTTCACGATCGTCTAAAGAGACGTTGTCCGTACGTTGGGGGGATGGCAAGCTCTAGTCTCCTAATGTTTCGTTTCCCCTGCTAATCGTGTTTCCCGCGAAAAACATTTTCCCTAAGCAATTCAACAAGTATGCAATTCTTGGAATAAAAAAGAAGACGGAAACGTGATTTGGGTATTCAGTGAAAGATTGATGGGTTGAACGTGACTCGCCACTCGGCGAGTTTTCTTCGAATCGAAACCGAATGTAATTTTGAAGATTGCTCGCGGGTGTTTTTTGCGACTAAAGCCACACTTATCGTGAGCGATCTTGATATAGAAACGGGCGCGATTTCTGCGACTATAATGAATTTGGAAGCCGAAGAGATCGTCGTCGTGGGTAACGGTGAGGATCCGTTGACCACAACCCGAGTTGTTGACGGTCATAGCTTTTGCGTGTCCGAGATTGAATTTACCCCGGAGTGTAAAAAGAGCGTAGATTGTACCGATGTATCAAAATCGATCTGTGAGAGAGGTACTTGTGTTGAATGTCTAGATTTCAACTGTTTCTAAAGTCCGCGCCACGGTGGCATGGGATGAGGCGGACGCAACGAACCCTGTTCGTGATCTCGACGTTTACATCTATGATGAAAGATTGAAGTAAGTCCCAATACAAGATTTGGGAACAGGACAAAGTGGTGACGTTCCTAGGATCTTTGAGCTTAAGTCACTTCCCATCGGAGTATACTACGTCGCTATTGTCCAAAACATGTCAATGATGAAGGAAGTGGCCGAAGAGTATAGGCTCCTCATGGAGCGGTTCTAAGATCGATCGTCCCACCCCTCTTTGATCCTGTGAGAAAGCGTTAGGTTTGGTATCTTTTTTGGTAGTTGATTTCGACCAACTTCCGCTGGTTCTCCCAGAAAAGAAACCTATTCCGTGAATATAGCAGCGTGGCGCTTGCCAAATTTTCGAGTCTTTTTTCGACATTCCAATTCCATTTTGATGCTTTAATAACCGATCAGATAGCATCTGAGCTGGACTCCAAAACACCGCCTATTGATTTTTCTATCGAATTTATAGCTCCTCTGCGAAGTCAAGTTTCATCGTTTTAGGCATATCCTACAAGGACTTCGTGAACTTTGTGCTATTTATTTGCACGATTGTGGCTATTTATTGCTCTTTTGTTGTCAATCTTAGGTGGTAGAACCCTTTCTGAACGAAATGGTTTGTTCGCAAATGACTTAATGGAGCTTCAAAATGAAAAATTTACTTCTACTTATGACCTTACTCGCTTTTGCTGGATGTTCAGATGCAACTGATGATAGCGATCCGATTGCACCCACCAAAATCCAGGACTCTTCTTCGCTCAAGAGCGCTGAACGTGCTCTTTCTTCTTCTGCGAAGGCGGATGGGCCGGACATCCGAATTCAAGGTGATCGTGTTTTTATCTACGGTGAGGTTGCTCAAGAGTTGCGTTCGTATTCTGAACGCTACTTTCAAAACACAGTCACTGAAAGTGGCGGTGCAACTTACGTTCGAAGTGCGTTGGGATTGTGCGCATTCAACGCAACAACCGACGTCTGTGTTCTCGGACTTGATGCCCGAAACCAACAAGACGGATATAAATTAACCTTTGGTGGTTCTCTACTAAATCCTGGAACAGCAGCAACCAAAGCGTATTACATCACGCAAGCACTTCTTTTGAGTCAAGGTTCAAGTAGCGTTTTAGCTTCGGGACGAAATTTCGTTTCATCAGCGACGATCGATTGCGCCGTTAACTTGTCAGGACGCGCTTCAACCGCGTTCTGTGGTTTTAAAAATGATTCGGCAGTTGTCGTAACGCCACCTCCCGCTGAGAAGAGAACGATCGTTTCCCTTCGAGCTGAGAATTTAGAAAGCCTCGGTGAGGACTTCGTTTATGAAGGTTGGTTGATCGTTAATGGGCAGCCGCTTACAGCAGGTCGTTTTGACGGTAGTGGAGATACTACTTTTGATTTCGAGATCGAAGGAGATCTTACCGCATCAACACTCTATATCCTTACGATCGAACCAAAATTCAACGACGACCCAGCACCGTCGAGTACACATATTATCGGCGGCGCGCTGCGCAACAATCGCGGAGTGCTTAGCGTAGATCACCGGACCGCACTTGGTAACTCATTCGCGAACGCATCTGGGCGTTTTATTTTAGAAACACCTTCGTCAGCTGATACGCGCGATTATGATCAAGGTATCTGGTTTGTGAATCCTTCTGCTGGCGTCGCCAGTCTCGATCTTCCTACACTTCCCGCCGGTTGGGTTTATGAGGGTTGGGTTGCCGGTCCAGAGGGCCCGATATCCACTGGGACCTTCTTGAGCGCGTCAGGACAAGATTCGGACGGCGCAGGCCCGACTGCCGGGCCAATGGGTACTCCTCCTTTTCCCGGACAAGATTTCATAAATCCAGCTAAGGTATTGATCGGTCAGATGGCTGTTATTTCAATCGAACCTAGCCCTGATAATTCACCAGCACCTTTTCAGTTGAAGCCCTTAGTTGGGAACATTGTCGATGCCGGTGCCGGACAACTTCAGAACATGAACACTGATATTTCAGAGTTCCCTACAGGCGTGGTGAGCGTGAGCTACGAGTAGGTTTAAAAAGATACTCGCTCGTAACTGAGGTTACCTTCCTGGTCGGCGTCCAAAATAACGATGTTTCGTGTGCTCGACGAATTTCTTTCGGCGGTTCCAGTAAGGACTACTTCGAGGTCCCCTAATTTTTCTTGTCTACCTTCTGAACTATTGCCCGCGAACAGCATGTTTACGTTATACCTATTTAAAATTGCATGCACTCGGGCACCTTCGATCGGATTTCGGAATCCAGCATCACGGGTTGGATCGATATCCAGAGGAGGGGTGTGGGTGAAGACAATAAAAGGGACATCGTCAGCGCCCCGTCGCGCCTGGGCGAATAAATTATCGATGCGTTGAATTCCAACTTCGCCAAGCGATCCGGTCGCTGAGTAGAAAGTGAAAAACTTTACCTTTTTATGCGCAAAAACATGTTCATGAGGTCCGAAGCGTCTTAAAAATGGGGATCCACTATCGATAACGGCTTCGTTGTCTCCAGCGACGACGACTGCAGGTATCGGGAGCGCATTTAGTATTTTTGATAGCTCATCGAGTCCTTCAGGCGAGAAGTCGGACGTCATATTGCCGAGAAAAACAAAGAAGTCCAAATTCTGTTGTGAAACGAGATCGCTGAGGGCTGAAAAGGTCTCTTTGTTCTCAATGGATCCGACTATGGCGACACGTACGGTGTCATTTTTAATATTTTCTTCGATCGTGAATCGAAGACTCCGGCACGGAAGTACATCGTAGGTGAACAGTAGCGTGGTTGGATTATTGCGATCGTGGGAGAACGCTGGAAGAGTGCAATCGACAAACGCCTCGGTCGCCTCACATATTCCAAGCTTACATTGTGTTCCATCGGGGCATTCCGAGATTTCGTCACATGTCTGCCCAATTGCGGCTCGTGCGGGCTCACACGATAAAAGAGTGGATTTTCCGAAGGGGCATCCATCTTCGTTTTCAGAGTTCAACGTGATGACATCGCTAATTTTCAAGACGGCTTGTGGAGAGATATTCTCAACGGCAAACGCGCGTTCGCGTTCCGGCAAAGGCCCGCTGCGGACTGTGAGAGAGATTTCCGGATTTGCGGCCCTGGCGACAATAGGTTCAGAGGTAACATTTCTGAACGCACCGTAGACCAGTGATGCCTCAACGCCGTCTGTGAAGTTCGCTAAGCCTATCGATCGTTGAGTTGCGCTACTTTGAGAGGTATTGGAACTGCAATTAGTACCGAAAATGACGCAAAACAAGGCCATGCGCAGGCCAACGCGATATGTTATAGACTGAGGCATAGGAGCAAACCTGATGTTGATGGAAGACATCCAAATAGAGGTATATCGTAGTACGCTAAAGATTCCAGCGATCTTTTTTGTACCTGCGACTATTGCGTTATCACTGTATGCCATTCTCTATCTATTTTTAAACTCAAATTTTCTAGTACAACAGCTTCAGGAACGCTCTCAGGAATATATCCCTGGGCAAATTGCAGTCGGAAAAATTATCACCGATTCTTCGCTGACCAATTTCCAGATTATCGGTGCGAAGATTCGATCGGCTTCCGGCGCTCCTATCGTCGAGAGCGGAACCGTACAATTTGGGTATAATCCACTTCTTTTGTTCGCTAAACGATTTCAAATTTCCTACGTGAATGTATCAGATGCGCGCGTTCATATTGGCTTGGAAGATCGAGTCAATTTATTACGAGCTTTGGGATTGTACGAAGAAAAGGAAGTGCGTGACGATAACGAATCGTCGTTGAAGATTGACCTTGGGATCAAGAATATCTCGATAGTGGATTCTTATTTTTCCTACTCGATGGATCATATGCGATTTAAGATCGCGGATGCGAATATCATCGGTGCTGAACTTGATATTAGTGACGGTGAATTAAATATTTTTGTGCCCGAAATTTTGGTGGAAGAAATACCTTTTCACTTTCAGCACGAGATGTTTCACCTCAAAGAGAAGTGGGGCGATTGGGAACCTAAAGCAGAGGACGTAAAGCTTACAAATTGGCGTTGGATGGGTGATGGATTTTTCGCCGATGAAATCTCTTTCGAATTGGATGGAACTCGTTTGGTTGCCGGTGGCTGGATGAATTTCCCGAACGACGTACACGACGACCAGTCGGTAGCTTATGGGGCGAAAGCCCGTTTATCCGGGCCTTATTGGTCACGTGCCGTTCAATATTTCGTTAAAGATTTTGCACACGTCGACGCCGAATTTATCGACTTGGAGGTCATCGGGGATTTGGGAAAAGTAGACTTGTTGGCTGACTATTCTCTGAACCAATTGGATGCATACGGCCTTCAATTTTTTAATGTCAAAGGAACATTTGAACTTGATAATCAATATATTTCTATGGGGAAGACGACGGGCCGCGTTGCCGGCGGTAAAATGGACGTTAATTCCGCGTTTTACGATATGTATACCGGAGTTTTTGGAGCAAATTTTTCCGCCGAGGATGTTGATCCCTATACTTCAGTTAAGGCTTTCGGATTTGAATATCCTTATCTTGAGGGCGTCGCTTCGGGAACATTTCAGGTTACCGGACATGTCCCCTATGAAGACACGGTTGGTAAGACGACGCTTCCGCTTCTTGGAGGGTTCACGGACGCCGCGCGTCCACTCATCTCTCTTAAACTGCTGAAAGATGCGACTTATGAACGCATTTCTTCAGAAACCTTACCTGGTAAAAAATTTCGAATTCTTAAAGGTGCAGAAGTTTGGTCACAAGTTGATCGCGTGGGCGTTCCGAAAGCAATTCTCTTATCAGAGCTTGGTCGATTTTCTTTTAAGGATTTTGTACTTCATTATGATCGGTATGAAATTGAAAGAACCTTAAGAAGTCGAAAGATGCAGGCATCGATTGAAAGCGATGATATGAGTAAGCTCGTAGACTTTTACGGAGGTTCAGGCGTTGCAGGACGTTTGAAGTTAAATGTTGATGCACTCGGTAGGCTCAATTACCCGGAGGTGAACCTTTCTATGGAAATGGATAGACCCAAGTTAGCTATTGCTGGTGTCGAGTGGATCGGAGAGAGAATAGGCCTTACTGGTAACATATCCAACGGTCGCTTCTCGATCTCCGATTTAACATTGGTTGGGAATAGCGGTCGGGGAGAGATAAACGGTCATCTGGCGCTTCTTGCCGACCCGAAAAAAATCTTAGATGAAAAGGGACTGACAACAAAAGACTTTCAATATCCCCTGGAAAACGAAGCGAATCTCAATGTCAATTTGTCGGATCTACATCTGAAAAATATCGCGAATAGTGCCGGTTTAGATAACGCCATGAATCCAAGCGGCTTGATGGATGTTGAAGGTAAAATAACCGGATCGTTACAGCGTCCTGACGGTGAACTTGCTTTTACAGGAAAGAAGATTGAACTATTTGGACAGAACATTCCTAATTTGGAAAGTGTTTTAAGGTTCACAGATGATGGCGGTTACGCATTCCAGGAAACCGAAGTTGATTTGGGTCGTGCTGGTTTATTAAGGGGCAAGATATCGGGCAAGGGGGAGGAGATTGAATATGACATCTCAGGAAAAGATATCGAACTTCAGCACTTCGAATTTCTAAAAGAGACCGAACTTTCCGCCCGAGGTAAGGGTGACTTTCGAGTGTATGGTAAAGGTACTTACGATAATCCCAATGCTGGTGGCTTTATTCGCATCGATGATGTGGAGGTCATTGGACGAGATTTAGGCGACCTTGCATTGGTAATCAATACACTTGATTCTACCATTCATTTGTCGGGGGCCCTTCTTCCGTGGGTAACCGTCGATGCCGAAATACCGCTGAGCGACGAAGCATTTTACGCCCGTTTTGGAATCGATGATATTAATATTAGCGATGCGGTGAGTGAGTTGCGAGCTCTGAATATCATCGAAGATTCGTCCGCAAGCGGTATGGTTGAACTTTTTCTGGAACGTGATTTTTCCCGATATCAAATTCTGGTTAACCTAGCAGACCTGCGGGTTTCTGCTTTTGGTAAGGAGTTCAGAAATCAAGGACCAGTCGTTGCAGGTCTTAACGAAGGACGCTTATTACAGATTCAAAATAGCCGGGTGGGTGTCGACGGAAAGTATCTTGATATCCATGGCGGTGTGTTTCTCGATCAGTCGTTGGTCGATTTAGTTATTTCGGGCGATATGGATTTGTCTCTCCTAAATGGCGTACGTTTAGCATTCCCGGCGTATATGCCTGAGATGTTTTTAGAAGCAGACGGGAGTGCCAGAGTTGATTTAGCAGTGAAAGGTCCGCCCGAAGCGATCGCAGCGAACGGAAACGTCAGGTTTGATCAGAGCGAATTTTTATTACGCGGACTTTCCGAGCCGCTCATTCTAAACGGCGGAAGGATCGACGTGAATGAGAATCAAATCAGTGTGAGTCGAACGGAGCCGATCGAAGGAAGGATGCTTGGAGGCCTTTTCAGTGTTGGCGGAACCGTTGGTTTAGATAATATGTCGCCCCGCGATGTTGACTTAAGTCTGAGTGCCCAAAATTTTGGATACCGCATACCTACCGTAGCAGACGCAACCTTTGGGGCAGACCTACGTGTTCGAATCGGTGAATTCGATAAACCCGAATCTTGGTTGATCAGTGGCGAAGTTGATATTCTCGATGCGCTATATTATCAGAATTTTTCTGTATTACAGGATGCGTTGACGAATCGACTTCTCGGTACCTTTACCCAGAGCACTGAACGATATGATGCATCCGTTTTCGAACGGTTTCCCGAGCTCGCTGATATTGGTTGGGACGTTAACTTGGTTGCCCGCGATGGGGTTAAAATTCGAAATGAGATCGATCGGCTTGGACTTGATATCGAATTGCGTTTGGGACTTCGACTTCAAAATACATTGTTAGAGCCTAATCTGACTGGAGAGATCAATCTTATTGGTGGGCTTGTTAAGTTTCAAGGAGAGGAGTTTCGTGTCAGAACAGGTATTCTGAATTTCGATGGGAATCCGAGGAATCCGACAGTGGACGTCATCGCAGAAGCGGATATTGAGAACGCTTGTCGTGGCCCCGAGAACTCCAATCAAGGTCAAACCATGACCTTATCTGGGGTGGCAGACCAAGGTGAACAGCAGACCTATCATGTTATTTTAAATGTTAGTGGTTCACTGGATAACATGAATATCCAATTCGAAAGTAATCCTTTTGCAGACCAACGCGATATTTTGAGTTTGATGTTAACGGGTTGTACTGTTGATCAACTCACAGCTTCTTCAGCAGGATCTCCGACGCTCGAAGTTGCTCTCGGACCGGTGTTGGGTTGGATCGAGGGGCAGGTTCAAGATGCTGTTAAAGTGGAAGAGTTTACGATCACGCCAAGTTTTGATCGCCTAAAAGCGACAGTTGGAGATAGTATCACGCGTCGCGTAAGTTGGCGTTTCCAGCTAGATACCGGGCTTACAGATTCGGCAGGTGGACAACTTGGTAAAGTAGTATACAAGATATCAGATGAATGGTCTGCTTTGTTGAGCGAGAGCACAAGTAATAACGCACGATCTGACGAAAGTAATTTTTTAATTGAAGTTAAGCTGAAGTACAGACTATTAATCGACTAATCTACATTTTTTTGGTGATTTTTAGCGGAACGTTTTTTTCCGTTAAGGGATATTCTCAAACCGATACCGGTACCGAAGAATCATCGGCGGACGCTTCGGCAATGGAAGAGCGTATTCAGTCATCGGATGCGTCCGACGTTGATCCTTCTTTGAACGGTCTCGTAAAGGGGGCCAAAGATGACAAACAAGGGTTAGCTGAAGACAAGCTTCTTGAAGGGAAAAAGATTCGTACCTTCGATTTTTCTTGCGATCTTCCTGTTTGCAAAAATAAAATGGGCCTAAAAGCGTTCAAAGATATTGCGGGGCTTAAGGTTGGTGCAGACTTTCGACTACAATCACTGAGACTTGCGGAACGACGATTAGCAAAAACCGGATTTTTTGAATCGTTGAAGGTCGAAAAACAGCTTCGTAATAACGAAGTCGACGTACGGATTTTCGCAAAAGGTGCGCTCCTCATCCGTAAGGTCCATTTTGAGGGCGTTGATGCGCCGCCTTTCGAATCTGATATTCGAAAAATCGTTACCTTTCGTCAGGGGCAGCGGTACTTGCCGGATTCTACTAAAGTGTCTGCCCAATTGGATAGTATTCGCGCGTTGTATAAAAAGGAAGGTTATTTCGGGACAACGATAGAGGTTTTTGTAAGAAGCGTAGAAGACGATAAACATTCAGTTGATTTGGTTTTTAAAATCAAAAAGGGGAAGCAGCGCGGGGTTTGTAGTGTCGGGATACGGGGTGTCCGTGCAATGACCTACTCCAGATTAAAGGAGCTTTTGTTATCCGAGTTTGCAACGCTGCCTGCTCGTCTGAATGTTTTCTCGACTAACTTTACCACCGAGTATTTTCGAAAAGGTCGCGAGAAAATAATCGAGGCATATCGGGAAAAAGGGCATTATCAAGCGAGGATCATCCGCCACGAAACGAAATTCAACGCGAAAAAGAATTGTGAAACACTCATCTTAGATATCATCGAGGGCCCTCATTGGGACGTTGAGTTTTCCGGCGTTGAGCGTTTCGACGACGAGGATCTCCTTGCCGTGCTTCCTTTTTCCGAGTCGGGATACGTAGACTCTCAAGAAATCGTCGGCGGTGAATTTGCGATAAGACGTCTTTATGAAACTAGAGGTTATCCTTTCGCCCAGGTACGAGGAAAAGAAAGCAAAATTTCGGATAGTGAACGTAAGGTATCTTTTGAAATTAGCGAAGGCCCACTGGTTGAGATAAAGGAGATTCGATTCGAAGGAAACAACTCTATTGAAGACAGTGAACTTCTCGAACAAATGGCGACTAAGGCATACGGTCTTTTCGAATCAGGTGGGTTCCTTCAAACCGACGAGCTTCTGGGCGATTTTGGAAAAATTGAAGCCTTATATAGCGCCAAGGGTTGGCTTTTAGCTTCGATAAAAAATTTCCGTGTTGAACTTTTCGATGACGGTATTGTTATTGTGGTAGTTGTGGACGAAGGCAAACGGATTATTGTTGAAGCTCTAGATATTGCAGGTAATAGAATGATCACTGACGCTACTTTGAAGCGAGGGTTAGTGAGCAAAAAGAATGAATCTTTTGTTCCCTTAAACTTAAAAGCCGATCTCGCAAAAATTACGACTAAATATTCAGAACTCGGTTATCCTATGACACGCGTTAAATCGTCGTGTCGATTATTGAATGGAAATGAAGTCCCGTGCCAAGCTCCTCGACGAAAAACTCAATGCGTGGCAAGAACACTCGATCAGCTGGCGAAATTTTGTGAGTTTGATTTCAAAAGCCAACGCTACACCTGTCAGCGGATCGTAGACAGTGATGCATGTGAACCGAGTGGTGGTGTAGATGCACGAGTTCGTATTCGTCACACTATTGAGGAAGGGCCTCGCGTCAGAGTTGGGGCAATTTTATTACGAGGGAATTTCGATACGGATTCAAAAGTGATTTATCGCGAAGTTCCCTTTGAAGAAAACGCGTTACTGGACACCAAAAGCGTTCTGGAGGCTCAGAGAAATTTGCGTTCCCTAAATATATTCGATTCAGTGAGTGTTGAATCTATCGGCCTCGATGACGAGTTATTCATGGAAGATGAAGGACTTGCAGCGTTGGTTATAAGTGTGGAAGAGAGTCGTTCATCGGAAAGTCTTGAGTTCAAATTCGGCCTGGAATTGCGTGAACTTCTATCGGAGAATTTTCAATTACTGGTTACAGCTGAAAGCCAGTATAATAATCGCAATGTAGCCGGAAGTAGTATCGGCTTGCAACCGAGGATAATTTCGGCGGTCGATACTTTAGATCTTCTGGCCTTGAGTTCTGATACCGCCATTAGCGGAGCAAGCTCAAAAGGCGTCGACTTTTTGGTAGGTGCTGAAATCGTTTTAAGCCATCCGCGCTTTTTGAAAAACGCTTTAGGAATCGACAAACTTAAAGCCACGCTTTCTCCTTTCTATCTTCAAGATTTACTAGGCATTATTAATCGTAATGTGTTGCGAGAAGAGGGCGGACTCCGCTTGGAACTGCGTAAAGAGCTTATTGAGATTTTGGCACGTTTCTACTTTAAACTCGGTCTGGAATTAAAATCTATTGCGTCTTTTGCGCCTGACGGACCGGTCATTGATGGAACGCGAATTTTTTCACCTCGTAGGTCCATTGGTAAACTCACGTTCGAATTCGTTTTGGACCGTCGCGATAGTCCGCTCAACCCTAAAGAGGGGTTTTTCGTTCGTGTTGAGCCGTCGATCATCTCCGGTGATGCCTTTGGACAGGGAGGCGAGGATTTCTTTTCAGATTCGTTTTTGAAGTTAACATTGACCAGTTCAATCTATTTTAATTTTTGGGAAAATTTCGTGCTAGGCCAATCGATTCGCGTCGGACAGATCTTTCCCTTGGCTACCCGAGAAAATCCTGTGCAGGCAGATGAGCGATATTTCTTGGGTGGGATTCGCAGTGTCCGCGGATTCCCCGACGGAACTCTTGGTCCGATCGGTTCGAATCAGCAGCCCAGCGGAGGCGAGTTTTTGTTGAATTATAACGCTGAATTTCGATATCCACTTTTCGAGAAGTTCGGAATATACGGTGCAACCTTTTTCGACGTGGGCCTTCTTACCGATTGTCGTGAACGGCGTACCGGTGATCGTGATTGTTTTCGCGAAGCTTTCGACAATCCATTGGAACAACTTAGGCCCACCGCAGGGATAGGAATTCGCGCACTAATTTTAGGACAGATTCCTGTTGTATTAGACTACGGAGTTGTGTTGAATCGAGAAGCTGGAGAGCAATTTGGAGAAATCCATTTTAACGTAGGATATACTTTTGATTAGATACGCTCATTTTTGCTCGATTATATTAGTATCCTTTTTTACTTTGTTTTTAGTCCCTCAGCTAACTCAGGCTGCGGTCCCCTGGTCGAATGGTAAATCGGCAGGCGAAGATCTAGAAGTAAGTATCATAACCTATTCTCATAGCGAAGAAATCGCGTCGTGGTTTGGTCATACTTCAATTTTGATTCAAGATAAAAAGTACAACATCGGTCGAGTTTACAATTACGGGATGTTCCACTTTGGGCCGGACTTACTGCCGAAATTTCTTACTGGCGAGATGAGGTTTTGGGTTGGCGAAGCAAACGTGAAGAGAACCTTTGACCTTTATCAACGTCATAACCGAGATATTCGAATTCAAGAACTCAATATCTCCAACGCTAAAAAAATTGAGATAGCGAAATATATGGCCGATTATGTCTTACCTGAAAACCGGTATTATATTTACGACCATTACTACGACAATTGTTCGACACGTCCGCGCGATGTTGTAGACCTGGCCAGTGGGGGACAGTTTAGGAAATTCGCCGAAAAAAAGTCCAAGTTCACTCTGCGTGAGCACACGCAACGCTATGCCCAGCACAATCCTTATATTTATTTTTTATTAAGTGCGTGGATGAATAAAGAGATCGATCAGCCTCTCACCTTATGGGAGGATATGTTTCTGCCGGGTGAACTAGAGAAAAATCTTAATGATTTTACTTATGTGGACGAAGCTGGTGTGTCCAAGCCTATGGTACTTCGAACTTACACGATCTTTGAATCTGACAGGGAAGCTGTGCCTGCTGAACCTAATCAGTTCTGGATACTTACTTTGTTGGCTGGTGTGATTTTGGGTGGTTTAGGTTTTGTTCTTCGACGTCGTATCGATGAAGAGAAGTTTACGAAGAAGAAGCGAGTTCCTTACGCATTGTTCACAATACTATTCGGCGTGTTTTTGGGGATCCCCTCGTTAGCCTCTATGGGATTCAACTTCACCCATCATACCATCACGCATTGGAACGAAAGTTTATTCATGATGAACATCTTTACGTTCCTAACCTTACCACTTGGCTTTATGATTTTTTTCGGATCCCGTCGCGCTTTAGGATGGTTAGATAGGTCTTGGATAATTCTCTCGGTTCTGACCTTATTGTTGGTGGTTTTAAAAATTACACCATGGTTTGCTCAAGAGAATGTTCAGGTGATTATTTTTTTCCTCCCGTTTTATCTTTTGATGGGAGTATTTGGTTTTCGTCTTTTTCGTAAAAAGAACTGAATCGTCGCGGACGCCGTTCGTGATTTCTTTTGCATCCAGTTTTTGTCCGGTTGTCATCTTCGAAAATTATGATTATGTTGCTGCTCTTTCCTTCTCTATAAGAGGTTACTAGTGACTCATCCAGCTCTCACACAATTATCCGAAGACGAAACTATGTTCCGCGATGCGGTTGCCGAATTTGCAAAACGTGAGGTTGAGCCTCATGTGATGGAAATGGATGAAGCCCAAAAAATGCGATCCGAAATCATCAAAGGTGCATTTGATATGGGTTTGATGGGAATCGAAGTACCGGAACAATATGGTGGATCGGGGGCTTCTTTTTTCACGGCAATCCTGACGATTGAAGCCTTGGCGGTGGTCGATCCTAGCGTTTCAGTTTTCGTTGATGTGCAAAATACTCTTGTAAACAACGCGATAATTCACTTTGGCTCGGATGCTTTGAAAGAAAAGTATTTACCCAAACTCGTGAGTGAATGGGTGGCAAGTTACGCACTTAGTGAACCGGGGTCAGGAAGCGATGCTTTCGCCTTAGCAACTCGCGCCGAGGATTGCGGCGATCACTATAAAATCAACGGTACGAAACTATGGATTACCAACGGTGCTGAAGCGTCTTTCTTTATCGTTTTTGCAAACCTAAACCCTGATGCGGGATATCGCGGAATTACGGCTTTTATCGTTGAAAAAGGTTTTGATGGTTTTTCGGTTGGGAAGAAAGAGGATAAGTTGGGAATTCGTGCCTCTTCTACGGTTGAACTCATGTTCAACGATTGCATTGTTCCTAAA
The DNA here is from genome assembly GCA_937981985.1 of uncultured bacterium. Taxonomy (GTDB): domain Bacteria; phylum Myxococcota_A; class Bradymonadia; order Bradymonadales; family Bradymonadaceae; genus CALJNB01. The sequence continues at coordinate 291,475 of CALJNB010000005.1, forward strand.
GAGAACGTTCTAGGAGAAATCGGTAAAGGTTATAAAGTCGCCATTGAAACCTTGAATGAGGGTCGTATTGGAATTGGTGCTCAAATGATTGGTCTAGCGAAAGGCGCTTTGCACAACGCGATGCAGTACATGGTGGAGAGAAAACAGTTTGGGAAATCAATCGCCGATTTTCAAGGTATTCAGTTTCAGTACGCCGAGGTGGCAACGCAAATCGAAGCGGCGAGATTGATGGTTTATAATGCTGCCAGGCTCAAAGATGCAGGGAAACCCTTCGCAAAAGAAGCTGCGATGGCGAAATTATTTTCTAGCCAAGTCGCCGAACGAGCGGCGTCTCAATGTTTGGAGTTTTATGGTGGTGTCGGATTTACGAAAGAATTTCCCGCTGAGAAGTTCTTTCGCGATTCAAAGATTGGCGCGATCTACGAGGGGACTACAAATATGCAATTGCAAACGATCGCAAAGATGATGCTTTCTGAATATAGATAGTCCAAAGAGACGTTCCTGCCTAATTAAGATTGTAGTGTTATTTAAAATATAAATAGGGGGTTGGGATCAGTCCCAAGCCTTAACTTTGTCAGTCTTTTTGATAGGCGCCCAGTCCGGAGATTTTTTCTTAGTTTTCTTCTCGACCTTTTTAGGCTCTTTTTTCTTAGGAGGCTTCCTCGATTTTTTCTTCGACTTTTTCTTTTTCTCTTTTCTCTTGGGCTCTGCTTTCACTTCAGTCATCGCGACAAAGATTTCGTCACTCGATGACGGAGAAATAACAAGCTCCTTATCCTCGTGTCCTTTTGCTTTAACTTTAAAAGTTGTTGGCTTGTCTACAGAAACTTCGAGTGGAAGATCGCCAAGGGGTTCGTCCGCGTCACTGAATACCTCCGCGAATTTCGGTCCCCTCAGATAGACCCTTTTGCTCTTCTCTTCGGTCCCAAGTTTTATCTCCTCGGCAACGTTCTCAACGACGACTTCTTTTTCGATTTCGGGCGTGACTTCTTCGGCGGGATCACCGGTAAGAAGAACAACACCTATGATAAGCAAAAGAGCACCAGCGATTGCGGCAGCTATTAATATTGCGGTTTTGTTTTCGGCGAACTTAGAAGGAACGTGAGATGTGGCGTCGCTTTGATAGTCTGAATTTTTGACTGCTGCAGATTCAGCGGTTGGTAGAGGTCGTCGATCCACCAGCGCCGGAATCTCTTCTAGATCATCGGGAGATAGCGGAATCGGTTGATTTGGGGTGTCTTGAGTAGGAATTGGGCCCGAATTAGAAATGGGTCCGGATTGAGAGATGGACGCGGCCTTAACGCCACTTTTGGCTGATTTTTTCCAACCTTTTTGACTCAGCGGTGTTTTGGCGCAAGTTCCAACGTCGTCTAAGGCTTTAATCATTTCCAACGCCGTTTGGTAGCGTTCTTCAGGATCTTTGGAGACAGCTTTCATGAAAACACGACCGATCGGATCATTCTGAACGAAGTCGGGAGTTTCAATCGGGTCGCTGGAAATCTGCTTATTTAGGATTTCCCACTTTCCGGATTTCGCGAAAACCGATTGGCCCGATAACATTTCAATTCCAATAAGGCCGAGTGCGTAGATATCGGTAGTTGCGCCAATATTCTTTGAACTAATTTGCTCTGGCGACATGTAACTAATTGTACCTATGAGTACGCCGGCGTTGGTCAATTCCTCTTCGCCGTCTTCGGTGTCGAGAAGTTTTGCGATTCCAAAATCGAGCACTTTTACGAAATCAACTTCTCCGTGCATCTCAGCAAGCATAATATTGGCGGGCTTGAGATCGCGATGAACGATGCGAGAGGCGTGAGCTTCGGATAGGCTTTTTAGGATTTGTCGCGTTATATGTCTAACCCTAGATGGTGGAAGCGGCCCATCGTTTTTGATAACGTGCTTTAGAGTTGGTCCTTTGACGGACTCCATTGCGTAGTACAGAAAGCCCGCTTTACTTGTATTGAAATCATATATTTGGATGGTATTTGGGTGCGAAAGGTTGCGGATGGCCATAACCTCACGTTTGAAACGTTGAACCATCTCTTTCATATTCACGGATTGAGAGAGCAGGATCTTCAATGCAACTTCTCGATCCATGGAGATCTGGCGCGCTAAATACACGGCCCCGAAACCACCACGCCCCAAAAGCCCCATAAGTTCATAACGTCCATCGACATGCGTCCCAATAGCGGGAAGGCCTGGTTGGAGCTTGACGTTTTTTTTAGTCATAAATCACAGTTAAGACAGTGAAGAACTTGCCGCATATGTGGCGGTGAAGTATAGATGGTACAACTAATTTCGGTTTCGAGCAAAATCAAAATGGAATCATCTATGTTAAATCAATTCAGAATTATAACATTTGCTATAGTTGTGGGTGTTTGTTGCGGGTTTTCGACGCAACTTTTTGCCCAATCTGAGGGGTTTCAAGATTATTTAGACGCGGCAAAGACCGCTTACGATAAGGAGGACTATGAAGAAGCCATTCGGAACCTTCTCCTTGCCAATAGCGTCGAAAACAACGCTAGGTTACTTTTTAATATCGCAAAATCTTACCAAAAGCTTGAATATTGCGACAAAGCGATTGTGTATTTCATGGCCTTCCGTCGTGAGCCGACAGCAGGGGCTGAACTTCGAGCTCAAGCTCTCGCAGAAATAAAAAAAAGTCGTTCTTGTCAAAACGTAAAGCCATTGGCTGGAAGATTTTTTATTAAATCCGATCCGATCGGAGCGCGTGTGTCGATCGATGGCGGTTACGTAGGGGTTACGCCGCTCGAAGTGGCGGGTTATAAGTCTGGCTCTCATAATATTACCTTCACTTTGGACGGCTACAATCAAAGCTCACGTACTGTAGAGACCTTACCAGGTAACGATCTCCTCATTACGGAAAAGCTTGTTTCATCATCTTCAGGTGGTGTTCAAGATGACGTTGAACCCGAGCAGGGCGACGTGGAGGGGGAAGAAAGCGCAAGCGTTGTTCCGATGATTATCGCGGGCGGGTTAACGGCGGTGGGTGTGGGTGTCCTCAGCTACGGAATTTATACTGATGTCGTTACGATCGTCGATCTTAAGGATGAAAGAAGTAAACTCGATCTAAATACCGCTGATGGTGTCGAGAAGTCCGGGACTCTTACTGAAGATATCGATGGCGCAATTACGACCTCGCTCGTTAGTTATATTATCGGTGGAACGCTCTTGGCTGGTGGGGTGGGTTATTTCGCGTATAGCCAATTTTTCGACACGGACGAAAATACTGTCGTGATTTCGCCGGTTGTTAATCAAGAAGGATACGGACTAAGTTTTTCGAGCACGTTCTAATGCCCGCTGACGATTTCAAAGCCGGCGATATCATCTCGGAACGTTATAAACTCGTTCGAGAGATCGGTCGTGGCGGGTTTGGTATTGTTTTCAAAGCAATACAGTTAGGTATGGAGCGTGATGTTGCTCTCAAGATTTTACACGTAAATGGTACTTTCGACCCCAACGCACGTGAACGTTTCAAACGAGAGGCTTTGGTCGTCCGAAATCTAAATCACCCCAATACGATCCGACAATACGAATTTGGTGAAACTGAAAACGGATCCCTTTTCCTCGTCCTCGAATATCTTCAAGGTCTCAATCTCGTCGAAATGATTCGAAGAGATGGTGCGTTGGGAGACGTTCGGACTAAAGCTTTTGCCAGCGGAATTCTCAAGTCGTTGTCTGAGGCACACGCGCAAGGAATCATCCATCGAGATCTCAAGCCTGGCAACATCATGCTTTGTGATATTTATGGAGAGACCGATTATCCGAAAGTTCTTGATTTTGGGATAGCAAAAGTCATGTTTGGAGATTCTCCTGACTTAACGGGTGCTGGTATTGCTCTGGGTTCTCCGAGATATATGGCGCCTGAAATATTGAATGGAGAAACCCCGACGCCTGCAGCTGACGTCTACTCGATAGCGATTTCCTTTGCAGAGTCGATTATTGGCCAGCCATTATTTGAAAGTAAGGGTTCTTTGGACGCAGCAAAAATTCAACTCGATCCCGCCCCTTTGCCGATTCCCGATATTCTAAAAGAGTCGTCCTTGTGGCCTTGGCTATCACTTGGGTTAACCAAAGATATCTCTCGTCGGTATAAAAATGCCGAAGAAATGTTGAATTTTTTGGATGCCGATATCAAAACTCTGGCAGCAAGAGGAGCCGATTTTTTAGCCGATGTCGATACTCGAATTTTGCCGCTGGCGGGTTTTGAAACAAGTGAAGCTGACGACGTGACAGGAGCCTTGGAACTTGCGGCACTAGAGAATATCCCTGGGGCGGTAATAGAAATTACACCCGACGATTTCGAGACCGATGTCTTTCCGGATATCGCCCGGCAAGCGCGCATCGCTAGTGAGGCTTCAAGTCTGTCCGAAGCATCCAATCTTCCCGATTTGGCCGAAGATGATGAGATGAACATTGGCCGAAGTGTTGAAGTTGACATTGAATTAATGGATGGGGATGTCTTGATGTTGGACGAGCCAGAAACCGTCCCTGCAATCAATGGCAACTTTGATTCGAATACCGAAATCATTCCCGGCGCCCTGCTCACGGAAGAACGTACTACCGCTATTTCAGTGGGCCTTCTTTCGTCTGAAGGGAGCCGGACCGAGATTCCAGAAACTCCAACGTCAGTATTCGAACCGGTGAAAGCAAATGTCGTCCCGAATGAAGTACCAAAGAGTCGCTCGACCCAACCTCACGATCAGGATCGAATACAGCTCAGCCGTGAACAAGTGCTTTTAGCGACGGGTTCGGAACCGGAAAAGTCTTCATTTAAACCTCAAAATCCGTTGGCGAAAAGATCTAGTGATATATTTCGAACCGCGGCTCTAAAAAAGGCTGAACTCTCTCAAAAAACAACAACCCCGGTAGAAGCTCCCGTCACAGAAAAGGTCTCTTCAAACGTTGTTATTATCGTCGGTATTGTGACGGTAGGCATCATCATTCTTTGCGTCTTGGGTATGTTATTTTCTCACTTTTCGTCGCGCGAAGAGACGCAACATTCTGATATGGGCGGTAAGGTGGAACGCGCAGAGAAAGAGCGAGCGGTTGATGATAAAGTTCCTGTGGCAAAGCCACTTACTTTTGAGGTAACCAGTGTGCCTATAGGCGCGACTCTCTTTTTAGATGGGTATCGATCTGGTGAGACGCCGTATACCTTTTCAGTGGAAGTTAGGGATCTACCCGTTTCAATTCTCTTGATGAAAGAAGGTTTTGAAAGCGTCGAAATGGACCTTAATGGCGAATCAACAACGATCGAAACCGTACTCGTTCCAACCCCAAAAAAATCCATAAAGAAACCGAAAAAAAAGAGAAAAGTCCCTGGCGTACCCATTATTCAATAGGTAGAGGCACCGCCTACGTCGCTAACCCTGGACCCAAAATGAGCGAAAAATTACTTGATCGATTGAACGAAGAAAGAACGGTCGTTTTACCCCCAGGAGAGCCGGCCGACCAAATTGAGCGTATTTTAGACCGTCCTGATGCTGATGCCTATATTGCAGCCATCGATCCACCTGTTCTGCATCATCTCATTAAAACTGCGGGGTGGGCTGAAGCGACGGATCTCATTCCTTTCGTCACGACTTATCAGATCCAAGTTTGCGTTGATTTGGATTGTTGGTCCAAAGAGTCGTTTGATACCGAAGCCTTGTCGCCATGGCTCGCCGCATTGATAACAACGACCACAGATGCACAATTTGCTTCGACGTGTCGCGAGCTTGATCCCGAAATACTGGCCATGTTTTTTAAGGAAAATTTAAAGGTCGGAGAAATGAGTGACGAGGGCGAAGTTCCTGAAGCTTTCTATCATATGGAGGTTGAAACGAGTCCCGATGGGGTCTATGGTTTAGTCTATCCTGACGACGATGCGACCGCAGATCTCCTTCGGAACATCATTAAGCATCTTTATCATAGCGATCGTGTCTTAGCTTGGACCTTGCTTGAAGCATGTCGTTGGGAACTCATGTCACCGATGGAGCACGAAGCCTTACGATGGAGAAATAGTCGCCTCGAAGAATATGGATATGTGAGTCGAGATGAGGCGTTCCAAATTTATCATGTCCTTCCACCGCTTTGGCTTCGTAAAAGTTTGGAAGATGGCAGTTATGATCCCAAAATTGAAACGCGAATACGACCTGACAATTTGCCAATCGTACCTTCGTTAGACGAAGAAAATGAATTCTTTTTCTTCCGTGCAATGGAAAAAGTCGACGACGCGGAAATTCGTAGCCGACTGACTGTTGAATTCGTTACTTTACAAAATCGCGCAGCAATTGCTGAGGGAATAAATCCAGGGGATGCGCAATCAGCAAGTACCACAGTGAGGCGCACTGCTGGATATCTCAGTTTGGGGCTATCATTTATAAGTCGTGATGATCTCCTAAAAGCAGCAAAAATGTTGGAGGCCGTAAAGCTTATTGATGTTTTTAGAGCCGGCTTTACAGCTGTTTCGACGATTTCCAAAAATGCTGCGAAACTGCGTTATCGCCCAAGTTTGACCCTTATCGACGGCGAACACTATTCTTTGCTTAAGCAAAGTAATGCATTGCTGTTGACCCATCTCAATCATGCGCGTCCAGAATATTTTGAAAACGAAAAACTGGACGTTTTTCGGGAGCAATCTCAACTCGACGGCGCCGCATTGAGAGTGGCATCGATAGCCTTGAAGCAAATCGTTGTTTTTAATGCGTTTGAGTTATCACCCCAAAAATTAAGTAAAATTGCATATGATAAAAATAATATCAGTACACCCGATGTTGTTACTTTCGATTTTATTTTAAGAACCGCGTTGGCGCAATCGCTTACGAAGGGAAGCGATTTCTTTGCTCCGCTCTCATCATCCCAGATAAAAAGCTTACCTTCGATAATTCGTTCCAAACCCTGGGGACAAGACCCGGTCGGTTTCTTTGAATCCATTAACGGAGCTATAGTTACGATCGTGCCTGCTGCAATGATTCGCCTTGTGGGTTCTTGGTTTCAGCAGTGTTTAGAAAGTTTAGAAGATGAGTTTTCCGAAATCGTGTCAGTTGACGATGCGAAAGTATTCGCAACAGTCGTTCTGGTCTAACTTAACTAACTCAATGCCTCTTTGGAGAAATCAATTCCGATCGGGCAGTGATCGGAGCCTAAAACCTCAGGTAGAATATAAGCGTCGCTTACTAATTTATCGGCGGCCGGAGATGCTAAGATATAGTCGATTCGCCACCCTACGTTACGTTCGCGACAGCCCGATCTTTGGCTCCACCAGCTATAATGATCGGGTTCAGAACACCGGTCCCGAAATGTATCAGCATAGCCACTATCCAGGAATGCTTGGAAGCTATCTCGTTCGATTTGTAAAAATCCGCTTGAATTTTTATTACCTTTGGGACGCGCAATATCAATCTCTTCATGGGCAGTGTTGAAGTCTCCAACCACAAAAATAGCGTCGCCATCGTCATGCAGCGGTTTGAGTCGCTTTAGAACTTCTTCGTAAAACTCCAGTTTGTAGGGAATGCGACTAAGATCTCTATTCTTTCCAGACCCGTTCGGAAAGTAACCATTTGCAACCCAAACCTTTCCATGACGTGTAAGGACAAAACGTGCTTCTCGATCAAATTTTTCGATGCCCATCCCTATGTGAATTTCATCAGGTGCAGTTTTAAAAAAGGTGCCGACACCAGAGTATCCCTTTTTTTCAGCTTCGGCTAAAACGCTGGTATACGTCTCTGTTTTGAGAAGACTTTCATCAATTTGATGTGCATGTACGCGCGTCTCTTGCAACGCAAAGATGTTTGCGCCGCTATTTTTAAGTGTTTCAGAGAACCCTTTTTTATAGGTTGCACGTAATCCGTTTACATTCCACGAGAGTAAACGGGCGGTATTTCGTTTTAAGGGTCGAATTCGGGTCATCTTTTCATCATCTAAAGTTGCCTGGCTTTGTAAATTAGCATCCTGTATTGAGCAACCCGAACTTTATGTTATGTATAGCGCCCTGACATTGTTATTTGGAGCAGTATTGAGATCTCGTCTAAAACCTATCGCGCTAATTGGGTTAAAATCCACGGGTTGGAACTTAGTTGTCGAAGAACCCATTCCTGAAAAATGCGTCATTGCAGCCGCGCCTCATACCTCGAACTGGGATGGGCCTCTTGCTGTCGCTACAGGCCTTGCGCTAAATTTAGATATCAACTGGCTTGGCAAACATACTCTATTTAAGGGGCGCTGGGGCGGAGTTATGGAGTATTTTGGAGGGATTGCGATAGACCGAAGTCAATCTGGGAATTACGTAGAAACGCTCGCTGAGGAATTCGAAAAACGTGATGGCTTGCGTTTGGTAATTGCGCCGGAAGGGACACGATCATTCACGAAATATTGGAAATCGGGTTTTTATCATATTGCTAAAGCGGCTGACGTTCCGATTGTTCCTGCGTTTTTAGATTATAAAGACAAAGAAGGCGGATTCGGAAAGGCCATCTATCCGATCGGAACCCTTCAAGAGGTTCTTGCTCAATTACGAGAATTTTATGACACCAAACAGGGTTATAACCCAGCTTGGTTCGGTCCAGTTATTTCTAGAGCGGAAGCGCAGGTATAGTTTCTCTTGCCGCATATTCGTAAATACATTACAAAAAGGGCAACAAACGTTCAGTTGTGACCTGTTGTGAAACAATACGCTTTAAAATCGAAAACCATCGTTCAATCCCATTTGTTGGACGGTTTGAACGAACAACAACGTGTTGCCGCGGATCACGAAACGGGGCCTTTGCTCATTTTAGCGGGGGCAGGATCAGGTAAGACAAGGGTGATGACCCATCGCATTGCCCATATGATTTTAAATAAAGGGGTTGCGCCAGAATCGATCTTAGCACTGACTTTTACGAATAAAGCCGCCGGCGAGATGCGTGAACGTGTTGAAGACCTCTTAGCCTCTTCTAATTTGGGTTCTCATCCTACGGTTTCAACCTTTCATAGTCTTTGTGCGAAGCTACTACGCCGCGAGGCCAAACATCTGGGACTTGCGTCTAATTTTATCATCTACGATGACAAAGATCAGATGGCCTTCATTAAACGGATGCTAAAAGACGAGAATACGAAGGTTGATGTGGTCGAAGCGCGTCAGAAACGGTCCTTTATTGAACGGCAGAAAAACGCAGCATTAACTCCTCAACAAACTCACGAATTAGCCTTTGATCAAGAGGCGGAAGATAATGCATTTTTTTACGAGTCCTATCAGAAGAAGCTGCGCGAATCGAATTGTCTAGATTTTGGAGATCTTATTCTCGCGTTGATTGAAATTTTCAGAAATCAACCCGAAGTAGTAAAGAAGTACAGTACTTTATGGCAATTCATCATGGTCGATGAATTCCAAGATACCAATCCCGCACAAATGGAATTACTAAACCACTTGATCTCGACACACAAGAATTTGGCCGTTGTGGGTGATGATGATCAAGCGATCTACCGTTGGCGAGGCGCTACGGTTCGAAATATTCTAGACTTTGAAGAGCAACATTGCGATGTTTCGGTTGTAAAATTGGAACAAAATTATCGTTCGACGCAAACGATTTTGGATGCTGCTCACAATATCATCCAATATAATACGGATAGAAAAGATAAGAAACTTTGGACTGCATTTGATCGTGGTGAGCCGATTACACTTTATACGTCCAACGACGATCGCGATGAGGCGATTTACGTCGTGAATACTGTCGAGGAGATCGTTAACGCGTCGAAAACGAGCTACAATGATATCGCTATCTTCTACCGTACTAACGCTCAGGCTCGTGCATTTGAAGAACAAATGCGCTTTTTAGATGTGCCTTATCAGATTGTCGGGGGAACTAGTTTTTATGCTCGAGAAGAGATCAAAGATATTTTGGCCTATCTAAAAATCGCGTTGAATCCGAAGAACGAAGTCGATTTTTTTAGGGTCCTCAATAAGCCGACACGCGGGATTGGTAAGAAGTCTGAGGATACGTTGAGAGTCGCAGCAGCGCTCCATCCGGAAGGTATTTGGGGCGCTATGGCGTCTCTTTACGATGATGCTTCCGCTGCGCATGAAGATCTTTTTTCGTTTACGAAACGCGCGAAAAAAAACATCTTAACTTTTTTCGAGATTGTTCAAACTCTACGTGAGATGCTTCGAGATGGTGCGTCGTTAGGTTCGGTAGTTACCCAACTTGTCGATCAAATTGATTACATTGCCTACGTTAATAAATCCGATCCCGAGCGAGCAGAAGACAAAATTCGTAACGTCGAAGAGTTGATTAACGGGATGGATGCCTTTGAGGAAGAACAAGAAGATACTCCAGATGCGATGCTTCGGCTTCAGCTGTTTTTAGAGAAATCAGCATTACTGGCAAGTACCGTTAGCTTGGATCATTCAGCCGGCGCCGTTACTTTAATGACCGTCCACTCAGCAAAAGGATTAGAGTTCAACACGGTATTTTGCGTCGGTATGGAAGATGAAGTTTTTCCGAGCTCCCGGTCCGAAGGCGACCCCGATGCGATTGCCGAAGAGCGTCGACTCGCTTATGTGGCACTCACGCGTGCAAAGGAAAAGCTATATATTACCAACGCTCGGCGACGAAGAATCCGTGGGCAGTATTTTGAGACCAGTTTAAGTCGTTTTGTTTTAGACATTGAAGAAGAGTACGTAGAAAAGGATCCGAAGAGCGTTTACCGCCCGCAGCGAGCCGCTTCGATAAAGCGCAATCCTACCCAATCTCGTCCTTTTGGTTATGGGGTGGATCCTGAAGAATGGGCACTGGATCAATCTCCAGATATGTACAAGAATTCGCTATCAAAACCACCTTCGATTCCTGATTACGACGAGCTCTCTCAAGTCGCTGAGTACGACGACGAGCTTGTCTACGAAGTGGAGGATTTTTGTGCACCCGTGAACGACGACGTATTAATAGGCAAAGTGGTTAGCCATTCTCGTTTTGGGATAGGTGAGGTTTTATCGGTTAGCGGAACTGGCGACCGCGCAGTTCTCACGATTAAGTTTCCAATGGAAGTTGATGACACCGAAATCATCCGTAAATGGGTTAAAGTCCTTTAAAACAACGTCTGAAACGAAAAAATGCAAGACCTTTTCAAATTCGTGCCTAACCTTGTTCAGAACCTTAAAAAATGTTTATAAGGGTAAGCACTAAAAACCGACTCAAGAGACAAGTATGACTGCAAATTTAGCAAGTGTTAACGACGAACTTAATAGTATTTTTGCGGATTACGATCGCAACTTTGCCGGCCGACCGAGAGCGACTCGAAACTCAGCAATTTTGTCCGATATCATCGAACGCTTGGAAAGTTCTATCGGGACTGCAAAGTCACTTGCAAACGGAGACGATTCGATTGCGGATACGCTGAAGACCGCAAACGAAAATTTGGATAGGTACCTTGAAGAATTAGAGGCAATTCGTACCATTCAGTCTGATTCACGCGTTGTATTCGCTGCAGAACTTGCGGGTGAAGCTAATCGAGTTTTTGATCGTTACCAGCGACATTTTGCCGGCGCCAATCGTGCTACACGTGACTATTTAAAATTGAATGCGATGGCCGATGAATTGGTTTCGATCGAAGATAAAATGGCACAGCTTGTTGAAGCGGGTGTGAATGAGGCGAAAAAAGACCGCGGCGTCGTTAAAGAGCAACTTTCGCTTTATCGCACCGAGATTGCCAATATCAAACAAGCACAGGTTTCAGGAAACAACAGCGAAAAAGTGGATCGATATGCACAGCTAGCTAACGATCAGTTTCGTCTATATCGCGTTCACTTTTCGGGCAAAAGTCGCCCATCGCGACGCGTTGGTTTGTTGGAACGAATGAAATCGAATTTGAAAATCTATCGTCGTTATATGAATGATCTTCAAAAGTCGGGGTTTCGTAATACAATGAATCAGAAGAATATCGACGTCGTTTCGGCGAATATTAAGATGTACGAAACTGAAATTGAAGAAGTTAAAAAAGCCAAGGCCGCGATTCCAGTAAAAGATCTTGCTGGTAATTTGGGCGGCGCGGCGAATGAAATCTTTCAAAGCTATCGCGACTCTTTTGCTGGTAAAGATCGATCTGGTGTTGATATCGAGTTACTTAGCGATCTTTGCGATGGTCTTCATGATATCGTCTTACAAATGAAAGAGATTTCAAACGAGATTGATATTGAGGCAAACGACGCTAACCTAAGAATTGTGGAAGAAAATCTAACTTCCTACGAAAACGAGTACCGCGCGATTAAAGAAGCACAAGGAACAAAATGACAGAATCGAATACCTACATGTATGCTCTATTATGGACTTGCTCAAGCTGCGGTTACGTCCGCGAAGGCGGCCAACCAAAGATGGAATGTCCAACTTGCGCGGCTTATAAAACAGCCTTCATTAGTTTTCCTCAGCATCTAGAAAAAGAGATCCGAGAAACCTTCACCGAAGTGCCGCCGAATCATAAAGAATGTCGTGCTAAGCGAATGGAATTAATCGTGGAACATGACGTAAAGGAAAAGTCACCTTTTGCGGGGCGGATACTTCCGGCCGCATCAGGCAATACGATGGATAATTAGCGCGCTATTTTTCTATATCTTGCCAGGCTTCAACCTGGGTCAATGACATTCTGTCGCCAGGCTTAATACCGAGTGCTTTTGTCTGGCCGGCAACTAATTCAAGAACATATTTGGAGGGGATCTCTACACCACGAGCTTGTTTGGTCATCGGTTCCGCACCTTCTACAATTCCCACGATAAATCCCTTTTCGTCCATGAAAAGCATATCGAGTGGAATAAGGGTATTTTTCATCCAGAAAGAACGGATGCGAACATCGCCGTAGATGAAGAGCATGCCCCAGTCTTCGCGCATCGTTTTTCGGTACATCAAACCGCGCGTCATCTGTTTTACAGAAATAGCCAATTCTACCTTAAAGGTTTCTGACGAACCGTCGGCTTTTCGAATAATAGCCGTTGGCGTCGTCTCTTTAGTAACGCCCGAAATAGCGGGTGGAATTGTACACTTTGAGTCGATGCATCGAAGGTATGTTTTGCATTCGTCATCGAAAGTACAGACTGCTGGGCTCGCTTTTTCTTTAGGAGCTTTAGGCGCTTTTTTTAACGCATCAACATCGGTTGGCTTTTGGTCGACCTTTGCTTCAGTCTCTTTTTTCGCCTTTTTTTCGCGATCAATGCTTTTTGTCTTGGAACTCAGACAAGAGAACGTTGAGAGCGTTAGTAACACGAGGACGCAGGTTAACGTCGTTTGAACGATTCCCATCCGGTGATAGATGCGAACAAGCCCTAGGGAAAGGTTAGAAAAACTCACAGTGATTTAAGTCCTTTTTGGAGTGCGTTCTTAACATCGAGGTCTTTTTCTATTTTGATTCGGTTTTGAATACCTTTTTTCGCGCTTCGATCTTTCAGTTTGACGAGGGTTTCGATTGTCGTAAGTCGAACACGACGATTGGTATCATCCAACATATTGACGAGCAGTTCAGTAGCCGAACCGTGTTTCGTGGCACCCAGAGCTCTAATGGCGGCTAATTGTAAAGGTTCGTGTTCGTCGTTGAGACGAAGCGCGATTGCAGTTACGGCGGACTCGTCTTTGAAGGTTCCAAGTTGCACGATTGCAGCCTCTTGAACGAATTTTGATTTATCGGATACGCGACCGGACAGCATGGAGATAACGTCTCTTACGCCGCGCTGATCGTCACGAGAAATCAGGTTTCCGAGTGCGGTCAAAGACGCAGCTCGTACTCCTTCATCATTAGAAGAGCTCAGTTTCTTAATTTTGTCCCATGCAAAGGTTTCGCCTCTTCGACCAAGTGCCGAGATGGCGCCTGCTTGAACTGCAGTGTTTTTATCAGCCAACATTTTGGTGAGTTCGTCCGTTAAAACGCCCTCTTTTAAAAATCCGATCGCGTAGGCTACGTCGGCGCGAACCGCATTGTCCCGATCTTTAAGCATTCCTTTGAGTACCGTTTCGGCGTCTTTATTGGCGTAGCGTCCAATGGCTCTGGCGCTGGCGCCGCGAATACCAGCATCAGAATTTTTAGCTCCAGTTTTTAAGATGGAGAAAATTTTGGCGCTCTTTCCTTCTTTAGCGGCTTTTTCGCCGAAGGCTCGGTAGGCCAGACGTTGTGTAAATTTGTTTGAAGATTTGGTTTGTCCCGAAATCACGTTCGTTTTCTGAGCGGTCATAATTCTGTAGCCGGCGGCATCTGTTTTTCGCGGGAAGGATTTAATCATACTGGCAATCGCTGGTAAGGACGAAATGTTTTTCCGCTTGGCGAGTTCTTCTAGTGCGGCAAGCTGACGTTCCGATTTCGATTTTTTTAGTAGAGCTTCTAATGCGATTCGTGCCGAGTCGTTTGGTGTGGCTCCTAATTTGACGATAGCGTCTAAGGCGAGATCGTTATTTGCGTTCTGCGCAAGGTATTTCAATCCGGTGACTTTCGTATTCGCGCTCTTTTCGGAAAGTCGCGTTGCGATTTGTATTTTTGTAATCGGCTTTATTTTCTGATTATCAAGGGCTTTGGTGAGTACTTTATCTTCTTTTAGTTTGCTGAGCGCATCAACGGCGGCCGACGCGATAGTGGTCTTTTTATCACTGATTTTTTCGTTAAGAATTTTGACCGTTTCGGGAGTTGTTTTTGATTTTCCAAGCACGGCAATTGCTTCAATCGCCTGTTTCTCCGTTCCTTTGTTGAGCAGGTAGTAGGTCATTTGGACGCTATATTTTGAATTTTTCGACTTACTCAAAAAGTCGGCGGCCTGAACGACAATCTTCTGGCTTTTATCTTTTTGCATCACTCGAAGCACGGCCGACAGAACCTTGTCTTCGTTGCGTTTGGCCTCAAGAATCGTAAGTGCAGTTTTCCGTATTGATTCTGTTTTGTGGTTCAGAAGTGGAAGAACTTTATCTACAAAAGGAAGACCCAGAGTGGGTAATAGCTTTGCTACGGTTCCAACGGTGTAAGGATCGGATGATTTAAGGTAACTATACACCTGTTTACGTATTTTAGGAGTTTTGGATGACCAAGCTTTGATGACATCAAAACTCGACGCGATAGTTCCGTCGGGGAGCTGAACCTGAATAGATTTACTTTTTACGTTAGGTAAAACTTTCCAAAGAGGCATGATTAAACTGTAAGCGGCGAAAGGTACGTCTTTTCGTTTGAGCACTTTGGATGTGTATCCGGGGAACGAAACGCCAGTGACCCCCATTTCAGTTAATGTATATACTGTTTCGGCAATAATGATGACCGCGTAGGGCATATTGCGCTGTGGTATCGCGATCGAAACGCGAGCACTCGCAGGACTTGAACCTGATATGGTCAGTTTCGACGCGCCGTAGGTGGATCGTTTTGCTTTCTTTAGTGCGTTAAAGGCCGAGGTGATTGTATTTTTTGACGCTACACCTTTTAGTGAGTCAGTGGGTACCGGTACCAATACCCAATCGGCTTTTGTGCCGATTTCTACTTTTTGATAGCTAAAAAGTACGTTTCCGGCGTCTGCAGAAAGTGAAGATGTGGAGAGTAAGATAAATACAAATGATAAAATAATTCTAGACATGATCACCTCAATTTTGGATCTATATTGATAACCTTCAAAAGCAACTCATCATTCCAAATGGGCAGCCAAAAAAAATCCCGCGAATTTGCGGGTGATAAAGATTAGCGAACTTGGGACACTTTTCTTAGAAATTTAGAACACCGGCTCTTGCGCCGCTGATGGCTACGAGTGTGTTACATTTGCCGTCCTGACATAGCCAAAACATCCCACTCGGGCCGGTATCTCGTAAGATCTTGGAAACGACCATGTCAGTTTCACATGCAGGACACGATTTTTTATTGCGGGTCCCTTTCTTATTTGAAGCGATTTTTGCTGGTTTTTTAGTTGCCATTCTTCACCTCGAGCGTTGGCTTTATAAGTAAATTTACCTTGAAGTGTTCACCTCAGGGGCGCCATGGGTACCCTACCTTAGAACAATAGTCAAATGTGGACTTGATGTTGATGGTCGACTCAATTTTGACACTGGGATTTATTCTAAGTAGAATTCTCGTTCACCCCACACTTTACAATGGAGATTCTACTGATGCGCAATAGAAACCAACCCCTAAATGCTAACGAGATTCGAGACGAACACGAAATTTTAGAAATTCGATTGGGCCAATTGGCTAAACACCTTTCTCTTTCTCCAGAAGAGCAGTATGAAGCGCAAGTTATCAAGAAGCGAAAGCTCGCTCTCAAAGACCAGTTAAATCAAAAGCCATCATAACTTCCGGCATCTTGGTTTAAGAATTTTAAACTGGGCATCTCTCCAAATTTGAGTAAAATCCTCATAGATTAGGTTACTAATGACCTAAATCGTAATATACACGTCTTCTGAAGGGTTTCTTTTGAGCGAACTGACTCACACCTCGAGTATTCCTATTCCTAAAGATTGCAGCGATCCGATCGGTGAGCTCGAAATTTTTCTACGTACAAACGGTTACCTCATCCAAATCGACGCAGATTCATTGAGCGCGACACGCGGAGAAAAAGGAAAGGGATTTTGGACAAGTGATCTCACGGTTCTTCCGACTTCAGTGAAGATCAAAATGAAGGATAACCAAGCTGAAGTCGAATATCGAGTGGATACGACGGGCCAAATTTTGAACGATGAGGAAAGACAATTTTGGCCACGTGAAGTTCAAGCAGCAGGATCCTTTATTGCCGGAGGATCCCTCGAAAATTTAAAGGAAGCCCAGAAATTTCAAGCTTCAGAAATTCGATCGCGTTTCTTTAAAAGAGGCATGACCCTTTCGATCTCTATCGCCTTCGTTTTGTTTATTGTTGGAGTGCTTGTCTTCAAATGAAACGCGATTTAGTTCTAGAAATTGTACGTGATTCAACCTCTTATACGATACAGGTTGATTCTCTGAATGGAATTTTGGGTCGCGGGCCAGATGCCGATATCCGTCTTCCTTTCCCTACGATAAGTAGCGCTCACCTCGAATTTAAAAAAGAGAACGAACTTTTCTTTTTTCGCGATCTCGGAACAACCAACGGGACATCGATCGAAGGCGTAAAAGTTGAACCCCGCAGGTGGATAGAAATTAAAGATCCCGTGACGTTAACGATCGTTGATACCCGTTTGATCTTTAGTGTTCATACCGAACATAAATCGCACTTTACAATGACCCAATCCGGGACCCTTGCGCGCAAACTTCTAATGGATGCTCTTGGATCCAAAGATAGCGAGGGTCAAGAGAACGCATTTCTGGAGGCTTTGTCCGGATCCGGTAAAGGTGAACGCCTAACGCTCGATGACGGAATGGACCGAATTGAAATCGGTGGGATGCGTACAAATTTAGGATTCCCTCCCGGGACTCCACATGGGATTGCATTCATTTTTCGAGATGGGGATGGCTTTTCGATAAAGTCTAATGAGGCTATTTCAATGCGTGGTAGGGTAGCAAAATATACCCAAGAACGACTCCGCGATGGCGATGAGCTTGTGATGCGCGAGATACGCTTTCTTTTTCGGGATCCGCTTGAGGCCTACTTTTCTGAAATCGATGATTCGCTACATGTTTCCTATGTGGCCGAACCTTCACCTTTGGTAACGCCTGGTGATACTTCGAAGGAGTTATCCGCACCAAAACCGATTCAGGGATCGACAAATCTGGTTCACGAAAAATCGAAAAGTGGCAAAGATTCGATTCTGATTGTCGTGGTTTTGATTGTGGTGGTTATCGCAATTGTCGCGATAATTGGGGTCTTATCGCTTTAAGTTGCTGCGCCTGAAAGTCTGTCTTAAACTTCGGTAATTTGGGCTACTTTCGCAGCTAAGATCTCTTCGATCATCTTCGAATAGGATTCAGTTAGAGCGTTGATTTTCTCATAAGCTTTGTGTTCGTCATCCTCAGACACATCCCCATCTTTTTGCAATTCTTTCATCATGTCGTTGGCCTCGCGACGAGAGTTTCTCAACGAGATCTTATGATCTTCCCCATGACGTTTTGCTTGTTTGCCAAGTTCGATCCGTCGTTCTCCCGTAAGAGCGGGAATAGGTACGCGGATCACGACGCCATCATTGGATGGATTTAAACCTAGACCGGCAGAGCCAATTGCGCGCTCAATATCACCTATAATTGTGGCTTCCCACGGTTGTACGGTGATCATCCTTGGGTCGGGTGCACGAAGCGTTGCAACCTGACTTAGCGGGCTCATATTTCCATAGTAGGAAACCCTGACGTCATCGAGCATCGCAATATTAGCGCGACCGGTTCGGATCTTAGCGAGTTCTTTTTTTAAGCCCTGAATCGTTTTTTCGAAACTTTCGGTGAGCTCTTTAATTACATCATTCATCATATCTTTTCTCCTGTCCTTAACGAGAAGGAAACAAGTGGCTAATTATTTAACCTTTTTTATCTTTAGTTTTCGCGGGCGCGCAATGTCCTAGAGGCTTTGCTTTATCCAATCTAGGATGACTCTTTTTGAAGTCTTTTGCAGTTAAGCCTTTTCCGCCATTTGCTTTATCCATATGCTTCAATAACGCAACGGTACCGTGAATTGCGGTCAAAACATCGGCGGTATGACCAAGCTCACTAATAGTGTGCATATTGCGAATAGGAAACCCTATGGAAGTTGTGGCTGCATCTATAGATGCGAGGAAAGGGGCCATCGCATCGGTTCCTGTATCGCGTCCAGCATGGTTCTCCTGAAAAGGAATCCCTTCGCCTTCGCATGCATCTTTGTAGAGAAGGTTAAGGTAGGAAGACGTGACAGAACCCGATTTGACCGTAAACCCAGCGCCCATTTTTATAGGGGTCATGCGGCGGTCGCCAATTCCGGGAGCCGCTTTGTAATCGTGAGTGACGTCTGAAGCGATGACGACATTGGGTTTCAATTCTCCTGCCGCAACCCGGCTTCCGAATCGACCAATTTCTTCATGGGACGCCATTGTGTAAAGTACCCGAATATTTTTTAAACCACCATCTTCTTCAATAAGTCGAGCTACTTCAGCGGTTACAAAACAACCCAGTCCATTATCTAAATATGCACCGTAGAATGTATCTGGGGAGAAGCCGCGCTTGATCGGACGATTGAGTAGTATCGAATCGCCCGGCCTTATGCCTAAAGCCTCGACTTGAGCTTTAGGTTTGTCGCCATGAATTTGAAGTTCGAGATAGAGCATCGTTTTCTTAATGCCTCTGTCTCCGCTTCTTAATTTTGCGTCGGCGAAATGAATTGCACCGATAGCCTCGATTGTCCCGCCTTCGATGATTCTAAAGTTACCACGATTATCGGGGTCTTCAGAAAACAAGTGTACCTCATGTCCGATTAGAGTCGTCGGAAGAAAGGAATCGCTATCAATCCAAATTTTTCCATCCTCACCGATGGTTCGAACTTGCATTCGAATCTTGTCTGCATGCCCGATGATCATGACTGTTAAAGCATCGGTATCGTCTGGCTTCGAATCGAAAACAACCCCTGCATTTCCGACGAATCGGTGTGTCTTCCATTTTTTGGGAGCAAAGGTTTTGAAGTAAGGTTCGAGAACACCGTGAGTCATGGCGCCTTCCATTCCGATAGGGCTTGGAGCGCTTAAGATGGATTTCATTAAATCAAACTGCCCTTTGGGCATCGATTTTTCCCATAGTTTTTTCGTTTTCTTTTTGCTGCTCATGACTACTCCTTCAAGCGATTCGAAATTATTTGCAAAGATATAGCAGTCCACGTTTGGATATGCACTGGTAATTTTAGGCTAAATTGTGAAGCTCCGAAATTGCTTCCAGAATTTCCGTCCTTGGAAGCCCTCCGTTTTGAAGAGTTAGATCATCGAGAAGTTGAATCCGATCGTAAAAATCGAGGCCGATTTGCAAGAATTCGTGATTTGCATGAATAAGTTTGAAAATCGCGTCTTCTGCTGAGCCAAAACGGTGTTCTTCTTCAAAAATGTGTATCAAGGTTTCTAATACCGCCGTGTCGGTTACACGGATGATGAAATCGGATAATATCTTCAGACCTTTTTTTCTCGATTGAGAGTCACCCTGGCGAGCTTTGTTGGCAAAATCGATTGCGGTAATTAGCGACGATTCGTAGCAGCGATCGAGATTTTCTAGCGCTTCAACCCTCAGGGCAAGAAGTTGAGCCACGAAGATCGCTGCCCGTGGATCAATGGTATGAAGTTCCTCAGCGAGTCCGGAGAATAAAAACATCGGATCCACGTTGAGCGTAGCGCTGAGAGCAGTATCGATATTTTCTATTTTTTGGCTCGGACTTGATTCGCCGGATGCGATCGCTGCGAATAGATTGGATATTTCCGCGATGAGTTTGAGAAGGTGGTCATTTTGAATTCCCACGAGGTCCTTTATTTTTCGAATATTCGAAAATAATCAATAACGAGAAATTGACAAAGAAACAATGCACGCCTTACAATGGACAAAATCCCTACAGGTCTAAGCATGAAACTTCATATTGTACTTCTAATTAGTTTGGTCGGTCTCTCATCTTGTGGTGAGGGGGGGGGAGAAAGCATCTTTTTGTACTTTATCAACGCGTACGCTGGTGCAGATAACGTTACGGTTATTGGACCTACGGGTCCAATGGTTCAGGGCGCAAAATTTGGAGATCGTGTGGGGGTCGATAGCTCAGGAGGTAGCACCGTATGTGAGCCCGGTAAATCCTGTATTCCACTCCAATTTGACCGAAATCTAGGCGGTGACTTCACAGCAATTATCGACGGCGCACCCGAAACGTATGAGTTTTCCTATCCACTATTTTCTCTTTACCCTCAGGAGACCGCGACGATGCTTTTTGGCGGGAGATCTAACGATGGAAACTCGGTAGAAGGCCATTTAGTCAGGCATACTCAAACAATAAGTGATACCTGCGTGCTCACTTTTATGAATGCCCTTTCTCTCGATACTGGGAATGGAGTCGGGCAGCAGTCCTTTGATATTGTCCCAGAGTTTAATATGACACCGGAAGAAGCGTTATACGTTGATGAAACTCAAACCATTCTGTCTACCGAATGC
The DNA here is from genome assembly GCA_937981985.1 of uncultured bacterium. Classification (GTDB taxonomy): domain Bacteria; phylum Myxococcota_A; class Bradymonadia; order Bradymonadales; family Bradymonadaceae; genus CALJNB01. The sequence continues at coordinate 312,490 of CALJNB010000005.1, forward strand.
GGGCCAATGAAATTACCCAATCCGGATTATATCGCGCGTAAAGATCTTATGGCTGATGTTGCCGAAAATCCTTGGTTTTTCGTAGCAAAATGTGCTGACATTGACGAAACCGAAGGTGATTTCCTTTGCACTTCTTGGGTAGATCCAAAAACTAGTCGCTACGGCGCGTTAGATTTGAATTCGTCTATTTGGGCGAGGCGGAACACTGAAGAATATTTTGGGTGTATTGCTAATGCGATTAGCTTCCAAGATGATTCGATGATGATGGGAGCGGCAGGGGACTCTTGCCCGGCAGGGGAGCTCGCATGGGATGATGCAGCTCTATCTATAGATTTCAAGAAAATTGCCGACTGTCAGGAGTTTGTTTCTAAAACTGTGGAGTCAGTTTCGCCTGACCAATCTCGATATTCTTTGTTCGGTAGCAACTTCAGAAACGATCTATGTACACCGACCTTCCGATTTCGTACTCCCGGTTTAGACGCTGTGTTCGGGCCCGAAACGGATTCAAAAACTAAAGGACGACATCAGAAAGGCGAGTTAGTTGAAATCAGTGCAGAAATTGGCCCCGGTAATGAATATTTTGTTGCTATTATGGGACGTCCCGTTAATCCCATTATTTGGAGATGGGAATCGGGAACCAATATCGCGAATCTCGATGATTTCCCCTATTCAAACGACCAGGATGACCGGATCGGCGACTACTAAACAACCTTTCGTTTGAAACTTCTTTTACTCACTTGGGCAATTGGCACTATTCTCGTGTCTTGCAACGAAAAGAACGACGTGCACCCTCCTCTTAGACCTCTCGTTTATACCGAACAACAAAACGCCGATCCCAGACTTGCTAAAATTCGTGAGGAACGGTTCCTCCGTAATCTCACCGGATCCAAAGAAAAAAACAAAACGCCAATTCAACCCCTTCCTATTACTCCTGAGGATCTCGGAGAACGAATTGTAGAATACCTAAACGCGAGAGATAAAACACAATGGGAGAACTTGTGGTTCGAACCGTTCGTGTTTTCGGAGGAGTTTGGTCTGAATGAAAAAGACGCCGAGAAAAAACGAGATCTCGTGATCGCAGATTCTTCTAAAATCTGGGATGAATTTCATCCAGGCGAGCCAGCCCAGGCTCGGAAAAAAGGTCTGGCTGCTTTGTTAGAATTTCGCAAACTTGTTTTAGGGAACGCTAGAACAGGAGTCTCTGGGACTCATTATCCGGGTAACATTCTCGTTTTAGAAATCAAAGAAGCTCAATTAGAGATTGAGTTCCCCATAGAGACTATTTTCAGGAAAGGTGATCATTACGCGATCCTTTCGTCGATTTCAGGTAATGAAATGCTTCGTTTTATTCGCAAGATAGGATTGCATCTCAGACCCGAATTACAAGATCCGAGCGATTATATCGTTCCGCTCAAGGTGGGTAATTATTGGAGGTATAGGCTGACTGATGAGGCATCGGATCTCGTTGCACCCGATGTTTTCGAGGAAGGACTTTCCACGCAGGAGGGCGCGTCTACGAAAACGGTCGAGGTCGTATCCGTTGACCGTGTTGCGGGCCGTCGACTCGTTGAGTTTCTAATCTCTTATGATGACGAAGAGAAAACTAAAATTACCGAACGTTGGTTAACGACACCTACCCAGATTTTTGATTGCGACGAACGGTGCACGACAGATTTTCTAGACTTAAAAAAACTGTTGGGTCATCTCCAGAAATTAAACCCTCTTTTTTCTGCAAAAGAGTCAAAGAGCGTTGATGTCGAACTTCCTATGGGTCAGTTTGATGCGGTTCTTAAATTTCACGAGCCGATACCACTGAACTCGACAGACCCCCGCTTAATGTATCCACAATGGGTTTATTTCAAACCTCGACTTGGCGTGGTGCGTCGATCGGTCGAACGACCCATAAAACCTCACGAACTTCTTATTGCCTATCGATTAATCCCGTAACTATCGACTCGCTGAATAATATTCTTGCACTTGACGGTTCAAAATTATAAAGACCCGAAAACCCATTTTTCATAGGAGTCTTGTGATTTCGGGGATCTCGCCAAAAAAAATAGAATGCGTGATTTTTATTATTGTCGCGTTATCTCCGCTAGCAATGGGTTCGGTGCATATGCCGGTGGTGTTTGTTTTTCTCTGTGCGCTATCCTTAATTATTATTCATCAATACAAATTTGGATCCTTAAAGAGTTCGGCGATAGGTTGGGTGAGTCTCTTCATTTCTGCCGTCTGCGCTATTCAGTTGATTCCATTACCCGCGTTTCTATCTCTAGGTGATGTGGGTCTATACGCTGAAGCCATGGGAGTTGCTCCGCCCTGGCGACCTCTGTCGTTGGAGCCTTTCCAGACCGCAGATCGAGGACTAAGATTCCTAACCATTGGACTGCTTGGTTTTTCGGTATCTAGCGTTGCACGCGGCAAATTCTATCGTCGCGCAAATTTTTGGATGCTGGTCGCTGGATGGGTTGTATTGGCTTTTGGCCTTTTTCTATGGTTGAGCCAAACGACCACTTTTTTTGGGTTCGAACAAAGCGTCCGTTTTCGATCTGTCAGTCCTTTTGTGAATACAAACCATGGGGCGACCTATTTTGCGTTGCTCACACTCGGTGCGATATTGCATTTTGAGAACGGTAAATCAAAGCCATTTTCAGTAATTTCTGGACTATGCTTTCTTACGGTTTTTATTCTCCACGGCAGTGTTGGGGTTGATTTAGGATTCGCGTGTGTCGTCGCTCTGTACGCGTGTTTGAAGCTGCGACCGAATAGTCAGCAACTTATAAAAATAGCGATTGCGACGACGACTTTCCTTTCGTTCTTAGTCCTTATTTTCTGGCTCGATATTCTTCCCGCTGATGCCATCAACAACCTCATAACGCAATCCAATACACGCTTAGAAGTAACTCACGGCGGAATAAGATTGGCGCAAGCTTGGCCGCTTTTTGGCGCAGGTATGGGGTCTACCGATACAAGCGTATTGGCTCAAATGGATTGGACCCAGATTCGACCCGCCTCGATTCCGACCTTAGAAAACGAATTTTTAGAGTTCTTCGGAACGGGTGGAATTCTTGTCGGTTTACTTATTTTGGGTGCTCATCTGTTTTTAAGTTTTGATGCTTTAAAGACCGCAGTTCTTGATCGGAAAAAGAGACGTCATCGATGGAACGCGCTCTTCTGGATCTTTTTCCTATTTATTGTGAGTTTTCATTTTCCTTGGTTCACCCTGGGACTTGCATTTCCCTTCGTTCTCTTTATCGAGGGAACGAGTACGCAAAGAATAACTGAGTTTAATTTCCCGGGAAAATTCGTGGCTTTGTTGAGCGTACTTGTAGTTGTTTTCCTCGTTTCGTTTTTTGTCTGGAAGGGGCGCTCGGATTTGAATGCTCGACCATTGGCGTCGACGATTTGGACCGATCTAGCTACGAAAAATATTAAGAATCAGAATTTTACGAAAGCGCTTGTTTATGCTGAGCAGGCTAAAGCACTCGATCCTCGGCCGAGATCCCATCACTATCTTGCCAGGATCGTGGCCAAAAGAGGGAATGTAGAACGTTCTATAGGTTTGTATCGCTTCGCGTTTACCCATGGAAATATAAAAAATCGCATAATTACCGATATGTTGGCGGATGTAAAAAACGCAGCGGATCGAAATCGGATCCTGGAAAATCAAAGTGATGAAGTTTGGCTTCGTGCAGCAAGGATTAGCCAGAACTTCTTCAACGAGGACCAAGCGATTGCCCTCGCGTTTGACGCCATTCAGAATGGACATCATGAAAAGGCGGCCAAGCGATTTGCAGCTGAGGTTTTCATTGAACTAAAGCAAACTGAATTGGCTCGAATTTGGACTGAAACCCAGGGTGTCGAAGGCTCGTTATTGACGTCGATTTACTTAGAACAAAACGATTTTGATTCGTTTTTTAAGACGGCCCAAGCAACGCAAGATGCCAAAAACCTTCCACTTTTTTACATCCTTAAAAATCAAAACAAAATTTTGAAGACAGATACTCAACGTGGTGGGGCGCTTCTGAAGCGCGTTTATAATGAGTATTGTAAAACTCCGCTCGACGCGGGTAGAGCCAAGATATGCTGGCAGGTTGATGCCAGCCTCAAATTAGAAAACGGTGACTTAGGCGGAGCAGAAGCGATATATCGACGTATTTTCAATCGTTCAGGAAATCCACTTCAATTAGGCGCGTTTTACCTCCGCGTGAAGAAATGCTCTCAAATCAAAGAACTGGTAGAAAGGCAAACGAAAGAGAACTTAAAAAATGGTCTTTCAAACCTCTTCCGCAAATGCACTCAACATTGACCAAGCCCCCCTTTAGCGATAGGTTTTAGTAGCCCATCTTGGTTTTAAATATATATGTATAAAGTTTTCATTTTCGTGCTTGTTTCAACTGCGTTGACCGCTTGCAAAGAACCTCAAGTCACCGAATTAGGTTCGCCTATCGTAGAGGGTGGTATGACGTTCACCGTACAAGATTATGATGTACGGATTATTGAGGTTAACGAAGACAACAAAACCTTCGGGTACGCCCGTCCGGTTTTAGCGATTCCTGTCGGCATTAAAAATACAGGCGATGAACCTTTCAGCTACGTGCCAACTCATAAAACGCAGCAAATGAACGAAACTTCGACTCCGTTGCTTTACGAAGACCCCGGTTTGGAAGCATCGCTTCCGCCGGAGTCAAAAACGCCCGTGCCGGGGGTTTATCTGGAAAGGGGCGCTTTGAAGTCACAGATTATATCGCCAAAAACAATCGCCCCTGGCGATTCGATTACGGATACCTTTTTGTTTGAAGTACCCGATACTGGCAAAAGTCTCATTTTTTCAATCCCAGGGACCATGCACCGCGGGAAGCTTCCGATCTTGGTTCGTATCCCATTTAGCCCTAAAGAGGCGACAGGTCCTAAGATTCATAAAATGGGAGATCGGGTTAAGTTTGAAAAAGTAGAGTTTTCGGTGACAAACGCTTACTTCGAAAACGTTAAGTCAAAACACGCGACTCAGGGGAAAGGAGCGAGCACGGATAAGCTACTAAAGATTGATTATACAATTGTTAACAACGGTAGCGGCTCGATATTATTCGATCCAGCTCATCGTGACTTATCGGGGAAAGGGGCGAATTTATTCGGTTCGGATCGAGCTTATAAACGCGTCAAATTTTCCCCGGCGATCCAAGTGGATAATCAGCTGGCAGACGTCGTAAAAATTCGATCCGGCGAAAGCATAGAAGATTTCGTACTTTTTGATGTTAAGGAAGGAGACTTCAAAGGCGCGACTTTTGAATATCCCGCTAACCTATTTTCCAAAGAAGGTGTGGCACGATTTAATGTTAAGCTGACAGCGAAAAAGACAACGAAACCTAAAAAGGTTGTCCCGCCGCCGGCTGAAAAAGAAATTGTCGTTGATAAAGATGTCGGCGTCGCGGCCACCGGTAAAGATGCGGGTTCGGTCGCGGAAACTGAGTCCGACGCGGGTTCTGGCAAAAATATCGACGCGGGTAAAAAGCTTGACGTAGATACGCCAAAGTCTGAAAAAGTCGAGTAGAAAGCCCCTCCCGTAGAAACCTCGTTAGTGGAGATCCTCTCGTGTCCGATGAAAAGACAGAAAAAGAACTCTTTGAAGCGGCATTTAGTGCGCTTGATAATGAACAAATATTTGAAGGCAAGTTTGGTAAACCCGGAGAACATTTTCCGGACGCTGAAGAAGCTTGTCAATTAGACGTGGAGGTTGTGAAGGAAGTTCAAGACCTACGGCTGATGGAAGATACCTTTGGGGCCGTCGAAAAAAGGGACCATTCAAAATACTGGGTCCCGTCAAAGGATTCCGATGATGAAGCCTTTGCAAGCTTATTAAACGAAATTGAACCTCAAATGGCACCTGTTATCGCTTTGGAAAAAAAAGTTTTGAAAAAACAAAGCGAATGGGAACGACTTGCTGAAGCTTCCACCGACGCGACGATTATTGACTTACGAAACCTATTCGAGTCATCCGCCACCCGTGAATTATCTCGCAGACTTCTCTCTGGTGAGTTTTTTCGTGTTGTATACGGGGGTGAGAAAGGATTCACAAAAGAATTACTTACCCACTATTTAAAGCACGAAACCTTCGGAAACTTAAAAGCGGTGTTCGCGTTTAGTCCGACGAGCAAAGAAAATGATGGGCTCGCAATCATTAAGATTATGTAAAAACTCGCGGTTAGTTCTGGGTTTTAGGAAAAGATGTGAAGCGCCGTGAGCCCACTTCAGGTGGAATGAGGCCACCAATAGCGCATCCAAGCTGCGGAGGGCGGCTGCTTCTAGCTGCCGTTGATCCACCCATATGACTTCGAATGAGTGAGACGCGACGTTCGATTTGAACGAACGAGGCATAGTCCTTTACGGATGAGGCGGATAGGCGTGCGTGCTGCAGAAAATCAAGTGCCTCTCTCCACATTCCCCGAGCGGCTTCGCTATCGGCCTTAAAAATATAAGCGACAGTCGATGCGCTACATAAATCCTGTCTGATGCTTTCGCTTAACAAAGATACGAAGGTATCCGCGCGATCCCGAAATCCGTGCAACAATAATTGAATGTAGATTAGATGGGCACGAATTTGTAACTCAGCATCCAAACTACCCATACGTTGAGCAATCAGCATTGCCTCACCAAGTGATTCGAAAGCTCCGGCCTCATCTTCGGAAAAGTAACATGTATACGCCAGACGAATATGTGTTCGGATCACTGCGTCAAAAAGTCCGATCGGTTCGGCGAGGGCAATATTGGTTTGGTAATTGAATATTGCGTCGGGCACATTTTCAGTAGCGAGCGCGAGATCTCCCAGAAGCAGATGAATCTCGCTCATTTTGGTAGTGTCATTTACAAGAGTTGCATGCGTGAGGGCTGTATTCAGTATCACCTCGGATTCTTGAAATTCTCTTGTAGCTGCCAGGATTCGGGCCGCTCCGATTCTCGACTCGTGATTTTGTTGGCCCTGAGTCGCTAGCGTGATCGACCGTCGAAAGTAACCAATCGCGCGCTCACAGTTACCCTCCGCGTAAGCTGAGTTCCCCGTTTCGTTTAGGATTTCAATCAACTCTTCTTTGCGATCTGACTTCTCGAAGATCCCGATACTTACATCTAGAAAATCGACGGCTTCAGAAAAGCGTCCGCTTGATGCAAGCACCATCCCCAGATTTCGATTAATTCTCCCGTATAAAAAGGATTCCTTTTTCGTGGATAGGTACGCTAAGGCTTCACGACAAAGCGTTTCTGCTAATTTTATCTGTCCGTCGGCTAGCGCACATTTTCCCATCTCATTGGTTGCGTTTGTGAATCCTAAAGTTTTCGAGGCCGCGTGAAAACCCTTCCTAGCGTGTTCATAGTAGATTAACGATTCCCCGTACTTTCCGTGTGAGTATGCCAATGCGCCTAGGAGTTGATTGGCTTGTCCCAAAATTTCTTGCTCATCTTTTTGAGCATGAGCTACTGCATCCTGTAAAACGTCTTCCGCAGCTCCGTGTTCATCAAGGGTCCAATGGACTTCTCCGAGTCGAAGGTAAATCGCGCTTTTTCCCCTTCCTTGGATGTATAGTTCTGGATATTGATTGGCGATAGATCGGGCTTGGATAAAAAATTCGCGCGCCGAATCCAAATCTAAAGATGTGAATGCTTGGTCTCCAGATATTTTGAGTTGTTCAATTGCCTTGCCAGGCTCGCCACCCAGAAGCCATTGGTTGGCAATTCGCCTCACCTGTTCGTTGTTGGGTTGCGAGTAGAAATTCTGTAGTAGATTCGCAATTTTTGAATGGGATTTCGAAGAACCTCCAAGCGTCTCAAATGAATCCCTCAACATTTCAGCGTAACCCGCCTGAGAGAATCCAATCACATCGTTCACATTGGAAATGATTCCAAATTTCTCAGCTTGTTCTAAGGTCATATCAACCGCACCGATGAGTCGGGTTTCTAAAACTTCGGCGCTCGTTAATTTCCAAAGCTTGAGCGGGATTTCATCACCCAATTGCGCTAGGTGTCCCAAAATAACGTCGAAGGGAGATTCGGGATCGGCGATTGCTTGGATGGGGCCTGTACGCTTATCGTCAAATGCCACGTCGGGCGGAGCAGGGTCTGCCGTCTTACTATTTTCTTCGGTATCAGACCAACTTGGTACGTCGTTGCGAAGAAAGATCTGGCGGTCCAAAGGTGTGGCTTTCAATAAAGATTCTGCGTATTTAGAAACTCCCGGACGTTTCTGAAGATCGTTTGAAAAGACGGTTGCTACGATAAGAATGGGTACGTCGTTTACGCGAAGGTCGTTTAAGAACCGTACCAAGAACGCGAGGGTTAATGTGTCGAGGCGTTCTAAGCTCTCAAGTGCCCAGACGATGGGTTGCCGCTCTGCATGTTCTCGAAAAGGATTTCCTATTTGGGAAAATAACGAATCACGCATCGTCGATAGTGAATCAGAATCTGTGCTGGGATCATCTACTTCGAGATCACTTTTGGAGCCATAAAGTTTCTCCAATATTCTTCGAACCTCATTAATTCCTCGACCTTGAGTTTCCTCTCCGGTTAGTAGAGAGAGTTCGTATTCCATACCCGAAACGGTGAGCGTGCTTTCAAACGTACGATGCAAAACCGTTGATCTTGGTTTGAACCGTGCTCGTTGATCTACGAATCCTCGAAGTAAATTGCTACGGCCGCTACCGGGAACTCCATGGATAAGCACCAATCCGGAGTTCCCATTGACTGCGTTTTCAAAAGCTCGATTGAGAACGCCAAGTTCAACCGGGTATACAGAATCTAAATCTTCAATTTTAAAGTGATTCGTGACCACTGCATCATCAACAGGGATGGGTAGATTCGTCGTCGGATTAAAACGTCGCTCCCGAGGATCGGCCCAACGTGCAAACGGTTCGCTTAAAAGATGTTCTAGTAAAACCGATGCAGATTGAACGCGATGTTCAGGATTTTTTTGCGTGCACAATGTGATGAGACCGCTAAAAGGTGTCGTATCCCATGGGGGCGGCAGCGCTAAAGGCGGATCATTAATCTGTTTGAGCATCACGTCCATAGCGTTTGTTAAACCTTCATATGCAGAATGTCCCGTGATCATCTCGAACATAATGTGTCCCAGCGCGTAGACATCGACCGCCGGCGAGATCCCTTCTGCCATCGCTTGTTCAGGCGCCATATATAGAGGCGTTCCGAAAACGGTTCCTTCTTGGGTTAGCGGAGCGAGAGTCGATGCGTCGCCAAATCCGGACACCGCTTTGGAAACACCAAAATCGAGAACTTTCACCGTTTCGTCTGAGGGATCTCCGTCGGATTCAACTAAGAATATATTTTCAGGTTTGAGATCTCGATGTACTAGACCAAGTTTGTGGGCTTCGGCGAGTGATCTCGAACATTGAACTAAAACCCGCCAGACCCGTTTAAGATCCATAGGTTCGTTGAGTTGCACAACACCGCTGAGATCCATTCCCTTTAGATACTCCATCGCGATAAAACACAGATTATTTTTCGTATGACCGTAATCGTAAAGCGTAATCGTGTTTGGATGCGATAGGTGACTCGCATAAAGCGCCTCTCGTCGAAATCGTTCGACAATCTTTTCGTCGTTTGACGCCTTTGGTTTTAAAATTTTTAGCGCAATAAAGCGGTTTAATTCCTCCTGATGGGCACGATAGACGACGCTAAAGCCACCCGAACCGATCGGCTCGATTATCCGGAACCTTCCCGCAACAAGATCACCTGGTTTGAGCTTTGGTAAATTTCTATTTGTCATGTGATCCTTGGTTGTACCCAAGATAAATAATTGGATCGAAGATCACAACCTTGAATTCTCAATTTCCTTTTTTAGTCGGCGTATTTAGCATCGCCGGCTGAAACGAAACAAGCGAATACCCGAAAAGGCGCGGTCGACATGTGTTTAACAACTGTGTTGCGTCGACCTCCAACACAAAAAACCAGGAAATTTATGAAACTAGTTCTACTTTTAATGATTATGGGTTCGTTCATCGCTTGCGTCGGAAATGATGCATCCAATCCTCCGCCCAAAGACGCGTTTACGTCGGTCGAAGTACCGCTAGAGGATTCGCGCGCTGATCGAATCGAGCGATGGCGAGTGCGTCATTCCGATACTACTTTTTGGTTCAATCCAAACGTTAAGATAAACGACAAGGTGGGTAAAATTAACGCAAGGTCGAGCCGGAACCTCATTGGTGTAATTTCATATTTCTCGTCGGGCGAAACGATACAGACAACTATTGTCTCTCCTAGGATATTCGAACTCGAACTCAATAAAGGCCAGATTATTAAGGCAGCATCGGGTGAACCTATCTTTACCACCGTGAATACTTCCGTCGGAAAGCGCCATACCTTAACTCGATTTGCACCTCGCCTAAACGGATTTGAGGGGGATCATAGAATTTATGTTCTTGGTTCGATGAACGCCACCTACGTAGGAAATGAATTAGCTTTTCGAGGTCGCGTGGCTACAACCGACGGTTGGGAATTATTGAATGTGCAGTTCGGGAAAGTTCCAGCATCTTTGGTATATGAACCTCATTTGTCGCCCTTCGATTTTAACGCAGAGCTCATGCCATCTATTTTGGACGAAGATCAACAAATAACGTTTACCGCCTATGACGGCGCGGATCAATTTGTGAAAAAGAGTGTTAATTTTGGTCTAAGGTTGAATAGATTTGCGGCGTCGGATTTAAGCCCTTATGAAGTCTGGCCGCGCGAAAGTTGTCATCCCGACACACACTCCTGTTTGCGCAAATACGACGGAGATGACTTTGAAACGTGTGGGTATGCGAATCAAATATCAGCGTGTTGGTCGCCTTACGCGATCGATTTTTCGAGGCGTTTAGGGGAAGAAATATCGGGATATTATGATGAGAATGTTCTTGAAATGAAGTCCGAAAATCGACGCTCAAAGAGAACAGCATTAGCGAGGATTTCCCCGAATAAAGTCGGACAAGTAGATCCTTTAGAGGACGAAGATAGCGCGAATGAACAGGATGAGACGACGATCGTTTATCACCCTGGTGTCGTTTTTCGGGGTTCTTCGGTTTTATGGCAGGGCCATTATGACAAAAATGGAGATTTCCAATTTATGGAAAAGATTAACTAATTGCGCAGGCCTTCGAGTCAGGCGAACTTAAGGAAGAGAAAACCCATTACCGCAAGCGCTGCGAATCCCAAAATGGCTCCGAGAATGACTTCGGTAACACCGCTCTTTGTTGGTCTTGGTCCGGAAAATGTTCGTTTTGTAGCTTTTCGCGTTTTCGGTCGCTGATCTGAAACACGATTTCTACCTGACTTGGTTCGGTCTAAGACACGTTCGTTTGTTTTGGGCCCAGATTCTTTGGAGGCGGTACGTAACTGTTGTTCGTCCGACATCGTATTTTTAGGAGCGAAGATGTTCGGAGAACTGTCTCGACTTACGACCTCCCTGGGTAGACCACCGAGCTCGTCTGCCATTTCTCGAGCGCTCGCGTAACGGTCGTCTAAGCCTTTCGCGACCGAACGTTTTATCATTCTATAAAAATCTGATCTCATAACTTCTGGAGGCATCTCGATAGGTTTATAAGACGCCTGAAACATAATTGTGTCGTAAACGGATTCGATCTGAACAACTTTTTGACCTGTAATCATTTCGGCGATGATGAGTCCCATCGCGTACAAGTCGGCCGGAGGCCCGACATTCTTTTTATGGACCAACTCAGGCGCCATGTAGGCTGGCGTTCCTACTAAGGTACCGACATTGGTAATTTCATCGGAAGAACCTTCGGCTAAAGCCTTGGCAAATCCGAAATCCAAAACTTTCACGTGACCCTTCCCACCGTCTTTAACGAGAAAGATATTAGCGGGTTTAAGATCTCGGTGAATGATGCCTAGTTCGTGCGCTTTATTTAGAGCCGAGAGTGTCTCTAAGGTGATGCGTCGCACTAATTTTGGAGCGAGGGGACCGTGTTCTTTCAGTAGCGTTCGGAGATCGGTTCCCTTCAAGTATTCCATTGCCATATATGGAAGCCCCGTATTGGTTTCTCCGTAATAATAGACACCTACAATGTGCATATGTCTTAGCGCATAGATAAGACGCGCTTCGCGTTCGAACCTGCGCCGCAATTCTTTTTCGTCGTGGGGCCCAGGCCGCAAGACCTTTAGAGCTAATTTTCGATTTCCCGCAAGATCGTGCACTTTATATACGGATCCAAAATTTCCGCTATCAAGTTCCGCTTCGACCCGAAAAGCGTCATCGATAATCTCTCCGACGGCTGGCATGCGTGACATAGAATCTACTCTTAAAATCCGTTTGCGCGGCGGAGATTACGGTAAAAAGACTGTTCGCGCCATCTTTTTTTTATGCAATTTGTTGGGGTTCTGGAAAGCGGATTAGCGCGTCATGATAGAGGTTTTGAACCTTTATTTTCCTGAAACTAGTTTTTCAAAATTCTTCTGGTCTTCGCCGCGTAGATCCAAATTTTGACATTTTTTGGTGTTCTTTTGCGCAAAGCTAACGGCCATACACTTTTGTGCAAGAGACGGGAGCAGGCTACATTTTTTTAGATAGTTAGATTCGTTTGGGATGTTGACATCTCCTTTTACCTCAGTCGGTACGGTGTCTTTCAGAGCCGTCATTTGTTTTTCAAGATCGTTGTAGGCCTCTACGCACCACGGTGACGCGTTGTTTTTTGAGGTGACGTTTGTATTACAAGAGAAATTTGTATTACAAGAGAAAATAGACGAGATCAAAATACCCAGCCCTAAAATATCACGCATCTGCTGCCTCTAGAGCATCTCGAATTTCGTCTTCAAAAGCCCATGCGTCTGGCTCGTTTTTTACGAGGTCACCAAAATAGGAGACGATTTCCTCTTCGGTAACTTTTCCAGCGACTGCCAGGCTTTGAATATGTTCACGATCGTCAAAATCCTTCGCGCTCAATCGCTGCATATATCGGCGGGCGACGATGTAAGGCTCTGAGCTAACGTCAACATTTCGGACCTTAGTCTTCCCGGTTTCCGCATTTCGCATTTCGTGAAAAGGTTTGGATTGTCTCTTTCCATTGACGATCATCACCATCCCATTACTACCACCGTCGGCTAAGAACTTAATGGCGGCGTATCCGAGGTCGCGTGTGTATTCGATGTCAAATGGGACCGGGTCAGCGCATCGGAGTTCGTAGCCTAAGGTCACTTCATTGAATCTCATCTTGATATCACGAGCTTCTAAACGACGTTCTACTTCCCGACATAGAACCTCTCCGATATTGACATCCGCTAGCAAAATATGTCCAAAGTCATCGCGTCTTACGTGTGGGAAGCGATCGAAGTCTTCTTTGTTAAAACGTTCGACAATTCCCTCGGCTACTACGGCGACACCCCAGCTTTTTCCTGCACTCAATCCTTTTAGAACCGATCCTTCGATAGTCCGGATCACATCTTCTAATTTGACGGTTTCACCAAATTCTTCCGGAATTAAAGTGAGTGTCGCACCAGCGGCTTTTCCTATTCCCAACGCTAAATGGCCAGCCTGGCGACCCATACTAATTACGACATACCAACGATTACACGTTCGGGCATCTCGCATCAGATTCTTCACAAGTCCGACGCCTACATGTCTGGCAGTTGTAAATCCAAAGGTTGGAACGCCTTCTGGGAGAGGAAGATCGTTATCAATTGTTTTCGGCACATGGACTGTTTTTAGACGGTTTTGCATCGCGTCTGAAATCGTCGCTGCACCGAAGGCTGTGTCATCACCGCCGATAGTAAGCAACATATCAATTTCTTCTGATTCCAAAGTAGCAACGATCTTTTCCAAGTTCGCCGGCGATTTAGGGTTGGTTCTGGACATCCCGAGTACAGCGCCTCCTTCGTAGTGAATCCATGAAACATCTTCCATCGTTAGTGGACGCATGTCGTTTTCGACGAGGCCCCGATATCCATCACGAACACCGAGGACTTCCCAACCGCGATTAAGTGCTTCAATAGTACTGGCGCTAATGACCGAATTGATTCCGGGGGCAGGACCTCCGCTGGCTAGGATGGCGAGTTTTTTCCTTTTTGTAGCTGTCATTTTATGTCCATTTTGGGATTTAACTTCATTAACGGTTTAAGCTTAGGTTCGATAATAAGTCCCGTCGTGTCGAAGGGCTTACTTTCCTGTAAGGACTTTTTTTTGTCGATTTTGAGCATTTGTTTCTTTTTTTTCTTTTTCGCTTCCTTTTTTTTCAAACGCTCTTTTTTTTCTCGCATTTTCTGCGCCCTTGATTCTCTACTTTTTTTAACTTTCTCTTTGAGCGTTTTTAGGCTTTCCGCCATATTGTCACCGGTATCCGAAGTTACCAAGGGTTCAAGAAGACGAGTATACCAACGCGTGTACTCTGCTTCGATTGTGTAATGTACTTTCGTTTTATAAGCGCCAATTCTCTCAAGTGTTATCTCTGAAACGAAACGTTTATTCGCGTAATCACCACGTTTGATTGGAACCATTTCGCCCCGTTTTAGTTTCATTCCCGAAACATAATATTGAGTCGCGATTTTCTTATTGGGCTCGAGTTCCAAAATTTTTCCGGTGATTTCTGCCGTCGCGTTTGGAACCTTAATCGTCTCTCGAATGATTGAGCCAACTTTAAGGTCTCCCTTCGTAACTTGTTTTGATCTTGTTAATCCTTTCACCCAACGTGTGGAGTGCGATGGTGCGCTAACCCACTCATAAACAACTTCTGGGGTATCCTCGACAATAATAGTTGCGCTACTGCGGCCGTGATTATCACCATCTCCCATTGAAAACAGGACGCCGCCAGTTACTGCGAAGGTTAAGATGATCACAACAAATAGGAAGAGAATGGATTTCAATTTACGTTTCTTGGCACGAGACCCGGCACGTTTACACGTAAGAACGCCACTATGGCAAATAAATGTGAACTTTTTTAAATCTTTGGGGTCTATATTGACGTTGATACAAATGAATGCAATTTGTGATTTGCGTATTAAACCTTTATAGTGCCCAATGGTGGGAATCTATGAACGTAGTGGAGAAACAGCTTTGAAAGATAATTATGCCAAAGTGAAAAATAATAAGTGGGCTAGTGATGACGATGCTTCAGATCTACTCGCCGGTATCCTTGACGAAACTGAGGACGATGCGATTGCCGAACAAGCTCGTCTTGACGCTGAGCTGAACGCTAAAAAAGAAGAGGAACGGATCGCCTTACAATCGGCCGAAGAAAGCCGAAAGCAAGAAGCTGCAAGTAAGTTATCAGCTGAAATGAACCGTCTTGAAGGTGTAGAGCAAAAACGCACTGAAAAATTACAAGCCATCGAAGTTGAAGAACTAAAGGCGCGTGGGGAGTGGATCGATCCCGAAATTGAACGTCGTAGGTTGGAAGAAGTTAGACAACAAGAGGCACTTGCTAGAGCTGAAGAACAAGAGGCTGCATTTGAGGATGCGAGAGTACCAACAGGCCACGCTGTTAATGCAGCTGTACCAGCCGCAGCTAAATCCAAATTGCCACTCATTATTCTTGGCGTTTTGGGTGTGCTATTGATAGTGGCGGGAGTCGCCGCAGCAACTATATTGGGGGGGTATTCGGCGGATAACACCTCGTATGCTAAGGCCGTTTTTGTACCAAAAACACCTGAAGCAAACCTTGTTGAAAAGAGTTTCACAGCTACTCCAAGAAAAAAGAAAGCAGCAGCTGTAGCGGATTCATCGTCCTCTAAACGATCGAAGTCTAGAAAATCAAAATCGAGATCCAGATCTAAATCGCGAACGAAAACGAAATCGAAAAAAAGGGCAACCGCACCGAAGAATCTGCGCGGCAAGCAAAAGCAGAATAAGGCGTCCAGCGCTTTAGAAAAAGCCCTGAAAAAGAACAACGATGTTTACGGAAGCAGCCCTTTTTAGAAACACAAGGTTTTTGTTTCAAATTCAATATTCACACTGGAATAGTTTACGAAGAGTTAATTTAGACTTTTTTGGAACTCTTTCGATCCAAACAGCATCCTATCAGTGATGGCAATCAAGTTTAAAAAAAGCTTGGTCCTTTAGCGAATGTGATTATCTTTATACTATGAACCTGTTGTTACGACATATTACACTGTTTTTCGTTTTCACGACGGTTATTTCTTGTTCTTCACGGGAAAAAACGGTTGTTTCTACAAAGAGCGGCTTAGAATTCGCGAATTTAGATCGTGTCATCATGTCGACGGAGGAATGGAGGGCGCGCCTTTCGCCAGAACAATTTAATATTCTGCGAGAGAAGGGAACCGAAGCCGCATATTCAGGGGAATACAACGCCTATAAAGAAGATGGCTTGTATGTATGTGCTGGTTGTAATAACCCGCTTTTCGATTCAAAAACAAAATTTGATTCTGGTACCGGTTGGCCTAGCTATACCGCTCCTGTTTCTAAATCAAACGTTTCTGAGGTTGTCGATCTGTCTCATGGCATGTCTAGAACTGAGGTTATTTGTAATAAATGTGATGGCCACCTTGGCCATCTGTTTAACGATGGACCCGCGCCAACCGGCCAGCGGTACTGCATCAACTCGGCAGGTTTACGTTTCCGTGCCCGCGATAGTCTTGACGATGATGAAGATCATCAAAAATCAAAGTAATTTTTCAAATAATTAAAAGCAGACCTTGATAAGTCTTTAATATAAAATTACATCGCTGGGATTTTACCTGGTGAGTGAAGAATCGTGAGTTATAATAATGTTGCAACCAATGACGAAAGTAAACATGTCCGAGGATAAGTTCAACGCGGCTAAAAACGCCCAGATTGAAGTTTTGACCGGACCAGTCCTGCAAACCGATACGCCAAGTTTCGAAATGAAGATGAAACTGGCTAGAAATCCTATGCTTCCAGACTCAGTGAGTCTCTTGGAAGCTCTAAATCGACCGACGACCGATTTAGTCGTTTCAGATCCTCTGTCTTCCTATCTCGCTCGTTTGAGGACTCTTAAGCCGATGAAAGCAGAAGATCAGCAAGAATTAGCTCTTCGATATTTAGAAGATGGTGATGCCGAAGCTGCCAAAGTTCTAATCATGACTAATCTTCGCCTTGTTGTAAAAATCGCAAAGGAATATAAACGACGTTGGTCTAATCTTTTAGACCTTATCCAAGAGGGCAATGTCGGTTTAGCTGAGGCCGTGACCCGATATGATCCCTATCGTGGTGTTAAATTTACGAGTTATGCTCAATACTGGGTGCGTGCAATGATTTTAAATTACTTGATGAATCATTTGCATCCCGTCCGAATTGGTTCTTCTCGAGCAGGGCGGAAACTTTTTTACAACCTTAAAAAAGCCCGTCGAGCATTATTGGAGCAAGGACATCGAAACCCGACGCCAGCGCTAATTGCCGAATATCTTGACGTGGATGAATCTGAGGTTGTCCGTGTGGCAGCTCAGTTGGACGCTCCACCGGTGTATATCGATGCACAAGCGCCGGGTCACGAAAGTACCACAATTGGAGAATTGATGGCCGATGATGCATCGGCGACCCCTGAAGAGATCGTCTCTGATATGCAATCATCAAGTGAGTTGGCTCGCGTGATTAAAGCGTTCGGCCAGAGTCTTGAAAACGAAAGAGAGAAATCAATTTGGTTTGATCGAATGATTTCCGATGAGGCGAAAAGTTTGGTTGTGCTTGGTGATGAATACAAAGTTTCAAAAGAACGTATTCGTCAAGTCGAAGTGAAACTTCGAGAGCGCTTCAAGCGATATCTGCTCAAAGAATTGGGTGACGAAGTCCGTCTCAATTTTCTCGAGAAATAGTTTCAGACGTTTTTGTTTCGAGAAACGGAATCGCTTCTAACTTAACAACTCATTCAACAAAAATTGGAAAGGACTACCAACACGCGCTATTTCTATCGGTTGGCTTGACGTTTATAGCATGTGAGGCATGCTGTGCTGATGAACCTAACAAAATACAACTTTATGATATTGCTCTTTGTTAGTTGTGCGGGGGTCTCATCAAAAAATATCATTGCGAATCGCGGTCCAAACTATTTCGAATGTATCGACGGGGATGTTGATGCTTGCTTTAAATACGCGAAATCTCAACCACAAGGACGTGATCGAAAAACAACCCGAGCTGCTATCGTTACTTATCAATATGCCTGCTTTCAGGAACATCCTGAATCGTGTCTGGAGATTGGGCGTATTTATGGAGCATCAACGCTTGTAATTTCCAATTCACGCCAAGGCGAAATCTATAGAAAAGCATGTGATCATGGAGAACTGGAAGCATGCGTATTACTCGCCGATAAATTGGCTTTTGCCGATGCGATCGTGAGTTATGAAAACGTTTGTAAACAAAATTACGGTCCAGCGTGTTCTCGCTTGGCACAAATTTATCGTAAGAATTGGCGTTTTTCAGATGGACTCCAAAAGGCTCTCAAATTCGATAAAAAAGCGTGTGAATTGGGAAATGACGTCGGTTGTATTTCGGCGGGCCAAGCCTATTTTTTCGGATCAGGTGTCGAGAAGGATTCCGAGATAGCACGGGGTTACTTTGAGCGATCGTGCAACGAAAAAAGTGGCGCAGGTTGTGCTGCGTTAGGCAAAATCTACGCAAAGGGAATCGGTGTCGAAAAAGACCCGAATAAGGCAACGGTGTACGCTAACCTTGCTGAAAAGCATAGACGTGTGAATGTCGCTCAAACACCTCAATCAGCGTACTTAATTTTCGTCGATGCCTGCAATTATGGCGATAGTCTAGGTTGTTTTAACGCCGGTTCTTTTTTGTCTCAAGGATTGGAAATCACACGCAATGCAAAAACTGCACGTGAATTTTTTCAACGAGCTTGTCGCGCCGGATTAAGTAGTGCTTGTGAGCGTCGAAACAGAGCGCCGGTTGCTGGTCCGACCCAAACGACAGAAATAACGACAAAAGAAGTTGATCATTTTGACGAGTGGGGAAATAAGATCGAAAAATGAAACCTCCCCCAAGATGTTTTCATGTTTCTATTTAATTGAAATTTTTACCGCACCAGTTGGAAAGGATTCCAAATTGGTATCCATCTGGATTGGGGTACCGGCAGTCGGGGAGTCTAATTGGATAACAAGCGGTTTGAAAGTGAACGGCGACGGAGAGTTATCCGGATCGGGCTCAATAGAAATTACAGCAGTTGCAGTAGACAGATCAATGGGCGGCGCTATGAAGTCTTGTCCGGGAAACGCAGGCGTGGCATCTGGACCTGCAGTTGGACCGGCGCCATCAGCATCCGCGACGTCTGTCGCTAAAAAGGTTCCAGTACTAATTGGCCCTTCTCCGGTAACGGCCCAACCCTCATATTTCCAGCCGGTCGGTAAGGTTGGCAAAGTCAACGGAACGGGATCTGCACCGCTTGGATCGAAAAACCAAAGTCCGTTATTGAAGTCAGTTTCTAAACTAGCTGTAGACGGTGTTTGCAGAAAGACGCTACCCGCGGCTGTCGAAAAGTCATCTCCAAAAGCGGCTACAAGCGTTGCATTGGTGGTCGTCGAGTAGCCTGGTTCAGCAACGATATCGCCCTCAAGTATGGAGGTTGATGAAGGTTTCGGGTCATCGTTTTCTTTGGGCTCTATGGTGAGTACATATCGCGTTCCTTCTGTAAGTTCGGAGCCCCCTTCAAATATGAATTCTGTCGGGTTTGACTTGACGTCAAATCGGCCCACCGAAACAGGCCCGGCATCGGTGATTATCCACCCCTCATATACATAATCTGGTCCAAGTTCTTCCAATCCTTCGAAAGTCGCTACAACGTCTATTTGTTTGTTAATCTCAGTATCTTGATTTTCGTTATTTGAGAGATCATTGGCTTCGCCACAAGCAAGTAGCGTCATGGCTAAAGTAATAATGAACATATGTTTCATATTGTATTCCTAATTTTGATGACCCGTACATTCGGACACTCTTAAGATGATTTTCTGGAAAAGATGATTCGATATTTTAACGATCAATTTCGCCAATGACTGTTCGGTTTTCGTTATGAATTATCGATTTGAAGCTATTGATCTGATCTGTCGATCTAGCCTATGTATAAAATTGGTCTGTTTCGGAGAGTTTGTGAGCTTTGTAGTAAATTTGCTTTTTATCGGGTTTGGAGTGGGGCTGGGATGGTGTTTTTGGAAACGAGGTACTTCAACGATATCATCTGATCTATCCGCAACGGAGCTTCAGGTATCCACCTCAAAGAAGATGGAAGAGTCTTCTGCGCTTCGAGAAATCACCGAGGAGCGAGATTTTCTCAATAGTCAGTTTGATCTTTTGCTGTCTAAATTAAATGACGAAGCGAAAACCAACTGGCGGACCAGTGGCGACGGAACATTTGGAGACTTGGAAAAAGTGGAGAGGGAAAAATTAAGGCTCGCGAAAAAGATAAAAGAGTTTGTGGGTAAAGTTGATAAGGATACCCGTCGGCACGTTTCAAGTTTGGACGAAGAGTCTTTAGGGGTAATCTCCCCGATTCGAGATCAACTCCAGAGTGAGGAAAAGTCTCGTTTGGAAGTTCAGGATAGTTTTAATCGTCTGGTAGGGAAGTTAGAGCCTCAACTTCAAAATACTTGGGAAGGTTTGGACGAGGGATCTGTAGGGCGTTCTGATCTGGAAGAGGAGAACCGTTGGCGTAGTCGGTTCGAACATCTTTTGTCCAAAGTAGATCCGCAGTTTCATGAATGGCAAAGATTGGAGAGAGCTTCGCTGACACTCTTAGGTGACCTCCAGGGTGACGAAGAAATATTGAGCACTCAAGACTGGTTGAGATCTGATTTAGCAGGGGATGGACCGACATGGCTATTAGAGTCTCCGGGACGTGAGCCAGACGATCTTAAAAGGATCTGGGGCGTGGGACCTGTCTTGGAGAAAACCCTTAATAGTCTCGGCATTTACTATTTCTCGCAGCTGAGTCAATTGACAGAAGTCGATGATATTGCATGGGTCTCTGAAAGAATAAAGACGTTTCCCGATAGAATTGAACGCGATCAATGGGTTAAGCAGGCGGGGTTATTATTAGACGATCCCGACGCGATTATGAAAAAACCTTATTGAAATAAGTATTGGGTAATTACGCGGGCTATTCTTGAAAGTCGACGATAAATTCTGCTTTTAAAAACGGAGAAAGTCTTAGGAACGTTGCGGAAAAGGTAACTTTTGGTGTAAACAGATAGAACCACTTTCGTCGAGATCGCGTGCCGTGTTTTCCATTATCCGAGTCTTTTCGTTGGGTCTTTTCCTCCGCTAATAAAAACGCGCTCATAGGTCATGTTTTTTTGAAGAGCCTCATTCCCGAATTACTATTGGTTACCAAAACTGCTCAATGCTTTTTAAGTGTTTTGCCCCTCAACGGTTCGGCTAGCGAATTTTGTACCCGAAGCAGTGATTGGATATATTCTGCAGACGACTCTTGCAGCCTCGCTCGATTTTAATCGTAATTTATGACACGTATAATAAAACGATATGCCAATCGAAAACTCTACGACACTAAGCAAAGTTCTTATGTCACTTTAGAGCAAATCCAAAACATGGTTGAACAGGGAGAAGACCTTCGAATTTTGGATAATAAAACCAAAGAGGATATTACGAATTCTACCTTTGCTCAGATCATTTTTGAGAGAGAAAAAGCAAAGGAAAAAGTACTGCCTTTATCGACTTTGCGGTCAATGATTCAATCTGGTGAGTATTTTGAAGACGACATTCAGCATCCTATTGGTAAATTGAAAGATGATTTAGTCAGCGGTTCCTCCATGTTGGAAAATGAGGGTAAAAATTCTATAAGAGAGTTTTTAAAATCCACACAAATAAGCCTGGACAACCTGGAACGAAACATTAATTTAGGGTTAAAAAATACCGTAAATGAAATGACTGATTATCCTGTTTTGGAACGGAATATTCGGGCTATTGATCAACGGTTAAAGGCTGTTGAGAAATCGATGAATCGAATCGAACATCTTTTAAATTCAGAAAAAGCAACCCACCTTTCAGGAATCTTCCATGACCCGTATCAAGACTTACCGCAATGATCGTTAGATGCCCCGAATGTCAAACCGGATTTAATTTATCTCCGGAAAAAGTACCCGCGAAGGGTGCAAAGTTGAGATGCTCTAAATGCGAACATCTTTTTCGCGTACGCATCACCGATGGTCGCCCCGAAATTTTTTATAAAAAAACCGACGAACCCCTTCCCAAACCGAAATCCGATCCATTGGAAGACCTAGATCCTTTCGGGGATGCTGATGATCTTTTTGCTACCTCAAACAATGAAACCCAAATGGGCGGGCTCCTTCATCGGTCGATCGTTTTTGAGCAAAAACGAGAGACTGAGCTGCTTGAAGGTATTTTGGAATCCAAAAGCGAATTGACTTTCGACAAAACTAGCTTTGGTGCGCCTTCTTCTGGAACTCAGCCTCGCCGCAAGGGGGTCGTGCCATCTATCCCACCTGAGTCCCTCGTTCCAATAGAATCGATCCCGCGGGTAGAACATCGAAAGCCGGTTTCTCCTTTAGTAACCGATCGAGCACCGAGAAAATTAAATGCGATTTCATCGGATGAACTTGATCTATTCGCCGATGATTCAGGTTTTGGATTTTCCAATAGCAATAACGATAACTCGGTTGAAGATCCATTCTACGGTGCATTTGACGAATCTGATGAAGAGCCAAACCAACAACAAAAAGCGGCCGTCGACCTTCACGTGCCAGTCGAGCCTTATGAATTTTCAGGTTTTGATCTACCTGAACCGATCCCAATGCCTCAAGAATCGGTATTTGAAAATAAAGTTGAAGAGTCCAGCTCTGAGGACTTCTTTATGCGTGGTGGATCTAGTCGTGTCTATGATTCTCCAGAAGAAACTCTTCTCGAGCCCACGCCTCCCGCTTCAAGAAGTCAATTTCCCGAACCCGCGCCAGATCTTATTCCTGACGAAAATCTGAGAGAGGAAAGAAAGGAGAAGGCGAAGGAAAAAAAGAGAAAAAAAAGAATAAAGAAAAGTCTCGTTCCGGACGAGCCGAAGCTCGAGCTGGATTTCCCGAAAGAAGTCGTTCAAAAACCGCATGCACGACCGGTTCAAACTTTACCATCACAAGCTAAAGCGAGTCTTTCAGACTCCCAGAAGTTTGAAAAAGAAAAGAGACGCCACGCATTAAATAACCCCAGTCCGGGGCCGATCGCTTTACAGCCACAGAAGGTAGGGGGAAGTGCGATTCGTCGAATTTTCGATACTTTGTTTATCGCGATTTTTCTCGTGGGGCTCTATATCGCTGTAATCGCTTACAAGACTGGTGGTTTTTTCGATTTCAGCGCACCTCTCGAGATGATCGAGGTGGCTTTTGAGGGAAAACCTTACGAAAAAACTTCGAATGCAAAGAAAGATAAGGATTCTAATCTCCAACGCTACGCTAAACCCTATCTGAAGCAGATGATCGCAACACCTCTCCGCATAAAGAGCAAAGACCATGTCTTATTGATCAATGGACTCATCGAAAATCCTGGACCTGACGCAACGAATAGAGAAATTATCGTAAAGATTTCTTCATCGGCCGGAGAGACAGAGAAGACCGTACATCTTGGGGAAGCGCTTTCGATTGCTCAATTAAAGGAAGGTCTTGAAGCCGATTCCTTTTCAAGCCTACCAAAAATAAATCAACTCGCTAAAGATTCCACGACACCCTTTTTCGTCGTATTTCGTAGTCCGGTTCGTTTTCGCGATCTAGAAATGAAAGCCGAAATTCTTACAAAATAGGACCCGGAAACCGAGTAATGGATCTATTAGAAAATACGTATCGTAATTATTTGGCAAAGATTTCGAGCTTAAGCGTTCCTGAGATGCGTCAGGCGGTCACCGACGAGTTCTTTCGTGGTCTAACCGAGAGCCGCGACGCAGTATGGATTCTAGATCAAATTCTTCGCGGAGCCGTCTGGGGGGATGCCGTTGAGATGGATGCCATGCTTTGTATCGCGAAATGGCTAATTGATGTAAGAAAGAAAGACGATTACATGTTTTTAAAATCCTTATTTGAGGTGGCTATTGAAGACAATCGTGAGGGCGTCCTTTTTCTGCTTCGGGATCCGCCGAACCTAATGTCCCTCAAAAAGGGCGTTCGCCTTCCCGAAGCTCGGCTACCGATTCAACGCGATACAACTTTGGGCGAACGTCGCACAATGGGTCGAACTCACCCATCACATTGGAAGTTGCTTCTAAGTGACCCTAGTCCACTTGTTTTGCGAGAGGTTTTGAGGAACCCTCGTTTAAAGATCGAAGACGTACAATCGGTAGCTTCGCGCCGTCCTAGCTTGGATTGTCTGATAGACGAAATTGTGGCCAATAGCGGATGGATTAAAGAAATGGGAGTGCGGGAGGCTATTGTACTAAATCCTTTTACGCGGACTGGAACCGCATTGCGCTTTTTGCCCACTCTAAATTTCGGGATTATTCACCAGATCGCGAGAGCCGGGACATTACACGAGAGTGTCTTGGCGTTTTCTAAATATCTAATTCAGCTAAGGGATGTTAAGTCAGCTCCTGTGAAAACTGCACCGGATTAATATTCGCTTCTGCGATGGCAAAATATGCAAGATAGAATTAACGAAATTGAAAACGCGATATTTTCAAAAAAACGAATCGCTTTTGTCGGAGTTGCTAAAAATAGCGGTAAAACCACGACGATGAATTGGTGTTTATCTCGGGCTTTCAAGACCAAAAAGCAGGTGCTTGCGCTTTCCATTGGTTTAGATGGCGAAAGGTTAGATGCGTTATTAGG
Source organism: uncultured bacterium (assembly GCA_937981985.1). Taxonomy (GTDB): domain Bacteria; phylum Myxococcota_A; class Bradymonadia; order Bradymonadales; family Bradymonadaceae; genus CALJNB01. Next base: position 337,228 of record CALJNB010000005.1, read on the forward strand.
TACCCCGAAACCTCCAGTTCAAGTTCATTCTGGGCAGTGGTGTATCACTACGCAGAAAATGGTTGAATGTGCTGATGCGACGTTGAAGATTCAGAAAAACTTAGGAATCCGAACGCCCTTAGGCGATACCGTCCTTGCGAAGGTTGTTCGAGCGGGGGACGTCGTGTTAACCGGTTTGCGCCATCGAAGAGATCTGGCGGAAGTCCAAGATAACCTTCCTTTGGACCATGTTTTTATAGACGGCGCCTACGGTCGTTTGATGGCCGCGCATGCAAACATCTCAGACGGGATCATTGTTTCCACCGGCGGCGTTGTCGGTGATTCGATGAAACGAATTGTAGAGAAGACTCAAAATATGGTGACCCATTTTGAATATCCTTTAGCTAAAACTTGGCGTCGAAAACTCTTTATTGAAGCGAGAGATCAAAACGCGTCCAGAGTAGGCGGTCCCCATTCGAGTCAGCCCTTGGCGCATCCTTCAGCACTTATAGGTCTATCAGGAATAGAGACGATTTGGACCGACGAGAGTTCCTGTATTGCAGTTGTTGGATTATTGAGCGACAGCATCGTGAAGCTACTGCTGGAACTAGACCTTCCAAATGACGAAAAGGTCATTGTTGTTGAGGACCCAACTTCAATACATTTGAAGCCGATTTTGCGTAATAAGTTTCTTAAGAAGTGGAAAGTTGAAGTGTTTTCGTCGAATAAGGTAATCGCGATCGCTGTTAATCCCACTTCGGTACAGGGACATCGTTTCGAGGTTGGTGAGATAGATGAGAAATTAATTTCGATTTGGCCGAAATTGGCTATTTTCGATCCCATAGCAATCGTAGTAGGCTGATGTCAAAGTACTTATCTTCACTACAGGATACGAATATCGGAGTCAGATATTTTTGAATCGAGGGTTGCGGATGTCGCACAATCAGTAATCGATGATTACATCGAAATATTTGCGCTCGTGTTGGCCGAAAACCAAGTTCCGTACGACAATCAAGCTGAACGCCTCAATAAAGTTGTCTCTGTTTTACAACGTCCGATATTTAAAGAGACCATTTTCGATAATGGGCGAAGAGTCGCGTTACAATTTGACGGGGAGGTCCTTGAATTGAATACGGAACTGCTTTCAAGAGTTTCTGATGCAGATATGCGCCAGGCTTTTGCAGCCCCAATATCGAAAATATTACAGGTTTCTCAGCTCAATATCGGGCTTCTTTTCCAATCCAATGAACGCTTTAAGAAGAACATCGTAGCGCGCCTAAAACGCGCGCAGAAAGAGTACGTTAAGGCTACCGAAATCGAGAGTTTTGTGGTCAATCGCACTCAGATCTTTGAATCGCGTGTGAATCAGGTTACTCAGCGACTCACGTCTTCAGGAAAAGTTTTAAAGATCAAAGTACCCAATTTAGTTTCCACGATGTCTTGGCCAGACTGGGAGGATATAGAAGACCTTTCTTTTACAAACAGCGTAGAAAACTGGTTAAACGAAGTCTTTCTAAATGACGATCTTGAGAAATTTAAGTCGCTTTTGCCGAAGCTGGTTTGGGACAGTTTATCATTAACAAAACAGTCGGCGTTAAAAAACGTCGGACGAAACTTACGAACGATCTCGCTTTCTAGTACGTTGAATGGTCGAGTTTTGTCGGCTTTTGCCTCCGTTCTTTTTTCTGATAATGAACTGTGTTTAAAAAGTTGGCCTGCGTTCGAAGATGTTATCAACGCATTTACAAAAGTTGTTCAGAGGGAGCGTCAGCTATTCGGGGTCGCATGGAATTCTGATATTGGTGTTCTAGATATCACGCGTTCGGCCGGAGATTTATTTGGATTCTCTGAACCGTCGGAGTTACCTTGGCTATCACCCGTCGTTTGTTGGTCGCAACGTGAGATTGTTGCGCTTCGAGATCTTTTAATTGGTGTCGATAAAACCCTACCTTCACATGTTTTGATGCCTTTTGGCGGAACATCAGAGGTTACCAATGATATACTTCAGCTTACTGAACAGATACCGATGATAGGTGTTAAATTAGGTTTTCCGTCTAACTCTACACCTTCTTATAATCATAACCTCTCCTCGGTTGCCTTAAATGCGTCTCGCAATCTTATCATTTCGAGATTTTTCCGATTAAGTGCTGAAGACCAAGAGACGACGGTTCTGGCTATGAGAAATGCCTTGGAAACGCAATATCCGCACGCTGATATGGTTTGGAAGAGGCGTTTTCATCGGCATGAAAAACTTAGCTTAGAAGAAAAGTTTGTAGATCTTGTTAACGCATTTATTCCTCTCATGGATCTTCCTGTTCTTTTTGATCCTTTCCGAAGTCCTGACCTCGCCACAATAGCGTCACCCACCGCAGTGTTTATTTTGGGAGTGAACGATGCTCCATTCAAATTTTCTTTTGGTGTCCCTATTCCCGCGATTTTAGGGACGAGAAACGAAAACGCCGTTCGAATACGAATCGTGAAAGTGTCCACCGAAAAAAAATCTCTTTGGTGGGGCGATAAGAGCGTTCATATTTCTAAGTTAGTCGAACAATCAACCGAATCTATAATGGACGCCACCTTGGGTGGCGGTGTCACCTTCATTTTCCACGCATGAGTTTCAATCTTGAAGAAGAATTGGGCGGAAAAGACAGTTTTCAAAAGATAATTACGATTTTTTATGATCGTCTTTTTGCCGATCCTATCGTTGGTTTTATTTTTTCACCGCACGAAAAAAATAAACTTATTGTTTCTCAAATGGGTTGGTTGAGTTCGACTTTGGGAGACCGTTCCGGGACATATGAAGGAAAAAACTTACGGGTTGCGCATCAAGATTTAGCTATTACTTCCGGTCAATTTAACCGTCGACATACTATTTTAGCCGAGTTGTTAGACGAGTTTGTGATCCCTGAACACGTTAAGGAAGCTTGGCTAAATCTTGATAGAGGCCTCTTTGATATGATCGTGAAACTGGGAAAAAAAAACCGCAACCAGAAAACTGACGCGGTAATCAAGACGATAAATCTCTTAGACGATTAACTTACCCTCCAGAGAGTAGTTCGCGAGAAATGATTAATCTTTGAATCTGCGAGGTTCCCTCATAGATTTGGAATATTTTCGCATCGCGAAAAAGTTTTTCAACGGGGTATTCAGTACTGTATCCGTTTCCACCATGAATTTGGACAGCGTCGGTCGCGACTTGATTTGCCATGTCGGCACAGAACGCCTTCGCCATCGCCGCATCCATTGTGTTCTTCATTTTTTTATCGTGCATCCAAGCCGCTTTTCGCACAAGTTGACGTCCAGCTTCGATGTTCATAGCCATATTGGCTAACATAAAACTAACTGCTTGATGTTTTGCGATGGGTTTTCCAAAGGTGTGGCGTTCTAACGAGTAGGCTCGCGCGTGTTCGTAAGCGGCACGTGCGAGGCCCACAGAGGAGGACGCCACAAATGGACGAGACTTATCGAAAGCTCCCATCGCTTGATACCAACCTGTTCCAACTTGTCCGCCCAGAATATTACTTTCATCAACTTCAACGTTGGTGAAAGTAATACCGCGGGTGTCAGAAGCACGTTGCCCGAGATTCATTTCTTTTCTTCCTACCTCAATTCCATCCGAATCTGCCGGAACGATGAAACCTGTGAGGCCTTTGTAGCCGGCGTCCGGATCGGTGTATGCGAGGACAAAATACCACTTGGCGACCGAACCGTTGGTAATCCACATTTTTTGGCCGTTAAGAATCCATTTATCACCCTTTTTCTCGGCTCTTGTCTTAACGCCTTGTACGTCACTTCCGGCCCCGGGTTCGGTGACACAATAGGCAGCTAATTGCAACTCTTCGGTCATAGGTCCCAAGTATTTCTTCTTTTGTTCGTCCGTGCCGAACATTATCAAAGGAGCTTCGGCTAGGCCGTTTGCTTCCATTGCGGTACCGATACCGGTGCAACCCCATGCCGTTTCTTCGGCGATGATACAAGCATCCAAACACCCCAATCCCATTCCACCCACTGATTCCGGTATCATAGAATTTAGTAAACCGAGATCCCAGGCTTGTTGGAGCACGTCCCACGGAAACTCGCCTGTTTCATCATGATGGGGCGCGGCCGGGCGCAAAACATTTTTAGCAAAATTGTGAGCCGTCGTTTGGAACATTTGTTGTTCTTCACTTAAATCGTAACCAATCATTTTTTCCTCTCTAACTAGATAGTGCAGGGTGACGTCAAAAAGAAATTTGATCAACCCGAATCGAGGAAGTCAGCCTTCGTTAAAAAAGGAAGCGCTTTGATTTTGTGATAAACCGTTTATTTTAGCGACATTCATCGCAATACCTTCTCGCCAATCCAAATCTTCGGCGAGCTTGAGACTGGTTTCGAACGCCTCCTTAGCCAATTCTATTCTCCGTTGACGGATCAAGACAAGTCCGCGGTTGTGTTCTAGTTTAGCGATGTTTTGGATATCTGAAATCTCTCGCGCGATAGCGACCGCACGCTGAATCGATCTCATGGAGGCATCTATTTTATCTTCCGCGGAATGAAGAGCGGCTAAGTTTCCGCGGACAGCCAATTCCCCTCGCCGATCGCCCGTATCACGTACTATTTTTAACGCGAGTTTGAATAATTTTTGCGCGGCGGCGAATTGTTTATCCCGAATTCGAATACGTCCTAACAAGTTTAGAGGCCCCCAGATAACTTCTGGACCCCAACCGTTTTTGGTCGCCGAGATCTTGTTCGTTTCTGCAATCGAAACCGCTTCGATAGCAAACTGAGCGGCACGGGTCATTTTGCCTTGTTTTTCGACGATCACAGCCATTTGGTAAATAACCCTAATCAATATAACTTGATCGATCATATTCGAACTTTTCTCGACCAGCTCTCTCGCTTCGTGCAGGGTCTTTTTCGCAATTTTTTCCACCAAATCTGGATCTTCTTCGACCATCCATAGACGGATTAATTCTATTTTTACATCAAGTTTAGTTCTCGGATGTATGCCTTCCGCACGCTCAAGGCCTCGAATGTTTTCGAGTGCTTTCCGGTGTTTCCCTGTTGCCTCTAATGCTCGAATCTTCTTTAAGGACAATCCAACAGCGGCGTCGAGCCGATCTACTTTCTCGTTTTCGATTAATTCCAAGGCGCGATCGATATGTTCGATAGCGGTTGGGTACTCGCATGAGACAAGTGTGCGTTCGATAAGTTTTAACAGGCAGTCATAACCTTCTTTTACGCGTCCGGAGGCGGTTAGATGTCTTGATAAGAAAAAAAGATTTTCATGACTAGGGGAACTAGAACCATCAACTAACTCTTGATAAAAGACGCATACTTTCGCATGTATTTTCTTTTTAGCGTTGGAGGACAGTTGGTTGTAGATCACCTCTCGGAAAGCCGGTGAGGCAAACATAAGCATGGGTTCATGGGCGCTATCGTCGATTAAAATTATGCCCGAACTGTAAAGTTCTTTGAGTGTCTCTTTGGGTTCCCAGCTTGAAGAAGAAAGGTCAAGGACATGAGATAATCTAGCATCATCACCCATCGATGACATCATAGCCAACATATTTCGTCCGAACTTAGATTGGTCGAAAAGGCGTTGAGTTAAAATTTCAGAAACGGAATTGGTTTCGGCGAGCCAACCCAAAGCTTCGTCTAAGGTAAATGTTTTTCGTCGTATTGCCGAATCTGCGAGTGCATTGAGAAAAAGGGGGACGCCTCTTGCGATCCGAATGAGTTTTTCAACAAGATCATCCTTCGCGTTGTCTTTTAGTTTTGACCGAAGAAAGGCACGTGCTGAATTCTCTTTCATTGGCCGTAGGCGAAGTACTGTCGTGTTGGGTGGAGGCGCTATTTGAGCATTATAATTTTCAGTAACGCAAATCGCGAACATGACGCGTGCTGACGTTACAAATTCGCTCCACGAATTAAGCAACGCGTAATTTTCGTCAAATTCTGTGAGATCGTCGATCAAAACGACAATGCCTTTATCCTTTGATAAATTCGTCAAGAGAGCGCGGAATGCAACATCGACTATTTTGGAGCCATCAACTTCTGTAGGGACGGCGTTTGCCGTACCAACGAATCCAAATGCACTTTGCAGATCGTCGGTTACAATTCCGGCTAAAACGCGAGCGTATTCAATCTGAACTCCAGTTTGTTGAAAAATAGAAAGAGGATCCGCACCGCTTAGCGCTTTTTGTCGAACATAATCAAGCACGAGTTGTCTTATTAGATCGCGAACGCCGATCGCTTCGCTGAAGCGAAAACGTCCACGCAAAATAATGAGGTCTCGTTGTTGAGCTAAGGTTAAGGTTTGAGTTAATAGTGCGCTTTTTCCATAACCCGATTCACCCGCGAGTAAACACAGATTGCCCTCTCCGCGGACGACTCTTCCCAATAATCCGAGTAATGTCGCTACCTCCGTATCTCGCCCAATTAAATCAGATATCTCGTTTGATTCTATCTCTTCGACGGCGTTAAGTAAGCCGACAATTCCCATCGAACCGTCGTTGGTTTCTTGAGAAAGGCGAAACATCGTTGCTAAGGTTGCTTGAAACTCATCCCCAACGACGCGCACGTCATTATCGCCCGAAGAACGAACCGTTTCTGAGGCTAGATCTAAAGGCATCCCCGCGGCGCGCGAGACGTCATTTGAAGGACAAAATATCTCGCCGCTGGCTAACGCAAACCCAAAAGTAACACCTTGGGGGACTGTTTTTCCAAGCGCGAGTCGTAGTTGTAAGGTTGCTTGGACTGCGCGAAAAGCATCGTCGTTTTTAGGAGCAGGTAGCCCAAAAAGAATCGTTGAAAACGCGCCTTGTCTACTTTGAAAAACACCACCCCATTTCTTACAAATCGTCTTAAAGACGCTCTCTACTCCGTCAAAAATATTGGATAGTTTTTCGGCTGAAAAACGACCAACGACACGTTGTTGTATTACGAGTGCCACGACGATTCTACGTTCACCGACGAGATCATGTTCAATTTCAGAAAGACTAACTCCTAGATCACCACCAATTCCCCAATTGGGTTCTTTCTCAATATGGACTTGCGTGGCTGGTGTTTCTGATTCTAAGCGTGCCCGAGGTGTTCCCATCGCTTTCTTGAACACCGCAACGTTAGGTACAGCAGCGACGGGTTGACTATGAGAAGCGTCCCCAGGATGGAGAATTGGCTTCAACGCGGCTCTAAATTCTTTAGCGTCCTGATAGCGGACATCTGGCGATTTTTTTAAAGCGCGGAGACAAACCATCTCTAACTGAGGATCGATTTCTAGATCAGGACGGATCGCAGACGGCGGCGGAGGATTGTGTTGAATTACTTTAATGAGAATTTCGGGTAAGTTCTTTCCGTTAAAGGGAACCGAGCCAGCCAAGAGTTGGTATAAAATAACGCCAAGTGAAAAGAGATCACTACGCGCATCAACCCCTTCTCCCATAGCCTGTTCGGGACTCATATATTGAGGGGTTCCGACTACGGCCCCCTGTTGGGTTAGTGGGCCTGCCGTGGTGTTGCTAGCTTTTGATTGCGCGATTCCAAAATCAAGCACTTTAACAAAATCATCCTCATCCATTTGTTCGATCATGAGATTATCAGGCTTTAAATCTCTGTGTACGATATTATTTTCGTGCGCGACACCGAGACCCGATAGAGCTTGGTCAATGATGCTGGCGACGCGTTTCGTCGATAGCGGAAATTGTTCATGGAGGATGTCTGATAATGGTTTTCCTGGGATAAATTCCATCACCATATAGGTTAGGCCCTCATCGGTTCCAAAATCGAGAATTTGAATGATGTTAGGATGTCGCAATTTACTTGCGCTTCGGGCTTCGCGAAGAAAATAATCCAATGCGACTGGGTTTGCTGTGTGTTCGGGCGTCATGACTTTAATGGCTACCCGTCGACCGAGATGGTTTTGGTATCCCTCATAAACCGCTCCCATTCCTCCTTCACCAATTTTGGAGAGAATTTCAATTTTACTAGGTAGCATCCGCCCAATTAGTGGATCTTGATCACTCAAATATTCTCCTAATTTGTTGGGTACTGCAGTCGTTTCAAGATTGATCTAGAAGATAATTCTAAGAATGATTTCATGAAATCGCCATAGGTAATTATAGCTAAATGTTAATATCGTGCAATCAAACTCTGGCTTCGAGATGAAGTTCACTTAGGTATTGAGAACTATAGAAATGGATGAGGTCGAAAATTTCGCTTAGGCCTGGACCTAAAAAACCTGGCAAGATGGCCAGGTAGGTTAAGCGTCAAACTTTGACTTAAGATTAAAATGTAACCTGAGTCGTGACTGCAGTGTTGGCACTTCCGAATTTCGAAGAAATGGTAGAGCCGAATACTTTCACGATTGCGATAACAAAACACGCGATCAAAATAAGTAGAATGATGTATTCAGTTGAGGTTGCGCCATCTTCTTCGTTGTGTAGTTTCATCATAAGGTTTTTCATTGTTGCTCCTAAAGCTTTTTTGGCTATGCCAGAATATTTGTAAGTTCGAACCTTTCGGTTCCGTATATATATAGACCTGATCTAGATAGCGGGGTGGGCTAACCACCAAACCAAGAAATCTCGATATCCTTTTACGTAAGCTGCTACGGCTAGAAGTGAAAGTGCCGCCCCGAAGCTCATCAAAGTAAAAATGATGATGTATTCGGTCATAGCGATACCAGACTCGTCCCAGTGTAGACGGGAAAATAGGGTCTTTTGTGCTTCTTTTTTCATAGTTAGCTCGTTATTCAAACAATATCAAATAAAGAATCTTGCAGCAAGTATTGAGAGTCACTTTTCCTATTTGAACGTTCTATTGCGCGATATTGAGGCGAAACCGCAATCTTGAGAACCAAAGTTAGTCGTGCACAACTGATCGTTTTTGCGTTTGATTTTATTTGGAAGGAGGCTAAGGCCGAATTGACAGGCAAGGACTTTCTTTTTACAGACCCTACCATGAATACCTATCCTATTTCGAAAATCATCAAAGAGTGTCAGGACAAACCGCAACGTATCCTTGAAATCGTTTGCTATTCACATGCATTGCGTGCTGCTCTTTTGAGCGATCTAGCAGAGCGCACCGAAAAAACGTGGACCGTGATCGCACCCAATCGCAAGGTGGCAAGAAGACTGGCTCAGGATATTCAACTCTTTGTCGACCCCAGCGAATTGATCGTAATTCCTGAATTTGATGTAGGCCCCTATCATCGCGTTTCTTCGGACCGAAAGACCGAAATGGATCGTCTAGCGATTTTTGAAAAAATTACGCGCGGAGAAATACGGGTTATCATAACGTCTTTATCGGCCGTCGCGCGTAAAACTATTCCCAAGGACGATTTAATCGCCCGAACCCGAACTCTCAAAGTCGAAGACCTAATTGAAGATGAATCATGGCGCGCCTATCTCGTTGGAAACGGCTATACAGAATCTCATAACGTAGAAGACCCAGGAACCTTCGCGATTCACGGAGATATCGTCGACGTATTCTCACCTGCACATTCTCATCCAATGCGTTTGGAACGTTGGGGCGACGAAATTGCTTCGATAAAAAGTTATAATCCAACTACTCAACGAACGATTGAAGAAGAAGATACCATTGTAATTGTTCCGGTACGATCTGAAAATTACAATTCTGAGGGACGCTCGACAATGCGTTCTAAATTAAAAAGTGTTTCCAAAACACTTGGGGCATCACCGCAACGCCTTCGTGATATGTTGGCTGACATTCGCGCGGGGCTTCATTTCGTCGGTATCGATGCCGTCTTGCCCGCCTTTCATGAGTCTCTCGAAAGCCCTCTTAATTATCTACCTTTGGATAGTTCCATTGTCCTTTTTGAGCCTGAACAATGTTTTGAAGCGCTCGAAAACCTTCACGGACGCCGAAAAAAAGAATATCAGGTTGCGATTGATGAAGATGAATTTGTCTTTCCGCCCGATGCATATTATCTGAGCCTCGCTGAATTCGAAACGATATTGGAAACCAGTCCTGGGAAAATTTACTTACGCGCTCTTGATATCGAGGGTGCGAATAAGAATACGATTACAGTTGTAAGAAGTTTTACTATTAAAGCGCTATCAAATGATGTCGTTGTCCAGAAAAGGATGGCGGCTGGAAACGTCGAGGCGACAATTGACGCAATGCAGAGCGACCTTGCAGCCTGGAAAGATACTTTTGGTCGAATATGTTTTACGTGTAAGACCGTTGCGCAGATGGAGCGCTTAGAGCGCGTACTTCGTTTTTCTGGACACGATTCAATGCGTCTTGAACCGCCTCTCGTGGTTTCGGAGCCTCTTGCACCCCCAACTGATTTGATCGAAATTTATCATGCGGATTTAGAAGAGGGCTTTCGTTCAGAACAGTTGAGTGTTGCCGTGATTTCGGACTATGAGCTCTTTGGAAAAAAAGTTCGTGTTAAGAAAGCTTCAGAAGAGTATCAGGACCGCGTAGAAATTAATAATTTCAAAGATTTAGCTCCTGGCGATTTAGTGGTTCACGTTGACTTCGGTATCGGACGCTATCACGGCCTAGAGAGAAAAACGGTCGGCGAGGTTGTCGCAGACTTCCTCTATATCGAATACGCAGGGGGGGACAAACTTTTCATTCCGGTTTTTAGGCTTGCTAGAATTCAAAAATATATTGGCAACTCTGAAAGCATGCGGCTCGATAAAATGGGTGGGACCTCTTGGGAAAAAACCAAGGAGAAGGTCAAAGAAAATATCCGCGAAGTTGCCGGAGAGCTTATTGAACTATACGCTCAGCGAGAACTTCAAAGAGGGATTCAATTTTCAGAGCCGGGCGAGATTTTCTACGATTTCGTAGATGATTTTCCGTATGAGGAAACACCTGATCAGCAACGCGCGATCGATGAAACTATCGCGGATATGCAGCGCATTCGTCCAATGGATAGACTTGTGTGTGGCGATGTTGGCTTCGGTAAAACTGAAGTAGCAATACGTGCTGCGATGAAAGCGGTTGAGGACGGTAGACAGGTCGCTGTTTTGGTGCCGACCACGATTCTAGCCGAACAGCACGTTAGGTCGTTTCGTGAACGTTTAGATCCCTTCGGTGTTCGAGTTGAAGGCTTAAGCCGGTTCCGAACTCGCAAACAAAGTAATCAAATTATAGAGGCGGCGGCGGCTGGAAAGGTGGATGTTCTTGTGGGTACCCATCGTCTTCTTTCTAAAGATATTCAGTTTCGAAACGTTGGACTTTTAATCGTTGACGAAGAACAACGTTTTGGTGTGAAGCATAAAGAACAGCTGAAAAAATTTAGAACCAACGTCGATTCACTTACCCTGACGGCGACACCGATCCCGAGAACATTACAGATGAGTCTTTTGGGAATTCGTGATTTATCGATCATTTCGACGCCGCCTCACGAACGTCTTGAGGTTCGTACACATATCGCTCGATTTAACGATACAATTATTCGAGACGCAATTGTGCGCGAAATCTCTCGAGGTGGCCAAGTCTTTTTCCTTCATAATCGCGTCAAAACGATTATGGAAATGAAAAAACATTTAGAAGAATTGATTCCTGAAGCAAGAATCGCTGTGGGTCACGGACAGATGGGGGAATCGGAGTTGGAAGACGTGATGGTGTCCTACGTCAATAATGAAACAAACGTTTTATTGTGCACAACCATCATTGAGAGCGGTTTGGACATTCCAAATGCAAATACGATTATTATCAATCGCGCAGATAAATTTGGTTTGGCGCAGTTGTATCAACTTCGTGGGCGCGTTGGTCGCGGTAAAGAGCGTGCCTATGCTTATCTCCTCATTCCGGCTCAGGGAAAATTGAACGATGATGCCGAAAAACGACTTCATGTTATTCAAACCTTTACCGCCTTAGGTTCCGGATTCAACGTCGCAACTTATGATCTTGAACTTCGTGGTGCCGGTAATCTTTTAAGCAATAGCCAATCTGGGCACGTGGCCGCGGTAGGTTTGGATCTCTATACAGAACTCATGGAAGAGGCTGTTGCCGAACTTCGCGGACAAGAAGGGAGCGCGAAGATCGAGCCGGAAGTGATGCTCCCCATCCCGGCCTATATTCCAGAAGGATATGTTCAAGATAATTCCTTACGTTTGATTTTTTATAAGCGGTTTTCTTTGGTGAATAATATTGATGAGCTTAACGAGCTTATCATTGAACTTGAAGATCGTTTCGGTGAGGTACCCACCGAGATTCGGAATTTGAAGGATGTTGTCCATATCAAAATCGGCTTGGTAGATATCTGCGCCATTAAACTCGACGTTTCTGTTTCGACGCTTGTCTTGGAACTCGACAAATCCAGTACTATTCGTCCCGACTTGGTTATAGATTGGGTCGCGAAGAGTGGAGGTCGGGCTCGAATAAGGCCGGGTATGAAGATGGTTGTAAGCCTCACGCCAAATGAGTCCGCAAACCCTGCTCGAACGGCGATGCAAATCGTCCAACAACTTCAGTCTATGAAAGCAAAATAGCTAAGACCTCAGTGCGTCGCAGGAACTCGCAAACGTAAAAAAGAAAGCGGTATAAGAAGACACAATGTGGGGACCAGACTCATAATCCAAACGAAGATTAACTCCTCTCAATTGTACAAGCGAAAAAACGCCTTTTATGGATCAAGGGAGCATCGGGTTGGAATAGCGAAGAATAAGCTTATCAAAATCAGGAGAGTAAAAGACGGATTGAAAGGGCAATCTAGGATCACACTCCAGATGGATTGGATGCTCGACGCTCAACACTTTTGGAAAGCACCTTTAAGTTTTTCCACCGGCGAGTCGTCATCACAAATAATCAGATTGAGGCTGCCGATCTTACCGAGCTGTGCCTGCTTCCAAAGTTTTCGATATTCATCATTCGAAATTCGATTCAAGTATCGAAGGTTGTTTAAGATGTGTTCAATTTTTTCAACGCGACCCGCGGCTATTTTTCCTTGATCAATCTGGCGTCCGAAGCGGGCGGGGCTGGGAAGAATCGACCCTAAGAGTGCAACTTCTGCGACCGATAAGTTTGCAAGAGGCCGTTGAAAATAATGTTCTGATGCCTCAGAAATTCCCGTGATCCCGGTGCCCCAAGAAGCGATGTTTAGATAGATTTCGAGAATCCTAATTTTATCTAATTCCGATTCAAGCCGCCAGGTGAGGTACATCTCTTGAAGTTTACGAGAAGCGGTTCGTTTTCCACTTAAAAAAATATTTTTCGAAACTTGCTGGCTGATAGTACTGGCCCCCCTTTCCAACCGACCCACTTTGATATTATGTACCATCGCACGCTTTATTCCCGCCCAATCAAATCCTGGGTGGCTGAAAAAACTGGCGTCTTCGGCAGCGGTTATTGTATGGGCGACGAAGTCTGGTACCGAGGACAATGCGATCCAGTTCTTATATCCCTCAATCGATCCGGTTCTGATGCGATCAATATCTCCCTGACTACCGTCCTTGAGCACTTTAACTGTTCCAAAAATATCTCCGTCAAGAAATAGATTTTCTGGAAAGGCGCTATGTCCGCCAATGGTGAGTTGAAAACCAAAATCACCGTCGATATTGGCATCGTTAATAACTTTGGTCATTGATTTGGGAAGTGCATCTCGAATAACCACCGCGTTTAAGCGCGGAGCATTAACGTGACCATTGAACGACACTCCATTCTGCGCGTCTACGATATTACCCTCAAAAAAAACGGGGTCGCTGGCCTCAAGTTCCACGCTCGCGTCGTCAAACGAGATCGCCCGACCGTCGAGATCAATGAGAGCGTTTCCAAGTAATTTCATTTGCGGGAAGGTCACTGGGTCTTTGGCGATATGACCGACTTCAATAGTCACTTGATTGAGTTTTAATCTACTTCGTAAATTAAAGTGGTTGAGGCGTAGATGATATTCTACATCGAGTGTGCCCGAAACCGACTTGGCATGTCCGTACTTACTGAGTGGGTTTAGGGTATCCCACGCTCGTAGATCGAAATCCGTGGCCAGGAGTTTTAAGTTGAGTTGGTCGTCATAATTCCATCGCGCATCAATTTTTCCGCCGGTGAGTTCGCTAATCGTAATACGTCCCTCAGATGTACGTTTCTCGATATTCACCAGTACTCGCCAATCTATAATCCTAGCCGGAAAGTCGCCATAAACGACTTCGCCGAAAATAAGTTCTAAGTTTTTCCCACTTCGAACGAGATCTACGTGATCGACATTCAATTTTTGCGATTTGAATTCAAGTTCGAGGTCGTAGAGTCGAGCCTTTCTTTGACAGCTAGGGCAAAAGGAAAATTTCTTTAAACTGACGTTTGCTGTGACAGGGAAATCAAACCACTCGTCCAATTGTGTTTTCTTTTCTGGCAATAATTTGAAGGCCTTACCATTATAACTCAGGATCGAATCGATTTTATCTGGAGTGCGAGCGAACCCTTTGAACCCAACAACTTCTCGCCCTAAGAAATCAACATCAAGTGTTAGGATTTCGAAATCGCCCTTTAATTTTTCATGTGTAAATTTCGTGTTTTCGAATCGGATGGTCCGTTGAAGACGGGCTTCTTTTTTTGGACTTTTCCGGTTTTCAGTCGTGTTGTTGGCAATTTGTTTTTTTTCTGTTTTTGTATTTTTTTCGAGTGAGGGATTGGCACTAATATGGGCGTTCTTAATGAGAATATCGCCGAGCTCTAATCCTCCCGCGAGGGTTGGCCTAAGAACTATTTTTTCGGCGTACACTTCCAAGGTAACGCCCTTTTTAGGGGCTTTGACCGCGACGTTTTTTAGTGCGATGGAAAAGAACCCGGCGGGTTCCATTCCTTCAATTTCTATTTCGAAATTATGTTGTTTTGCGAGGTGTTCTACTCGGTTTTTTACAAAGGAACCGGCAATAAGTTCGCTTCGTCCGAGGTAGAGCGCGACGAAAAGCGTACCTACTAATCCCACCACCAATGTTGGTTTAAACCGAACCAAGTTAAATCCTCCTTATCTACTAAGAAATCTACTTCACGAGGCAAAATTGTCCACTTTACCGACTAATGGCTGAGATTCAGGTTCAACGTTAAAAATAGGATTGTTGTTATAATGCGGCAATCGTTTCATCGAGCCATTTCGTACGTGCGCTAATCCACTCTTTTAGATAGGTGATTTCCTCAGCGTGGGTATCGCCGATAAAATTATTCGGCCAAACATACATCCCTAAAATCGGCCAAGCGTCAAAATTTGAATTTACCGCATTGGTCGTCTTCAAGATAGCGATATAAGTATCGATCTTCTGGAAAATTGTAGAATTAGATAAGGTCTCCTCTCTCAATTTAGCCCATCGAACTTGTAATTTTGAAGTAAACGCCGGGTCTTCCATTAATCGATTCCACCAAAAAGGAATGACCACGCCATGCGAAATACACCGGTCGTTGAAAGTATAGGCCCAAATATCCGTGTCTCCTCCGTTGCAATAATCGGCGTTTCCAAAAGCTAGATTGAAATCCCAGATAGGTCCCATTTTTAATTTTTCGTTTTTATCTTTATGCATGTACATACTGATTCGATATCCATCCACATTGTTGGATAATTCGTTCAAGATGAAAAAGTCGATGAAGCTATCGACGTCCACATAGGCCGCATATCCAGTCTGGGGATCTGTAAAGTTATTGGATGCCAGGGCACTTTCGAAATCGTTAATATAGCCGGCGATATATTCTTTTTGTTCGGATGTGATGTCTTCAGGTTTGGGATAGTCATAGAGGAATTTTATAGTTTTCCCGGTTCCATCAAGTGAGGTTGTGTATTCGGAGGTGAACGAGTTTTGATTCGTGAAACCTCCATTATTATTTTTATCAATTTTTATAATGTATCCGCCGGTAATATTTTCACCTGAGTTTTCGTTAATTGTTAGTCGGTCTATATCAATTCGATTTTTGTCGCGTTTTAACTTTTCCATGAAAACATAGACGCCTTTTTCTTCACCATTTATTGTAAGTTCGGCAAATTGGGTTCGGCTGGCATAGCGATCCATATCACGAGCTAGATCATAAATGAGGCGGTTACGGATGAGGCTCTTATCGCTATAAGGACCGTGCAGGATCCAATCTTCTTCTTCTTCAGGCATTCCCAATAGGGAAACATCTGTGTCCTCTCCAGCGACGTCCCAGGTTTCCACGCCGTAGGATTTCTTTGGAAAGTTTTGTGAAGAGGAGCCTCTAATTTCGATTCCTATTTTCCCGGTGTGGACGACCTGGCCATCGGTTGTGATAGTCAGACTCGCATTAACTTTGGGTTCATTGGGGATTTCGGAGTTATTCGTATCTATGGAAATTTCGCTGGCCGATACTTCAAGAGGCGTTTGCGAACCGTCTTCTTCAATGCCTTGGTCTAGTTCTGGCACGAGGCCGGAGTCCTCTTGAAGGCTTTGGTCTGATTCAAAGCCCGCATCTGCTTGAGCCTGATCTGCGGAATCCTTCGTGCAACCCAACGCCGTGAGCAATAGAATGAGTAGAAGGTAATTAAGATAATGACGGGGTGATGATTCGTTCGCTTTTAACATCTAAAGTCTATTGTCCGGGGCCATTTTTCGTGAGTGTTCGTAGGATTCAATGATGCAAAATTTATGAATAAGTCACAAACGAAAGGCTTTAATGAAAATAGGCCAAATCTGGCCTAGAATAACTTAAAATCTTGCTGGGGGGCGCAAAATATCATTCGTCTTCAATTTTGCTCGATAATCTATTTATTCGGCTGGATAATTCGGGTACCAAGTGTGTGGTTCTCGAACCCGAATTAAATAAAAGGCATAACGATGACAACCGATTCAAATACATTTCCTGGCGACTATAACGACGCTTTCCCAAACTCATTTAAAACTTATCTTGAGGGCAAGGGTGTTAAAGTTCCCGTTCGTGAAATTAGACTCTCAGGTGGCGAAGAGCCGATCCAAGTCTACGACACAAGCGGGCCGCTGAATCACGACGTCAGAAAAGGCATACCGGCGCTAAGAAAAGATTGGATCGCTGAAAGAGGCGTAGAGAATTCTGAGCGTTCTTTGGCTCAAACGGATATGATTCCCGAAGGCCTGAAACGACCTACGCTAGTTGGCAAAGGAAATGTCACCCAACTTCATTATGCGCGTAAGGGAATCATCACTCCTGAGATGGAATTCATCGCCGTACGTGAAGGGTTTCCGGCTGAATTTGTGCGCGACCAAGTTGCGTGCGGAAAAGCGATTATTCCATGCAATATCAATCACCCCGAGATCGAGCCGATGATTATTGGACGAAACTTCAAAGTGAAAATCAATGCTAATATCGGAAACTCAGCGGTAACATCTTCTATTGAAGAGGAAGTTGAAAAGCTTCAGTGGTCTGTTCTTTGGGGAGCTGACACCGTTATGGATCTTTCTACTGGAAAAAATATTCATGAGACGCGGGAATGGATCCTTAGAAATAGTCCTGTCCCAATCGGAACTGTTCCGATGTATCAAGCGCTAGAAAAAGTGAATGGTGTTCCGGAAGATTTAACATGGGAAATTTTCCGTGAAACATTGATCGAACAAGCTGAACAGGGCGTAGATTACTTCACGATTCACGCAGCAGTTCTGCTACGATACATCCATCTGACTGCTAAGCGCACGACCGGTATCGTAAGCCGCGGTGGATCTATTATCGCAAAATGGTGCCTTGCCCATCATCAAGAGAACTTCATGTACACACATTTCGAAGAGATTTGTGAAATCATGAAAGCTTACGATATTTCCTTCTCTTTGGGAGATGGATTGCGTCCTGGTTCGATCGCTGACGCGAACGATGAAGCACAATTTGCGGAATTAAAAACCCAAGGCGAACTCAATAAAATCGCTTGGAAGCACGACATCCAAGTCATGAATGAGGGACCGGGTCACGTACCCATGCACCTCATCAAAGAGAATATGGACAAGCAATTGGACTGGTGTGGAGAAGCCCCTTTTTACACGCTTGGGCCACTAACTACTGATATCGCTCCGGGTTATGATCACATCACAAGTGCAATTGGTGCAGCGATGATTGGTTGGTACGGAACAGCGATGCTTTGTTATGTCACACCAAAAGAGCATCTGGGTTTACCGAACAGAAACGATGTTAAAGACGGAATCATTACCTATAAGATTGCGGCACATGCAGCAGATTTAGCGAAAGGTCATCCGAATTCTCAAGATTGGGATAACGCTTTATCAAAAGCGCGTTTTGAATTCCGTTGGGAAGACCAATTTAATTTGGCTTTGGATCCGGTGACGGCTCGCGCCTATCACGACGAGACCTTGCCGGCTCATGGTGCCAAGGTCGCTCATTTTTGTTCAATGTGTGGACCGAAGTTTTGCAGCATGAAAATCAGCCATGACATTCGTGAAGCGGCTGAAAAAGACGAAGGCTTCAAAGCGATGTCTGAAAAATTTCGGCAGGAAGGTAGCAAGCTTTATGTCGATAAAGACGACAGCGAGTCTGCTGCTGAATAAGGGCCAGCTTGGATTGCTGCCGTTTAAATCTGAACACACAAACTAATAAGAAGGGCTTCGTTTTTACGAAGCCTTTTTTCTGTTCCCACTTAAGGCTCACTATTCAGTGTGTCCTTTCTATATCTGTCTAGGAAACAGTCAGCGCTCCCCAACTAATACCTTAGAAGTGTGTCAATAGGGGGCGTGATGGAGAGCTTGGCATGAAGGGCCAAGGTATCGCGAAAAAGATGAGAACCAACGCAATCGTAAACCACAAAGCTATAGTCTTGAATTTGCCGGCGTTGGTTTCTTTGCGTTTACTTCTTACCGAGCCGATGGTGATTACCACGATTGCGGCCACCATTATCAATGCGTGCGAAACTGCAAAGTATCTAATTTCTTTGATTGCCATGGACCCATTCGGGTCCGCTATGAATGCTGCAACTAGCGGACTGAAGAAATAGACTAAAAGCCCAACAACGCCTTGGATGTGTGCAACGGTGACGGTAAACAATCGTACCTTGGAATCCATGAGTGAATAGTCACTTCTGGAGAGCCATCCTTTGTAGGCCTTAAATAGCGTAAAAACGAGGCCGATCAATAAGAGCCATCGAACGAGAGAATGAACAAATAAGAGAATGTGGAACATTTTAATCCTTCGGTACAATTTCATCCCTATATCAGATGAAAAACCGCACTTCCAGATTGATATATTGGGACGATACAATGATAATTTGACATCCACACGTCGAATCCATTTTTGGAAAGAATTTGAAAACAACTATCATTGAAGTTTTAGGTGAATCTAGGAAAGCTCAGATTTCTAACGACGTCTTACGCGACTTACCCGATTGGTTTGGTATTGAAGAATCCATCCTCGCATATATTGTGGGTTGTAAATCCATGCCGATGTACGCGATATATGAAAATGAAAGCGCGATTAGCTTTGTTTCCCTGAAAACACATTTTAAGACTTCGTGCGAATTATACGTACTCGGTGTTTTGAAGAAGTTCCACAGACAAGGTTTAGGAAAACAACTCATATCGTATGCCGAAGAAGAAGTCCGGAAAAAGGGGGTTAAATATATGACGGTGAAGACCTTGTCGGCGGGACGACCGAACGCGTTCTACGATAAGACGCGCGCATTCTATTTGGGCATCGGATATGAACCTTTGGAGGAATTCGAAACGCTTTGGGACGAGTCGAATCCCTGCTTATTGATGATTAAATCGTTCTGTTGAAATACAACAAGTAAGTACAGTTACGATATGTGGAATGGCGGTTTACAAACTAATTACAGGAATTGTTGAAACACGTTTCTGGAAAGGAACAGTCCGTATCATCTAGGCACTCAACTCCAGACTGACAGCGATCATCGATACAGAGTTCACCTAGCCGACATTGTGCGTTCACAACGCAAGGGTCGGGTGGGTTATCTGATTGACAGGATCCGAATTCACAGGACTCATCAGGAGCGCAATCCGCATCTATATTACACGAGGGCGGAGGAACGGAAAAACAAGCTCCTGCGAAACAGGATTGACCCGGAGGGCATTCTCCGTCGGATTGACAACCACCTGGGTTTTCACATTTGAAGTTTGAACAAATCGTCGGATTTGGACAGTCATTGTCGGATTGGCAAAAGGGACCAATCAAACAACGACCGGCAACACATTCGAAGGTGCTCGAACATTCGGAATCATCTTGGCAAGAAAAAGGCTGGCAAAATCCGAATTCACATTGTTCGCTATTTCCACAGTCTGAATCTTCGGAACAATCTGGATTGATAAGACAGGTACCGCCAACGCAGCTCGTTCCGTCTGTACAATCGAAGTCGCCGTTACATGTTGTAATCTGACTACATCGATCTCCGACACAAGTGAAACCCATTGCGCAATCGATATTGGATGTACATTGAGCATCGGATTGGCACTGTCCGCTGAAGAGATCGCAAAATTCATCATTCGCGCAATCCGTGTCGCGTCTACATTCGGATGCGATAACGCAACTTCCAAGTGAGCATTCTTCACCGGCATTACAATCTTGGTCGCCCGAACAAGAACCCGGAGTCGCTAGACATTCGCCGTTGACGCAGATCTCTTCGGGATTACAATCGAAATCACCAAAGCAATCAGGTGGAACAAATTCACAGACGTTGTTGATACATTGTTCTTGTGGACCACAATCTTGGTCACCAAAGCATTCTGGTGAAACGAATTCGCATACGTTGTTGATGCATTGTTCTTGCGGACCACAATCTTGGTCGCCAAAGCAGATGCTTTCATCAACACATGTTTGATTGATACAGCTTTGGCCCGGCGCACAATCGGGGTCGAAATTACATTCAGCCGACGGGACACAGAAGTTAGAAATACAACGTTCTCCTTGCCCGCATTCGTTATCAAAACGGCATTCAACCGGGACACAGAATCCAAACTCGCAAAGATCTCCATTTGCGCAATCATTATCGTCTACACACTGATCGGGTGGGATCGGAATACAGGCACCGGCAATGCAGCGCAGTCCACCGATACATTCCGAATCGGACATGCAACCGTTTGGAACTTCACAAACACTATTAGTACAAACCATACCAGGAAGTGGACAGTCTGGATCGGACTGACATGGAATTGATGGTGCACATCGTCCAGCAGCACACATCCAAAGTGGTGGACACTCGGAGGCGTCTACACAAGATGTCGGTACGCAAGCACCCTGATCGCAGCGTTCTCCATTCTGGCAGTCATTATCGATGCGACATTCTGGTCTGGGTTGGCAAACGAATCCGTTACAAATTGCACCGGCAGGACAATCAGCATCGATGGTGCATTGTCTAACATCGACGCATTGGTCTCCAACACAACTAAATCCTGGCTCACAATCATTATCATCATCGCAGATGACCTCAGGCTGACAGGTTCGAGATAGGGGTTCACATTCTTGGTTCGGGGGACAATCATTATCGTTTGAACAGGCGCCTGGGATGGTGCAGAAATTATTATCACAAATTTCGGGCGCATTGCATTCGTCGTCTTGACGACAGTCGCCAGAAAAAACGCACTGATTCCCAGCACATGTTTCGCCGAAGGGACAGTCCATGTCTGATGTGCATTCTGGTGGGCGAGGCTCGCAAACACCATTCGAACATTGGAATTCTGGCGGGCAATCGAAGTTGTCAGAGCATTCAACGATTTGAATACAGTTGCCATCTTCACAAAAACTATTTGGCGGACAGTTGATATCACGACATAAGTCATTTCGTTCACACCTGAAATTAATACAGGTTTGATCTCGGCCACATTCGTCATTTCCTCGACATTCACCAATGAAGAAACATTGATTATCGAAACAAATCTCAGACTCTCCACAATCGCGGTCGCGTTGGCAGTTGCCTAAATCTACGCACTGGTTGTTTTCACAGCGCTGCTCGATTCCGCAATCGGCATCATTTCGACATTCAAAATTTTCTAAACATCGCCCATTCGTACATTGTGTGGGAGGCGGGCATTGGCGATCGTTTCGGCAAAACGGCTGCTGGCACGTCCCATCTTCACAGATTTGAGCGCGCGGACAATCGTTATCGTCGCCGCAAAAGGGTTCCTCGTCGAAACAAAAGCCATCTAGACAGATTTCTCCTGGCGCACATTCTCGATCGGTTCGGCACTGAAAATTGTTCGGGATGCATTCACCGAAATTACAAAATTCGTTCTCAAAACAATCTTCGTCGATACGACATTGATCGCTTTCCGGGACGCAGAAGCTGTCTTGGCAGACATAATTTTCTGGGCATTGGTCATCGTTCAAACAGATGTTAATGGGCACACAGCTATTCTGAACACATTCGTCTTCGGGTCCACACTGTGAATCATCTAGACACTCCACAACAGTGCAACTGCCATTGACACAAATAGCCGCGCTGTCAAAAACACCTACGCTACAATCGTCGTCGTCCTGACAGCTTGAACAGGTTGTGCCTTCTGGGCATGCGGGAATGCAGGTTCCATCGGTACAAATTTCGGAGTCGCCGCACTCTTGATCTGTAATGCAATCCGCTGGTTCATCCTTACAGACTCCGTCCTCACACAGTGATCCTTGTGCGCAGTCCGTATCGACCGTGCAAGAAACCGTTCCCGGGATTGTGCATATGTTATCCAAACATTCTGATCCGGATTGGCAATCTGTAGAGCTTACACATTGGGTCGTGAACGAGGTCCTTCCGCACGCACTGACGGTCAAAAGAAAGGGGATACCGACGAATAAGACGAATAAAAGAGACGCTAATTTTTGACGAATCATACGTTGAACCTTAGATTTTTGAAAAATAAACATAGCCCAAATCCTATCATAGGCTCCATAACCTCACAAATTAACAGGTAAAACGCCTGTTAAGATGGCCGGGGTTTTTAAGTTTTCTGGGGGTTTTAAACGTTTACAAGGAACCTGAAGGTTTTTGGCGAGTTGGTTTTAAACTTGGTCGTGTTTGGTCAAGCGGGTTCGCATTGATGCAAGTCCCTCGACATTTACCAAAACGCCTTGCGCTCCGCCGCGGGCGAGTTCGGCGGCGTTACCCTCGTCGGTATCAATATGCATCTCCAATTTATAGGAAGATTTTACGCGGACTAAGACATCGCCAAACGTTAGTTTTCGGCCATTCGATTGGATCGCGATTTCGACAACATCGCGGTCTTGAACGCCAAACTTTTCGGCATCTTCAGGTTGCATGTGTATGTGTCGCCACGCACAGATAACGCCTTGTTTGAGTTCGATCCGTCGCCCATCTGTTCCGATTAAGGTGCAGCCAGGGGAATTATCCACGTCACCAGACGCGCGTACCGGGGCATCTATTCCGAGGAAAAATTCGTCGGTCCGCGAAATCTCGACCTGATTTTTAGGCCGAGTAGGTCCAAGGATTCGAACATTCTCAAGCGTTCGTTTGGGGCCCACAATTGAAACCGTTTCGTTACATGCAAATTGGTTGGGTTGGGAAAGCGGATTTCTCTCGGTGAGTTGGTAACCCTCTCCGAATAGAGCTTCCACTGTTTCCTGAGTTAGGTGAACATGACGCGCCGATACTGCGACCGGAATTTCGAGATCGCCTTTGGTCGTATTCATTTCTAGAACGAGTTTTGCAGATTCGATTGCGATCTGTTTCTCCTCATCGGTTTTAACTACTAAAAGTCGACAACGTGAATTTCTTGTTGAAATTTCAGCAACTGGATTTTCGGCCGACAAAGAAACATCACGATTGTGGTCTTCCCAAAAGACTGCACCCAAAAAGTCGAGTCTTTGCGCGATTCGATGGCGCATCATCACGCTATTTTCTCCTATTCCAGCCGTGAAAACGATCGCATCGACGCCTCCCATTGCCGCAGCGTAAGCACCTATATATTTTCGGACACGGTGCGCAAAAACTTGGATCGCGAGGCGACAATTTTCGTCTCCTTCAGATGCCCGTTCTTCGATATCGCGAAGATCGTTTCCGATTCCGGACAATCCACTCAGACCCGATCTTCGATTGAGAATTTCGTCGACCTCATCAACCGTTTTACCGCTTCGGAAAAGCTCCAAAATGATTCCAGGATCAATATCCCCGGACCGTGTTCCCATGACTAAACCCTCCAATGGAGTCATGCCCATACTGGTCTCAATCGAACGTCCATACTCAACGGCCGCTACACTACACCCGTTGCCTAGGTGACAGGTGATGATACGCAAATCTCGCCGGTCACTTTCCATATGTGCTGCGGCAACCTTAGAGACGTAGGCATGACTCACACCATGGAAGCCATAGCGTCGAAGACCTAGGTCATTAGCGATTTCAGTATCGATGGCGTAGGTCTTTGCGCGTTTGGGTAAGGTCGAGTGAAAAGCTGTGTCAAAGACAGCAATGTGCGGACAGCTGAGAAGTTTTTTTGCAGCGCGAATTCCCGCGAGATTAGGTGGATTGTGTAATGGGGCAACTTTGAATAGGGATTCGATGACTTTTTCTACTTCGTCGTCAATGATGGTTGGCTTTTGAAATTGCTCTCCCCCGTGGACGACTCGATGTCCGACCGCGGCAAGTTCGCCTTCAAAGTTTTCTAGAAGTTTCGGTATCGCGATGGCCAAGGCATCTTGATGATTCGTTGCGGTTAACGCTTCGGACTTGCCGTTAATTTCTAGGGTGCATCCTTCTTCCCCGAGTCTTTGGACTTTTAGGTCTCCACTTCGTTCACCGCTCTGATGATCAATGATTGACGCTTTGATCGAAGAGCTTCCGCAATTTATAATAAGGATCTTCATTAGATGTCCCGTAGGTTATGAGTAGATGAAAATTATTTCAGAAATGCATTCGCACGTTCGACAACCGATACCAAGCATCCGTCTTCGAAAGGCGATTTCAGGCCCGCGGATTTAGCTAACTCTTGGAATGGGGCCTCACCGCCTCGACGGCAAAGTTTGACGTAACGTTCGATAGCCGCATCATAATCACTTTGGCTATCATTCCAAAATTGCAAGGCACAGGTGAGTGCGAGGACGTAGTCGATATAGTAAAAAGGTCCCATGAATATGTGGCTCTGTGCATGCCAGCGTCCGCCGTTTGCCCCATGTTCGATATCGCCCCAATCAAGCCACGGGAGGTATAGTTCTTCCATTTTTTTCCAAGTCGCGTTGCGTTCAGTTGGAGTCATTTCGGGGTTTTCATAAATTTCATGTTGGAAATGATCTACCGCACACCCGTATGGCATGAAGGAAAGGGCACCGGTGAGGTGGACTTTACGAAAGCGATCTGCGTCGTCTCCAAAGAATTTTTCCATATGCGGCCAGGTTAGGTACTCCAAACTCATCGAGTGAATTTCGGCAGATTCCATAGTTGGCCAATAATAATCGGAAATATTTTGAGATTGCGCCAAGTAATTTTGGAAAGCATGACCGATTTCGTGGGTGAACACTTCCACATCATGCTTGGTACCGTTGAAGTTGGCGAAAACGAAGGGCACGCCGTATATGGGGAAGGAAGTACAAAATCCTCCGCCAGACTTTCCGTCTCTGGAGTCCAGATCAAGAAGATTTCGGTTGTCCATTAAGCGGAAGAAATCGCCTAGTTCTGGATGCATACCGTCAAACATTTTCTTAGCGGATTCGGTAAGTGTTTTAGGGTCTCCGTTGGGTTTTGGAGCGCCTCTAAGATCAGGAACACTATCCCAAACCATGAGTTTTTCTACGCCTAATTTTGAGCGCTGTTCTTCTTTTAGTTTGGAAACCAAAGGTACGACATTTTTGATCACTTGATTGCGGAAGTGTTTCACATCGGTGGCATTATAGTCGATGCGTTGCATGCGTTGATATCCCAACTTTACGTAATTTTCGTGCCCTAGTTTCTGGGCCATTTTAGTACGTAGCTTTACTAATTTGTCGTAGTGTTGACCGTTTGCCGCGGAGTTGTCCGCGTACCATTGCCATTGTGCTTTTGCGGCCATGTGTCGCTTTTCACGATTTGCCTCCGATTCAAATTTGACAATTGTTGAAAGGTTAAAGGTTTCTCCGAAACATTGGATCTTTGCTTTTGCTTTTCCTTCCATGTAATCGGCGACTTCTTTGGATTCTAAAACAAGATCGTCTTGGATAACGGGTTCGTAGGTAAGAATATCAGTTGCCCACAAATCGAAGGCATGTTGACCATATTCGGCAACAAGTGTGTCTTTATTTTCGATAAGCTTACGTTTCATTGCGACCGCAAGTTCTGTGAACTTTGGAGAAATCTCATCGGAAAACTCACGTTCAGCTTTGAAGGTCTCGTTAGTCGTATCTTGTGAAAAACGTAAATGGGTAATGGATGAATAGGTGTTCAACTTGTTTCGAATGTTATCCCAGGATTTGACCACTTCAGTTAAATCGTTGTTTGCTTCGATGGCCGAAAATAGGGTGTTATATGAGGCGGTGACGTCGGCTAGACTAGGACGATTAACGTTCATTTCGGAAAATTGAAGATCAGACATACCAGTTCCTATTTCTATGTGCGGGCTTAGCTGGCCGACTTTATACATAAACGTGGCGGATCTTACAATTCCGAACGTCTGGTTTGGGTTTCTTTGCGCTTAACGCGAAAGGTTTCGGAAATTCTTCAATCCGATCGCTAAATAATGGCTCTTATTTAGTTGAAACTACTTAAAGAGCGTGCTATCTAGCGCACTAATTTCGCACGTCATCGGACCTTGTCCCGAGTGCCTAGGAGACTAGGTGGTAAACAAGGGCTGAAGATGACGGACGTTCAACAAATGGAGAATAAAATGGCACAAGTCACAATGCGTGATCTACTCGAAGCCGGAGTTCACTTCGGTCACCAAACCAATCGCTGGGATCCAAAAATGGGACCCTATATTTATGGCGCCAGAAATGGTGTTCATGTTATCGATCTCTCTCAGACTGTAAGACTACTTGCATCTGCGATCGATTTCGTTCGTCATACGACCTCAACGGGTAAATCGGTTCTTTTTATCGGTACTAAGCGTCAAGCTCAGGAGACTGTTCAGGAACAAGCGGTTCGCAGTGGACAATACTTCGTTGTTAACCGTTGGTTAGGTGGAACGCTTACCAACTTCCAAACTATCAAGAAATCAATTGATAAATTGAAAGACATCGAAAAGATGGCCAAAGATGGTTCGTACGGTAAATATACGAAGAAAGAAGTTCTAAAATTTGAACGTGAAAGAACACGTCTTGATAGCAATGTTGGTGGAATCGCCGATATGAAAAACCTTCCCGGCGCGATTTTCGTCCTGGATCCAAAGCGTGAAGATATTGCCGTCAAAGAAGCTAGAAAATTGGGAATCCCGGTTATCGCTGTTTGCGATACGAACTGCAGCCCTGCCGGAGTTGATTTCGTAATCCCTGGAAATGATGATGCGATCCGTTCGATTCGTCTGTTCACAGGTGCAATTGCAGATGCATGCATCGAAGGTGCTCGTCTTGCAAAAACGAAAGCAAAAGACGCTCCTGATAAGGGAACTGGATATTCGGTTGGCGCTTCAAAAGGTGACGGCCCTAAAGTTCAGCACGTACAACGCTCGGATAAGCAAGACGGACGTAAAGAAACAGATGCTAGCGCATCTCCAAGTGCCGAAGCCGCACCTGCCCCCGCAGCAACAACTACACCTGCAGCAAGCAAAGAATAGGAGATAGATATGACTGTTACAGCCGCTATGGTTAAAGAGCTCCGACAAATGTCCGGAGCAGGAATGATGGATTGTAAAAAAGCTCTTGTTGAGCATGACGGAGATATCGAGTCAGCGATGACTTATCTTCAGAAAAAAGGCATTGCTGCCGCAGAAAAGAAATCAGGTCGCATTGCTGCCGAAGGACTCGTTGCGCAGTGGGTTTCTGATGACCACAAAAAGGGTGTTCTCGTTGAAGTGAATTGCGAAACCGATTTCGTTTCTCGCAACGACCAGTTCATCGAATTAGTAGGAAAGGTAACTGATTCTATCGGTTCAAGCGATGTTACTACTGTTGAAGCAGCGATGGAATTGAGTGTTGCTGGTCAAAATATGACAGATTTCCTCAACGATGCGATAGCTACAATTGGTGAGAAGATTCAAATTCGTCGTTTTCAACGTTTTGACGAGCCAGAGGGATTTGTAGAAGGTTACCTTCACGCGGGTTCACAGATTGGCGTTATGGTAAAAGTTAAAGGAAGCGTTAATGACGATGCTTCTCAATTCGCCAAAGACGTATCTATGCATATCGCCGCGATGAATCCTGGATTCCTCTCCCCCGACGATATTACCGCTGATGACGTTTCTAAGCAGGAAGAAATTTTCACTGCAATGGTCGTTGATTCTGGAAAGCCCGCTGAAATCGCCCCGAAAATTGTTCAAGGTAAGATGGGCAAGTGGAAGCGCGAGCAATCTTTATTGGCTCAGGCCTTTGTAAAAGATAGTAAGCTTTCTGTTCAGCAGTACCAAGATAAAGTCGGTGGTGTTCAACTTGTATCTTTCCATCGATACGCCGTAGGCGAGGGGATTGAGAAAAAAGTTGATAACTTGGCCGAAGAGGTCGCAGCAACCCTCAAGGGTTAATCGATTATTTCTAAAACGCCTTAGGGCGTTTTTTTTTGCGCTTTAAAAAAGCATGTTGGAAGTTTAAGAACAGTGGACTCGAAAGGACATATGAAAATGAAACCAATTTTTAAACGTGTAATGTTGAAGTTATCGGGTGAAGCGCTTCAAGGGGAGTGTGGTCACGGAATTGACCCGGAAACCTTGGGTAATATCGCAATCGAAATAAAAGAGATTGTCAGTCTCGGCGTAGATGTCTCGATCGTTATCGGCGGTGGAAATATCTTTCGCGGTATATCGGGGGCGACGTCTGGAATGGATCGCGCTTCGGCCGACTACATGGGGATGTTGGCGACCGTGATTAACGCGCTCGCATTGCAGGACGCGATCGAAAAGGTCGGCGTTAGTACACGTGTTCAAACCGCTTTGGAGATAAAAGAAGTCGCCGAACCCTATATTCGTCGGCGAGCACTACGTCACATGGAGCGCGGCCGCGTAGTCATTTTCGGCGCGGGTACCGGTAACCCTTATTTTACCACTGACACTGCCGCCTGTTTAAGGGCGATGGAGATTGGTGCCGAAGTGATTATGAAGGGTACTAAAGTGGACGGCGTGTATGATTGTGATCCTGAAAAAAATACAGATGCTAAGTTACTTCAAGAAGTTACGTACATCGACGCATTATCGCGCGGACTTCGTGTTATGGATTCTACGGCGTTAAGTTTGTGTATGGAACATGAGTTACCTATTCGCGTCTTTAACATGAAAGTAGTCGGAAATATGAAACGAGCGATCTTAGGTGAAAAAATTGGGACGCGAATCGCGAACGATTCATGGTCTTGATTTCACAGTTCTTGTGGGTCTAGCGCGTCTGGATCTACTTGAGAGCAAAATCGCAATCCTCTAAAATTTTGATCCTATTGTTCTAATCTTGGCGGAATAAAAGAAGATCTTGTTCTTGCGGCAACTCCAGATCCAACGTAAAAGACCGCGTTACCTTGAGATTTTACTAATTTTAATAAAGAAACACATGAAAAAACACATCACATTGTTGTTCGTCGCTTTTTCTTTCCTTACCTCGCCGCTTGTCGCGCAGGAAGAAGTCAAAGAAAAAGTAGCTGAAGAAGTAAAAGCCGCAGATACAAAGGTTGAAGAGCAGGCAAAAGCTGTCTCTGATGCTTCAGCGGAAAAAGCTGAAGAAGCGGTGTCTGAAGGTGGAGGTAACGAAGACGAAGACGAACGTGAAAGTGCCGACGGAAGTTATGAGTGGCAAGCGTCATACGGCATCGGTGCCGAATTTGGAATCTGGTTTACCGATTTCGAACGTTGGGAAATATGTAGCAATGATAACAATACTACCTTCCAGGAAGATTGCTATTTAACTAAACCGAACACCACACTGAAAACAGACTATTCAGAGGTGTTCAATATTGACCTCTATTTGGAAGCTTCGCTTTTGGAAGGAACACGATTCTCTGTGTTTGGCGGTATTCAGTCTCCTTTTGGATCTGAGCCTTCAGTTCGCGCTCTATATATCGGTATCGAGCCCGCATTTGCGTTCCGTCGTGATGATTGGGAACTTGCCTTGGGTGTCGGCGTAGCGCTGGGCACGGCCAATCTTGAACACGAAACCGGCGAGAAACTAGATACGACTCTCACCTTGCTTCGTCCCTTTATTGAGCTCCGTCATTATTTAGCAAGTTGGTCGGCAATTTATGGCCGTGTTGGCTTCAATCAATGGTTGATTTCAGAAGACCCAGAGGTCGAAAATATCACACTCGAGGTTTCTGAGAATAATCTTAATATCGGCGGATTGTGGATGTCTGTCGGTCTTCGCTTCGGTTCATTTCCAAGTCACACGAAAACGATCGGTGATTCGGATGGAGACGGTATCAAAGACGATATCGACGATTGTCCAGACGAAGCTGAAGACATGGACGGATTTAAAGATGATGATGGATGTCCAGAAGCAGACAACGACGAAGATGGCATTCTCGATGCTGTTGATAAGTGTCCGAACGTTGCCGAAGATCTAGATGGTTATATGGACGAAGACGGCTGTCCTGAAACCGACGACGATAGCGACGGCGATGGAATTCTGAACAATGTTGATAAGTGTCCAAAGGTTGCAGAAGATAAAGATGGATTCGAAGACGAAGATGGTTGCCCAGAGTTGGATAACGACGGTGATTCGATTCTTGATACGGACGATAAGTGTCCACTCGTCGCGGAAGACAAAGACGGCTTTCAAGATGAAGATGGGTGTCCTGACGAAGATAATGATGGTGACGGGTTCCTAGATGCTAAAGACAAGTGTCCAAACGAAGCTGAAGTTATTAATGGTGTTGAAGACGAAGATGGTTGTCCGGATAAAGGGAAAACCAAAGTTAGAATTACTGAAACCAAAATCGAGATTTTGGAAAAAGTATTCTTCGATTCCGGAAAAGCGAAGATTAAGTCACGAAGTTTTGGTCTACTCAATCAGGTAGCAGCGGTCTTAAAAGCGTATCCGAAGATGACTAAGATTCGAGTCGAAGGCCATACTGACGATCGCGGAAATGACGCATTCAATCTCAAGTTGTCGCAGAAACGTGCCGAGTCGGTTGTTACTTATCTTTCTGAGCAAGGTGTTGCTGTTGGACGTCTCGTTGCGACGGGATTCGGCGAGACTAAGCCTATTGAAGACAATAAAACCTATGCTGGACGTGGTGCAAATCGTCGTGTTGAATTCAACATCATTGAAGTTGATGGAAAATCAACAGACGGAAAGAGCGCTGTAATTAGAACCGAAGAGAAGGTCGAAGAAAAAGAACCTGCTAAGAAAGTTGAAGATGCAGCTAAAGACGTCAAGGATGCTGCTAAAAAGGTTGAAGAAAAAGTGGAAGAAAAGAAAACTGAAGAAAAACCAAAATAGTTCATTTCTCACTGTTCTCAGTAGGCTGACCTTTTGGGTCGGCCTTTTTTTGGCCGAAAGCGGTACCCAATCGAATAGAGGTATTGATTGTAGAGGTGTGCTCCGCGACAGACGTGACTCGTTTCATCTCGTCCGATCTACCGGTCAGCTGGTGTTGTCCGATAAGTATTATCAACTTCGTTATTCTTGATTCTTACGACGATACTCGAAAAATAGGGGCCAGCTAACTCGCCTATTTAGAATTTTTCACGGCGCAAACTTGCCCCGTGATATTGAGTCCGAAAGCAAGTTTGGCACTTTTTTCCATTTCTTTAATGTCGCCCGTTGTTAGGAAGCGGCTGCTCCCTTGGCCATCAATTTCATCCTTTATCCAGTGGCGTACTATAAAATCTACACACTCTTGGACGGGATCGAAAATCGTGGCGTTGGGTAGAATTGACGAGATAATGTTTTCTGCGGCTATATAATGTGTACAGGCCAAAACGAGATCGCTTACGTTATCGAGTCCGCTCAGAATTCGTTCAAAAGTCGGTTTCGATGATCGTTCGTCGTGAAGTCCTTTTTCTATGATTGCCGAAAGTGGCTGGGCAATCTTCGAACTTAGCTTAAAACCTTCTTCGATGAGAGGTTGGGACCATGCGCCAGACTCGATGGTTCTTCGGCCTCCTATCACACCAATATGGGTCTTGGGATCATCGGCATTTTTTTCTACAATCAATTTTTCTACTCCTTTGACAATGACCCCAATGGTCGGGATAGGAGGATGAATGAGCGGTAAAACAGTGCTGGCGGCGTTACACGCTATTATGGCTTCGGTAGCGCCCATTTTTTTTGCTGAGTCAAGAACTTCCAAAATTCGAGAACTCAGAAGGGTTTCGCTCATTTTCCCATAGGGAACTTCACCGGAATCGGACCAATACAAAAGATTGAGAGTGGGGGCCTTCGTGCGTAACTCTTTAAAAGCACCTAGGCCTCCTATTCCCCAATCCAAAACAAGCAATGTTCTCTTATTTGATTTCACGGATAGCTTTGCGGCGGAATATAATCGTTGAAAATAGGACCGGAATCAAAAGCAAGAACGCGATTTTGCCAACCGACATTAAGCATTTCGACTGACCGATTTTCAAAACGACTCTCCAAATACCAGCGCATCTCGTGATCGGAACGAATAGGGTTTAGTTTCAACATTTGGGCCCATCTGGGGTCGTCAGTCAATTCAGTTAAAGGAGTCTTAAACTCTGGATGGAAACGGTGTTGTAAGATCTGTTTTGCTTTCGAACGGAACAGTTGAGGTACATCGGTAACTTTGACAGGTGCTGTGACCATATCAATCATGAGAAAGCGTCCGCCCGGACGAAGGACGCGAACGATCTCTTTCATGATTGGATCCCAATCGAGATAGCGAAATGATAAAAAGGACGTAACAATATCCAAAGAATCGTCTTTTATGGGTAAGGCGGGACCCTCAATTTTTTGAAACGAAAGATTATCGAAATGTTTACTTTTTTCGCTAGCGATTTCCACCATACGTTTCGAGAGATCGACCCCAACCCCGCGGTCAATTCGATGACTTAATTCTCTCAACATCGCCCCATTCCCTGAACCGATATCGAGCATCGAAAAACGAGAGAGTGGGAGATGACTTTTTAGCCACTTCCATTCGTCTTTACGTACTTTAATGTCTTCAAATACCTTATCGTAGAGGTCGGCAACGGGGTCATAACTTCCATCTAGTTCTTTTATTGGGGGGAGGAACTTTTTGATCGGTTCGTGTTCCAGAAGGCCGCTATGTTTCCCTAGTGATCCAAAAAAGCCATGAGATTTTTTCCCGCGGCAGCCCATGAGGTATAGATCCCCGTCGGTCCATTTTGTCGCTAAAACGAATTTGTCCGCAGATTTCGAAAATGAAGTGTACCAATGGTATCCGTAAACAGGGATTCTAAAAGTTCTCGCAAAAAAGGGCGCAAACCATCGCGCACTGCGGCACGCATGAAACGATGCGCTCGCACTTTTTGCGAATGGAATATCTATGTTTCTCCATTCGTGAGGACTGAATTGTTCGGGTAAGTCAGTGGTTCCAAACATAGGCCCATACATTCCGGCGTGTCCAACGAAGTGGAATTCGAGAATTTTAATTTTTTGTTTTTCGAAGTGAGTGAGCGCTTCTACGAAACCATTTTTATCTTCAATCGCCTGGCAGATCACTTCGTGTTTTGGAAAGCTTTTGCATTTTTGGCGAGCCATGGTGCGTGCAACTTGTTGTAAACGTTGCCCCCCGTCGCGGTATTGGGTGGTATAGATAATCCAGATAATCGCATTTTTATCGTTTATCATTTGACCTCATTCCTAATGGGTTCACTTTCGCCAAGTTGGATATTAATACGATATTGAAATGTGTGGGATCGCGGTTCTGGTAGTTGAATTATTCAAGTGATTTTTGTTTGAAACTCAATTTCTAAAATTGGGTAAGTAGAAGAACAAAAATAACGATGAGAGCTATTCCGCCAAGTATGACGAGTACACTCAAATCTCTTGGGGGTTCTTGCTGCCAACTAAAAGAACGAATATGAGGCGTTTTGTATTCTTTTTCGAAAGGGTGTGGATAGGTATTTTCGCGTCTCTTCCGGTCGTATTTAGACTTCTTGAGACCTATCTTAATATCGGAAGCTGTGGGGCCGATGGTAAACGGGAATTCAATTTCATAACCGTTTATATGTAAGACCTCTTCTTGGATGGGCGAATTTAGCTCGATTGCATTCGCGTCTTCTTCAGCATCGTCTTCTTCTTCAGCATCGTCTTCTTCTTCAGCTTCGTCGAATGAGTCCGATATTTCAGACAAACTTTCAATATCTTCTGTGTCGCTGTTTTCTTGGTCGTCGCTTGATTCTGCTTCTTTAGACGGATCGTCATCTTTGGGACTGGCAGATAGTTCGTCCTCTGCATTCAGGTCATCTCTGATATCTACATCGTCGCGATCTACTTTTGATATCTCGTTTGTAGCAAAGAAGTCTTCGGGAAGATCGTGACGTCCCACTACTGGGGGAGCATTGTCGTCATTGGATTCGTCGGCTTCGCGTGTGGAACTCACGTCTTCGGCCAAGAAGCGTTCCTGTTCCTCAGTTACTTTGATGTCGTCGTCTGACGGCTCTTCGAAGTTCGTTTCAGAGTCCGATGTTGTTTGGGAGTTATCGTCGTTGACTTCAGAGTCATCGCTTAGTTCTGAATCTTCATCTATTAATGTATCTAGAGTCCGATCCGTCATCATTGTGACTTCGTCATCATCATGATCAGGTTCCACACCTTCAGGTGCCACAGGAGCGGATAAATGAGTTGGCTGGGTTGTCAGATCTTTTAGGATATCTTTTGGGTCAAAAACATCTTGAGGTTCTTCTCGTTTTTCTTCTTCGCTAAAAGGAGATTCGGTTACGAGCGTATCTTGCTCCTCTGTGGCCAGTTCTGTGAAAAGACTTTCGAATTCCGAATGTTTCCCGATGGGATGCCATTCATCGTCTTCGAAAATAAGGTCTGTTGGCCGAACTACCCAGTTTTGGATCAGTTTTTCGACCTTGGCTTTATTTTCGCATTTATACTGTCTTATATCAGTCTTAATTCGAAACATGAGCGAGCAAATAAGAATAGAGGTGGTTGACCTGTAGATGATAGATCGCTTAGACCAGATTGACAACACTGAAGGCTGAAATGGAAACAATACTGAAAAGCTCAAATTATGGTTTTGATGAGACCACTTCTTTAGCTGTGATCGATATTCAGGCCCGTCTGGTCCCCGCTTTAACCGAGCGGATGGCTTATAAATTAGTGCGTTATTCGTCCATACTCATCGATCTGGCCTTAGATCTTGAGTTGCAAATCGTTTATTCGGAACAATATCCCAAAGGCCTCGGGGAGACTGTTGAACCTTTAAAAAGTAAACTCAAAAAAGCTCGTAGATTAGAAAAGACCACATTTGATTTGTGTGCATCATCGAATTTTTCGGCGTCGATGTTTTTGCAGACAGATTCGGAAGAGAAAGTCATTAAGCCGAATGCGGCAAACCTAAATACAATAATTGTTTGCGGAATGGAGACTCATATCTGCGTTCTAGGAAGTGTTTGTTCGCTGTTGGATGCCGGGTACCGAGTTCTCGTTCCGATTGATGCCGTTGCAAGTCGAACCAAGGCGAATTACCTAAATGGGCTTGGTTTGATTGAAAAGGCGGGTGCCACCCTTGTAAACACCGAGACGATCGTGTTTCAAACGTTAAAAGATTCGAGATCCGATCGGTTTAAAAAATATTCTAAACTAATTTTTTAGGTCTTTTTCGTATAAAAGTAGGAAATCTTTTCGAACGCCTTTGGCAAATTTGCACAAAGATTCCAATTCTTGGGTATCGTAGGGGGGAATTCTGCAATCCAGTACGAGAGACCATCCTCCGGTGTATTCGGGAAGGAAAACGTCCAAGCCGTCTGCTTTTACCGCTTCTAAGGTTTCCATCGTATTCGAACTTACCAGAATCAGCGCTTTTGAAGAACTCATATGTTATCCCTGGTAGTGACGTTCACGTTGTTCCTGCTCTTCTTTACAGGCAATACACATCGTTGTGACGGTACGTGCACGCAGACGGTTCAGATTAATATCGTCCTCGCAGGCGATACAAATTCCGAATTCCCCGCTCTCAATTCTTTCGAGGGCACCGTCGATTTTTTCTATTAACATCCGCTCTCTTCCGCGTAAACGAAGGCTGAGACCCTGGTCTATCAGGGCACTCGCGAGATCGGCTTCGTCAGACATATCGTCTTTGGAAAGTTCAATTTCATTTTTAATTGTATCGTTTGCATTCTTAATGAGTAGATTTCTTTCGTCCATTAGGATCTGTTTGAATTCTTTTAACTCTTTTTTCTTTAATGCCATTTTCAAGCTCCGAAGCTAGGCTGTGCGCAAATTGCTAACTCTATATAGGAAATTTCTTTCGTTTAATCGAGACGTTTTTTTGACAAATGTTAAATTCGTGAAAACGTGTACCTAGTGAAAAGGAAATCAAGGGCTTTATCTCATTTTCTTTTGACACAACCCAAACGCGTGGCAACATGTTTTTAAGTAAAATCTATATAGTCAAGGATACTTGAATGGCCAAAGGACGAAATTGCGTCGGTTTGGATATTGGAAGTAGCGCCGTAAAACTTTGTATTCTTAAGGATACGAAACGCGGTCTCCAACTCCAAGCTTTTGACCACATCTCATTACCCCCTGAGACCATCGTTGATGGTGCTCTTATGAACTCTGGCATTGTAACAGATGCAATTTCGGAGCTTCTGGGGCGTAATAAAGTAAAAACACGAGAAGCTGCGCTCTCCGTATCTGGGAATACTGTTATTATTAAAAAAATAACACTCCCGTTGATGACCCGCGAAGAGCTCGATGAATCCATCCAATGGGAGGCCGAACAATATATACCGTTCGATATCCGGGATGTCTTTATTGGGTTTGAGATGTTGGCACCGAAAACGACTCAGGGCCAAATGGATGTGATGTTAGTCGCCGCGAAACGCGAGATGATTAACGACTACGTTCAGGTGACTCGAGACGCAGGTCTTGAACCCATGGTTATGGACGTGGATGCATTCTGTTTGCAGAATGCTCACGAAGCCAACTACGGTTTTAAAGAACAAGAGACTGTTGTCCTCTTAGACATCGGGTCGTCTGTTGTAACGATGAACGTGGTGACCGACGGAGAAACGATGTTCACCCGTGATTTATCAATGGGTGGTTCTGATCTAACCGAAGAGATTTCACGACAACTCAATATTACGTACCAAGAAGCCGAGCTCTATAAAATGGGTGGAAGTGTTGGTAATCAATCTGATGAGGTTCTTCCTCATGAGGTTGAAAAAATTATTGGTGAGAAAGCAGAAGATATGGCCGCTGAAATCCAGCGTTCTATCGATTTCTATTCGGCTACAGCCGCAAGCGATCGCATTGATAAGATCTTCGTAACTGGCGGCACCGCCGCTATTCCGTCCTTAGTTCGAATTATTTCCCGAACAAGTGGCGTTAACGCGGAGTTATCCAACCCATTTCGAAATATTGTATGCGATGAAAAACATTTTTCAGCGGAGCAAATTCGACGTTGGGCTCCAATCGCCAGTGTAGCTGTCGGATTGGCAATGCGGAGGACAAACGAAAGATGATTAGAGTTAACTTATTACCCATTCGTCAAGCGAGACGTCGATCTGAAGGTAAAACCCAGATTTTCGTTTTCGCCGCAGCCCTTGCCGTTGTTCTATTGGCTTGCGCAGTATTATATGGTGTTGCGGCTTCGGACTTAGCAAAAACGAAAAAACAAGTAGCACAGTTTACTAAAGATGTTGAAATTGCGAAGAAAGAGGTTGCCGACGCTACAGAGTTAGAAAAGAAAAAGTCGGTTTTTGAGAAAAAGCTGGCGGTTTTGGATCGTCTTGAAGCAGACCGTACCGGTCCGGTTAAGATGCTTGATGAATTTCAGGCTATTTTAAGTCCGCCGAGGAACGAGGAAGACCGTTTTGCTCGAACAAAGCTAAATTGGGATGTCGATTGGGATACCCGTCGTGTTTGGGTTAATTCCATGGATGAAAAAGCGGGAGCCTTCATCATAAAAGGTGGTGCAGCTGATAGTAATGACGTTGCAGAATTCTTACGCCGCATGATTTCGGCTAAACATTTTGATGGTGTTGAGCTTGATTTCGTTCAAACGAAAGAGAATGGAAAAGATGGCGGTCGTTTCGTTGAATTTACGATTTTTGGTAAAATTGTCTACCAAGAGAAAGTGGCTGCACCGGTCGTGAAAAAGAAGCCAGGCAAGAAAGCGCCTAAACAAAATACTCCGAAGAAGAAGGGCACGTGAACGAATTAGTTGATAAATTTAACGCCGTCCCAGCTAACCAACGTTATGTGGGCTTAGTCATAGCGGTACTCGCAATTCTCGCGCTCTTTTGGTTCGTGTTTTATTCACCGACATTAGACGAGATCAATCAACAAAAGCAGAAAGTTGATGCTCTTCAGCGTGAGAAACAGTCTTTGGCAGAATTTAAACGTCGTAAAGCGACGGTTCTGGCCGAATTAGAAAACTTGTCGTCGCAACTCACAGAGGCGCAAGACAAGTTACCTAAAGGTGCTGAAATTCCGAGCCTCCTGCAGCGCATCCATAACCAGGCGAAAACTGCCGGACTGGAAATTAAGCGTTTTCAGCGCAAACCGGATACGCCGAAAGACTTTTATGTTGAAATTCCTGTCGAAATGGAACTCGCGGGCACGTACGACAATTTGGCCGATTTTTTCTTCTACGTAGGGCGCATGACACGAATCGTTAATGTGAGTGATATCTCGATGAAACGAAAAGATTCTAACATTGATGGTACGGGCGCACTGGTCGTGAAGGCGAATGCAAAGACTTTTAGGGATAAGTCAGATGCTGAAATGGCTCCGGCGAAGAAAGGCAAAAGAGGTAGGAAATAATGAGAATCTCAATATTTATCATACTCAGTTTGATATTCAGCATTTCGGGTTGCGAATTATTGGGCCTTTCCGAACCCGGAAAACAGCCTCCAACACCAGCCGAAAAGGCTGTTAAACCAAAGAAGAAAACACCGCCTAAACCAAAAGTGGTTGCCTCGAAAGCGCAGAAAAAGGATTATAAGCGTCCCGAATATAAAAACAATACGCGCCGAAATCCCTTTCAACCCAATCCCGAGATTATAGCTCCGGTTGTCAAAGCCGTAGCCGAAGAGCGGACCAAGCAACCGTTGGAACAATTTGCACTTTCAGAGCTTCAACTGGTCGCGATTATTTCTTCAGTGACCGTCCCAAAGGCGATGTTCGTTGACCCGACAGGATTCGGAAACGTCCTTCGAGAGGGAGAACGACTGGGTCGCAACGGAGGTGTGATTTCGGATATCAGGGATAACGAAGTCGATATCCGTGAAGGCGGTGGCGAAAACGGCCAGTCTCGAGTCGTTACGATGAAACTCCGAGAGATCGCTCTAAGCGCCGGAGACGAAAACGATCTCAGCGAAGACGATCGGGAAGCATTGAAGAAATTGCTCGATAGTGAAGAAGGCCGTAAAGCACTTCAACGGACTTTCGACCAAGCAGCGCTCGGTGCCACTTCAGTAGATAAAACTAATACTAACACTAATACTGGTTCAAAATCAGATTCAAGATTTCAGGGCATTAGCCCACCGAGGGCAAAATAATGAACGATTACAGGAGTTCAAATATGCGGTTTAAAATTAACACATTTTTCACGGCGTTTTTCATTGTGGCGTTTCTCGCTGGAACTAACGTGTCCGCTGAAACATCTATTAACCAGATTTCTACTTTTCAGATTGAAGAAGAGAATGAGGGTACCGTTGTCCGTATTAAAGGAACCGCTATACCTACGTTCTCAGTCTTTAAACTTAATGCGCCTTTGCGTCTCTTCGTTGACGTCGCAAATAGCGAGTTGGGAGGCGATCCCAAATCTGTGAAAGTAAACAACGGTGTGCTGTCTCAAATTTCGGTTTTGGAATTCAAGGATAGCCATCAATCGGTGACACGCGTTATTATTGGTTTCGACAAATCGGCCCATTACGATGTGAAAACTGAAGGTAACGATGTTGTTGTCTTCGTAGATGGAAAAAAGCGCAATCAACCTATGGCGAACTTGGCTGACGAAATGCGTCGAGATAATAGTGCCAACGAAACCAAGATGCAGTTGGTGGAAAAAAAGTATCAAGCACTACTAAAAACGAATGCTTCGAAAATCGAAAGCACTTCTTCGGCTCTGCGGGAAACCCGTGCGTCGCTTGCGGCACGAGAAAAAGAGCTGAAGGTGCTTCGTGCGGAGAAGAAAAATCTATCGGGAACTCAAAAGGTTCAAGCCGAAGAAAAGATCAAAGCACTGAGTCGTGGTGTCGCAAGTTCAAAAACGAACGTCCGCGCAACGAAAAATAAGCTTGCAGCATTAAAGGCTGATATTCTCAAAATTAAGAAACAACAAAAGAACGATCGCAAAACGCTTTTGAAGTTTCAGAAGGATGCCACTCGATCTCAAGCCGAACGCGATGACGCCTTAGCTCTTGCGCGTCAGAAAGAGAATGAAGGCAAAGCCGCTATTGCAAAGGCGAAAGCTTTTGAAAGTAAGCTAGCCGCCGTTCAAGATGACTTAACTGCGTTGTCGACCGAACGAAAGAATGCAGCTGCACGTTCAAAACGAGAAATCGCTGCGAAGCAAAAAGAAATAGACCTTGCAAAGGCAAAACAAGGTCGTTTGGTTGCCGAACTAGAGGATGCGCTTAAGGATTCGGATTCTTCAAAGATTCGCGTTATTGAAAAGCAAAGAAAAGAAATAGCTAAAAATCTACAAGTAAAAGAACAAGAGTTGCGCGCCGCGAAGAAGAATCAAGCCAAGACACGTGCTCAGGTGGGTGAACTGACGACAACACTCGCGTCTCGTGACGCGAAAATTCTTGCGCTGCAAAAAGAAATTCGCATTGCTAATAAAATCGCAAAATCGGCAGAAGTTGCTCGTGTGAAGGCTTTAAAAAACGCGGTTAATCGTGAACAGAGGCGACTCAAAAACGAACGTGCTTCATTAGCCGGAATAAATACTCGAACAACAAAGGGTTCACGAATCGCAAAAGCGATTGCAGTTGATCCGAACAATACAATCAGCGGAATCCGTCTGGAAACCGCAGGCGGCAATTCGAAAATTATAATTAATCTCGACAAACCTGGATCTTTTGAAACGATTTCTGGTGACAGTAGAGCGGTTATGATTCTCAACAATGTCAGCCTGCCTGAGTCCTTAGAAAAAACTTTAGCTGATCGAACAGAAGGCGGAGCGGTACGTTTTGTGTCAACCTATCGTGATATTAAAGGACGCGTTCGTTTAGAGGTTGAGCTTAATGAAGATGCGAAAGAGTCTATTAAGCAGGACGGAAACAAACTTGTTTGGGAATTCGCGCCAACAATGAAAAATGATCGACCCGAAGAGTCCTTCGCTGCAGTCAATCAAAATCGTCCAAGTGATGGAAGTTTTACTGCACGCAAGAAAAGGTACCCACGTGTAGTGGTTGATCCGACACAAGTTTCTCGAGTTCCTGGAATGCGTAGGAAAAGACTCACTATCGATCTACGCGAAGTGGATATTCAAAATGTTCTTCGCATTATCGCCAAAGAAGGCGGCGTTAACATCGTGGTAGGTGAGGGCGTTTCAGGGAACGTGACCATGAGATTGAAGAAGGTTCCGATTGACGAAGTATTCCTTACCGTTCTTCAGGCCAGAGGATTAGGCTTTGAAAAGCGTGGGAACGTGATTCGTGTGGCGCCACAAGAAACTTTGCGTTCTGAACAGGCGATACGTAACAAAGCGAGAGCCGCAGCACGTGGTCTTGCTCCATTGGAGGTTTTTCTACTTCGTATTAGTTACGCTCAGGCAGCTGATATGGAAAAACAGGTCGCTGGTCTGATTAGTCCGCGTGGAAATGTGACCGTCGACGAAAGGACAAATACACTTATCATCCGAGACGTTTCCGCGAATATTAAAACGATTCGACAGTTGGCAGCCAATCTAGATTCTCAAATTCCTCAGGTTCTTATCGAGGCAAGAATTGTTGAGACCAATGATACTTTTGTTCAGCAAGTTGGTATTCAATGGGGTGGGGATCTGAATTTCTCCCAGGCGAATGGAAATCCAACAGGTTTGGTTTTCCCAAGTAACGTTGGAATTGGTGGTGGTTCTACGGATGGTCAGACTCCGACAGCCGGTACAAGTCCGGCACCCAATTTCGCCGTCAATCTCCCAGCACCCGCCGGTACTGGAGCCGGTGGCGCGCTTGGTTTAGCACTTGGATCTGTCGGTGGTGCTCTCAATATTAATCTTCGTTTGTCGGCGCTTGAAGCTGCCGGTCATGCAAAAATTGTTAGTGCACCCAAAATCTTAACGCTTGATAATCAAGAAGCTAAAATATCCCAAGGAACAAGTATTCCAATTTCAGTCGTAGGCGCTGCGGGTGTTCAAACTGTTTTCGTGGATGCAACGCTTGAACTTACAGTTCGACCGCATGTTACACCTGATGGAAATATTCAATTAAAGATTCAGGCAACAAAGAATGAACCTGATTTCCAGAATACGGGGGCTCGTGGTGACCCGACGATTATCCGCAAGGAAGCTGATACTGAACTGTTAGTCAAAGATGGAGATACGACTGTAATCGGTGGTATCTACACCAGAAACTCTGGTTCTGCGATTTCAGCGGTACCCTTCTTTCACAAAATTCCCGTCCTCGGATTCTTTTTCAGGACTGAAACTGAAAGTGATCGTCGTACTGAACTGTTAATCTTTATTACACCGAAGATCGTAAACAGAGCGGAGGCGCTCGGTTCGATGAGTCCTGGGACCGTGGAAGCGGAAAACAAAGCAAAGGAGCAATGATTCAAAGAATCGTTGAGAATATGATATGATTAATAAAACGTTTAAAAAAACTGGAATCCATATGAGACGCAATTTATTTTTACCCGCATTCATCGCTCTCTCTGCAATAGGTTTGGTTGGCGGTTGCGCTGAACCAGAAGCATCTATTCTGATCAACGCGCATGTATTTTTAACAGGTGCATCCGTTGAAGAAGCTACAGAGGAAGGGATGTGTCCGGTTATCGACTATAGCGAATGTTCAGCGGTGTCATTTGATGACGAAACTAAGTTCGCCACACGCCTATTCGCCGATGTGGCTCGCACTGCGCCCCAAGTCGCGATCGTCATGGCCAACCAGCTGGTCAATACCGAAACGTTGGCGCAACTAGGTGAGGATAATAACTTACGCGTTGATACAAACTCTATCCAACTTGAGGCGGTCGTTGCAACTTTTTCACCTTCTGGTCCGCTTAAGAATATTGGAGACGGCGGTAGGGTGGAAGTACCGCACGCAGGGTTATTGAGAGCGGAAGGAAACTTACATCTTACCTCGTCACTGGCACTTTTTAACGATGCGGAGGCTCTAGCCTCCACTGTCAAAACGGTCGCCGGAGAAAATGGCGGTTTTGTTGTAACGTCTGTGGATTTACAAATTATTGGTAAAACACTTGCCGGAAATGAAGTGGCATCCAACATTGTTACGATGCCCATTCAATTATGTTATGGATGCACGAACGCTAACATTTGCGAGGAGGCAGCGACTCCACTCTGCGCACCCTAAATTCACAACTGTCCCGAAAGAGATTAAAAAGCGGCTTTTCAGCCGCTTTTAGTTTTTATGTAATTTATTACATAAATGTTGTATTCGTTGCGTAAAAACGTATCATGGGTAGATGAGTGACGAATTAGACCAAAGTGAACTGCGTAACCGCGTTATTTATGCGCTCTTTTCGCCAGCCGCGAAGATCTCTCAATCCTTTAAAATTCCGCTTTCAT
Source organism: uncultured bacterium (assembly GCA_937981985.1). GTDB lineage: Bacteria > Myxococcota_A > Bradymonadia > Bradymonadales > Bradymonadaceae > CALJNB01. The sequence continues at coordinate 380,978 of CALJNB010000005.1, forward strand.
CCCTCAAAGAATTAATGGAAGTCGCTTACTTTCACGAGACGAAAAAGAGCGGCTTGAAAATGAAAGAAGTTGCGCAAGTCATGGATGTTAGCATGAGTAAGGTCGCGTTGCTCTCTCGTGCATTAAAGAAAAATTTTACCGACGAAAACTTAGACCTACCACGTAGGATTGAATTCATGTTGTGGTCGGGTGCGCAGACCTCGGCGAAGATAAAACAAGTTATTCCCAACGCTACGGCAGATGAAATTAATGACGCGTTAAAAGCATTAGTTGTTGAAAAAAAGATTGTGAAGGAGCGTAAAGAACAAGTGGTCCAATACGCTCTTAACATCGATGTCGATCGACGTGTTTGGGATTCTTGGTTGGCTAAAGTAGACGGCTTAAACAACGTTCTGCGGACTGTCGGTGATGCGGTGTATGCCCGTTTTTTTAAGAGTGATCCGCACGCTTTTGCAAGAACCTTAAGTTTTCGAGTGATGCCCGAAGATGTTAAAGTTCTACGAGAATTTTATGAAAATGAATTGTTCAAATTGATCGTTGATTTGGATGCAAAAACGGAAGGTGAAGAAAGCGCTGTTCCGCTTTCGTTATCGCTTTTTTGGGCGCCTTATAATTTTATCGATGACCAAGACAAGGAAGAATGATGATGTCGCGTAATATTGTTATTATTTTCCTGTTTCTTTTAATGAGTTGTAACGACACCCAAGTGGTCGTCGACGGAGATTGCGGGCCGGGTGTAAAAACCACGGTTGAAAAAGGCCGCACTTTTTGCGCCTATACATGGGAAATTGTTATCGAAACCGGATTTAGCTGTCCGTCAGAATTTGGTTCGGTTCAGCGTTTTGAACCTGTTTTCGGAGTGTGCTCCGGCTTTGGTGCGTTGAAAGAGATAGAAATTATTCATGTTTTTGATGAATTTCAAAAACTTCCCAGATTCAAGCCCGTCGTGAATACCCCTCCTAAAAGTCTCGACCTGCTTTTTGTCGTCGATAATTCAGGCTCCATGTGCCAAGAACAGGATCGGCTTCTCGCAGCATTTGAAGGATTCATAACTCCCCTAAAGGACGTGGATTTTCATTTAGGAGTCACGACCACTGGAATGGACCCGCACTATACTTTTGAACCCCTGGGTAAACCCGGTCTACTACAATCGTCTCCTCAGCCAGTACCTGGATTTGATTCGACTTGTCTTCAAGATAAAGACGCTTCGGGCAAAGTAGATGGTTACGACTCATTAAAGAAGAGAATCGCATTTGCTGCGAGTTGTATGGAGACGGTCGATCCCTACTACCTAAATCTTTCCGATAGCGATGTAGAATGCGCATTCGGCGAATCAGATTGTGAGATCGTTAATCGGTGTGGAGGGGATAAGCCAAAATGTCGCGTGGCTGATATCACTCCTCCTCCTGAATCTTATAGAAATTTACCGAAAACCTTTCGAGCGTCAGACTATCAGACTGATGGGGAACTGAATCTTAGCGCCCTAACTGCAGACTTTCGTTGTGCTCTCGCGGTTGGCACGCGCGGGCATGGTGTTGAGAAAGGACTTTCCGCCGCGGCACTTGCAGTGAGCAAAGATGTTACGGGCGGTGCTTTAAATGGGGCAAACGTCGACGTTACAAAACCCAACCACGGTTTCATTCGCAAAGATTCTCGTTTTGGGGTTGTTTTTGTGACAGACGAAAACGACTGTAGTCATGATGGCGGTATCGACGAAACGACGTCTTGTGGTGATTCGGTTTGCGAATACGCGATCGAATCCGGTCAAGGTCTGACACCGGTAACTTCTTTAAAGGATGAACTTATTAAAAATTTGGAGGCTACGAAAGGGAGAAAAATTTTGCCAAACGATGTTGTTGTTGGCTCAATACATGGACGCCCTACGGCGCTTTCGGGTCCTATACGGGATACCTGTCAGATTGACGAACCCCGCGGAGTGGTTCCCGCCTGCGCTACCACGAATGGAATTGCCTATTCCGGATCGCGCTATGCAGACTTCCTCGCTGAGTTTGATGATTTTGGATACGCCCTCTCGAATGCTTCGGCCATCTGTTTAGAAGATTGGACAGAATACTTTATTTCTATGGGGGCTTTCTTTCGTTCTAAATCAAATTAGTAAAGAAGTATACGATCTTAGCGCGGCGTTTTTTCAATAACTTTTCTACACGCCGTGACGTCCTTGGCAATTTGTTCAACGAGCAAGTCCATAGAGTCGAATTTTTTATCTCCACGAACCTTCTTTATAAAATCGAGAGCGATAGCGTCTCCATAAAGATCACCAGAGAAATCACATAAAAACGTTTCCACACAAATTTCATCTGAGTCGTGATACGTTGGTTTTGTACCTATGTAGGTAGCTCCCGAATAGATTTTGTCGTTTATTCGAACTCGCGTTGCGTAGATTCCAGCACTCGGTAAAAGTCGGTAATCAGGCACAGCCAAATTCGCCGTAGGAAATCCTAAGGTCGCGCCGACGCCTTCGCCATGAATTACTCTACCGCGAACTTGATAGGCGCGTCCTAAAAGTTCGTTTGTTTTCTCGATGTCGCCATCTTTCAACAAAAGACGAATGCGAGATGACGAGATGACTTCCTCGTCTTGGCTGCAAAAAGGGGAGATTGGAAGTGTTTCGAACCGGCCTTTCCCCATTTCTTTAAGTGTTTCGGTAGAACCTTTTCTTTTAAAACCAAAACGAAAATCTTCCCCGACGAAAACTGCTTTTGCTTTCAGATCGCGAATCAGGAAGGTGTTTACGAAGTCTTCGGCTGTTGTGTTTGCTAAAATTTCGTCAAAGGCTAATGCGACTGTGTGGGTCGAATACTTGGATAGTAACCTATCTCGTTCTTCGATCGTGCCGAGTAAAAAAGGGTCCGAATTTTTACGGAAATAGAGTTTCGGATGTGGCCAAAAGGTGAGAACAACCAAGGGCGCGCTTCCCGCCTTTTCGAGAGCGTGTCTGAGAACACTTTGGTGCCCTAGATGTACGCCATCGAAGTTCCCGATAGCGACGACTGAAGCTTCTTCAATTAAGTTTTTGGAATCAAATACGAGCATGTCCTTACCGGAAAAAAGAAGGATTTGCTGGATGATGCCCGATCCCTACGGGATCGCAAGGTTCGAAAAAACTTAGATTCGCTTGACCGCTATCGCGATCATAACGAAGATAAGGTCAAAGTTTCTTATTAGAGAGGTTCGCATGCTGGATGAAGAACTCAGTGAATCATTGTGCGTTGATAGTCTGCAAAGATTGATCGGTCATACTCCACTGGTCCAGTTACAACGTGTAGTCGAACCTCATCTTGCTCCGATTTTTGTGAAGATGGAATCCTTCCTTCCAAGCGGAAGTCTCCGGGACCGCTATTTGTCCGAAACACTCGAGCGCGCTCGTCTAGCGGGGCAAATCGAGGAGAATGATTCGGTTTCGATAGCAGGTTTAAATGACTCTGCCGTATCTGCCGCGTTCTTGAGCGCGAAGATGGGCGTGAAGTTACATATCTTTGCTCCCGAACGGAGCGGTCAACGTCTTCTTCAGGTAGTCGAACATTACGGCGCGGTAGTCGAGTGGACCGACGCTCACGCGGGTCTTGAGGGATCGGTAAAAGAGGCGTCGGAATGGGCAAGGAAATCTCACGATAAAATATATATCGATGCGTATAGGCGTAAGGCTGTAAAGGGAGCCTATAGCGCTATAGCAGCCGAAATTTTGGAGGCCCTTAACGGCCGACCCTTATCGGGTTTTGTTACCTCTGTTACCACCGGCGCAACTTTTATCGAGGTTTCCAAAATTCTTACGGCCCATCATCCTCAACTCATAGTGAAAGGAGTCACACTCGCAGAAAACGATTACGTATCCTGTGATTTGGAAGGACTTGAGATAATGAACGTGGAAGAGACGTGGGAATATCGAAATAATATTGCGCAGAAGGAGGGTATTATTTTAGGCCCCAAAGGGGCTGCGTGTGTGGCGACAGCATTAAAATTACAAGACGACGTTCCCCCTGACTCGGCTATTATTGCTCTTAACCCCGATTCAGGAAGAAGTTACATTGGTTGGGAAGATGAGCCGCTTTTTCAACATAAGTTTCGTCTCTCTTCTCTAAATTTGGACCTGTCATGACTCAATCCTTGAGCGCAAAAGAAAAAATGTGGTCTGTACTTAGAACCAATGTTGTAGACCTTATCGGAAATACACCTTTGGTTAAATTAGATCGAATAACGCGCGGAATATCGGAATCCGTTGAAGTTTGGGCAAAGTTAGAATCGTCTAATCCTGGTGGATCGGGAAAGGATCGACCTGCTAAACAAATCGTTGAAGATGCTTTTGCCGCGGGAACTCTGAATACTGATATGACTTTGATCGATGCCTCTACCGGTAGCATTGGCGTTGGGTATGCTATTTGTGGTGCTTCTATGGGATTTCCCGTCACTTTAATTGTTCCAGATGATGTTGAAAAAAATGGGCGAACTCAGATGACCACCGCCGAAGTCCTAGGCGCAAAAATTATCCGGTCAAAAGGCGGTATCGAAGGTGCGCGAAAGTTGGCTGAAAAAATGTCTTCGGAGAGTCCGGGTACCTATTTTTATGCGAATCAGTTTGGCAATCCCTCAAATGCTCGAGCTCATCGTCTGACAACAGCGATGGAGATTTTTAGGCAGACCCAGTCGCGTGTTACACATTTCGTTTCTTCGGTGGGAACTGGCGGGACCCTGTCCGGCGTGGGAGAAGGTTTACAAGAAAAAAAACCGGCAATAGAAATCATAGCTTGTAAACCCGATGCTGAAACCGATCACGAAAGCATGCAACGTATTGAGAGTCGATACATTGAACCCAAGCATACATATGAAGTTTCGATCAAGGATGCTTCAAAAATGGCGAGACGTTTGGCAGAAGAGGAGGGGATTCGCGGAGGAATCGTTTCGGGAATGAATTTATATGGCGCCCTCGAGTTGGCTAAGACCCTGGAGTCAGGGGTGATTGTATTTTTGGTTTCAGATCGCGCTGACTTTACTGAACACGTCGCATTCGAATGAGTGGGATGTTAAGAACCGAAAAAATCGCGTTTTCCTAAAGTGACCCCGTTCGCACGCAGGATAGCATAGGCCGTTGTGACGTGGAAAAGAACGTTCGGAATCACAAAGGTTTGTATGTAGTCAAGTCCTTTGAACTCTAGATTTCCAGAACGCAACTCCATTACGATATCTTTTTCTTCGGTGCCGTTGATATCTTCTTCTGGAATGCTTTCGATGAAGGCGATTGTATTATCCAAACGCGAGATCAAATCTGGGAAAGAGGTTTCAACATCGGCGTACACGGGGGCTTTGGTTTCAGAAAGGCGCGCGAGCGCTCCTTTGGATATATCGCCTGCAATGTAAACTTGATGGGCAAGGCTTAGCATGTCGGGTGCTAATCGTATTGAGGTTAAGCGTTCACCATCATAACCGGCTTCTTCAGCGTGTTTTGCGCCAACATTCAAGATGTGTCTTAAACTTTTTAGAGCGCGCACTAAGGGTAATGTAGCTAGGTTATACATTTCAGTCATTTTCTTTTCCGAGGTTAGAATACAATCGCTTACTTTACGATTCGATTTTGAATGACTGTAATTTTAATCACGAAAAAAATAATGCCAACCTGTTTTCTTAGATTTCGTACCTAGGGTTAAGACGCGGTCATCACCCACCGGAAGTTACTCGCACCCACGAAGGGATACGGCCCGAAGGATTTAGAAGAGCTCTATTTTAATCCAAATAATGGGTCGCGGGATTCCTCAGATAAAATTGATTTGATCTAAATAAAATCGGGCTCAGAGTCCCCGTCCGACAAGTTTGCCAAGAAGTTCTCGTTGGGTCTTTGTTGCTTTGGGGATTTCTTCAGGAAAAGAGCGAAAAAAACCTCTGTTATCGATGCTTAAAATTCGGTCACGGACGGCTTTATATTCCTCTTGTTCCAAGTCACTTAAGAAGGTGGTGTGAGACGCGCCTGGCGCGATATAAACACGCGATTCGTTTGCTTCGTTTACGGTAATCTTTCCCGCAGTCCAAGGGTCGAACGCTCCATAAATGGCAATGATATCGAAAGCTTCAGTCTTTAACCAATTATCAATATCAATCATGGGTTGTGGATCGAATTCTGGAATCGTTGACCATGGGTAGTCACCCATCGCGCGGGTTTGGTTTTCGATTTGCGCTTTTTCGAGATCGTCAATGTAGCCAAGATTTAATAACCTTTCGAGGTGGCCCGCAGGAAAGACATCTTGGAAACCAAGTTGATTTGAACCTTGATATATGTAGCCAACGATTGGAGCTTCTTCATCTGTTATGGCACGAGGCTCAAAATTGGGTTCTACGATGGCGGGAAGCTGTCTATAAAGGAAAAATCTCACGAGATCTTCGCCACTTGCGTTCGCTGGTGGAATTTTATCGCATTCAGACAGCCCAAGATATTGCCAAAAAGCCCAATTAAACGAGAGTATTGCGCTCTTCAGATGGGTCTCATATTGTGCGCGTTCAAAGTCGTTCTGGGGGCTAAGTAGTTCGGCAAGCTCGTTTTTTCGGTCCAGAGCACTCAACATAGATTCGTCGAGCTTATTTCTACATTCTTCGGTACCAATAGAGGCGAGAAAAGCAGGATACCTGTCATCCTTTAAACCGAAACTTATCGGCGCCACCATGGGCAATGCAAGTTCTAAATCGTCAGGATAAAAATACTCTTGAAAGATGATGGTCATTCCGCCTTTGCTCCAGCCCGTTCCAGCCCAATTTTTTGGGAGAATACTTCTCATGGATTGAATGATTTCGTGTGTATCTTCGGCGGATTGTTTGATGTTTAAATGGCGCCAGTCTTGGTTCTGGAACGCCGGAAGCGCACCAGTGAAAAATCGATGGCCCAATGTGAGTTGATTGGCCCCCAAAATTTCGGTAACTTCCATCGGTAACGCATCTAAGCTTTCAATAGGAAATAATCCATATCCCGTTGTTAACAAGACGGTTGGTGCTTCGTAATCGCGGAACGAAAAGAAAGCCCTCTGCGTGAATGCCGGACTTGTTTGTGAAAAGTGGTCGACGGGTAATCGAAAATCAATATAGAATCGTCGCTGGCCCTCCTTAGGTGGGAGCTCCTCTACGTTGTCGACATTAGGAAGTTTAGCGAGTGCTATTGCGATGTCTTGCACAGGTTCTGGAACGGGATTCTGTGCGTCGTCGGCTCCCATGTCGGGTGTTGGAACATCGGCCATGTCACTAGGAACAAAACCGACATCCATTTGGGGTTCAACGTCAGCTTTGTTTGGTTGGAAATTGATTACAATTGAATCTTCATTTTCTTCAGTGAGCGTGTTTGAGCAGGCGCCCAAAGTTAATATTGTGAACATCAAAAAAGTAAACGATTTCATAAAGTCCTTTTGCGGAAAAATGAGGTCATCCAATAATATGTGAACGGCACCTGAAACATTAGCGACTTAATAAGCAAATATCATTCCTAACTAAATGGGAGGTTTTGGGCCCTAACTCGGTCCAAACCGACGACCTTAAGTTCCGGACTTGAGGCTTTATTGTCGCACCATAAGACATTGGAGCCACATGTTTTTCTATCTTTAAGAGATGATATACATTGTTCTCGGGACTTTATTTGGGGGTATAGCACAGCTTCAAAAAAACATCGGATTTTCGAAATCAAGATTTAAGGGCTTATAAGTATCAAACCGTAGGGAAGGTGAAGAAGTGCTTCATTCAGACTTTTATGAGGGCCGGTCGGTCCAAATATTCTTGAATGTGTTGGCGTTAACCTAAATTCTGACGTGCAAAGGTAGGTTTGGTCTAAGGGCGGCCAATACTGACGTAGGTAAATCCTTTTTCTTTCATTTTCTCTGGATTGTACAAATTACGACCATCAAAAATGAGCGGTGTATTCATCAACGCCATAATGCGATCAAAATCGGGGCTTCGATATTGTGACCATTCGGTGAAGATGAATAGTGCATCAGCGCCTTCGAGTGCAGCATACATATCGTTGGTGAAATGTAGCGCACCATCTTTGGGAAGTTCGCTCTCGGCGTTCTCTCGTGCGACTGGATCATTTGCGATGACACTGGCACCGCCTTCAAGAAACTTGGGAATACAGTCAAGCGACGGAGCTTCTCGAACATCATCGGTACGTGGTTTAAAGGCGAGTCCCCACACTGCGAACTTTTTGCCCTTAAAGTCTGGCATTTTTTCTTGTGCGCGTTCCAATAGCCGCCGTTTTTGCTTCTCATTCACATCGTTAACAGCCGCCAATATTTTGGTTGGAAATTCGTTTATCTCACCTAATTTGTTTAGCGCTCGCACATCTTTAGGGAAACAACTTCCACCGTATCCAACACCTGGATAGATAAAGTGAGGTCCAATACGTTGGTCTAAAGACATTCCCGTTCGGACATTTTCAATGTTGGCACCCACGCGCTCACAAAGGTTTGCAATTTCATTCATGAATGAAATTTTGGTTGCCAACATTGCATTGGAAGCATACTTGGTCATTTCAGCTGACCGCACATCCATAATACAGATGCGATTTGAACGTCTCTGAAAGGGTTCGTAAATATCTGAAACAATATCTGCAGCTTTTTTTGAAGCTGCACCGACGATGATTCGGTCTGGGAACTGAAAATCTTTTACAGCCGATCCTTCTTTTAAAAATTCAGGGTTTGAAACGACGTCGAATTCGGTATCGGTTTTTGCAGCAATCGTGTCCCGTACTTTATCGCAAGTTCCGATCGGAACGGTGCTCTTACAAATCACAACCTTATATTCGTTGATATGTTCTGCAATCGTTTCTGAGACCTGCAGCACATACTTGAGATCCGCAGATCCGTCATAACTTGATGGGGTTCCCACGGCGATAAAAATTACGGTTGCTTTTTTGATCGCATCTGCCGAGTCGGTTGTGAAATTTAGTCGTCCCGCTTCGGCGTTTGATTTTACGAGTTGTTCCAATCCTTCTTCGTAGATCGGGATCTCTCCTCGTTTAAGCATCTCAACTTTTTTGGGGTCAACATCGACACATACAACATCGTTGCCAGCATTTGCGAGGCAGGTACCTGTTACGAGTCCAACATATCCGGTTCCAATTACAGCAATCTTCATTTGATCTCCAATTCAATGAATTCAGGGGCTTAACTATAGTTGTTGGTCGTTTTTTTCAAGGATCGTCGAACGATTCTATCTTAGATTGAGGAGGGTTTGAGCTTGTCTGACGAGCAAATGAAAATAAACGCTCAGCTCTTGCGGCGTTTGCGACTCAAGAGAATAGCTAAAATGATGAGTGCTCCCCAAGAGGAGGGGGAGTTTGTTGATGAACATTTTCCTGTTCCGGTTATGTCTTGTAGACCGGAGTGTGCCGAATCGTCTTTCTCGATTACGATTATCGGCCCGCCGTTGGTATTTGGATCGGTAGTATTGGACGTCGAATTGGAATTTCCGTTGTTGGAATTTGTGTTGTTATTGGTCCCGGAGTTGGTCGTATTATTCGTACCATTATTGGTACCGTTGTTCGTTCCGCCGACTTTTGGTCCACAACCGGTATAATCGAAAAAACAATTATTGCAGGTCAAGGTTCCTGCCTCGTAGCCTTCGCTAACACAAGTGCTACTTCCAATGTCATTAAACTCGCAGTCTTCGGGACCTTCGATACGTCCATTGTCACACGGATTATCATTGGGGTCTGAAGGGTTGTAGGTAATACTGGCTACTGGGTGAGCTTGGGACGAATCCCAAGTTCCGTTTGGATCACCTAATTCATAACCATTGCTATATCCGTCGCCATCAGTGTCATGTTCGAATAGTTGAAGGTTGCGGTATAGATTTACCGTCCAGGTTACTCGACTTCCATCGCTAAATGACTGCGCCCGTTGTCCAAATGGGTTGCGCGCGTTATCCACTGCGATATCTGTATGGCAAACGTTACACTCGCCAAAAACCTCTCTATTTGCAGGGACATCGTCCCTATATGCATGCCTTGCGTCCACGTTTGTGGCGAAGAGGAGGGTAATAGTGAAAATGATACTTCTCATGCAGGTCCAAATTTGTCGTCGCTTTTAGAAAATATCAGAACTCAAGACTTTCGTCGAATTTTATCGTTATAGCTTCTCTAGACGGGGGTCTTGTGGCCCGTCCACCATATCGACCCCGACTCCATGTGCTTCTAAATATTGGACTCCATTCTCACCTGCGTAGCCTCCACCAACAACGATCACTTTTTTGATTCCAGCATGATGGATTAGTTTTGCACACATCAAACACGGTTCGCCGGTGACAACCATCCAAGCATTGTTTGTTGCTACGCCTGAAGCGGCACAATTACAGATGACGTTCATTTCTGCATGGTGACAACCAATCTCCATTCGGGTTCCTGATTCGACTTCTTTCTCATCTCGTAAGCAGACTTTTCCACCACAGAGTTCACCTCCACCTCGGGGACCCCCGTTATAGCCATCCATTAGGACTACGTTTCTCGCCGGATCTAGGAGAAGTGCACCGAATTTTCTCCGTGGACAATTAGAGGCTTTGGAAAGAGAAAGACATTGTTCGATTCTAATCTGGATATGCTTAGGTTTCATCTTATATTCAATTAAAAGATAGTGTTTGCCTGATAACAGATATAGAAAAGAAACGCGTCTGCAAAACCAAAATTATTATAGGGAATGCGAATCCTGATTGTCGTGTTTTAGATACGTAAGTTTTACTAGTGGACCGTTGCGCTTAAGGACGATTTGATCTCCGCGGTTGCTCCTAATGCTAGGAAGGTTTATGATGAGTACAGAAATTTATTCCGTTCAAGGTAAACCATTATATGCAAATGTTGAAAAACCGAGGCAGATTTGTCGTTGCGGCGCTAGCGCTAGTCGTAGCATTCGTTCTAAGTATAAAGTACAGCGATCGCGGCTTTGAATTCGATGTTAGAAATACGCCGGTGGTCGCTTCTGAATCGGGAAAAAATCAAACTTCAAAGCTTGAAATTCTTTCAAAAGTTTTGCTTCAGATTAAGGATAACTACGTAGATCCATCTCGAATAAATCCGGCCAAAATGATGGTCTATGGTTTGGATGAGATTCAGAACTCGATCGCCGAAGTCGTCGTGGATTTCGATAAGCCCAAAGACGATGGTCCTAAAAACGTCACGATTCATGCGAATGGAAAAAAGAAGAAGTTCAATCTGGAGAACGTGTCCTCTCTTTGGGAGATGAAATTACGATTGGCTGAAGTTTTCGGGTTTATTCAGAAAAACTTAAAAGATAATCCTGACATCAAGTTTAACGAGGTTGAATACGCAATCATCAACGGAATGTTAGGAACGCTTGATCCCCATTCAAACCTTTTACCACCGCGTAATTACGAAGAAATGCAAACCCAAACGGGGGGGAAGTTTGGTGGTTTGGGAATTGTTATTTCAATTCGCGATGGTCAATTAACCGTCATCAGTCCCATTGATGGCACACCAGCGTCTCGAAAAGGAATTAAGGCGCGGGATCAGATCGTTAGGATTGGGGATGTTTCCACGATTAACATGAATCTTACTGAGGCTGTTGGTATGATGCGTGGACAAGCGGGCTCGCCTATCGATTTATGGGTTTTGCGTAAAGGTTGGAACGAAGCCAGAAAATATACGATTGTCCGCGCCGAAATAAAAATCGATTCTGTCGACTCCCAACCTTTGGGTGACAAAATCGGATACGTGCGAATTAAAAATTTCCAAGCGAATACTTATTCAGATTTGAAAAAACACCTTGGTAAAGTGAAAGAAAAGATGGGCGGAATGCAAGGTTTGGTTCTCGATATGAGGGACAATCCTGGTGGTCTACTGGATCAAGCCATTAAAGTGAGTGATCTCTTTTTAAATGACGGCATCATCGTCAGTACCGTTGGAGTAGGTAATCGTCTAAGGGAGAAACGTTCGGCGAAGAGTCGTGGGACAGAAGAGATGTATCCCATTATCGTACTGCTGAGCGCTGGATCTGCTTCTGCTTCAGAAATCGTTGCAGGCGCGATTCAGAATCACGATCGCGGCATTGTTTTAGGGGATCGAAGTTTTGGAAAAGGTAGTGTCCAGGTTCTCTACGATTTTAACGATAAATCAGCTCTCAAATTGACGATTGCACAATATCTGACGCCAGGGGGAATTTCTATTCAGGGTCGTGGAATCGCGCCTGATATTAAAGTTCTTCCAGTCGGAATTGAAAAGGACAATATCGATCTCTTTTTGTCGAAAAGAATTAGAGAAGGAGACCTCGGACAAGCGTTAACCAATAACGCTTCCGCCGCGGGCAAGAATAAATTCCAGTTCATCCAATACTACGAGAAGCCTTCGAAAGACAAAAAAGACGGCTACGATGATGGTAAGTTCAAAGAGGATTATGAAATCAAACTTGCGCAACGTTTGTTGACAAAATCGGTAAACGTTTATGATCGCAAAAAAATGTTATCGGTCTTACAAGACGAACTCGTAAAAGTTTCCGATGCCGAATACGCCAAGGTTAAAAAAGAACTCGGTAAACTAAAAGTAGACTGGACGCGTGGACCCGGTGTGAAGGACGCAAAATTAAGCGTTAAAACGGAAGTCACAAATAATAACTCCGTTAAAGCGGGAGAAAAAATGGTCATGACGGTTTCGGCCACCAACAACGGAACTGCGGCCCTTTCTCAAGTGAAGGCAATCTCGAAAGCCGATAGCGGCTTTTTAGATGATAAAGAGTTCGTCTTTGGTTCCTTAAAACCCGGTGAGACAAAAACTTGGCCCCTCACGATCGAGATACCTAAAGATGTTTCAAGTCGTTTTGATTTGGTTCGCCTTAATTTTTCGGATGCAGAAAATCAGTACGCAGCTGTGAACGAGGTCGTTAGTGTAAACATCGAAGGAGCAGATAAACCCAAGTTCGCGTTTTCGTACGATATCACCGATACTTCAGGTGATGGTGTATTGTCGGTAGATGAGAATGTGAAACTTCGCGTATTCGTTAAGAATGTCGGGAAACGGGATTCGGCTGAAACCTTCGTCTACTTAAAAAGTTTAGCCGGTAAATCGATTTACTTGAAAAAGGGTCGACAAAAAGTAGATAAAATTTTGATGGGGAAAACAGAAATCATCGAATTTGAATTTGATATGAAAGAAGCGCCAAAAGATAAAAAGTTTATCGAACTCGAAGTTGATGTTTATGACACGACCTTTCGCGAATACACAGAGAAGAAGTTTAAGCTTCCCTTTGGTCCGTCTTTGAAGATTGAGAAAAAGAAACAATTGCGAGTCCTAACCCAAAACACAGCGGCCTTCACGGGTGCGTCCGAACTTTCTGGAGTTTCTTTGGACCTAGTAAAAGGTAACGTTGTTGAACAAGATGCGATTGTCGGTAAATGGGCGCGCTTCTCCACAACCAACGGACGTCTTGCTTGGTTTAACATTGATTCTAGTACGGCTCTTTCGGACGCTGAAGCATCCAGTCCCGAAAACGCAAAATCGACCATTGAAAATCAGATGTTTCAATCACCCAGCTTGGAAGTTTCGGCGACTTCGTCGATAACTTCTAGTTCGAGCGTAAAAATATCAGGCGAAGCCAAAGATGATTCAACCGTTAAAGATTATTACGTATTCGTTTATAATCGTGCAAAAACAAAGGTGAATACCAAAAAGTTGAAATATGGACGAGGTTCAAAATCAACTTTGAAAATTGCCGCAAATGTGTCGCTTTTTAAGGGGATGAATCGTATCGCAGTGGTGGCTCGAGACGATGACGGGATGTCTACGACGAAAACCATATATGTCTACCGAAAGTAATCCGATCTTCTCCGTGACGCTACCCATCTCCTAAGGTAATTTCTGAACAACCTTTAGAGAGAATAGTCATGGGAAATACCGATCCTGGTTACGCAAAAGAATTAGAAAAATTAAAGCAACTGGATGATTCCGAACGGTCAGCCTTTTTAGATTTGCTTGTCTTAGCGATACTCGCCGATGCCAAAATTACCGATGAGGAGCTTGAGCAAATGGACAAGGAGCTCCTTTGTCTTCCCTTTTTGACTGATCCCGAACAAAACAAAAAAGCTGCAGTTCAGATAAAAAAGGCGCGTACTTTCCTCGAAGGTAATATTCACAATTACGAAGTTATTGACGGCTTCATTCGCGAACTCTCTTTCAAACTTATTGACCCTACCCATCGTGTCATTGCACTTCGTATGTTTATTGCGGTAACAATGGCCGACGGGACCACGGAACTCGAACGTAAACGTTGTGTTTTTCTCGCCGATTGTTTTGGTTGGCCTGAATCGCGCGTTGATGAAATTCAGAACCAACTTGGTGGATAGTTTTTCATGAAGTTACGAATTCTTACAGTTGGGAAGTTAAAAAAAGGCGAGATAAAATCCGTTATTGAGTCTTATACGAAACGGCTTCGGCCTCCTTACAAAATAGATTTTCTCGACGTAAAAATTTCTAAATCTAAGGAAATTCCTCGGGTAAAGACGGAAGAAGGTAAGGCACTGATTTCCAAAATCGGGAAGGATTTCGCTTCGGGCAGTGCGAGTAAAGATTTCGTCGTTGTCTTGGATGAAAGGGGTGATCAACTTTCGAGCATTCAATTCTCAAAGGAGCTCACAAAATGGTTGGATGCCGGTAAGAACGTAAGTTTTGTGATCGGCGGGGCCGCGGGTCTTTCGCATGAGGTTTTGGAAAAGGCGAATAAAAGAATCTCGCTTTCGAAAATGGTTTTGCCTCATGATTTGGCGCTTCTTGTTTTAGTCGAACAAATTTACCGTGCGATGACGATTGCAAGCGGGATCCCATATCATAAATGAGCACGTGTTTAATTTGGCGTGAATCTTCAATTAAATTGAAGAGGTTGCGTCATAGATAAGTGTGATCGTTTCAAGTGCGAATTTAGGCAGTGTCTTGGTCGGAAAGGGCCCAAGAAATCGTGCAAATGAGCATCTGTAATTTGGCTTAGAATGTATCGTATTTTTGGACGCGACGGCATCCTAAAAGCTTCATCTTCGAAATAAGATGTCACTTGCATGACGTCTTGACCGCTGCGCAATCTAGATATCGTGACAGTTTATTTTTCTAATTTTTTTATCAGAAACGGGCCAACACGATGTCTTGACGACTATGTCGTCAAAACACTGCGTAAGTTCGCACAAAGCTTCGAAGGATCTAATTTTTGGGGGTGGTGTTGGTGGGGGTGAGCGTTGGACCTTTTTTATATTAGGCCGCGTTGTGCTCACTTATTCGCCTTCAGCTTCCATAAGCAAGGTCATGTATTCCATCTCGTCCAACATCTTTGAGGTGGTATTTCCCCAAACGTCGTTAATAGCAACCAAAGATCCCTTCTTCAGTCCGTCAGTGAGATAGACAGCAAAAAACGAACTTCCATCTTTGGATTTAAGCGGAAGCAGGGGAAGAGGAACATCTGTCCCAGGTACCGAGAGTTCGCATTTTACGCCTTCTACAAAAGGTAAAGTTGCAAACTTAGCATTATCGCCAAAGTAAGGACTAAGTACGACATCTTCTTCTAGGTCCCCTTGTTTAACATGAACTTTCACGCCGGGTTCTCCGCTAAAGAGAGGTCCATCGTGATCGATGAGATTTTCGCCATTAGGCCCAAAAGCCTGGGTTACGAGCACAAGATGGCCTGTTTTACTTACGGCTTCGAGTCTCGAATACGTTGCTTGACGATTTCTTTCTTCCGTCATCTTTCTCTCCAGTTAATCGTTGTATAACTTTGTTACCGTAAAGAGATGGAAGGCGCAAATAAACTATTCAGCGGTGAAAGAGAAAACCGTCTGGGCTTCTCGACTGTTCACGTTAAGAAGAAGGCCAATCTCATAAACTCCGGCAGCGTCAGGTTTGAAGGAAACTTGGTCTCCAACGATCGAAACCCAAGCTTTACTGTTTTCCGGGCGCGATAGAAGGGTCCAAACGCCATTCTGGGTGTTCGCCGCTGGCGTGGATCCGGTATTTGAAAATTTGGCCGTAAATCCGACTTTGGCGTTTCCGGAGAAAGCCGGAACGATCACTGGAACAGGCGCATCGCTGGTAGATTCAACGGCTCGAAGGGCAAGGTCAAAAAGTCCCCCGGTGTGATTTGATGTAAATGACAAGAGACCTTGCTTGCCCATGGAGTTAGCGCCGCTAAAACTTACTGTCCCTTTTTTCATTGCGCCTGGCGCGATTGTTCCGGTGGCGTTCATGATCGTAAATTCGGCTGCGAGTCCGGTTGTCAGATTTGCAGCAGTAAGTTCTAAAGGCGCGGTTCCAATGTTTCGTATTGCAAACTCACGGGTGGAAGTATTTCCATCTTTTGCGAGGAAGGTGAACGATTCGGGTTTTATCTCACCGATTCCGACATCTCCTTCATCACCCAACAATACAATCTCCGATTTAAAACCCTTTGCGCTGTCATTATGATTGATTTCCAAGACGGCTGTCGATGAGTCTGTATTCGCGGCCGGACGCATGAAGGTAATTTCTAAATCTTTACTTTGTCCTTTTTGAATAACAACGTTTATTGCATTGGTGACGTCGTTCCCGTCTACAGCAAAGGTATAGAAAGCTCGTGAGGTGGCGGGTTTAATATTTAAGCCATTTAGGGTTAGCGTGGCGAGGCCATCATTGGAGATGGTTACGGTTTGTTTGGCTGAACTAAATTTAACCGGTGTCGCATCAAATTGAATGTCAGGAGCTGATCCGCCTCCTGCCGTTACATCGACAACAATCCTACCACTTGATGCATTGGCAGCAGAGGTGTCAACAAAAAGCGTGGTGCTAAAATCGTAGTCGGTTTGGTCGGCGGGGATTAAGAGTTCGATATCCCAAACTTTGCTTTCACCGGCATCGATAGAAACTGGCGTGTCGCCGCTTTGGCCCGAGATGTTGAACCAATCGCCATTTTTTTCGACCGAGATAGACTTAATTTGTAATGTTCGTTGCCCGGTGTTTTGAATGGTTACGCTTTGTGTCGCTGAGACTCCGGGTGAAACATCGGTGTATTCAATAAATTGTGGTGTAATTTTAATCTGCCCACTAGATTCGGCGGGTCGGAGGATGAAAATGTCGACTGCGCCATCCACGATGGGACCACCATTGGTAAGAGCATTGGTTTCGATGCGAATTTTTCCACAATATTCGGCCGCATCTACGGTTTCGGGAAGTTCGGATGAGGGTTCTTTACAATCGAGCTCTAGATTTCCAGCACCGATGAGTAGGGTAATATCTCTGGTCAACTGTGGTCCGATTTCTTGCGGAAGGTCGCCAAAACCGGTTCCACGGCACGTTTGGGTTGCCGTTAAACAAATTGGGTCCTTTAGAGGTTGAGGGTCTGTTTCATCTAAATTTGTCACGCCATCGCAGGACATCGCGTTGCAATCCTTTCCGCGTTCTCCCAAAACGACGAGTCGATCGGGCGTATCAATGAGCTCGAACTTAGTGATTTTTAAAATACCATCGCCTGAATTTCTTAGACGCAAACTTTTTTGGGTTTCGTTTTTAACAACGTCTGTCGGCATTTTGAGAATAATGACCGGATTGTCGTCGATCGCAAATTCGGGCTCTGCTACTGACGTGAGGTTATTATCGCTGCCACAAGCAGCGAGGATAGAAAAAAAGAATAATGCAATCGATAGGCTTTTCATATTTCACCGTTTAATTTAAAAACCGACTTCAAACGCCAGTATATCGAGCCGAACCTATTGTGTATTGGAGTTGAGTTCAAGTAGACAGAAGCTCAAACGAAAAATTCACTCGAATTTCACCACTACTCCCTTCAACTAACTTTATAGCGTAATAAAGCGCCAAACCGAGCGGCAGCCGTTGCGACGGCGGGCGTCCCAACGCAGACGGACACTGCCGAGGTAGTCGTATATTCATGGTCGGCGTTATTAATCATGTGAATTCAAATCACTTGAGTTTTATGCAAGTAACTTTTTTAGTTCATCTAGATACGCGGCCCGAGAAAACGTAACTTGATCAGTCGTTGCCATATCTTTTATCGATATCGTTCCGTTTTCAACTTCATCTGGCGCTAGGACAACAACCTTTTTAATCTTTCTGGTATTAGCGTATTTGAATTGTTTTTTAAATTTTCCACTTCCCGGGTAAACATCAACCTTTAGTCCCAGCTCTCGAATTTCTGTTGCGACTTTTAGACTTTCGCCTGCCAATTCATCACTAAAAACACTGACTAAAACGTCAGGTCCGGCGTCTTCACCAAAGTCTGCACCGCGTTCTTCGAGGAGAAGAATAATACGTTCTAAACCTAAGGAGAACCCACACGCGGGTACAGATTCTTTCATAAACATGCCGATAAGTTCGTCATAACGTCCACCGCCGCCAAGGCTGCCTGGGAAATCATCAGATCGGATCTCAAAAATTGCTCCGGTATAATAAGACAGGCCGCGAGCAAGAAAGGGATCAAAGAACAAAGTTTCACCGGCGACTGTATTTTCCGCTAAATCGAGGATTAACAACAGTTCTTCACCGACTGTTTTACTTCGATCGATATTTGATGTGCGTTCAATAAGCGTGTTCACCTTTTCTCGATTATCATCAGGTAGATTTTCGCTAAGCCCAATAAGTTTATCGATTTGTTGGTCGTTTAAGCCTCGATTTATAAGTTCTTTTTTGACGCCGTCGATCCCGATTTTATCAAGCTTATCCAGCGCGACGAGGGTTGTGCTTTCTTGAGCCGAAGAGATACCTGCTGATTCGATCATTACCTTTAAAAGTTCTCGGTGGTTCACGTGAACGCGAAAATTTTCGAATTTTAATGTGTTTAAGATTTCGGTGAGTGCCGACACGACTTCTACTTCGACGAGACGAGAATCCGATCCAACGATATCAACATCGCATTGATAAAATTCACGATATCGACCTCGTTGGGGGCGGTCTGCCCTCCAGACGGGGGCAATTTGGTAACGCTTAAAAATCGGCGGTAGATCGCTACGGTATTTTGCAAAAACGCGCGCCAAGGGAACGGTTAGATCGTATCTAAGGCCGGTTTCGGAAAGATTTCCTTCACCCGGCTCGTTATCCAACGCTTTACTAAGTTTATCGCCACGATTTAGAATACGAAATAGTAGCTGATCGCCCTCGTCCCCGTATTTTCCGAGGAGCGTGGATAAACGTTCTACGCTAGGGGTATCGATTTTATCAAACCCATACTTTTTAAAAACCTTTTCTACGATTCCGAAAACGTAATCTCGACGTCGCATGTCTTCAGGTAAAAAATCTCGAAAACCGCTAGCGGGTTTGGTCGCAATTGCCATTGGGTAGCCTAAGTATTGTAAGTGTGTTTACAGTTCACGACGCTGAGAAAGCGCCCGTGAGAGCGTAACGCGGTCGATGTATTCTAAATCGCCACCGATGGGAATACCGGATGCAATTCGGGTTATCTTAACCTCGAAGGGTTTGACCAGTCGTTGCAAATATAGCGCGGTTGCCTCACCGTTCACAGAAGGGCTTGTTGCAACAATAAGTTCGGCAACTTGTGAACGACCCAAACGTTCAATCAGTTCGCGGATGCGCAAGTCGTCCGGACCTATGCCTTCTAGGGGGCTAATGAGCCCGTGAAGCACATGGTAGGTTCCGTGAAACTCCCCGGTTCGTTCAATTGCGCGAAGATCGGGCGTGCTTTCTACGATACAAATCGTGTTTTGATCCCGCTTGGGCGCTTTGCAAATCGTGCAGCGATCATCTTTTGTAAGATTACAACACTGAGAGCAAAAACCGACTTGACGTTTAACCTCGATCAAGGCCGAGGCCAGATTTTCCGCCAATTCGTCGGGTTGATTCAGTACAAAAAACGCCAGACGAGACGCAGTGCGTTCGCCGATACCGGGCAATTTGGTGAGTGCATTAATCAGATTTGTAATGGGATCGCGCGTTTGCATAAGACTCGGGTTTACATAAAGCCGGGGATGCCAACGCCGCCCGTGATTTTGTTGACTTCGCTATTCATCATTTCGCCGGCTGTTTCCATTGCTTGGTTGACAGCACCCAAGATCATTTCTTCTAGCATTTCAACATCTTCGGGGTTGAGTACTTCAGGATTAATTTTGACTGATAGCAACTCTTGCTTCCCGTTACAAATAGCGACAACCATTCCGCCACCCGTTGAAGCCTCTACTTCTTTTGCGCCAATATCCTCTTGTACCTTGGCGATTTGGGTTTGCATTTTTTGAGCTTGGCGGACTATTTCGTTCATATTTTGATTCATTGCTTCTTCTCTTGTTAAGATGATTGGTTTTTATACGCATTTTTTTTAAAAAATCCCATTAAAATTCAGGTTTTAGATCACGGATGGGGCAAAATCACCGATTGGGTTCTTTTTGGAATAAAACACCTATTATACATAGTTCAGCCAGGTGGAATTGACACAGAAATGAACCACGGTTAGCTTCCCGTCAAATACCCCTCCGTTGTTTAGGATAGTTGGCTCATGAATATAAATTACTGTTTGATAACCTTAATATGTGGCTCTTTTGCATTTGCATCTACCGCGAGTGCACAAGACACCCCCAAGAAAGAACAACCTACGACAAAGCCTGCTAAACCGGCGAAAAAGAAAGACGGTGAAGAAAAGAAAAAGGTGGGTGAGAAAAGCGATGCCGAAAAGGCGGAAGAGGAAAAAGTAGAAGCAGCTAAAAAAGCTGAGGCGCAAGCTGCAGAAGAAGCATTACGCGTGGCAGAAGAGTTAAAAGCTGCCGAGGCAGAAAAGGTTAAAGCGGCCGAGGAAAAGAAAGCCGCTGAAAGCGCTGAAGAAAACACCGAAGAAAACGGTGGCTTTTCTCCAATAGCTGAACTTGCCGATAAGGAATTCGTTCCGATGAAGGAAATCAACGAAGAGGAATTGGAGCAAATTATTCCCGGTCGCGTTCATCCGCGCGTGGATTGGACGGGATTATTTCGTTTGAGAACAGGCATTCGGAACAATTTTGATTTAGATACTCAAGGTACATCCGCATTTCTTCCGCCCGCGGAAAGTTTTACACCGACCGGTAATCCTGCAAACGCAGCAGCAGAGGCGAATTGGTCAACAGATCTTAGTCTTCGTGTCGAACCCACAATTTTTATCACCGAAGATATCAAAATTCACACGGAGTTGACATTCTTACACAATATGACCTTGGGCTCTTTATCGGCTGAAGGTATTTCGAATGATCCCTTACGAAATAGTGCTGCCAGCGCCGGACAGTTTTCAGGGAAAGCTTCAGACCTATTCCAAAACTTGCTGGAAATTAACGAACTCTATGGTGAAGTGAACACGGTTTTTGCAACCCTCTACGCAGGGCGAATGGATGACGATTGGGGACTCGGTATGTATACCGGTGGCGGCGATTGTAATGATTGCGACTACGGAAATCATGTGGATAGGGTAAAGCTGAGAACGAATGTTTTTGGATTTTATATCACCGGTACATGGGATTTCCCTAACGAAGGGGTGACGACACGATCTCCACTTTCGTTTGGCGGATTGCCGTCTGATGTCTCCCAGATCGATGAAGCCGATCAGTGGACGCTGTCTGTCGAGAAGGTGGCGCGGACCCGCGAGGAATTAGAGCAACAGTCCAACGCGCTTCTCAATGACAATGCTTGGATCCCTGAAGGGGGAATTCAATACCGATATCAAAATCAGCAGGGCGACTTTCGGACGCGCACCGGGAACGGCACTTTCGATCCAACAGCACCGCCTACTTTAATTTATCGCGGTGCTAGTGTGCATATTGTTGATGCCTGGGGCCGGCTCCTCTATCAGCCCGAAGAAGATCGCTATATCAAAATCAATATTGAAGCCATTGGCGCTTTCGGTAGCGTGGATAATGTAACCGACGAAACCGTAGGTGATCCCGAAAATAACGAAGCGCTGATTAATTGTTTCGATGAAGATGTTAGAAACGCTAACCAAGAACGTTGCACAACCGATGATAGCGGAAACTCAACTCAACGTAGCCTTACTCAATTTGGCTTGGCTCTTGAATCCGAATTTCGTTTTAACTCTCCGGTTGCATTCGGCCTCAATGGTGGTTTTGCCTCAGGTGGAAAGTCGGCAGCTTGGGGAACCCAAGGCACCACCGATTTAAATTTCTTCCGTTTCAATCCCGATTATCGTGTTGATCTCATTCTTTTTACCGAAGTCATCGGTACGATTACGAATGCCTACTACGTTAATCCGAGTGTTAACCTCCGGTTTTTCGAAACGGCAGGTCGTCATTTAGAATTTGAAGTGGATGCAATTTTTTCCGGTGTGATGGACAAAGCGGGCGGAGTCGCAAGTAGCGGCTTCCTCGGGTTAGAACTTGACGCCGCTATAAGCTACATCATGCGCGATCTTTTTACCGCGACAATTGAAGCCGGAATGTTGTTCCCCTTCGACGGATTAGCCGCTGAATCAGGACGCGCCCGTTATACGGTATTTGGCTCTAATCCTGATGACTTTACAAGCACCGTATCGCCATCAATTCCATGGACCGTCCAAGGAAAACTTAACTGGAATTTCTAAGTTGAGTCGTTTCTTTCCCCTCCTTCTAATTGCGAGTCTGTTGGCGATATCAGCGTGCGCGGTTCTAAAGCCACCTTTTCATACTCGTCAAAAGCGACCCTCCATTAAACTCGAAACAACGCAGGTCCTACCAGGGAAACTATTTTTAAAATTGAGCGTGCACGCGCCACGCCGCATCGGACCTGAGGTCGAAGTATTTCGTTCAATGGGTGACGATGAGTTTCAACTCTGGAAGTCGATTAAAGTTTCCGAATTTGAGAAAGAACTTCATGAGGGTTTAGCGCTAATAGACGATGGAATCGAATACGGTCAGCAAGTCTACTATCAGGCCCGGTCCCAAAAAGCTGAATCGATATTTCTAAGTGAAGAACTTAGCGTTCTGAAAGAAAAGGGCCCCAATCCTCCAGAAAATTTGAGAACTTCGATTAACAACAACACCATTAAAATTCAGTGGGATCAGTCAGCAAATCAAGCGTTTTCTCATGTCATTATTTATCGTCGAAACATCGTTGAGGACTCACCGCTTGAAATGGTTTCTAATTTGGTAAAAGATGGTTTTTGGGTGGATGAGAATGTGGTCCCTAACGGCGTGTATAGTTATCAGATCGTTTCGGCCAAATTACAACAATCAGCGTTAATCTATGGGCCGTTTTCTGAACCCTTGTACGTGACAGTTGAATAAGTAGTAGGATGTGTAATGTGGTTTGAAATT
Source organism: uncultured bacterium (assembly GCA_937981985.1). GTDB lineage: Bacteria > Myxococcota_A > Bradymonadia > Bradymonadales > Bradymonadaceae > CALJNB01. The sequence goes on from CALJNB010000005.1 coordinate 404,201, forward strand.
GAAGAATCTTCAAAATTTGTGAATGTAAAAAAACGTCTCCCTACCAGAATTTACGATTTCGTATTTCGATTTTTCTCAGCATTCCTCCTGGGCTCGGTACTCGCCGGTGTTTACTACGGAATCGATTATTGGGGGAAAAAATCAGTAGGCGTGGAAATAGGAGAGGATTTTTGGCTTTCAGTTTTTTTGATTGTCGGTTTCTTTTCACTCGCATGGGCGAACCTTGCAATTTTCAGGACTACCTATTTTGTTTTTGACAGCGGCGCATCTGAGATAAAAATATTTCAAAAGTGGATTTTCGGTGGTGCCTCTGCCCAAGAGATTCCATATGAGCATGTGAAATCCTTAGAAGTTCATTCGGGGGTCAATCCCTCACTCACGGTGATATTCGACGAAGGTAGCTATAATCTTTTTGGACATATCTCGGTGCCTGCTCTCAACGAAATCATCGATGCCATTGAAAAAACAACGCCTCCTTTCGCTTTAAAACGTTTGTAGACTATCGGTTCGGTAAGCCTCCAGCGGTAGGGGCTCAAAACATCGCCAAATAATTGGAATAGAAACCCTAGCTTCTTCACGTTATACTAAAGAGAAGTTTTAAGCTGGGTTTTTATGCGTCATCCAATAATAATTTTTGTCTGTCTCCTCCTCTTTTCACCTACCTTGTCGGCTCAGGATTGGAGCACCAGCGGCGGGGAAGCCCGTAAAGCCGAAATTATCCGCCGTTTTAAAACCCTACTCGAACGTACGCCCACTGAGGGCATGGCGTTTAAACGACTTGTTAGTTACGTCGGAAAAGGGAAAAAACTTGATAAACTGATCGGGGAATACGAGAAAAAAGTCGAGAAAAACCCCGATAAAGCAAATTATCGCCTTATTTTGGGTCATCTTCTTAAGAGCCGTAACAAATACACTGACGCGCTCAAACAATACGAAAAAGCCGTCGAATTAGAACCTAAAAATGCACTGACTTGGTTAAGTCGCGGTTCGGCATTCATTCAATTGAAAAAAATGGAGCTTGCCGCAAAGGATTTTGAAAAGGCGCTCAGTTTAGAAAAGAATAAAGATAAAAAACAAGAAATTCTTAGGAAACTAGCGGACACGGCGTTTGCACGACGAGATTGGGAAGGCGCGACGAATTATTACGACAAATTGGTCGCACTCAATCCGCGTAGCGAATATCTTCGACTTGAATATGCTCAAATCCTAATTCGTTACAAACGATTTGATAAAGCACTCGTTCAATATGAGTCTTTACTAAAACTTGCAGGTCGTGATGCTAAAACCAAAGCGACCACGATGCGCGATATGGGAGATCTTTACGAAAAGATGGGTAAAACCGAAAAAGCCCTTAAGACTTTTAAGAAAGCACAAAGTCTTATGAAAAAAGGACATTGGTTACACCGAGCACTCGAACAAAGAATTGTCGGCTTGTACCGTCGTACTGATAAGCTTAACGAACTCATTGCTCTTTATGAAAAGCGTTGGCGTAACCCTAATTACGATCAGGCTATGCTGCTTGGAGATCTATACGATGAAATAGGGCAGGAGGATAAGGCGCTAACACAATATCAGCGGGCGATTCGCAAGAATAGTCGTCAACCTGATCCGCGAGTAAAAGAATTAAGAATACTCGAACGCCGCGGAGATGATAAGAAAATAGTAAAGGCTTATACAAGTCTTATTCGTGTTGCCCCCGGGGAGGCCCGTTATCAATTTGAGTTGGTCAAAGTCTATTTTCGATCCGGGAATAAGAAGAAAGCGGTGTCCTTACTTTCTAAAATTGAAAAACGATTTCGACGATCAACCGATACCTACGTTCTCTTGGCCGATGCCTATTTGAATTACGACCTCAAAAAAGACGCACTCCGAATTTACAAAAGACTTTCAGCGTTAGAGCCCAAAAATGACGCATTTATTTTAGCTTTAGGTGAATATTATTTTCAATCTGGCGATACGAATAAGGCGGTCTCAGTCTGGGTCAAGCTTTTGAAGAGCGACCTCGATAAAGGAGAGGCCTACGCCCGCCTCGGCCAAGTTTTAGGTGACCATGGGTTGATCGAAAAAGGACTCGATTACTTCGAGCAAGCGGTCAAAATCGCACCTAAAGATCATAATGTCCGTCGTGGACTCGCGCTAGCCTACGAACAAGCAAGACGACCTACCAAGGCGATAGAGAGTTGGGAGTTTCTTCTAAAAAATAGCGACAAGAGTCTGATCCGCAATGAAGCGCGAAAGCGAATCATTAATTTGTATTACCGAGAGAATACACTCAGAAAACGGATGCGTGAATATGCTATGGATTTCGTTAAAGGGAATTCAGATGCTGGCTTTTTCCTGGCGGCTGGACATGCAAAATATGCGGAGTACGAAGAGTCCGAAAATATCCTCAAGCAAATCCAACAACGAGGCGCAAAGTTAGGTGGTGAAGAAGGTCTGAAATTAGAAATTATGGCACTCAATAGTCTGGAGAAGCACTTCACTCGAACCGGGGATCTTAAAAAGTCGATAGCAGTTCTTGAGAAGTTAGCCGTTTTAATGCCTGTGCGTCAGCGTGAATATTATCAACAAATCGCCGAGCACAGCTTAAAGCTATTTGAAGATGATAAGGCTGTTCATTACGCAACGTTAGCCGTGAAAGCGAACCCCGACGATGCTGCCGCTCAAGCCCGTTTGGGCAAGATTTATCAGAAGATGGGCAATAATGAGGGGGCGCTCGTTCAATATCGTCAGGCCGTTGATATCGACCCGCGTGCCTTTGATATTCAATATCAGTTAGCAGAGATACTCGTTGCTCAAAAGAAGTTTAAAGAAGCCGAGAAATTGTTCATCTTCATCGCGAAAAAAGCCCCTGGCGGAAGTCTGATCGGACGAGCCGGAGAGCAGGCAATTGACTTGGCAGAGTCTGACGGACGGCTAGACGAAATTGAAGCCGAATTTTACCCACTCGTTTATCGGACACCGCCGAAGCCTGTTTATAAAGAGATGATGTTAGATATCTACGAAAAACTCGTCGCTAGTATTGTTGATATTGAACGTTTTGGAACAGGGAAAGAAAAACAACAGGCCAAAAAAGAAATCGCCGACATTGGACGGCGAAGCTTGCCCGTTCTTATCGATGCGCTTCAAACGAAAGGCGGAAACTTACGGGCACGATCACTGCGTCTGATTACGAAATTGCGAACTAAAGGCGCAGCCTTAGCCGTAGGGCGTATTCTTGATGATAAGGAGGATCCGCTTCGAGTTCCGGCCTTGATGGCGGCTGCTAGGATCGCAGACCCACGTTCCTCGCCGGCAGTTTCTCGGACTGCCACAGACTCGAAAGCCCTTGTTCGCTTTTTATCGTTATGGGCGTTGGGGGCAACGGGTGGAAAAGTCGCCGAAGGTACCTTACGCGAAATTCTAAACAAAAACGGTGTTTATGATGAGCAAGTTGTAGCAGCCATTAGTCTTGGACGTATTGGGTCCAAAGAAGCCAAAAGCGCTTTGAGAGGATTTTATAAATCGAATTTAGGCACTACCACTAACGCTGCATTTGCCGCGGTTTGGGCTTTTGGGCGATCCAAAGATGCGCAAAGCGTACCGCTTTTAAAGAACGCATTAAGCATACCCTATTTGAGTACAATTGCTGCTTGGAGCTTAGCTGAAATTGGAACCGACAGCGCACTTACAATTCTTCTTGAGGGATACTGGAGCGAGGATATCGAAATAAGAAGGGGGGCAAATCGTGGCTTGCGTAATTTCTTTTCGAAACGGCAAAAGATCGTACTAGAAGAAGAAATTCAGACAGAGATGCTGCTGGTTGATCTCCGAGGCCGATGGTTTGAAACGAAAGCACTGGTCGATAATTTCAAAAAACAAGCAAAACGTATTTCAACGAAGATCGATCTTACAAAGTTCGAAAACGCCCTGCCTCTAATTGCGACGGTGGCAGAACGTTTGTTAAATAAAAAGGAAAGTGCGCCCCGAGTCATCCATACTTTCGCATGTGAAAACGGGCTCGGTTTTGGAGAACTGATTTCGTGCGGAAGCTCTAAAAAATTACACGAAATCGTTGTTAAACTCTCAGGGCCAATCCGTGCAAAAGCATCGATGGATAATCCGGAGACCTTTTTAGTACTCGGAGAGTTGGGACAGAGTTCTGATTTTTCAGTAATTCTTAAAGCGTCTGAATCTAAGAATATACGTGTGCGAAAATCGGCGATTCAAGGATTGGGGGCTTACGGCAAAAAAGCGGAATCTGTATTAATTTCAGCGACAAGGGATGATTCGCCGCTAATTAGGGCCGGAGCCCACGCGAGCTTAGCGCGGATAAAAGACGGTAGCTCAGAGAGTGAATCGGCTTCGATCAAAGGACTTCAAGATCGTTACGCGTCGGTAAAAATATCTGCCGCACGTTCCCTAGGGGAAAGAAAAAGCACTCGGGCGGTTAAGCCTTTGATAGAAGGACTCAAAGGTGCTTCACGTTCGATTACGATTGTTTACGTTTCTGCACTCAGTAAGATAGGGGGGGCCGATTCAGCGAGTACCTTGGCGCGCTATAAGTCGCACGCCGATATTCGTATTCGAGATGCGGCCAATGGAATCAAGCACGGTGCGGTAAATAAATAGACAACAGACCCGAAAAAAATAGGGCAGTTAAAAACGCTGCATAATAATTCGGAGAAAAGTCTCTCCAACCCGTTCCCTAAAACCCCGCGTCTCGTTGGACTTTCACCAATCCGGATCTTGGAAACGAAAGCCATTCAGCACAAAGTCCTCTTCATTTTCGAGAATCTCTTCTTTCGACGAGGTATGTTTTTCTTTCCGCTCTAAGTTCAAAATCGATGTGCTGTAAACGAAGTCCATATAAGCGCCGTTTTCCAACGTAACGATAGACGTACCTGGTTGTAATTTCTGATTAACCTTGTAATCAGAAATGTTAAACGCAATTTTCTCCGCGTTGAGAATTGTCAAAACGTTCTCTAACGAAAAATATGTATTGGGTGTTAAAAACCACGGGTCGATGGTCAAAGAAGATCGGTTAACGAACATGTTATCGAAATCTATTATACCCGCGTTCACGCTGTCGTTTTGAAAATAGAAGAAGGCGTTCTTCCAAAAAGAAAATTCGTAACTGCCATAGAGGAATATTTTCCCGCCCATTTCTTTATCATATTCAAATACGTCGTCAGGTTCGCTAAAATGAAAGAGGAACTCTTTTTCCGAACAACCAAAACCAAGAGGCCCGAATGCCGCCGCGACCATCATTTCTTTCAGCTCTACTTTCATCGGCTTCGTATTGCAGTTTTAGAGAAAAAATTTATCCACGAACGTTCTTCACACAATTCGCACCTTATGCGTATTAATCCGTCGCGTTCTTGAGCGTCGAACTCAGCTAAGGTATCCCGGCGGCCTTCGCTATATCCGTCGAGCCAATCGGCGGCGGCATCAGAAAAAAATTCGTCACAATGAGGGCACGAAATTCCCTTTATCATTAGACGAGATTCCGCGTTGATCGCCGAGGCAGAATTTGAAATATCGTTTCCTTTCACAACCATGTTCTCAAGCTTTCAGTGTTGCCAGTAATTTTTCAAGGCGCAATGGATCGAGTCGTACGGCGATAGATTTACCAGACGCGACGCTAACCAACCCATGAGGAGCACCCTTGGGTTTTTTGATATGTTTGGCGCTTGTATAGGTGATCTCGGCACCTGAATCATTTTTACCTTTGGAGAAGTGCAACGCTAACATCGCCGCGTCGATTAGGTCTTCGCTTTTCAGTTTCGCGATCGTGGTACGTAATAAGACATGTGACCCTTGCCAGTCCCGTGCATGCAGCCAGACATCGTTTCCCTTAGCCAATTTTAAGGAGAGAATATCGTTGTCTTTAGAGCTCCTTCCCACCCAGATTTCGACGCCGCTTCCGCTAAGGTAAGTGCGATAAGGAACACGTGCTTCTTTTGTCTTGGCGTTTTGCTTTTTTTGTTTGGCTTTTAGTATCTTCTGCTTTTTGGCTTCTTTAAATAGTTTTTCTAAGTCTTCAATGGTTGTTGTTTTTACTAACTTGATTTCTAGCGCACTGACGATTGCGAGTTCTTTTTCAATTTTATCGATACGCCCCAATATGCGGTCGACGGCGCCGGTTAGGCGTTTGTACTGATGGAAAAAGCGTTCGATATTCTCTTGTAGTGATTTCTTCTTATCGATTTCAATTTGAATCGTGGGAAGCTTTTCTTGATAGTAATCGACAACATCTACGATTTCTGTTCCTCGTGGAACTTGTCCAATTTTGGACTGCAGTAGCGTGCCCCATTTTTGAAAATGTTCAGCCTCTTCACTACGTAGTAATTCTCCGTTGAGTTTAGCGACGATCTTTTGAAGGTGCTTTTTCTTTCGTTTGATTCCCTTCGAAATCACCGTTCGAATCGCTTGGGCTTCGGTTGCCGTAGTAAAAGCTTCATAGTGGTCACGGAGGTCATCGAGGGTTTCAAACCGCGTTTTCGTTTTTCCAGTAAAGAAAGTGGTTGAATTATCTTCGGGTTCGGTCCGGGGCTTGTATTCGCAGCCTGGACGGATACGTTGGCCAAAATTTGTGGCAGAGATGACCTTGTTTTCGGCATCAACTAGGATAAGCGAGGCATGGATGTTTGAAAGTTCTGCAATAATTTTTGCTGTTCCAAAATCTAAGGTGATGACACGGTCGTTTTTAGAAAGGGTGATTTCGTGAAATGCGCCGATGACGTACTTACGGAGCGCCATCGTGAACGCTGTTGGGGTTTTGGGTTGTCTTGGTTTTGTCTCAACGGCGTAGATGCGTGTCAGACGATCGGTTGAGGAAAGTAGTAGAAAGTAGCTTTGACGGTTGGCGCGCAGTTGCAACACAACGGTATTGGAATCGCGTTCGTAAACTTTTTGTAGGCTAACAAACCCTTCGGGTCCCTTGGTTGAGAACAGTTCTTTTTGGAGACTTTCTACAACTTCTTGTATTTCGCGGTAACTTAAAGACATAAAAGGTTGATATTTCTCTTGTTAAATGGATAGTAAGACCAGTTATTGAGCGCGTCTATGGCAGACGTCGCGCACCCCACGGAAGGGATCTACAATGAAAACACAAATTCTTCTACTCGCCTGTGTCTTTTCTCTGTTCATGAGTTGTGGCGCATCCCAGAAAAAGAAAGAAAAAGACTTGAAAAAGAAGACCCATTGGCATTACCAAATGGCGTCATCGTACTTTGAAAATCACGAGATTCCACTTGCAATAAAAGAACTCCTGAAGACCATCGAGATGGATCCCGAACATGTGGAAGCCAACCACCTTCTCGGATTTATTTACATGGGGCGTCGCGATTATGCGAAATCCCAACAATACTTTATGCGAACCTTGGAGATAGATCCGAAGTTTCATATCGCGCGAAACAATTTGGGAACACTTTTCCTTGCGATGGAACAATGGCGAAAGGCGCAGACCGAGTTCGAACAATTACTTGAAGAGCCCTTATATCCTACCCATGAATTAGCTCATAATAATCTTGGGTGGTCCAAGTTTAATCTGCGCAAATATCGAGAAGCCGCTGAGCATTTTAAGATGGCGATTTTTCTCAAGCCGGGGATGTGTTTAGCTCATAATAATCTCGGACTCACGAATCAGAAACTAGGCTATCGAAACGAAGCGTTGCGAGCATGGGAGGAGGCTATTCGATTGTGTCCCACAAATTATGCGGAACCCCATTTTCATGCGGGAAAAGCAAAACAAGAATCGGGTGCACCCGGAGCAATCGAACATTTCCAAAAATGTTCAGATCTTGAACCGATGTCAAATCTTGGACGCCGATGTCGCGAATATCTCGGTGCTCTTTAGCGAATACGTTTAGTAGATCAATCTAAAGGTATGGTCGGAATAAGCAAATCAGCCCAGATTGGACAATGGTCCGAGAGTGTTTGATAATTAGCCTCAAAGTCTGTTTCTTCAAAAACGATTTGTTCGGATTCGGTCAGCCAAATTTGTGTTTGGTCTCCCAAGATAAGATGGTCGACATAATTAAAGAACATGCCTCCCCAACACGGTGCGTTCCCTTCGGCGATGGATTTCTTCAAAGTAGACCTGGCGGGTTGACCGTCGTTAATCTCGAGCCACGCGCTATCATCTGCTGTTAGAAATCGATTGAAGTCGCCCATCACCATAAAGGCTTGCTCGGTTTCAGCCCGCGCATCGATCCATTTTTCTAACTCTACAATCTGGTTAAAATAAACCTCGCAACCATCGGCAGTAGTCCCGATAAAGCAATCAGATTTCAGATGGACGGCCAATATCCTAATATCTTGATAACCGGGTCGTGCCACCGTAATATCCACGCCGGCTCGAAGACCCGGATTACCTCGCCGAATGCTCTCCAAATCCGGGTGTCGCTCTATTTTGAACTGACTGGATTTGCGAACTACAATACATACGTTTTGACTTGAGTTTCTGTTCTCGCACGCGACGTCCCAATCCAACTCATCAAATAATGTGCGCACACCGTCGACTCCGCGAATTTCTTGTAGGGCGATAACGTCGGCATCCAGTTCTGTTACATATTTTTTCAATCGAACATAATCTTCGGCAGTTCTTTGTACTTGGTCTCCTTCACCAAGTTTGTCCAGATAGTAAATATTCCACGTCGCGAATCGAATCTTTGCTTGCCCGTCGGAATCGCTAACATCTCTAGGCGGTTCAGCGTCAGAAGCTTGTTCTTTTGTTGCATCAACCGAGATACCCACATCCGCAAAGGTATTACCAATATCAGCTAAGTCGCTTATTTCCGTATCTCGAATACTCTCGTTATCAGCGACGTTTGGATTACTATCGTCCTGGCAACTCATTAAAGTCGAGAAGATAAGAAAGTATAGTAAGGAGATAGGGCGTACAAAGTTTGGAACAGCGTTAGAATGTTTTGGCTTCATCATTTTATGTTAACTCTCGTTTGTAATAATCATCATTCAATCATCTGTACGGCGGGCATAATACTAATCGTGAAACCAAGTCAATCGCCTTCTTCGGTCGTCGTCTCATTATTAAATGATATGTTTCTAGCATTGGCACGAATTGCTTTCGCAATTATATTTGCGTTAATTCACAATAGGTTCCCAAGACGGTTTATATTGGGGTTCGCCTTCCATATCAATTTATTGTTCTAATTCTAAAGGTGTGCCCATTAAACTGTAACGCCGCCATCCACATCAACACAACGGCTCGTAAAATAATCACATTCAATAATAAATTTTACAGCCGAAAATATTTCTCTGGGTTCAGCCGCCCGTTTAAGTGGCACGGCTCTCAAGACGCGATCAAGAATTTCAGGTCGCATCGCTTCCAAAATCGGCGTCTTAACAAAACCCGGCGAGATCGCACCGACGCGAATACCGTATTTAGCCAGTTCCTCACCCCATAGTTTTGTATCGGCAACCAGACCTGCTTTTGCCGCACTATAGTTGGATTGACCGCGATTACCATGGCGCGAGACCGAGCTAATGTTAATAATGACACCTGGCCCGCTGTCGTTTTCGATCATCGCGGCGGCAGTCTCTCTCGTACATAAGAAAGGACCTGTGAGGTCGATATCGATTACTTTTTGCCACTGGTTTAGAGACATCTTTCTGATGTTACCTGTGTCTTTGTCTACCGATACCAATAAGGAGTCTCTAAAAATCCCGGCATTATTGATGAGTCCGTTTACCATTCCAAAAGATTCAACGGTTTTCTTCACGAGGTCGATAACGTGCTGTTCGTCAGAAATATCGCCTTGGAAAATTTCTAATTTATCGGAGTTGATTTCATCACGTAGTTCAAACAATCCAGCTTCGTTAATGTCGGCAGCCATCACATGCGCACCGAGAGCGATGAGTTCCGCCGTGAAACATTTTCCTATACCACTCGCTGCGCCGGTGACGATGATCTTCAAATCTGAGATGTTCATGCTGAGTACCTAGTTCTATTTCAAGGGTCGGGTGAGAATTTCGCGCACAATATCGTCAATTTCGTGAGTATGGGTAAAGCCTAATTCCTCGCGAGCGCGCGAATCGTCAACCATACAAACATATTTAATATGGTCTAATTCAGGCCATGGCCAATCGGAAACTTTGATTGCCCAGCCCATTTTCAATAATCCTCTAACCATCGCTTCTGGCATCGGCCGTGGTTTGCGCCTTAACTTTTCGAGCATGTAAGAAAGGGGGACCGGCGATGGGCCGGCAATGTTGTACACGCCGCGAATTCCCGGGATGAGAGCGCGTTCAAAGGCGCTAACGAGGTCTTCAACGTGAATAAGCTGCAACATCGGGTCGAAGCCAAGAAGGGTAATCGGGGTGTCTAGGCGTAGGAAGCGACTGGGGGCGTTATTGACTTGGCCAACGATATGTACGGGGCGAAGAATGACGGTTTCGATTTCAGGATGGCGCCAGAAAAAAGTATTACAAAACATATCGAGGCCGATGAGATCCCGGATGCCGTCGAAATTCTGCCCCCCCATGAGAGGAGCGTCTTCGGTCAAAAATTGAGGGTTTCTGGGATCGGGCCCGTATACATTCGCCGAAGACAGAACGACTACTTTCCCGACGCGATGTTCTGCACAAAGTTCGAATAATTTTTTGGTGCCGTTGATATTGAAGTCGTGATGTTCAGCGTCGGTCGAGCGCGGATCATGCATGATATTGAGATGAACAACGGCGTCGATTTGTTCTCTTCTGAAGACATCTTCGAAACGTCGGCGACGGATATCGACGCGTTCAAATTGAATATCTTTGGGGAGATGTTTCACTTTTCGTCGGTCAACGCCGATGACATCGAATCGGCGATGCAGCCGACGCGCCAAAGCTAAACCTAGACGTCCGGCGATTCCTGTGATGATGACGCGTTGCTTTCTCTTTTTGCGTTCTTTCAAAAGAAAAATCCTGTCCTTTCGGTAAGTCCGTTGTCGATTAATTTTTCGATAGCTTTAGTAACAACGTCTACTTTATCTCGAATCGCACGATCTTCCTCGTCCGCTTTCCCTTCGAATAAAAGCGGTTCGCCGAAATGGATATGATATTTTACTGGAAGGGGTAGGGCGCCTAGCGGGGTTACGGGAAAAGATGGTATACCCACCGCGCCGGCTAAGGATTCGATGTTCCAAACTGATGGAATCTGTTCTTCGCCGCCGACAACTCCAATCGGAATGATGGGGGTCTGGGTTTCTAAAGCTAGGCGCATAAAGCCCAAACCGAAGTTAGCAAGCTCGTACGCGCGATCGTAGGTTTTACTTATTCCTTTAACGCCTTCGGGGAAGACCAATAAGCAACCGTCGCGTTCCAAAAGCAGGCGTGCGTTGTCTCGAGTTCCGGTGACTTGTCCTGATCGCGCAAAAACCCATGAGGCGAAAGGAAGCGTTGGAATCCAATGTTCGACCATACTGCGGATCATTCGTGGACGCTTTTTATCGAACATGCAAGCTGCACCGATCAGCATTCCATCCAATGCGATTTGTCCGGAATGATTAGACACCAATATACAAGCGCCAGTATCGGGTACGTTTTCTAGCCCCGTTATTTTACTTCTAAAATATTTTTTATGAAAAAAGTATATCGGAGGTCCGATATACTTAAGAAATTCAGGCTCAAACCCAAAGGGATCAAATCCGTATTCGTTTTGTCCGGCTTCCATTTCTTCGATCCGGGCCCAAGTCTCTTTTGGAATTCGGTCAACAGTCCCAAGAACTTTAGATTTGATTTTTTGGAACACTTATCTCCAACGTTCTTCGGTAAGTTCGCTTTCCGAAATTTCGTCAGAAATATCATCGTCGCCGAAAATAGCTTTGCTCCAACTGACGAGCGTGCCGAATAAACCCAAAGAAATATAGAGAATCATAATCGCTACAAAAGCGGCACTTGGTCGCGTGTACGCCCCTAAAATAACCGATCCGCAAACCAATAAGGCAATGACTAGGATCGATTTCGTACTAAATTTCATGTCTTTAAAGGTTCTGTATTTAACATTGGATACCATCAAGCCGCCGAGCAAAATGGCCATTATTGCAACTGCCCAGGTGGCTCCAGTGGTGACTCTTCCAGTTAATGCAAGATGTGCCATAATGATAGAAACGACAGCACCTGCGGCCAAAGGAGTAGGAAGTCCAAAGAAGTATTTCATTACTCCTTCGTGTTGGTTGGCCGTAACGTTGAATCGAGCGAGTCTAATAATGGCAGCAGCCGCGAAAAGAAACGCGATGAACTTCCCCAGTAAACCCAGCGGCGTTAGTCCCCACGTGTAGAGTAGGAATGCAGGCGCAATACCGAAGCTGATCGCATCCACCAATGAATCCAGTTGCACTCCGATTTCTGATTCAGATCCCGTCATGCGAGCAACTCTTCCGTCAGCGCCATCGCATAGCATTGCAAAAACGAGAAGCCACGCGGCTAAGGACATTTCATGCACCCCCGTGGCCGTAATGGAAAGATAGATGCTATTAAATCCGGCGAACAAGCTGGCCATCGTAAATGCGTTGGGCAGTATATATTTGGCGTTTTCTAATTTCATACTCATAAATCTCGAACGTCGTTAAACAGAACTTCAATATAGACGTCCTCGCGCGGCCTTGAATTTATAGTTTTCTGCCCAACTAAGCAATAACTTCTATCCAATTAAAGATCTATTAGAAACCCAGCCAACCTTGTCTGAGACGCAACAAAAGCAGGTAGACGACTTCTAACGAAACCGAAATGGTTGTTTCCCTGATTTTGGATTTGAGTGTTTTATTTTGTAACGGTGAAAATTACGTCGATATTATTTCTTGTTGCGTTTGAGTAGGGACAAATTTTGTGGGCTTTTTCCACTAGACTCTCTGCATCTGCGTAGCCTGGGATATCAACAAGCATTCTCACGCTCACACCAAAGCCCACTTCGATGGGCCCAAAGTCTACTTCAGTGTTGACGCTCATACTTTCCGGAAGCGTGACGTCTTCAGTTCCTGCAATGAATTTCATCGCACCAATAAAACATGCAGCGTATCCTGCAGCGAATAGTTGTTCGGGATTTGCTGCCGTTCCGGTGCCGCCGAGTTCGGTCGGTTTTTGAAGTTGAATTTTCAAATTTCCATCTGAAGATGTTGCTTCGCCGATTCTTCCGCCGGTGGTTTTAACTTTGGCGGTGTAGAGAACTTTTTCTATTTTTGAAGTCATAATGCTGCCTTTTTTAAGATTAGGGCAGAATGTATACAGCGGTATATTTTTAGTTGCAATAGAGGTCACCCAACCTGTTCGGACCGGAACGGGTTCGTTCGACAACTCAGATTTCTGAGTATTACTTGAGGCGGCACCAAAAATATGAGGAGCTAAAAGCACGATGGGATAGCCGTGAAGCTTGTCCATATCAATTTCCTATGTGCCCTTTGTTTAAAGCCACTTATTTGTTTAAAGCCACTTAGGCGGTCTCTAAAAAAAACGGTTCAACGCTCACGTTCATGAGGAAATTGGCATAACGATTGCTGTATAAACGGACATGTAAATTTTTTATCCGGAGCCCATCATGAAGAAGTCACGAACAAGAGTGTTGAAGACGAAATAACCACCGAAGAGTTACGCATTTTTGAAGAAGGCAGATTTGTATTGCGGTCTTTGATGAGGGGAGTGAGATGGTAGTGGACCTCAATTCAAAGCCCTTGGAGGAGGTCGTCGATTTCCTCGATAAAATGTTCCCTATGGACTAGCTTTCTTGTTCAGCATCTTCTTCAAAAGGTTCTACTTCGTCGATAGCGATAGCGATGGCCGTTCCACCGATCACTGCAATCGGCATTGTGAGAAAATTAACCAATGGAATCCAAAGTAGGAAACTGGTTCCCAGTCCAAATCCACCACAAAGCGGCTTTTCATTCCAAACGCTTCCAAATTTTTTCTTCAGACGGTAGCCACGCCGATCAAATACATAATCGGTATATTCAAGGCCGATGAAAAAGGAGCTAACAATACCTCCCAAGACTGTGGAGAGTACCGACCCGATAAACGGAAGAATGTTTAACGAAAATATGGGAATCATGCACACGATGTAAACGCAAACGTATACTAACGCAGTCATAACGCCTCGGACGTTAGATGCCATATCGGTTGGGCCCTTTACTTCGTGGCCAATGAAAATGGATTCCGTTTTTTCGCTGAGCGTTGTTAGAAAGGGAGCCGCGATGATCGTGCCGATGATGAGCGTGAAAAAATAGGACACGATTACAAAAAGTGGAATGATAAGAATGCGCACAATCCACCACAATATGATGAAATACCAAATGTCGGGACGTGCCCAAACTTCCTCCAAAATCGAACCGTGATAATAGAATAGAAGCGTGGTTGTTATCAAAAATAGCGTTATATTAATTGCAGCAGGTACTAATGCTGCTGACCACAGTTTGGGGTTTTTAAAGAGAAAAGCGATTGACTTGAACCCAAAACCTAACCCCCCTAAAAAACGTCTACCCTTAGGCATCTGGCGCAAATCCATTGCGTGCATTAACAAAGGGTGAAGATCAGAGGCGTCCTTGGCGATAAGTTGTGCGTCCGGCTCTTCTTTCGGAAGGGTCTCGAACTCGGCTTCTGTAGTCGTCTTCGTGTCGCTCATGAATACAAAATAGATCGTTGGAAAGCGAAACGAAATAGAAGAGTACAAATTTCCCAAAAAATAATGTCTACATAGCTAAATAATGTTTACGGGTTAACAATTTTTGGTAACTATGTTCACGGATGCCGTAACAATCCTCACATAGAAGTTGGCCCGTGAAAAACTCTAAAGATCTCCTCATCGGAGATAATCTGCCTTTCATCGAAGATCTCTATTCACAATATGTAGTAGATCCCGATTCTGTTGATCCTAGTTGGAAGCCATTATTCGAAGAATATTTTGGCTCCGTTCCGAACGGGCATGCAAGTGGGCGCGTTCGTCCAGGCTTTGTACCGAGGTCGGTGTTCGAACCAGTGCAGATAGCCGGTGGTGGCGCATCGAACCTTTTAGGGCTCACTGATGCCGAATATCAACCACAGGACGATAAGGAATCGGCGGTTAAGACACCCTCAAAAACAGCCAAGTTCGCAGCGCGAGTTGCGGCTTTGGTTCGAGCTTACAGATTGCGCGGACACTTGGTCGCCGATCTTGATCCGTTGGGACGTCAGCGAGTGAATTCTCCGCCTGGACTTGAACCCTCTCATCATGGTTTTACCGACGATGACCTCAAGGTTCCTGTATTGTACAAAAGCCTTTTCGGGGATCGAGAGGTTACGCTTGGCGAACTCATAGAACGTTTAAAGCATCTATACTGTAAACACGTAGCGGTTGAGTTCTGGGATATCCCCCAGGCAGAACGTCGTCTATGGTTGCGGCAGCAAATTGAGCTCAATGAATATTCTCCTTTAAAAGGCGCCGACGAGAAAATTCGTATTTTCGAACAACTTTGCGACGCTGATGCATTTGAGATGTTTCTTCACAAAAAATACATCGGTGCAAAACGATTTGGAATAACGGGTGGCGATGCTCTTATTCCGCTTTTTCATGCAATGTTAGATGAAGGAGCAAATCTTGGCCTCGAAGAAGTCATCATTGGTATGGCCCATCGTGGTCGACTCAACGTGCTAAGAAACATCATGGGCAAACCCGCAGAAGTGATGTTGTCGGAGTTTGAAAAAGCACCAGATCCAGAAAGTGCGCTGGGTTCAAGTGATGTGAAGTACCACATGGGCTATTCAACCAACTACGTGACCAGTGACGAAAAGAGCGTTCATTTATCGCTCTCCTTTAACCCCAGTCATCTCGAGTTCGTAAACCCCGTCGTAGTTGGACGTGTTAGAGCTAAACAAGACAACGACGCCAGTGCGCAAAGAAAAACTAAGCTAGCTCCTTTTTTACTTCACGGAGATGCGGCTTTTTCGGGGCAAGGAATCGTTACCGAAACGTTGAATCTTGCGAAATTAGATGCACATGATGTCGGCGGAACCATTCATATTGTAATCAACAATCAGGTAGGTTTTACCGCCGAGCCTGGCGAAAGTCGATCGACCACCTATTGTACTGATATCGCGAAAATTTTGGAGATCCCGATTTTTCACATAAATTCCGATGATCCGGAAGCCTGTGTACGCGTCGCCAAGCTTGCAATGCGTTATCGACAGAAATTTAAAACCGACGTTGTTATCGATTTTATCTGTTACCGTCGTTATGGGCATAATGAAGGTGATGAGCCTCGTTTCACTCAACCTAAAATGTATGCAGCGATTGATGCCACCGTCCCTATTCGCGAGCAATATGGGAAAGCCCTTGTTAGTGAGGGCGTTTTAACTCAAGCTCAAATAGACGAAAAGTGGAACTCCAGATTGGAAGCGTACGCGGAGACCTTTGAAGCGATTCGCGAGAACCCGATTCGTCCTGATGTTTGTTCGTTGCAGGGGCGTTGGACCGAATATCGAGGTGGTGCGATTGATAACGGTCAGACGGTCAATACAAGAGTTCCTATCGAGACTTTAAAAGAACTCGGCGAAAAAATTACTCATCTTGATCCGAGTCTAAACGTTCATCGAACGGTCAAAAGACTATTTGCAACTCGGAAAAAAATGGTCAATGGCGAGGCTTCTTTAGATTGGGGCGCTGCTGAGTCTTTGGCGTTTGCATCTCTTATTTCCGAAGGGACGCCGATACGACTTTGCGGCCAAGATGCCGTTCGCGGAACCTTCGGTCATAGACATGCGGCGATTACGACCGATGAAAATAGCGAAAAAAGCTGGCCGCTTCGGCAGATAGACGGTGCTTCTTTTGAAGTCTTTAATAGTTGTTTATCTGAACAGGGCGTTCTCGGATATGAGTATGGTTACAGCCTTGATAAACCCGAAACGCTCACCATCTGGGAAGCGCAATTCGGTGATTTTTCAAACGGTGCACAGATCATTATCGATCAATTTATTACGTCGGGAGAAGATAAATGGAAACGTTTATCGGGCATTGTGATGTTGCTTCCGCATGGATACGAGGGACAGGGACCAGAACACTCATCGGCGAGGGTAGAACGCTACCTCCAACAATGTGCCGAAGATAATATGTTCGTTTGTAACTTCACACTGCCATCCCAATACTTCCACGCAATCCGACGACATATGATCGATAAAGTGCGTAAACCCCTTCTGATTATGACGCCAAAAAGTCTATTGCGTTATAAAGGTGCAAGCTCTGCGCTTAGCGATCTAAGCGAAGGTGGTCTGCAAAAACTTATTCCTGAGGTGCGAGAACTTTCGTCCGACAAGGTAAAGCGGGTCATTTTTTGTAGCGGGAAAGTATATTATGACTTTTACGAAGCTGCGGTTGAAGAGGGTAGGGACGACATCGCGATTATCCGTGTAGAACAACTCTACCCTCTAAATATAGCTGATTTAAAAACTCAAATCGCTAAATATCCAAACGACGTTGAGGTGGTTTGGGCCCAAGAAGAGCCAAAAAACATGGGACCTTGGTCCTACATGTTTCCTTTGCTCATCGAAGCATTGGATGAAAAGAAGTTTCCGAAGTTCATCGGGCGACCAGCAAGCGCAAGTCCTGCGACCGGTGTAAAAGAGGCGCATCTTATCGAACAAAAAATGATCGTCGACGAAGCGATTACCGACGCGTGATCTCCACAAAAACCTTGGATAGCGAGTAGGCATCATGGAAGAGATCATAGTTCCATCCCCATGGCGAAAGCGCCTATTATATCTAGGTTTACTTCTTGGCGGCCTTCTTATCATAGGAGCCGTTGGACACCTTTCCGGTGCAGGCTGGTTTGGGTATCGAAGCTACATGTACGGCGAAACTCAAATTTATCTCCTCAATCTGAGTGATGAGAATAAGACGGTTAGTGTTACCGGCTTATTGGAGCCAATCGAGGTGGCTGCACAAGGTGCAGAGATAGTGGATGTCATTGGCGGCGATCTAACGATCAATATTCGTTCTAAAAAAGGTGAACAAGAAACGCTGACCCTATTTGCCGATGACTCTAGCGCATTGGTGAAACTTTCGAAGGTCGGATGTTTGACGATCACGAATCTAACTGCCTATTACGGCGGTGAACAGCCTAAGGATCCAGATTATGAAGCTTTTATTCAAAACGAAAAGCAAGTCTATGTGATTCCATCGCGTAACGTTGTTTGGCCGCGTAAACCTTTTCCCCGTAGTTTAGATGCTTACGGAGGGCCCGGGATGTGGGTCGAATTGGTGGGTTGTGAAATTCTAAACGATAGA